>NZ_JBFULM010000007.1:0-233916 GCF_054049895.1 Pedococcus sp. P5_B7
CGCCGGCCGCAACATCGATGTCTGGGTCACCGGCCAGGTGCTGCAGTTCTACGACGGCGACTACCTGCTGCGCACCGAACAGCGCCGAAGCGCCGGGGAGGTCAGAGTCAAACGCGCCCAAGTCCCGGGCGGGCAACGTAGGGTCAGATCGAGTGACACCCATCAACCGAAGTAGGTGTCACCCATCAACCGAAACAGTGTTACCCAACAGCCGAAGCCCGGATGACCGGGATCAGCCGAAGTAACACAATGGATTGGTGCGCCATCAGGGACTCGAACCCCGAACCCGCTGATTAAGAGTCAGCTGCTCTGCCAATTGAGCTAATGGCGCGCGAGGAGAGACCTTAGCAGGACGATGCGGGCGGCGTGAAATCGGCTGACGCCACGGCTCATTCGCCGGTCCGACGCCGGCTTGCGGCCACGAGGGCGGTGCCTCCGGCCAGGGCGAGGGCGGCCACTCCGACGGCGAGCCCGATCCGCAGGGCGCGGCCTCTTCCCTCGTCATCGTCGGCAGGCAGAGCCGAGGGCGCGGGGGTGGTCGGCTCGCTGGTGGTGGGCTCGGTCGTGGTCGAGGTCGTCGCCGGGGTGCTGGGAAGCGGTGTGGCGGTGGGGACGGCAGCCACCGAGAAGGTGGTGCGGTCGGAGACCGGGTGGCCGTCCTCGCTGACCACGTGGAAGGACACCGTGTAGCGGCCGTTCGGCAGGTTGTCCGCCAGGGCCTGGGTGACCGTCGACCCGTCGACGACGGCCCTGCCCTCAGACACGGACCCGTCGGGGCCGGCCACGCTGACGGTGGCGAAGCTCGTGCCGATCGGCTCGTTGAACGTCAGCACGACCTTCGTGGGGACGGCGGTCACCGTCGCGCCGTCCTTCGGGGAGATCGACCTCAATGCTGCATGGGCGTCGGCGCCGGTCGCCATGACGAGTGAGCTGAGGACCCCCAGCAGCAGGCCGAGGATGGCGACCCACACGCCGATCCTGATGACCTTGCGCTTGCCCTCGGAGTCCATGAACACCCGACCATCCTGCCCGACGTCGCCTGCCGTGCCCCCGCCACCCCGGACCTCACGCGGCCTCGCGCACCAGCCCCTCGGTGTGCCAGACAGGCCCACGACGCGAGTGGGCGACGGTCATCCCGTGCTCGCGCAGCACCCCGAGCATGGCCTCGGGTGGGTGGGCGAAGGACTGGTAGTGATGGCCGGTCAGCCGCAGGACCGCGTTCTGGCTGGCGACGAAGGCGCGGGTCACCAAGGTCCGCGGCGGGTGGCTGAAGACCAGGAGTCGGCCTGCGTGGTCGGCAGCCGTCCCCAGCAGGCGTTCGTAGTCGGGGTAGCAGCAGACGACCCGGTGCAGCACTACGACGTCCGCACGCTCGACCGCGTCGGGCTCCTCGACGATGTCGTGCAGACGGCGTTCGACCCGGTCGGCCACGCCGGCCTCCCGGGCCAGCTCGTCGGCCAGGCCGTCGTAGGACGTGACCAGCTCGAGGTTGGTGGTGCGGGAGGCCCCACGCCGCAGCAGCTCCAGCTGGATCTCGCCGACTCCGCCACCGATCTCCAGGACCGTCGCACCGTCGAGCCCCTGCGCGGCCAGGAAGGCCACCATGTCGCGCTCGGCCCTGCCCAGCCCGCGCTTGCGGTAGCGCCGCGCCATTCGGCGGGCGAACCGCGGGCTGAACACCTTGTCGAACCCGTGCGGGTCGCAACAGCCGGGCATGCAGTCAGTCTCGCGGCCCGCACCGGCCGGCGCCAGAGCCACCGGAGCGATGAAGACCTGGGGCGCTCTTCATGACCACATGTCCATAGATCTCTTGTCAACACGTGTCACTGTGACCTGTACATCTGAGGGTGGAAGGGTGAACCGTCGTCGTGATGCGCACCGTGCAGACCGAAGGTCTCGCGCCAGGGTGCCCAGAGGACCTCCCTCCTCACCCTGGCCCTCTGCCCCGGAGGACTCCTGCTGCCTCTGTGGTTCTACATTGCTGCCGTGCTGTTGGCCAGCAACCTCGTCGCGGTCTGGCGGGTCTTGGAGGAGTAGACGACGAAGGCCCCTGACCGTGTCGGTCAGGGGCCTTCGGTTTGGGGTGAGCGACGGGGCTTGAACCCGCGACCCCCGCGACCACAACGCGGTGCTCTACCAGCTGAGCTACGCCCACCATGCGTCGCGACCGGACAATGCCGGTCGCGGAAGCGACGCCAATAGTACCTGTTCCCGACCGGTGCTCGTGACCACCCCGGGAGTGACGCAGAGCGGCCGGCGAGGCCGCGGCATACCGACTTGTCGTGGTGCGGCGGTCAGTCGTGGTCGACGATGTGCCGCGCCGCGATGCCCTTGGCGGTGTCGCTGTCCGGCCCGGGCGGTGCCACGAAGACGGCCTCCCGGTAGTAGCGCAGCTCGGCGATCGACTCGCGGATGTCGGCGAGCGCGCGGTGGCCACCGGACTTCTTGGGCGAGCCGAAGTAGGCGCGCGGGTACCAGCGGCGGGACAGCTCCTTGATGGAGGAGACGTCGATGATGCGGTAGTGCAGGTGGGCCTCGAGCTCGGCCATGTCGCGGGCGAGGAAGTTGCGGTCGGTGCCGACGGTGTTGCCGCCCAGCGGGGCCTTGCGTGGCTCGGGCACCCACTCACGGACGTAGGCGAGCACCTGCTCCTGCGCTGCTTCCATGGTCGTGCCGGCGGGCAGCTCCTCGAGCAGACCCGAGGTCGTGTGCATGCTGCGGACGAAGGCGTCCATCTGCTCCAGGGCCGCGTCCGGCGGACGGATCACGACGTCGACGCCGTCGCCGAGCTGGTTGAGCTCGAAGTCGGTCACGAGGGCCGCGACCTCGATGAGGGCGTCGGCCTCGAGGGAGAGCCCGGTCATCTCGCAGTCGATCCAGACGATGCGGTCGTTGACAGAGCGGTCGGTGGGGGTGGCAGTCACCGGGCCACCTTATTGCCCCGGTGTGACACGGGCGGCTGCGCGACCTCCTCGACTACCCTTCCCGGCATGACGTGGGGACAGGGCCAGGAGTATGCCGCGGACGCACCGCCCACGGGCGCGCCCACGCCCGCCGGTGCCGGGTCGACGCCCTCCGGCCGCCGCCGCCTGCGTGGGTGGCTCCTGGTCGGGCTCATCGTCGTCGGGTTCGGCCTCGCGGCAGTCGTGCTCGCCGTCTACTACGGCGGCACCCTCGGCCTGGTGACGACGCTCCTGGCGCTGGTGCTCGCCGCCATTCCGCTCGGCATCGTCATCCCCACCTTCCTCTGGCTCGACCGCTTCGAGGCGGAGCCGGCCCGCTACCTCGTCACGGCGTTCCTGTGGGGGGCGCTGGTCGCCGCGCTGGTCGCCGGCATCTTCAACACCGGCGCCAACATCGCCTTCCAGGCCGCGACCGGTCGTGAGGACGACGCGCTGCTCGCGACCGCGGTCTTCTCCGCGCCCCTGGTGGAGGAGGCGTCGAAGGGTCTGCTCGTCCTGCTGATCTGGTGGTTCCGGCGTCGCGAGTTCGACGGGATCATCGACGGGATGGTCTATGCCGGGGTGGTCGCGGCCGGCTTCGCCTTCACCGAGAACATCCAGTACCTCGGGATGGCCTACAGCGACGGTGGCGACTCGGCCCTCACTGGCACCTTCATTGCCCGCTGCCTGTTCACGCCGTTCGCCCACCCCATGTTCACTGTGCTGACGGGGATCGGGATCGGGATCGCCGCCACGACCCGCAACCGTGGCCTCAAAGTGCTGGCACCGGTCGGTGGCTACCTCCTGGCCGTGCTGTCCCACGCTGTGTGGAACCTGGCTGCCATCACCGGGGGCGCCGGGATGCTCTCGGTCTACCTCGTCGTCGAGGTGCCGATCTTCATCGGGTTCGTCGCGCTGGTCGTCTGGGCCCGTCGTAGGGAGGGACGCCTCATCGGCCGGCACCTCAGCGAGTACGCCGACGCAGGCTGGCTGTCGCCCAGCGAGGTGCAGATGTTGTCCACCATGAACGGCCGTCGCTCGGCCCGGGTCTGGGCTCGCACGTCCGGTGGCCGGGCCATGCTGCGGTCGATGCGCCGGTTCCAGGACTCCGCGAGCGAGCTGGCCCTCCTGCGAGCACGGATGCACCACAGCGCTGCCGACACCCGTGCGCTCGAGACCGAGCGCGAGCTCCTGCTGGCCATCACCGCCAGCCGCAGGGACTTCCTCGGCGCGTACTAGCGTGCAGGGCGTGCGCACCCTCGAACTCGCCTCCGCCATCGGTCCGGACCTGATCGCGCTCCGCCGCCGGCTCCACCAGATCCCCGAGCTCGGGATGTCGCTCCCGCTCACCCAGCAGGCGGTGCTCGAGGCGCTCGACGGGCTCGACCTGGAGATCACGCTGGGTGAGTCGCTGTCGTCCGTCGTCGCCGTCCTGCGCGGCCGTGGCACGACGACCGACTCGGGTGCCGACGCGACCGCGGCGGAGCGCCCGGTCGTGCTGCTGCGGGGTGACATGGACGCCCTGCCCGTGACCGAGGACCTGCCGCTCGACTACGTCTCGCAGCACCAGGGCCTCATGCACGCCTGTGGTCACGACCTGCACGTGGCGGGGCTCGTGGGCGCCGCGCGGATCCTCCACGAGCTGCGCGACGAGCTCGAGGGTGACGTCGTCTTCATGTTCCAGCCGGGGGAGGAGGGCCCCGGTGGTGCGAAGCCGATGATCGACGAGGGCCTGCTCGACGTGGCCGGGCGCCGGGTCGACGCGGCATACGCCCTGCACGTCTACTCCTCCGAGCATCCGCTCGGCACGTGGTTCGGTCGGCCCGGCCCCCTCATGGCTGCCGCGGACGAGGTGAAGGTGCGGGTGGTCGGCGAGGGCGGACACGGGTCGCAGCCGTTCCGCGCCAAGGACCCCATCCCGGTCGCGTGCGAGATCGTCGTGGCGTTGCAGACGCTGGTCACGCGACAGTTCGACGTCTTCGACCCCGTGGTCATCACGGTCGGGAAGTTCGTCGGCGGCACCAAGGACAACATCATCCCGGACGACGCGGTCTTCGAGGCGACGCTGCGCAGCCTGTCCGAGAAGGCCCGCGCCGAGATGGCGGCGAAGATCGAGCTGCTCTCGACTCGCCTGGCCGGGGCCCACGGCCTGACCGCCGAGGTCGAATACATCCCCGGTTACCCCGTGACGGTGAACGACGAGGGCGAGTACGCCTTCGCCAAGGGCACCATCGTCGACCTGTTCGGAACGGATCGTTACGTCCACCAGCGGAACCCGGAGATGGGTGCGGAGGACTTCGCCTTCGTCGGGCAGGAGGTGCCCAGCGCCTACGTGAACCTCAGCGCCTGTCCAGCCACGAACTACGCGTCGGCCCCCGACAACCACTCCCCGCGGGCCGACTTCGACGACTCGGTCGTCCCCGACGGTGCGGCCCTGCTCGCCGAGCTCGCCCTCCGTCGCCTGCGCCAGCTGGCGGATCCCGGAGGGAGCACGCGATCGTCCTAGACTCTGCGGCATTGCCCCCGTAGCTCAGCGGATAGAGCGAGTCACTTCTAATGACTGGGTCGCAGGTTCGAGTCCTGCCGGGGGCACCAACCACCGCGACTCCTGGCCATCCATGCTTCAGCGCGGGCCCCGATCGGGCCATTGATCCAGCACCTCTGGCCAGAAGTGGTGCCTTCAGGCGGCGGCTTGGCGGGCCGATCGCGAGTCGCGCTTCCGGCTGGCAGGATCGCCGGCATGGCTGAAGGGCGATGGCTGGAGCGGTACCAAGCAGGGGAGCGCGAGCTGGTGTGGCACGAGCTGCGCCAGCTGGGTGACCGGGTGCGTGCGCCCGAGTTCGCCGCTGAGGCCCAGGCCGTGTGCGACGAGATGGCGACGCGCGCCGCGCACAACGTCCGGTTGGTCGTGGACCGGCTCCGCGAGCAGGGGTACCGCTTTCACGTGAACGACAACCGGCAGGCCGCCGTCGAGCCGTTCCACCCGCCGGGCCCCGAGGCGCGGGCCCACGTCGCCTGGCTGGAGGACCGTCTCGGGCCGATCCCGATGGCCCTGTCGTCGTGGATCCGGTTGGTCGGAGACGTGTGGCTGGTCGGCACGCACCCGCGGTGGCGGGAGTCCTCCCAGGCCGACCCGCTCGTGCTCGAGGCGGAGGGCTCGCAGTACCCGGACTCCTCCATCCGCGACTACTTCGAGGACGAGCACGAGGCCTGGCAGGAGGCGCGCGACGCCGGGGACGACGAACCGTTCCTGCTCCCCTTGGCTCCCGACCGGCTGCACAAAGCCAACATCAGCGGCGGCGGCCCCTACGGCGTGCCCCTTCCGGACCGCACCGCGGAGGGACTCTTCGTCGGAGAGGTCGCCATGCCCTTCGTCGCCTACCTCAACCTCGTCTTCAGCCAGGGCGGCTTCCCGGGCCAGACCGACGGCGACGCGCAGTGGGAGGTCCGCAGCAGGCTGTCCGAAGGCATGCTCGCGCTCTGACCCGCGACGCCGGTGGGGCTACCTCGCGTCGCGTCCCGCACTGGCGCGTCCTGCCCTCGCGCGTCCTGCCCTCGCGCGTCCGCCGTCGCGCGTCGCGACCTCGCGCGTCGCGACCTCGCGGATCGGCGGTCAGCCGGAGAGCTCGACGACGGCGATCGGCTCGTAGTGCGGCCGCCCCTTGCCCTCGCCGCGGTGCGACGCGAACACGGTGACCTCGTCCGCGGTCCAGGCCGGACCGGCATACGCGTCGAGCACCCGCAACCACCGCGTCGCCTCGAATGGATGGCGTGACCTGGCCACGGTGAGGTGCGGCGTGAAGGGCCCACCCTCGGGGTTGGCGCCGGCATGGCTGCACGCGCGACGGACCGCACGGGCCAGTCCGGCCAGTGACTCGAGATCGTGCGGGTCGCCGTCGATCCCCATCCAGGTGACGCGTGCCTCGTACGGGTTGGGGAAGGCGCCCCCACCGCGGATCGACAGCGCCAGGGGTCGGCGGCTCGCGACCGCCTCGGCGACTCCCTCGACCATCGGGTCGACCAGCCGGCTCGGGATGTCGGCCATGAACGCCGTCGTGACGTGCCAGAGGCTGGGATCGGTCCAGCGCAGGTCCGGCCCGGCGTCCCGGCGCGGGTCGAGGAACTCCGCGAGGTCGTCCAGGACCGACTCGGGAGGGACGACGGCGGCAAAGATGCGCATCGTCCCATTCTGTCGGGGAGGCATTCCCGTGGAGTGCTCCGTGTGGCGCAGCGCTGGATTAGATTGGCGCGAGGAGGAAGGGGCCCCATGCAGCTGTCGAGCTTTCCGGGCGCAGCAGGACGTTCAACGTCTCGCTTCGAGTGGACGCCGCCGCGCACCTGGTTCGTGACCGCCAGGCTCCTCGAGCTCGCAGCCGCGGTGGCCATCCTCGGGTGGCTCCTCCAGAGCTGGCAGGTCTACCAGTCCACGGCGCAGAACTTCGGCGAAGACGGCACCCCGACGGCTGCACCTCCGTTCCTCGACCGCGTCACGCTCTTCGCGATGTACGGCTTCGGGTACGGGCAGACCCCGTTCGGCGCCCCGATCGCCTGCCTGCTCGTGCTCGGGCTGGTCGCCGTCCTGCACTTCGCCCAGCCGGTCAACCACGCGTCGGTGCTGCGCTGGGAGGTCTTCAGTCTCTGGGCGGTCGTGTTCCTGGGCAACCTGGCATTGGTCCTCTCGGTGGTGGTGGCACTGTTCCGCGGTGACCCCAACGCGCCGCCGGATGACGGGGTGGTTCGCCTTGACACCGGGCCCAGCATCATCGAGGTGCTGGCGGCCGGGGCGACCCTTCCGGTGCTGTGTCTCCTCCTGCTGTCGGTCTCGGCGCTCTGGTGGCTGCGGCTCCCCGTCGACTTCGAGGCGCCTGACGACGAGCCGGACACGTCGGCCCGGGCGCCCCGCCGCTGGCGGCCTGCACCCGCGCCCGACGCCAATGTCGACGACCTCACCCTCGACGGGGTGGAGCTGATCGAGCCGGTCGAGCGCCTGCACCCGCGCGACGACGGCGGCGACGGCTCGACGGGCAGCGGCTACGACGACTACTTCCGCAGGTTCTAGGGTCCTCTTTTCGAACGCATGCCTCCGGTCGGGTCTGTCGCGTGCAGTCGCGGTCGTTCGGTTCGTTAGGCTTGCGGTGTGATTTCCAGGGACGACGCCGTGTCCATGCTGGGCGCCGTCTCGACCCTCCGCGAAGAGGTCGAACAGGCCCGGCTGCCTCTCGACATCCCTGACGCGATGACCGGACGAGCGACCCGCGACGCCCTCCTCAAGCAGCTCGACGACTACGTCATCCCGCGGCTCCGCTCCCTCGATGCGCCCCTGCTGGCCGTCGTCGGGGGGTCGACAGGAGCCGGCAAGTCGACGCTGGTCAACTCGATCGTCGACGCAGAGGTCAGTCGCTCCGGGGTGCTGCGACCCACGACCACGACGCCGGTGCTGGTGCACCACCCCCAGGACGAGCGGTGGTTCTCCGACGACCGCGTGCTCCCCAACCTGAGCCGGGTCACCGGTGCCCCGAGCAAGGGTGAGGGAGGCGGGTCCCTGCGCCTCGTGCAGTCCAGCTCCCTCCCGCCCGGCATGGCACTGCTCGACGCCCCCGACATCGACTCGGTGGTCAGCGCCAACCGCGCGCTGGCCTCGCAGCTGCTCGCCGCCGCGGACCTCTGGCTCTTCGTCACGACCGCCGCGCGCTACGCGGATGCGGTGCCGTGGGACCTGCTGCGCGAAGCCTCCGAACGCGGCACCGCCGTCGCGATCGTCCTCGACCGGGTCCCGCCGGAGGCGATGGCCGACATCCGCAGCCACCTCGCGTCGATGCTGCGTGAGCAGGGCCTGTCCACCGCACCCATCTTCGGCATCCCGGAGGCGCCCCTCACGGCCGAGGGGCGCCTGCCTGAGCCCGACGTGGCCCGACTGCGGTCGTGGCTCACCGCGCTGGCCAGCGACGCCCGGGCCCGCTCGGTGATCGTCACGCAGACCCTGGACGGCGCCCTGGGCAGCCTCGACGAGCGCGCCCGTGTGCTGGTGACGGCGACCCAGCAGCAGGCGCAGGCCCTGGCGGCCCTCCACCAGGAGTCCGACGCGGCCTACCGCGAGGCGCTCGCCAACGTCGAGCACGGCATGACCGACGGCACCCTCCTGCGTGGAGAGGTGCTCGCTCGCTGGCAGGAGTACGTCGGCACCGGCGAGTTCTTCAAGCAGGTCGAGTCGACCATCTCCAAGGTCCGTGACCGGATCACTGCGGCGCTCAAGGGCCAGGCCCCACCCTCCGGAGACCTCGGTGAGGCGCTGCAGACCGGAGTCGCGGCCCTGATCAATGCCCAGGGGCAGGGCGCCGCGGCGACCGCAGCCCGTCAGTGGCGCAAGCTCCCGGGCGGCGACGCGCTGCTCGACCAGGCGACGGGGCTGTCGAAGGCGTCCCCCGACCTGGGTGAGCGCACCGAGCGGCTGGTCCGTGACTGGCAGGGCGAGGTGCTCGAGCTGGTGCGCGGCGAGGGCAAGGACCGTCGCACGACAGCCCGCATCGCGGCATACGGACTCAACGGCATCGGCGTGATTCTCATGCTGGTGGCCTTCGCGCACACCGGCGGCCTGGTCGGCGCCGAGGTGGGCATCGCCGGCGGCACCGCGGTCCTGGCCCAGAAGGTCCTCGAGGCCATCTTCGGCGACCAGGCGGTGCGAGACATGGCGACCAAGGCGCGCAAGCGCCTCCTTGAGCACGTGCAGGAGCTGTATGCCGCGGAGCGGGTCCGCTACGACGCGGCCCTCGAGGACGTGGAGACCAAACCAGGCCAGGCGCAACGCCTCGCCGACGCGGCAGCAGCGGTGAAGGCGGTTCGATGAGCCCGTTGACCATGGGCAGCAAGCAGGTCAAGGCAGTCAGCTCGGAGGAGCTGACTGCCAGGACCGGCGCCCTCGAGCAGGCCATCGAGGCCGGCGGGCGGGAGCTCGACCCTGCCGCAGTTGCGTCCGCCCGCGCCGTGGTCGACAAGATCGGCGAGCGGATCTCGAAGGCCGGCAACCACACCGTGGTCGCGCTCGCGGGCGCCACCGGTTCGGGCAAGTCCAGCCTCTTCAACGCGTTGGTCGAAGCCGACGTCGCCGTGGTCGGCGCTCGACGGCCCACGACCTCGCGGCCCGTGGCAGCGGTCTGGGGCGACGACGACGCCACCGAGCTGCTGGACTGGCTGTCCGTGGCGCAGCGCCACCACGTGACGCCTCGGGCGACCGACGCGACCCGCGTCACGCCCTGGACCCTCGACGGCCTGGTGCTGCTCGACCTGCCCGACTTCGACTCGCGGGTGGTCGCCCACCGCGAGGAGTCCGAGCGGGTGCTCGAGCTGGTGGACGTGTTCGTGTGGGTCACCGACCCGCAGAAGTACGCGGACGCGCGGCTGCACGACGACTACCTGCGCGTCCTGGCCACGCACGACGCCGTGACCGTGGTCGTCCTCAACCAGTCCGACCGCCTCACCCGCGAGGCGACCGGCCAGATCCGCAACGACCTCACGCGGCTCGCGGCGGTCGACGGGATCCCCGGCGTCCAGGTCATCACCACCTCTGCCACCAGCGGCGTCGGGGTCGACGACCTGCGGATGCGGCTCGCGACGGCGGTGGCCGCCCAGAACGCCGCCCAGCACCGCCTGCTCGCCGACGTGTCGGCCAGCGCCGCGACGTTGCGCGGCGGAGTGGCCCCGACCGAGGCGACCCTGTCCGAGACGGTGGATGCCGAGCTCGTCGACGCACTCTCGCGGGCCGCCGGCATCCCCACGGTCGTGGCCGCGGTCGAGCGTGACTACCGCAACCAGGCCTGGGGCCGCACCGGCTGGCCGTTCACCCGCTGGGTCCGCGCCCTGCGGCCCGACCCGATGAAGCGGCTTCGGCTCAACACCCGTGACGCGGTCGAGGAGAAGCTCGCCGTCACGGCCGGCGACGTGCGCACCGTGCTCGGTCGCTCGTCGCTGCCGCCCCCGACCCCTGCAGCGCGCTCGGCGGTCGAGCTGGCCACCCGTCGCGTGGGAGACCAGGCGGCCGAGGGCCTGCCCAGCCGGTGGGCCGAGGCGGTCGCCGACGCGGCGACACCGCCGGGCCCCGAGCTCGCCGACGCGCTCGACCAGGCGGTCGTGGGCACGTCGCTGAAGATGCGGGCTCCCCTGTGGTGGCGGCTGTTCGGAGCGGCGCAGCTCGTGCTGGCCCTGGTCGCGGTGCTCGGTTTCCTCTGGCTCGCCGTGCTCGTGGTGATGGGGTGGCTCGCGCTCCCCGACATCGAGACGCCGCGGCTCGGTCCGTTGCCCTACCCGCTGCTGATGTTCGTCGGGGGCCTGCTCCTCGGGCTCGGCCTGGCCGCACTGGCCCGTGCCCTCGGGCGCCGGGGCGCACGACACCGGGGTCGGCAGATCCGACGGCGCCTCACCGACAAGGTCGCCGAGGTCGCTGGCGAGCGCATCGTCGGCCCGGTGCGGGCCGTGCTCGATCGGCACCGCCAGACCCGCGAGTCGCTCGAGCGGGCGGAGCAGCTTTCGCGCCGTTGAGGCGTTGCTCGTGCACCGGTCGTCCCACTCCCTCGGGGTGTCCACAGGCGCGAGCGTGCCCTGTCGCGGGGGCCCTGGCAGCCACACCACAGTTGCCTCGTAACCCGGGGTCGTACCCCGGGCTCATGGACAGGTGAGACGACACAGATGAGGTGAGCGAGATGAACGAGTCCTACATCACGGTGACCGGTCGGGTGGTGGCCGACCCCGAGTCGCGGACCACCCGCCACGGGGTGCCGTTCGCGGCCTTCCGACTGGCGTCGACGGTGCGCCGGCTCAATCCCAAGACGCGGGAGTACGAGGACGGCGGCACCAGCTTCTACAACGTGACGGCGTTCCGGTCCCTCGGCGCCAACGTCGCGAACTCGCTCAAGAAGGGCGAGCCCGTGGTCGTCTACGGCCGGCTCCGGATCAACCAGTGGCTGCGCCAGGACAACAGCCACGCAACCTCGGTCGAGATCGACGCCTACAACGTCGGTCACGACCTCAGCTGGGGCACCACCTCGCTGACCCGCGTGTCCCGGGCCCAGCTCGACACGCAGGACCGGATGGCCGACGAGGGGGTGCAGGATGCGATGGCGGCACTCGAGGGTGAACCGGTCGCGGTCGAGGAGGACTTCGCCTCCTACGACCCCGGCGACCTCGCCACCCGGCGGGCCACGGGGGAGCACGACCCGGAGACGGACGACTACGAGGTGGCGCTCGAGCCGACCGGTGAAGTGCCTCGGGGTGACGGCGGTCGCGAGCTCTCGACCGTGTGACGCGGATTCGGGCGTGGGGGCCCCGGCCGATAGCCTTGCCCCCATGCCCGAGTTCATCTACGTCATGTCGAAGGCCCGCAAGGCCCACGGCGACAAGGTCATCCTCGATGACGTCACCATCTCCTTCTACCCCGGCGCCAAGATCGGCGTCGTCGGGCCGAACGGAGCCGGCAAGTCATCGGTCCTCAAGATCATGGCCGGCCTCGACCAGCCGTCCAACGGTGAGGCCCGGCTGACGCCCGGTTACACCGTCGGGATCCTCATGCAGGAGCCCGAGCTCAACGAGGAGAAGACGGTGCTCGGCAACGTCGAGGAGGGCGCCGGCGAGATCAAGGCGCAGCTCGACCGCTACAACGCCATCTCCGCCGAGATGGCCGAGCCAGACGCCGACTTCGACGCGCTGATGGAGGAGATGGGCAAGCTGCAGGAGGCCATCGACGCCGCCGACGCCTGGGACCTCGACTCCCAGCTCGAGCAGGCGATGGACGCCCTGCGCTGCCCGCCGCCGGACGCCGACGTGACCGTCCTCTCCGGTGGTGAGCGCCGCCGGGTCGCCCTCTGCAAGCTGCTCCTGCAGAAGCCCGACCTGCTGCTGCTCGACGAGCCCACCAACCACCTCGACGCGGAGTCGGTCCTCTGGCTCGAGCAGCACCTCGGGGCCTACCACGGTGCCGTCGTCGCGGTCACCCACGACCGCTACTTCATGGACAACGTCGCCCAGTGGATCCTCGAGCTCGACCGCGGCCGCGCCTACCCCTACGAGGGCAACTACTCGACCTACCTCGAGAAGAAGCAGGCCCGTCTGCAGGTGCAGGGCAAGAAGGACGCCAAGCTGTCCAAGCGGCTCAAGGAAGAGCTCGAGTGGGTGCGGTCCAACGCCAAGGCCCGTCAGGTGAAGTCCAAGGCTCGCCTGGCCCGCTACGAGGAGATGGCAGCCGAGGCCGACCGCACGCGCAAGCTCGACTTCGACGAGATCGCCATCCCGCCGGGCCCGCGCCTGGGGTCGACGGTGATCGAGGTCAAGGACCTGAAGAAGGGGTTCGGCGACCGCGTCCTCATCGACAAGCTCTCGTTCACATTGCCGCGCAACGGAATCGTCGGCGTCATCGGGCCCAACGGTGTCGGCAAGACCACCCTCTTCAAGACCATCGTCGGCCTCGAGGAGGCCGACAGCGGCTCGGTCAAGGTGGGCGAGACGGTCAAGATCTCCTACGTCGACCAGAGCCGCGGCGGTCTCGACCCCGAGAAGAACCTCTGGGAGACGGTGTCCGGCGGCCACGACTACATCAACGTCGGCCAGGTCGAGATCCCGTCGCGGGCCTACGTGTCGCAGTTCGGCTTCAAGGGGCCGGACCAGCAGAAGAAGACCGGCATCCTGTCCGGTGGCGAGCGCAACCGGCTCAACCTGGCGCTCACCCTCAAGGAGGGCGGCAACCTGCTCCTGCTCGACGAGCCGACCAACGACCTCGACGTCGAGACCCTGGGTTCGCTGGAGAACGCCCTGCTCGAGTTCCCCGGGTGCGCCGTGGTGATCAGCCACGACCGGTGGTTCCTCGACCGGGTGGCGACGCACATCCTCGCCTACGAGGGTGACGACGAGAACCCCGCCAAGTGGTACTGGTTCGAGGGCAACTTCGAGTCCTACGAGGCCAACAAGGTCGACCGCCTCGGCGCCGACGCCGCCCGACCGCACCGCGTCACCTACCGCAAGCTGACCCGCGACTGACGGGCCCGACTGCACGACGCATGACCACGAACCCCGACGAGGTCGTCACCGCCCCGCTCACCGAGCGGGACTGGGACGACCTCGTCGCGTTGTTCGGCACGCCGGGGGCCGTGGTGCAGGTGGTTCAGCCGGTGACGAGGCGGATGCCGAGGTCGGCGTATGCCGCGCCGATGGCGTCGGGGGTGCGCTTGATCTCAGGGTCGTACCAGCGGGCGACGTCGACGGCCATCGACATCAGCGCCAAGGTGGTGTCGGGGATGTCGTCGACGGAGAACTCGCCGCTGGCGACACCGGCCGTCACCACGTCGCGCACGACGGCGTCGATCTGCTTGCGCAGGGCGAGGACGGCGTCGCGGTGCTCGGGTGTGAGGTTCGCGAACTCGTACTGGACGATCCGCGCCACGCGGAAGTGCTCGGCGTGCCAGGTGGCGAACTGGCCCATGATCGCTCGCAGCGCCTCGGTGGGGGTCGCCGCCCCCTCCGCCGCGGCGCGGAGCATGTCGCGCGCTGCCACGTGGCCCTCCCGGCTGAGCTGGTAGAGCAGCTCCTCCTTCGAGGCGAAGTGCACGTAGACCCCGGCGGGGGACAGCCCGGCGCGCGAGGCGATGTCGCGGGTGGTCGTCGCGTGGAAGCCCCGGTCGGCGAACGCCTCGGCCGCCGCCTCGAGCAGGCGGTGGGCCGTGGCGGTGCCGGCGTCGTTGGACAACGCAGGCACGGAGCGCGCGGGGCTGGACATGGTTGACAGCATGCCCCAGTCATCGGACACTAAGCAAGCGCTTAGTAACCCAGGTTTGAACCATCACCGAGGATCCCGCGCCACCGAGGATTCAGCGTCACCGTCAAGGAGAGCCATGCCCCGCAATGTCTACGGTCCCGACCACGAGGCCTTCCGCAGCTCGGTCCGAGAGTTCGTCGAGCGCACGCTCAAGCCGCGCGCCGAGCAGATGCTCGAGGTGAAGTCGGTCGACCGTGACATCTGGAAGGAAGCGGGCAAGCAGGGCCTGTTCGGGCTCGACATCCCCGAGGAGTTCGGTGGCGCGGGCGCCGATGACTACCGGTTCAACGCCATCGCCGCCGAGGAGATCGCGGGCTTCAACTTCGCCGTCTCGTCGTGCTTCGGCATCCACTCCGACGTGTGCCCGCCCTACATCGTCGACCTCGGCACCCAGGAGCAGAAGGAGCGCTGGCTGCCCGGCATGGCCAACGGCGACCTCATCTGCGCCATCGCGATGACCGAGCCATCCGGCGGGTCCGACCTCGCCGCGCTCAGGACCACCGCCGTCCGCGACGGTGACGGCTGGGTCCTCAACGGTTCCAAGACGTTCATCACCAACGGCTACCAGGCTGATCTCGTGATCGTCGCCGCCCGCACCGACCCGTCCAAGGGCGCCAAGGGGATCACGTTGTTCATGGTCGAGGCCGGGATGGAGGGCTTCAGCCGCGGCCGCAAGCTCGACAAGGTCGGTCAGGAGGAGGCCGACACGTCCGAGCTGTTCTTCGAGGACGTCTTGGTCCCCGACGCCAACCGGCTCGGCGAGGAGGGCCTGGGCTTCATCTCGATGATGCAGCGCCTCCCGCAGGAGCGGGTCGGGGCGGCGGTCGCCAACACCGCGCACGCCTTCCAGATCTTCCGCGAGACGGTCGCCTACACCAAGGAGCGCAAGGCCTTCGGTCAGGCAGTCGGCTCGTTCCAGCACAACAAGTTCAAGATGGCCGAGCTGCAGACCAAGCTCGAGGTCACCCAGGCCTACGTCGACGACTGCATCGCCGCCCACGCCGAGCAGAAGCTCACCGCGGTCGACGCCGCCAAGGCCAAGTGGTTCTCCGCCCAGGTGCAGAACGACGTGCTCGACGAGTGCGTCCAGCTCTACGGCGGGTACGGCTTCATGAACGAGTACCGCGTGGCTCGCGCCTGGCGCGATGCCCGGGTCTCCAAGATCTGGGCCGGGTCGAACGAAATCATGAAGGAGCTCATCGGCCGAGACCTCGGTCTCTGACGTGGCTGCTCCTGACACCGCTGCTCCTGACACCGCTGCCTCGGCCCCGGCCCGACAGGGAGTCCACGCGGGCAAGGTCGCGATCGTCACCGGCGCCTCCCGGGGCATCGGGCTGGGGATCGCCCAGAAGCTGGTGGCCGAGGGCGCCCGCGTCGTCATCACGGCGCGCAAGCCGGAGGCGCTGGCCGAGGCGGTCGAGCAGCTCGGCGGCGAGTCCACGGCGCTCGGCGTCGCGGGCAACGCCGCCGACGAGGCGCACCAGGACGAGGTGATCCGACTCGCTCACGAGGCCTTCGGCGGCCTCGACCACCTGGTCAACAACACCGGCATCAACCCCGTCTACGGCCCCATCCTCGACGCACCACTCGACGTCGCGCGCAAGATCATGGACGTCAACGTGCTGGCCGCGTTCTCGTGGACCCAGAAGGCGATCGCCGCCGGGCTGGGGGAGGGCGACCGACCCGGCGCCATCGTCAACGTCGCGTCCATCGCCGGACTCGGGGCCACCGGCACGATCGGCTGGTATGCCGTGAGCAAGGCTGCGTTGATCCACCTCACCGTCGAGCTGGCGTACCAGCTCGGGCCGTCGATCCGCGTGAACGCCGTGGCGCCGGCCATCGTCAAGACGCAGTTCGCGCAAGCGTTGTACGAGGGACGCGAGGAGAAGGTCGCGGCGCGCTATCCGATGAAGCGACTCGGCGCTCCTGACGACATCGCCGGGGCCGTGTCGTTCCTCCTCTCTCCCGACGCCAGCTGGGTGACCGGGCAGACCCTCGTGGTCGATGGTGGCGTGACGCTCGGCGGAAATCTCTAGTGTCGCAACGTCATTCGGTCGGGAGCGTCGTCGTGAAGTGGACGGACGCATGAGGGCCTGGCAGGTCACGGCGCTGGGTGAGCCGGCCGATGTGCTGCAGGCCGTCGACGCGCCGTTCCCCGCCGTCGTGCCCGGGCACCTGCGGGTCCGGGTGCTGGCCACCGCGCTGAACTTCCCCGACGTGCTGATGGTGCGGGGCCACTACCAGGTGCGACCCGACCTGCCGTTCACCCCGGGCGTCGAGGTCTGCGGCGAGGTGCTCGAGCTCGGGGAGGGTGTCACGGGCTTCGCGATCGGCGAGCGGGTCGTCGGCACGACCGCGGCGCCCCACGGAGGGCTGGCGCAGGAGTGCCTCATGCCCGCCACCGGGACGTTCGCGGCGCCGGCGTCGCTCCCCGACGCCGAGGCGAGCGCGCTGACGATCGGCTACCAGACGGCATACGTGGGGCTCGTGCGGCGAGCCGCGCTCCGGGCGGGGGAAAGCCTGCTGGTGCACGCGGCGGCGGGCGGAGTCGGCACGGCGGCGGTGCAGGTCGGCAAGGCGCTCGACGCGCGGGTCGTGGCCGTGGTCGGCAGCGGGGCCAAGGCGGAGGTCGCGCGAGCGGCCGGGGCCGATGTGGTCGTCGACCGCTCGGCCCGCGACCTCGTGGCCGCCCTGAAGGAGGCGCTCGGCCGCAACGGCGCCGACGTCGTCTTCGACCCCGTGGGCGGCGCGGCGTACGACGCCTCGACCAAGGTGGTGGCGTTCGAGGGCCGGCTCGTGGTGGTGGGCTTCACCAGCGGCACGATCCCGGCCCCCGCGCTCAACCACGCCCTGGTCAAGAACTACTCGATCCTGGGTCTGCACTGGGGCCTGTACCTCCAGCGCGACCACGCCGTCGCTGCTGCGGCGCACGACCAGCTGGTGTCCTGGGCCGACGCTGGTGTCGTGCGACCGTTCGTGTCGCAGGTGGTGCCGTTCGACGAGGCGCCCGGAGCCCTCGCCCGGCTGGGAGCCGGGGAGAGCACCGGACGCCTGGTCGTGCTCGGCGCCTGACTCAGGCCGCGAGGCCCTGGGCGATCTTCTCCAGGGCGTCGTAGGAGTCGTTCATGCCGGTCTCCATGCCCGACGCGAGCACCATCTCGACCGTCTCCGGCGAGTCGTAGGTGATCACGGCGGTCAGCGTCGTGAACCCGTCCTGCTCGGCGAACGTGGACTCGATGACGGACTCCGGGCTCTGGATGTTGTCGAAGATCTCGGTGTGCACCATCCGGCCGGGCGGGTCGAGCTCGCGGTACTCGCCGGAGAACGACACCTCGTCGCCGGCGGGGGTGGTCTGCGCGAAGTGCCACTTGCCGCCGACGCGGAGGTCGACCTCGCAGGTGGTGACCTCGCCGTGCCCGGCACCCCACCACTGGCGGATGTGCTCGGGCTTGGTCATCGCCTCGTAGACGAGGGCTGCGGGTGCGGCGAAGGTGCGGGTGATGACGACCTCGCAGCCGTCGTGGGTGATGGTGGCGCGCTGGTGGGTGTCGGCTGCGTTGCTCATGACTGCTTCTCCTGGTGCGTGTCGGCGTGACCGGTGGTGGTTGGGCGTGCGGTCCCCTGGATGCGGGGCTGTTGGATGCGGGGCTGTTGGATGCGGGGCTGTTGGATGCGGGGCTGTTGGATGCGGTTGAGGTAGGCGTCGAGGTTGTCGAGGTTGGCCTCCCAGTGGCGGCGGTACTCCTCGAGCCACGACGTCGCGCTCTTCAGTGGGGTGGCGGTGATGCGGCAGTTGCGTCGCTGGCCGTCACGGTCCTTGGCGACCAGCCCGGCCCGCTCGAGCACCGAGAGGTGCTTGGAGATGGCCGGCAGGGTCATGGCGAACGGCTCGGCGAGCTCGCCGACCGTGGCGTCACCGTCGGCGAGGCGCTCGAGGATCGCGCGTCGCGTCGGGTCTGCCAGGGCGGCGAAGGTGGTGCTGAGCTGGTCGTGGTGGTTCATGATCCTTAACCGATCGGTTTATTAACTGATACGGAAACTATCAACCCGGACAAGGCCGCCTGTCAAGGCCCCCGGCTCAGAAGGACCTGGGGACAGCCGTACGCAGCTGCTGGAGGGCTGCGCGAAGAATCGGAGGAACCGGGCACCCCTCAGTCGAGCGGGCCACCGGCCACGTAGATGACCTGGCCCGAGACGAAGCCGGCCTCCTCCGAGCACAGGAAGGAGATGGTGGCCGCGATGTCCTCCGGCTGGCCGACCCGCTGCACCGGGATCTGGGCGGCCGAGTGCTTGATGAAGTCCTCGAACGGCACGCCGATCCGCTCGGCCGTGGATGCCGTCATGTCCGTCTGGATGAAGCCCGGGGCGACCGCGTTGGCGGTGACCCCGAACCGACCCAGCTCGATGGCGAGGGTCTTGGTGAAGCCCTGGAGCCCTGCCTTGGCCGCGGAGTAGTTGGCCTGGCCACGGTTGCCCTGCGCCGAGGACGACGACAGGTTGACGATGCGTCCGTACTTCTCGGCGGACATGTGCGCCTGCACCGCGCGGGTCATGAGGAAGGACCCCCGCAGGTGCACGCCCATGACGGCGTCCCAGTCGTCCTCGGTCATCTTGAAGATGAGGTTGTCGCGGATGATGCCGGCGTTGTTGACGAGGATCGTCGGCGGCCCGAGCTCGTCGGCGACCCGGGCAACGGCCGCCTCGACCTGGTCGGCCTTGCTGACGTCGACACCGACGGCGATGGCCCGACCGCCCGCCGCCTCGATCGCCTCGACGGTGCCGGCGCACGACGCCTCGTCGAGGTCCAGGACCGCGACCGCGTTGCCGTCACGAGCAAGGCGCAGCGCGGTGGCCGCCCCGATGCCGCGGGCTGCTCCGGTGACGACTGCGACGCGCTGGGTGCTCATGGGGACTCCTGCTGCTGGTGGGTGACGCCGGGGATGCGCCGTGGGTCTTCCGGCGAGTGTACTAAGCGCCCGCTTAGTGCGTGGGGCGGACCTGGCGTGTCAAAGGCGAGGAGTCGTGCACAATGGGTTCGCTGGAGGCCGTCGACGTCCTTCTTCACCCGGCCCCGCACCCGTGGGCTGATCTACGACGAAGGCGATGCATGGAAATCTGGCCCGGCAAGTCCTACCCCCTCGGCGCGACCTATGACGGCACGGGGGTCAACTTCGCGCTGTTCTCCGAGGTGGCGCACAAGGTCGAGCTCTGCCTCATCGACGACGAGGGCGCGGAGACGCGCGTCGAGCTGCCCGAGGTCGATGGCTTCGTGTGGCACGCCTTCCTGCCCGGCGTCCAGCCCGGTCAGCGCTACGGCTACCGCGTCCACGGTCCCTACGACCCGGCCAACGGTCACCGCTGCAACCCCCAGAAGCTGCTGCTCGACCCCTACGCCAAGGCGATCGACGGTCAGCCGGACGGCGACCAGTCGCTGTTCTCCTACGACTTCGACTCGCCGAGCGAGGACCCGGCCAGGGCCAACGTCGAGGACAGCCTCGGACACACGATGATGGGCGTGGTCATCAACCCCTTCTTCGACTGGGGCCAGGACCGCCTCCCTCGCCACGAGTACCACAACACGGTCATCTACGAGGCCCACGTCAAGGGCCTCACCCAGACCCACCCCGACATCCCGGAGGACATCCGCGGCACCTACGCCGCGATCGCCCACCCGGTGATCATCGAGCACCTCAAGGGCCTCGGCATCACGGCGATCGAGCTGATGCCGGTGCACCAGTTCGTGAACGACTTCACCCTGCGCGACAAGGGCCTGTCGAACTACTGGGGCTACAACACGATCGGGTTCCTCGCGCCGCACAACGGCTACGCGGCATACGGCACCCGCGGTGAGCAGGTGGCTGAGTTCAAGGGCATGGTCAAGGCGCTCCACGAGGCGGGCATCGAGGTCATCCTCGACGTGGTCTACAACCACACGGCCGAGGGCAACCAGCTCGGCCCCACCATCTGCTTCCGCGGGATCGACAACGCGGCCTACTACCGGCTCGTCGACGACGACAAGGCGCACTACTACGACACCACGGGCACGGGGAACAGCCTGCTCATGCGGCACCCCCACGTGTTGCAGCTGATCATGGACTCGCTGCGCTACTGGGTGACCGAGATGCACGTCGACGGCTTCCGGTTCGACCTCGCGGCGACGCTGGCCCGCCAGTTCCACGAGGTCGACAAGCTGTCGGCGTTCTTCGATCTCGTCCAGCAGGACCCGGTGGTCAGCCAGGTCAAGCTCATCGCGGAGCCCTGGGACGTCGGCGACGGCGGCTACCAGGTCGGCAACTTCCCGCCCCTGTGGACCGAGTGGAACGGCAAGTACCGTGACACGGTCCGTGACTTCTGGCGCGGCGACAGCGCGACCCTCGGTGAGTTCGCCTCGCGCCTCACCGGCTCCAGCGACCTCTACGAGCACAGCGGCCGCAAGCCGATCGCCTCGATCAACTTCGTCACGGCCCATGACGGCTTCACGTTGCGAGACCTGGTGTCCTACAACGAGAAGCACAACGACGCCAACGGTGAGGGCGGCAACGACGGCGAGAGCCACAACCGTTCGTGGAACTGCGGCGTCGAGGGCCCTTCGAAGGACAAGCGGGTCAATGCCCTGCGGCTGCGCCAGCAGCGCAACCTGCTCGCGACGCTCCTGGTCTCGCAGGGGGTCCCGATGATCCTGCACGGTGACGAGCTGGGTCGCACGCAGGGTGGCAACAACAACGGCTACTGCCAGGACAACGAGATCTCGTGGATCGACTGGAACCTCGACCAGGACCAGCTCGACCTCATCGCCTTCACCCAGCGGCTCGTCGAGCTGCGTCGTGACCACCCCGTCTTCCGCCGCCGCCGGTTCTTCGCCGGCTCGGCCGACCACGGTGGCGAGAGCCCGGTCGGCGACATCGCGTGGTTCGAGCCCGGCGGCAACCACATGGACGAGGACTCCTGGGCCAACGGCTACGCGCGCTCGATGATGGTCTTCCTCAACGGGCAGAGCATTCCCGAGCCCGACACGCGCGGTCAGCAGACCCTCGACGACCACTTCCTGGTGATCTTCAACGGCCACCACGACGTGCTGCCCTTCGTCCTGCCGGGCAAGGAGTACGGCGAACGCTGGGTCACCGAGCTGGACACCTTCGCGCAGGAGGTCGAGGCCAAGGAGTACAGGCCCGACGCAAAGGTGAAGGCGCACGGCCGCAGCGTCGTGGTGTTGCGCTGTCCTCGAGTGCTCCCCTCGGGATCGCCCGCCGGAGCGGCGCTCGCCCGCCGATGAGCTCGTCGACGGGCGCGGTGCAGGCCGGTATGCCGCAGGGCGCGGCAGCGCACCGGCCCGCCCCCGGGCGGGTGGTTCCCACCGCGACCTACCGGCTGCAGGTCCAACCGGCCTTCACCTTCGGCGATGCCGCCGAGCAGGCGGACTACCTTGCCGCACTGGGGGTTTCGCACGCCTACCTGTCACCCATCCTGGCTCCGGCACCGGGGTCGACGCACGGGTACGACGTGGTCAGCCACGAGTTCCTCAACGAGGAGGCGGGTGGCGCAGAGGGGTTCGACTTGCTCACCGAAGCCCTCCGGGAGGCGGGGCTCGGGGCGGTCGTCGACGTTGTGCCCAACCACATGACGACCCCGACGCCGGCCTCGCTCAACCACCCCTGGTGGTTCCTGCTGCGCGACGGTCGCGACTCCGACCACGCCCACTGGTTCGACGTCGACTGGGAGGTCGAGGACGGTCGCGTCCTGGTGCCGGTGCTCGGCCAGTCGTTGGAGGCGGTGCTCGCTGCCGACGAGCTCTCGGTGGAGGGCGGGGGTGGACCGCACGGTGACGAGACGGTCCTGCGCTACTACGACCACGTGTTCCCGGTCAGACCTGGGACTGAATCGCTCGACCTCGCCGATCTCGTTGCAGCGCAGCACTATCGGCTCTGCGACTGGCGCGAGGGTGGCAGCCGCCTCAACTACCGTCGGTTCTTCGACGTCACCACCCTGGCCGCCGTCAGGGTCGAGGACCCGGACGTGTTCCACCACACCCACCGGCTCCTCCTGGAGGAGTTCGGGGCGGGCACGATCGACGGGTTCCGGATCGACCACCCCGACGGGCTGGCCGACCCGGGCGGCTACCTCGCAGGGCTCGCCGACGCCACCGGTGACGCCTGGGTGGTGGCCGAGAAGATCCTCGAGGGTCACGAGCAGCTGCCCGACGACTGGCGGTGTGCGGGCACGACGGGCTACGACACCCTCCTGCGGGTGCAGCAGGTGTTCGTCGACCCCGACGGCGAGGCGCCACTGACCGACCTGCTCACCGAGCTCGTGGGGGAGCGACAGGAGCTCGACGCGCTGGTGCTGGCCGCCAAGGAACAGGTCGTCGCGCAGGTCCAGGAGGCCGAGGTCAACCGGCTCATGCGGTTGCTGGCCAGGATCGTGCCCGACGAGGACCAGGCCTCCTTGCGCCGTGGGCTGGGCGCGCTCCTCGTGGCGATGGACCGCTACCGCGCCTACCTCGTGCCCGGCCAGGCCGATGACCACGAGCAGCTGCAGGTGCTGGCCCACGCCGAGGCCCGAGCAGCCGCGCAGGTCGCCGACGCCGACCAGGACGCGGTCGGGATCGTCTCGCTCCTGGCCGCGGGCACTCCACTCGACGAGCTGGACGAGGCGGCGGAGGACGCCCACCGCGAGTTCATGGTGCGGTTCCAGCAGACCTGTGGCCCGGTGATGGCCAAGGGCATCGAGGACACCGCGTTCTACCGCTACGCGCGCCTCACCGGCCTCAACGAGGTCGGTGGCGATCCCGGCCGGCTCGGGCTCGACCCGACCGAGCTGCACGCGTTCGCGAGCCGGCAGCTCGCCACCTGGCCCACCACGATGACGACGCTGTCCACCCACGACACCAAGCGGTCCGAGGACGTCCGTGCCCGGCTCTCGGTCCTCTCCGAGCTACCGGGGGAGTGGGCGGCGTGGGTGGGCGAGACCCGCGACCGTGCGGCCGCCCACCGGGGCGACCGGCTCGACCCGGCCACCGAGTACCTCCTCCTCCAGACGGCCGTCAGCGCCTGGCCGGTCGACACCGACCGCCTGCGGGCCTACGCCACCAAGGCGGTCCGCGAGGCCAAGTTGCACACCACCTGGACCGACCCGGACAGCGCCTACGAGGCCGACGTCGCGACCTTCGTGGAGGCCCTGACCACCGACCCCTCGCTCGTCGAGCAGGTACGTCGGTGGGTGGAGCGAGCCGCCCCGGCCGCCCGCGAGATCCTGCTGGGCCAGAAGCTGCTCCAGCTCGTCCTGCCCGGCGTCCCCGACGTCTACCAGGGCACCGAGCTCGTCGACCTCTCCCTCGTCGACCCCGACAACCGTCGCCCGGTCGACTACTCCGCCCGCAGGCAGCGCCTCGCCCGGCTCGACGGCGGCGCGCCCGCCCGCGACCTCGACGACGAGAAGCTGCTCGTCACCGCCCGCGCCCTCCGGCTGCGCCGTGACCACCCCGAGTGGTTCACCGGTGAGCACGCCACGTATGCCGCCGTCCCCACGTCGAGCGGGCACGCGCTGGCCCTGGGACGTGGCGACGCGAGTGGCACGCAGGTGGTCGCCGTCGCCACCCGGCTCGGCGAGCGGTTGCGCGCGGACGGCGGCTGGGGCGCGGCCCGGATCGACCTCCCCGAGGGCACCTGGGTGGACCTGCTCACCGACCGCCGCGTGACACCCGGGACGGCGGGGTCGGTGCTCCTCACCGAGCTGCTGGAGGCCCTTCCGGTTGCCCTGCTCGCGCGGCATGGCAGCCTAGAGCGCACCTGACGCATCACCGCACCTGAACGCCGTCCGCACACGAGCACCGACCGTAAGTGAACACAGAGCCCCGATGAACACCCCACAGATGACGTCCCTGTCCGCGACGAAGCCGGCCGGCGAGCCGGTCCTTACCGGGCCCGAGCTCACCGTGTGGGCCCCGGCCGCCCAGGACGTGGAGGTCGAGTGGTCCCTCGACGACGGCCCGGCGCGGCGCTCGGCGATGGACCGCAAGGACGACGGCTGGTGGCGGTGGGAGGCCCCTGCCGCGGAGTGGGGCACGGCGGCATACCCCTGTCTGGACTATGCGTTCCGCGTCGACGGCGGTGAGGTCACCCCTGACCCGCGCTCGGCTTGGCAGCCCCACGGCGTGCACGGCGAGAGCCGCTGGTTCGACGCGAGCCGGCACACCTGGCGCGACGCGACCTGGGCCGGACCGCAGCACGGTGCGGGGGTCCTCGGTGCCGTGGTCTACGAGCTGCACGTCGGGACCTTCACGCCGGAGGGCACCCTCGACGCAGCCCAGCGCCGGCTGCAGCACCTGGTCGACCTCGGGGTCGACGTGGTCGAGCTGATGCCGGTGGCCTCGTGGCCGGGTCGGTGGAACTGGGGCTACGACGGCGTCGGGCCGTGGGCGGTCGACGACGAGTACGACGGCCCTGCGGCGCTCCAGCGCTTCGTCGACGCGTGCCACGGCCTCGGCCTCGGGGTCTGCCTCGACGTGGTCTACAACCACCTCGGCCCGGTCGGCAACTACCTGTCGCGGTTCGGTCCCTACTTCACCGACGCCCACCCCACGCCGTGGGGCAACGGGTTCAACCTCGACGGCCCGGGCAGCCTGCACGTGCGGCGGTGGATCATCGACAACGCGTTGCGGTGGTTCGCCGACTTCCACGTGGACGCCCTGCGCCTCGACGCCGTGCACGAGCTCAAGGACGACTCCGACCAGCACGTGCTGGCCCAGCTGGCCGACGAGGTGGCGTCGCTGAGCGCGCGCCTGGGTCGGCCCCTCGACCTCATCGCGGAGAGCGACGTCAACGACCCCCGCACTGTCACGCCGACGGCCGACGGTGGGCTCGGCATGGACGCCCAGTGGGACGACGACATCCACCATGCCCTCCACGTCACGCTGACCGGCGAGACGCAGGGCTACTACGGCGACTTCGCCGGCCACTGCCGGGCCATGCCGGACGGCGGACCGCTCGCGGTGCTGGCCAAGACGCTCACGAGGGCGTTCCTCCACGACGGCCGCTGGTCGAGCTTCCGGGACGCCGAGTGGGGTGCCCCGGTCGACCGCCGGAAGGTCGACGGACGGCGGTTCCTCGCCTACCTGCAGACCCACGACCAGGTCGGCAACCGGGCCGTCGGCGACCGCATCTCCGCAGTCGTGACACCGGGTCGCCAGGCTATGGGGGCGGCCCTCTACCTCACTGGTCCGTTCACGCCGATGGTGTTCATGGGGGAGGAGTGGGCGGCCTCGACGCCGTTCCAGTTCTTCACGGACTTCGACGAGCCGGAGATGCAGCGCGCCGTCACCGAGGGGCGACGTCGCGAGTTCGAGGCCCACGGCTGGGCCGCCGAGGACGTGCCGGACCCGCAGGACGAGCAGACCTACCGTCGCTCGCAGCTCGACTGGGCCGAGCTGCACGAGGGCGAGCACGCGCGGATGTTCGCGTGGTACCGAGCGTTGATCGCGTTGCGGCGGGGCGAGTTCGACCTGGGCAACGGCAGCCTCGAGTCGGTGGCGGTCGACTTCGACGAGGGCGACGGCTGGTTGGTCGTCCGCCGTGGCGCCTACCGGGTGGTCGTCAACCTTGCCGAGTCGCGCTGGACGGTGCCCCTCGATGCGGAGCCCGAGAGCGTGGTGCTCGCCTGGGAGCCGACGCAGACCCGGCTGCGCGGCCATGGCGTGCACCTGCCGCCGTTCACGGCGGCCGTGGTGCGGATGGGTCAGTCGACGGCGAGGTCGTAGGTCACCAGGTCGGTCTCCACGGCGAGCCGGTCGTAGGTCGACCGGGCCCGGGTGTTCGACGCTCGCGTGATCCAGCGGACCGTGGTCCACCCGCGCTCCCGGGCGCGTCGCTGCACCCCGGAGAGGAGCGCGTCGACGGCTCCGGTGCCACGGTGCTCCGGTGCCACGAACAGGTCGTCGAGGAAGCAGGACACCGATCCGTGGAGCGGCCGGACGAATGGCCGGATGTGGGCGATACCAACGGGATCCGAGCCCGGACGCGCGCGGACCACGAGGCACTCGAGCTCGTGGGCCGGGTCCGTCAGCCAGCCCCAGACGATGGCGCTGACCTCGTCGGGGCGGGAGGACTCGTAGAAGTCGAGGTAGCCGCGGTGCAGTCGTGCCCAGGCCTCGTGGTCGTCGGCGCGCAGGTCGTCGACCACCCACTGGCCCGGGTCACGCGGCGCCGCGTCGGGCACGCTCACGCGTCCTTGACGCGGACCATGCCCTCCTGGGCGACGGTCGCGACGAGGGTGCCGTCGGCGGCGAACATGCGACCGATCCCCAGGCCGCGCCCGCCCGAGGCCGAGGGCGACTCCTGGGTGTAGAGGATCCACTCGTCGGCGTGGACCGGCCGGTGGAACCACATCGCGTGGTCGAGGCTCGCCGGTCGCAGCCGCCGGTCGGTCCAGGTCAGCCCGTGCTTGCGGATCACCGGCTCGAGGAGGGTGTAGTCGGAGGCATAGGCCAGCACGGCTGCGTGGATCAGCGGGTCGTCGGGCAGCCGCCCCAGCGCCCTCATCCAGACGCTCTGGTGGGCGGTGAGCTCGGGGCCGGGTGCCACGAAGAGGTTGTTCTCGACGTGCCGGTGCTCGATCGGGCGCTTGACCAGGTGTCGGGCCCCCGGGTGGTCGATCCCGCCGAACTCCTCGGCGAGCGAGCGGAGCTCGTCGGGGCCGGGCACGGCGGGCATCGGGTCCTGGTGGTCGAGACCACCGGAGGCCTCCTGGAACGACGTGATCATCGACAGGATCGGCAGGCCGTCCTGGATGGCGTGCACCCGCCGCGTCGAGAACGAGTTGCCGTCGCGCATCCGTTCGACGGCGAACCGGATGGGCTGGGTGTCGTCACCGGGACGCATGAAGTAGCCGTGCAGGGAGTGGATGTGTCGGGGTCCGTCGCCGTCGTCGACGTCCTGCATCGTCCGGCCGGCGGCGATCACGCACTGTGCGAGGACCTGGCCGCCGAAGACGCGCCCGTGGGGCATCTTCTGGCTGCGCCCCAGGAAGACCGTCGCCCCTGACTCGCCGAAGTCGGCGCGGTCGCCGACGCCCTCGACGGTGATCCTGGCCGTGCCGAGCTCCTCGAGGTCGAGGGTGTCGAGCAGGTCGGTCAGAGGGTCGAAGCCTGCGTCGGGGCCGGCGTCGACGCCGGCGGCGGAGTCAGGGGTGCTCTCGTCGCTCACGCCTCGACCCTAGCGGGAGCGGTGACGCGCTCACGCAGCAGTTCGACGGCCCTCCGGGCGGCCGGGTGGTGCTCGACGGACGCCTTCACGGCGACGTAGACGTGGCGCACCGGCGTGGGTGCCACGAGGGGGATCGCGACGACCCCGTCGGGCAGCCGGGTGGCCCCCAGCCCGGGCAGGACCGTGACCCCGACGCCGGCCGCGACGAAGGAGATCGCGGTGGGGTAGTCGTGGGTCTCGATGCGGAAGTCGGGGCTGAAACCCGCCTCGGCGCAGGCATCGAGGATGACCTGGCGACAGAAGCCACGGTTGAAGTCGTTGTCCACCCACTGCTCGCTCGCCAGGTCTGCGAGCGGGACGCTGGCCAGCCGGGCCAGCGGGTGGTCGGTCGGCACCACCACGGCATAGGGGTCGTCGAGCAGGTGGTGCACCCGGGACTGCGCGCGACCGGGGCGCAGGTGCTCGTCGGCACCTCCGACGAAGATCTCGAGGTCGGGGTCGGGGTGCTCGTCGCCGAGCAGCTCGATGAGCCGCAGGTCGAGGCGCAGCTCGGGGAACTCCTGCATCAGCCCGGCGACGACCGGCGGGATCCAGGCCGCTCCGGCGGAGGCGAAGTAGCTGATCGACAGCCGCCCCACGCGACCGGCGCGCAGGTCACCGACCACCCCCTCGACACCGCTGAGCGACTCCAGGACCCGGCCGGCCTCGTCGGCCAGGGTGCGCCCCGCGGCCGTCGGCTGGATGCCACGGCCCTTGCGCTCGATGAGGAGCAGGCCGGTCTCGCGCTGCAGGGTGGCGAGGTGCTGGCTCACGGCGGACGGCGTGTAGCCGAGGGTGGTGGCCGCCGCACCGACCGACCCGGTGGCGACGACGGTGCGCAGGACACGGAGGCGGTGCACGTCGAGCATACTCACGACCATACAGTCAGGCTTAACGAAAGTGAAGAAAGCATCGCTTGTGCTGATGTGTCAGGTTCCTCGACGATGGACCGGTGACCACCGCGACCAGTCCAGTCCTCGAGCCGTGCGACGCCCCCCTGCCTGAGCCGTCGCCGCGACGCCTGGTCAGCCCGCCGGCCCGGGCGTCGGGGGCAGCGCTCGTCACGATCGTGCTCTGGGCGTCGGCCTTCGTCGTGATCCGCAGCAGCGGTGCGCACCTGTCGCCGGGACCGATGGCGCTGGCCAGGGTCGCGGTCGCCGCGGTGGTGCTCACCCCCTTCGTGCTGCTGGGGCGCGGACGCGCCGCAGGTCCGCTGCTGCCCCGGGGCTGGCGCGCAGTGCTTCCCGTCGTCGGGTACGGCGCGCTGTGGTTCGCCGGCTACAACGTGGCACTCAATGCCGCCGAGCGGCACGTCGACGCCGGCACCGCGGCCCTCCTGGTCAACGTCGCCCCCGTCCTCATCGCCCTCGGCGGCGGGCTCTTCCTGCGTGAGGGCTTCTCGCGACCGGTCTTCCTCGGGTGTGCGGTGGCCTTCGCCGGGGTCGCCCTGATGGCGTCCGACTCCAGTGGACGGCGCGATGGCGCAGGCATCGCCTTCGCCCTCGTGGCCGCGGTGCTCTACGCGTCGTCGGTGCTCCTGCAGAAGGTCACCCTCCGGAGCGTCGACGCCCTGCGGGCCACCTGGCTCGGGTGCCTGGTCGGGACCGTGGTCACGCTGCCGTACGCCGGCGAGCTGGTGCACGAGGCACAGGGTGCCCCGACGTCGGCTCTCCTCGGCGCGGCCTACCTCGGCGCCTTCCCGACGGCCGTCGCGTTCACGACGTGGGCCTACGCACTGCGTCGTATGCCGGCTGGTCGCCTCGGTCCGCTCGGTTACCTCGTGACCGTGCTCTCGGTGCTGATGTCCTGGGCCTTCCTGTCGGAGGTGCCGAGCACGCTCGCCCTCGTCGGGGGAGCCGTCTGCCTCGTCGGCGTTGTGGTCAGCCGCCGGCGCCCCCGCTCACGCGACGAGCGGTGAGCCGCCCTGCCTCGACGGCCGGGCCGACTGCGCGTCGTCCCACGCGAGGGCCAGGCGCTCGACCGCCTCGTCGACCACCTCCGGTGCGTGACCGGTGAAGGGCAGTCGCAGGAACCGCTCCATGCCCCCCTCGACCGCGAACTGGGCCCCGGGGGCCAGCACGATGCCCCTCTGGTCGGCTGCCGCGCACAGCGGGGTCGACAGCGCCTCGGGCAGTTCGACCCACAGGCACAGGCCTCCCTCGGGAATGCGGAACCTCCACTGCGGCAGGCGATTTCGCAAGGCATCCACAAGGGCGTCGCGCGTCGAGACGATGGCCGCGCGCCGGTCGGCGATGATCTGCTCCCGGTGCCCGAGGAGGTCGGTCAGCACCAGCTGCTCCAGCACGGGGGCGCCGAGGTCGAGGGTCAGCCGGGCCCCGACCAGCGCCGGCATCAGCTCGCGAGGGGCGCGGATCCAACCCACTCGCAGCCCTCCCCAGAACGACTTGCTCGCGCCGCCGAGGGTCACCGTGCGGGGGTGGTGGGCGCCCAGGGGGCGGGGCATGCGGAGGTCGGGGTCGTGGGCGAGGTCGACCAGCGTCTCGTCGACGACACCGACGGTGTGCGTGCCGGCCAGGGCGTCACCGAGCTCGGCCCGCTGGGCGTCGGGCAGGAGTGCGCCGGTCGGGTTGTGGAAGTCGGGGATCAAGTAGGCGGCGCGCGGTGCGGTCTGGCGCAGGGCGGCCTCAGCGGCGCCGATGTCCCAGCCGTTGCGGTCGAGGGGCAGGGCCACGGCGCGGGCCCCGGAGCGTCGCAGGGTGTCGATCGCGTTGGGGTAGGTCGGGCTCTCGAGCAGCACGCGGTCGCCGGGGGAGAGCAGCGCGCGAGCCGTCACCGCGAGCCCCGAGAGGGCGCCGCTGGTCACCATGACCTGGTCGGGTGTCGTGGCCAGCCCGCGCTCGGTGAACCGCTCGGCGAGGGCCTCGCGCAGCGACATCAGGCCGAGGGGGTGGTAGCCCGTGCCGGCGAGGTAGCGCGGCAGCTCGGCCACGGCCCGCTCGTAGGCGGCGACCGTGCCCGGCGGGGCGCTCATCGAGGCACAGGTGAGGTCGATCACGCCTGCGTCGCGCTGCTCGGACGACGGGTGGAGGGCGGTGCCCTGACGACGCCCGGCCGGGTCGCCCGGCAGGGCCACGACGCTGCCGGAGCCCTGCCGCGAGGTGAGGTAGCCGCGGTCGCGCAGCTCGGCATACGCCCGCGTGACGGTCGTGCGGCTCACCCCGAGGGCCGTCGTGAGGTCGCGCTCGCTGGGCAGGCGGGTGCCGACGGGCACGCGCCCGTCGGCGACGAGGAGCCGGACCGCGTCGGCGAGCCCGCGGTAGGCCGGCGCCGTCTCGAGGGCGGCGCCCAGCATGGGGACCAGCCGGGTCGCGGAGATCGCTCGGGTCGACATGCAGACCACTTTCTCACGATTGGCTATGGAGGAACAGACCAATGCAGGCCAATCTTGGCACCATGACCCGTACCTCCCTCGCCTCCCTCACCCCACGGCAGCAGCTGCGGGCCGGTCGGACCACCCGCCGGCTCGTCCAGCTCGCCGTAGGCCTGACCCTCTACGGGGTCTCGATGGGGATGATGGTCCGCTCCGGGCTCGGGCTCGACCCGTGGGACGTCTTCCACTACGGCATCGCCCAGCACCTGCCGGTCAGCTTTGGCACCGTGACGATCATCGTCGGCGTGGCTGTGCTGCTGCTCTGGATCCCGCTGCGGCAGTGGCCGGGACTCGGCACCGTCGCCAACGTGGTCGTCATCGGGCTGGCCACCGACGCGACGTTGGCGCTGCTCGACGCTCCCGACGCCATGGCCGTGCGGGTGGTGCTCCTCGTCGGGGGGATCGTCCTCAACGGGCTGGCTGGTGCGCTCTACATCGGGAGCCAGTTCGGCCCCGGACCCCGCGACGGCCTGATGACGGGGCTGGTGCGCCGCACCGGGCGCAGCTTCCGGCTGGTGCGGACCAGCATCGAGGTGACCGTGCTCGTCGTGGGTTGGCTGCTCGGCGGAGTGGTCGGGCTCGGGACGGTGCTGTATGCCGTGCTGATCGGCCCGGTCGTGCAGGTGTTCCTGCCGATCTTCACGGTGCCGCTCGACGGCGTGCCGGGCCCGGCCGGCGCTGCGGACGGATCGGGGTCAGGCGTCGAGGGCCAGGACGAACGGCAGCACGCCGGTGGCGCCCGCACGGCGCAGGGCGGCGGCCGCGACCGTGAGCGTCCAGCGCGAGTTGGCGACGTCGTCGACCAGCAGGACGGGTCCGTCGAGGCCGCGCAGGCCTGACGCCTGCTCGGCGCCGACCTCCAGACGACCCCACACGCCGGCCAGCCGGAAGGCGCTGTTGCCACCGGCCTCGCCGACCGGTCCACCATCGACGGGGTCGAGGGCGCCCAGCCACTGCATCCGACCCAGCTCGGCGATGCCCCGGCCCAGCGACTCGACCAGGAGGGGCCGGGTGCGCGAGGGGACCATGGCCACGGCCACCGGCCGCTCGGCCCAGCCCCAGTCGCGCAGGATCGGCACGCAGGCCCGCACCAGCTCGGGCGGCACCGCGGCATCGGTGGCCCGCAGCAGCGACCGGAGCTGTTGACCCCAGCCCAGGTCGGTGAGCCGGGCGACCGCCCGACCGGTCTCCATCGCCTCGTCGGGGCTGATCTTCCCGCGCACCGGGACACCCAGCCGGTCCATCCCCGTCGGCCACTGGGCCCTTGACTCCAGCTCGACCCCGGCCCGCTCGAGGCGACCACGGGCCGTGGTGACTGCGACGTCAGGGATGTCGGTGGGGAACCACACGCCGGCACACGAGTCGCACCGTCCGCACGCGGCTGCGGAGTCGTCGTCGAGCGACTCCTGGAGGAACTCCATCCGGCACCCGGCGGTCTGCTCGTAGGTGACCATGAGGTCCTGCTCGCGCACGCGGGCCGCCGTCACCCGCGCGTAGCGCTCGGCGTCGTAGGTCCAGGGCTGGCCGGTCGAGGTCCAACCACCTGGCACCCGCTGGACGGCGCCGTCGACGTCGAGCACCTTGAGCAGGAGCTCGAGCCGGGTGCGCCGGATGTCGACGATGGACTCCAACGCTGCCGTGGAGAGCGCCTTGGCCGAGCCCGCGAGCGCCGTGAGCACCGCGTCGGCCTGCTCCTGGCGTGGCATCGAGGCGGAGGCGAAGTAGGCCCAGATGTCCTTGTCCTCCGGGCCGGGCAGGAGCAGCACGTCGGCCCGCTCGGTGGCCCGACCGGCACGACCGACCTGCTGGTAGTAGGCGACCGGCGACGAGGGCGCGCCGAGGTGGAGCACGAAGCCCAGGTCGGGCTTGTCGAACCCCATGCCCAGCGCCGAGGTCGCCACCAGTGCCTTGACCTGGTTGTCGCGCAGCATCGCCTCGAGGCGCTCGCGGTCGGCCGGGTCGGTGCGTCCGGTGTAGGCCCGCACCTCGTGACCCGCCTCGCGCAGGGCGACGGCGATGTCCTCGGCGGCCGAGACGGTGAGCGTGTAGACGATGCCGCTGCCCGGGAGCGAGTCGAGGTGGGCGAGCAGCCACGCCAGCCGCTGCTCGGGCGAGGTCAGGGCCATCACCCCCAGGCGCAGCGAGTCGCGGGCGAGGCCGCCACGCAGGGTCAGCACGTCGTGGCCGCCGGCCCCGAGCTGCTCGACCACGTCGGTCACGACGCGGGCGTTGGCGGTGGCCGTGGTCGCCAGCACCGGGGTGTCGGCGGGCAGCACCGTGAGCAGGTCACGGATCCGGCGGTAGTCGGGGCGGAAGTCGTGGCCCCAGTCGGACACACAGTGCGCCTCGTCGACCACGAGCAGACCGCACCGGCGAGCAAGGTCGGGCAGCTGCTCGTCGCGGAACCTCGGGTTGTTCAGGCGCTCTGGGCTGACCAGCAGGACGTCGACCTCGTCGGCGGCCAGCGCCGCCGAGACCTGCCCCCATTCGTCGGCGTTCGCGGAGTTCATGGTCACCGCGCGGATCCCGGCCCGGCCGGCGGCCGCGATCTGGTCGCGCATCAGCGCCAGCAGCGGCGAGACGATCACGGTCGGCCCGGCGCCCTCGGCCCGGCGCAGGGCGGTGGACACGAAGTAGACCGCCGACTTGCCCCAGCCGGTGCGCTGCACGACGAGCACCCGCCGACGCTGGCCGACCAGCGCCTCGACGGCCTCGAGCTGGCCGTCGCGGAAGTCGACGTCGTCGCGGCCGACGAGGCGCCGCAGCACGGTGGTGGCCTGGGTGTGCAGGTCGGGTGCCGCGGTGGTCTCCATGGCGACCACCGTATGCCGCCGGCCCGACAGCCCTGCGAGGATGTCCACATGGCCAGCGAAGAGAGTCCCGTCCAGGTCTCCGACGACCGCCCCGAGCCGAGCGGGCCCACCGGCCGCTACCGGGTCAACGTGCCGCTCCGCTGGAGCGACATGGACGCCTATGGGCACGTCAACAACGTGCAGTTCCTCCGACTGCTGGAGGACGCCCGCGTGATCGGCTTCGAGGACTGGTTCGGCCAGGACCGGTCGGTGCTCTCGGAGGGCATCCTCGTGGCGCGCCACGAGATCGAGTACCTCGCGCCCCTGCTGTTCCGGGTGCCGCCCATCGTCGTGGAGATGTGGGCCACGAAGATCGGGGGGGCCGGCTTCGACCTCGCCTACGAGGTGCGCGACGGGCGGCCGTCGGCCGACGGTGGCGAGGGCGACGTGGTCTACGCCCGCGCGGAGACCACGCTGGTCCTCTACGACTTCGTGACCAGCACCCCGCGACGGATGGACGAGTCGCTGCGGGCCATGCTCAGGTCGCACTCGGGTGAGCCGGTGCCCTTCCGCTGGCGCCGACGCTGATGGAGCTGACCTTCCCCGACCTGCAGGGTCTCGACGACCTGCGCACCTACGTCGCCCGTGCCAAGGCCGCCGACGAGGACGGCGCGATCCGGCTGCAGGCGACCGGACCGACCCTGGCCGCCTACGTCGGGGTCCTGCCCGGTAGCGGCCTGATGGCCGAGGGGGTCGTGATCGGCCTGCGGGCGATGCCCCTGGCCGAGCCGGCCGACCTCGACGTCACGGTGCCGTTGGCCGCAGTCACCGACCGCCTCGCGCGCGAGGGCGGCACCACCCTGTCCGTGCCGCCAGTGACCGTCAGCGTCGCCTGGGCGGCGATGGCGCCACCCCGTGGCGGGTGGGAACGCGTCGGGGCGGTCGCCGCCGACGACATGTATGCCGTGGCGCGGCAGGGGATCGAGGAGGTCGCCTCGGGTGCGCCGGCGGATGCCGGTGGCTCAGCCGTCGCGGCACTTCGCCGGCAGGTGTGGGGGCGTCTGACGACCACGACCCCGCCCGTGCCCGCGGGCGGTGCGTTCGCGGCATACGTGCTCGGGTTCGTGAAAAGTGCTGGCGACGCGCCGGTGACGGTGTGGGCGCACGGCCGCTGGACGCGGCTCTCGACGCCCGGCGGTCACGTCCTGATCCGCTGACCGGCGACCACGACGAGGGCGGCGACGACGCTGAGTCCCAGCCACATGCTCACGAAGACCGGGATGTCCTGACCCGCGGTCGTGTGGCGGGCCGCGAAGACCGCGCCGGCCGCGGCGATCCCGAGCACCGAACCGAGGACGTCGGCGAGCTGGAGTGACGACGATGTCGTGCCGTGGTCGGCGGGCGACGTGAGGGTGAGCGAGAGGACCGAGAGGCTCGCGGTGCCCAGCCCCATGCCCATGCCGCACGCCACGAGCGCCACGGCGATGAGCCACGGGTGCCCGTCGAGGTGGGTGACCGCCACGACGCCGAGCAGCCCCGTCGCGAGGAGGAGGCCTCCGACGCTGACGAGCTGGTGGCGGCGCCCCGCCCAGCGGTCCCGGCCCTGGACCCAGGAGCCGGCCGACCAGCCGAGCGAGCCGACGGCGAGGATCGTGCCGGCAGTGGCGAGGGACTGGCCGCGCTCGTTGACCAGCATGAGCGGGATGTAGGTGATGGTGCCGAAGAACGAACAGGTCAGCAGGAAGCGCGCCAGCATCACCGAGGGCAGCCCGCGACGCATCAGCCACGTGCCGCGCGGGAGCAGCATGGGTGCGGTGGCCGCGATCCCCACGACGCCGAGGACGGCGACCGCTGTCTTGACCGACCAGGTGAACTCGAGGTCGTGCGTGCCCCACTGGAGGGCGCCGGCGGAGGCCGCGATCAGGACGCCGAACCAGGCCGCCCTGGCGTGCGCGCGGTGGTCACGGCTGGACCCGTCGATGCCCTCGTCCGCCGCTACGATCTGCGACCGCCGGGCGAACACCAGCGCGATGGCGGCCACGACCGGCACGACCACCAGCCAGAAGACCCAGCGCCAGGACCAGGTCGTCGTGACCCACGCGGCGATCGGTGGACCGAGCAGCGAGGGCAGCACCCACGCAGCCGAGATCACGCTGAACACCTTGGGCCGCAACGACTCCGGGTAGGCGCGGCCGATGACGACATAGCCGGCGACGATGATCAACCCGGCTCCGAGGCCGGCCACGCCACGCCCAGTCAGGAACGGCCCGAACGACTGCGCGCCCCCACACAGTCCGCACCCGGCCGCGAAGAGCAGCTGGCCCGCGAAGAGCGATGGCAGGGGACCCGACCGGTCGCACCAGACCCCGGCCAGCACGATGCCGAGCAGCTGGGTGGTCAGCATGACCGAGAAGGCGAGCCCGTAGGACCGCACCGCGTCCAGCTCGCGGGCGGCGTCCGGCATGGCGGTGGAGACCGCCATGCCCTCGAAGGCGATCACCGTGATGAGCGCCAGCAGGGAGACGGACAGCAGCACGTAGCGAGGGTGGAAGACGCCGACCCGCCCCGCGCCGGTGGTGCCCGCACCCGCACCCTCGACACGCTCTGGGGTTGGGCGGGGGGTGGGCGCGGTCACTGGCGCAACGGTACGCCGCGCTCGGCCAGGACGTCGGCGAGGGTGTCGATGCGGTCGGACACGATGCCGTCCACGCCGAGGTCGAAGAGCCGGTGCATCTCGGCAGCGTCGTCGATGGTCCACACGTGGACGTGCTTGCCCATGGCGTGGACGCGCTCGACCAGGCCGGGCGTGACCAGGTCGAGGCGGCGACCGCCGACGACGTGCCCGGTCGGGATCTGCAGGACGGCCGCGGGGGAGCGCAGCCACGAGGCGACCCGCTGCGGTGCCAGGCGCAGGGCGGTCACCTCTGCCGGTCCGGTCGCGGTGGCCAGCTCGGGGCCGAGGAGCCGGCGCACGGCCCGCAGTCGCCGATCGGAGAACGAGCCGACGCAGACGCGGTTGATCGCCGCGTGGCGCCGGATCACCTCGGCCAGGGGCGCGATGGCGCCGGGTGCCTTGACGTCGATGTTGATGCGGGTGTCGGGGAACTCCTCGAGCAGGTCCGAGAGGAGGGGGATCGGCTCGGTGCCGTGGATCCGCGCTGCCCGCACCACGGCATACGGGAGGTCTGCGATCAGGCCGCGCTGGTCGGTGACCCGGTCGAGCCGCTGGTCGTGGAAGGCGAGCAGCGTGCCGTCCGCCGTGGCGTGGACGTCGGTCTCGAGGTAGCGGTAGCCCATCCGCACCGCTGCGCGGAAGGCCGCGAGGGAGTTCTCGAGGTGGAGGTTGGCCGCGAGCTTGGCCCCGCCCCGGTGCGCCAGCCCGATGGGGGTCGGCGCATCGAAGTAGGCGAAGTCCGCTGCTCTCACGGCGTCAGTCTGCCGTGAGAGCAGCGGACCTGATCAGAGGGCTGCCCAGACCGTCGTGTCGGTCGGCACGAGGCCCTGGTCGGTCAGGTCACCCGAGGCCACCACCACGGTCGCGCCGTCGGGCAGGGCCACCGGCTCGGTGCCGAGGTTCGCGACGACGAGGGTGTCCTCGCCCTGGCCGGTGTTCACCAGGGCGACCACGTCGTCACCGAACCCGTCGACGAACCGCAGCCCACCCGTGCCCAGGTCGCGGTCGCGCCTGGTCCGCAGCAGGGAGCGGTAGAGCTCGAGGGTCGAGCCCTCGACCCCGTCCTGCTGGTCGACGGCGTAGTCGCCGTAGACGGTGGGCTGCGGAAGCCAGGTCTGGTCGGTCGGGCCGAAGCCGAACGACGGCGCGTCCTTCTCCCAGGGCATCGGGACGCGGCACCCGTCGCGGCCGATCTCCTTGCCCTTCGAGCGGATGAAGGTCGGGTCCTGGCGGAACTCGGCCGGCATGTCCGTCGACTCGGGCAGCCCGAGCTCCTCGCCCTGGTAGAGGTATGCGCCGCCGGGCAGCGCAAGCATCAGCTGGGTCGCCGCGCGGGCGCGCCGCAGTCCGAGGGCCCGGTCGGGCTGGGGGTCCTCGGCGCTGATGCCGTTGGGACGGCGCTTGCCGACCGGCAGGCCCAGCCGTGAGACGTGCCGCACCACATCGTGGTTGGACAGCACCCAGGTGCTCGGAGCGCCCACTGAGTCGGCTGCCACGAGAGAGGCCTCGATGACCTCACGCAGGTCCGGAGCACGCCACTGGCTCATCAGGAAGTCGAAGTTGAAGGCCTGGTGCATCTCGTCGGGCCGGACGTAGCGCACCGCGCGCTCCTGCGGGCGCACCCAGGCCTCGGCCACGAGGATGCGGTCGGGCTCGCCGTACTCGGCCAGCACCTGGTGCCAGCGGCGGTAGACGTCGTGGACCGGGTCTTGGTCCCACATGGGAGGCATCGGGGCGCCGGGCTTCACCTCGCCGTCGAGGATGTGCAGCTCGGCGTCGTAGTCGGGAAGCCCCTTCTCCTTGATGAGGCCGTGGGCGACGTCGACCCGGAAGCCGTCGATGCCGCGGTCGAGCCAGAAGCGCAGGATCGACTCGAACTCGTCGCCGATCTCGGGGTTGTCCCAGTTGAGGTCGGGCTGCTTGGTGTCGAACAGGTGGAGGTACCACTGTCCGGGCTGTCCGTCGGCCTCGGTGATGCGGGTCCAGCCGTCGCCGCCGAACACCGAGTGCCAGTCGTTGGGCGGCAGCTCGCCGTGCGGGCCCTTGCCGTCCCGGAAGATGTAGCGGTCGCGCTCGGGGCTGCCGGGGGCAGCGGCGAGCGCGGCCTTGAACCACTCGTGCTCGTCACTGGTGTGGTTGGGGACGAGGTCGACGATCACCTTCAGGCCGAGCTCGTGCGACCGCGCGACCATCGCGTCGGCGTCCTCGAGGCTGCCGAACAGGTCGTCGATGTCGCGGTAGTCGGCGACGTCGTAGCCCGCGTCGGCCTGGGGCGACTTGTAGAACGGGCTGAACCACACGGCGTCGACTCCGAGCGCCTTGAGGTAGTCGAGCCGCGCGGTGACACCGGGCAGGTCGCCGATGCCGTCACCGTCGGCGTCGGCCCAGGACCTGGGGTAGATCTGGTAGATCACGGCGTGCCGCCACCAGGCGGCGTCGGCCGAGGCTGCGGGGTGGATGAGGGTGGTGGAGAGGGTCGTCGTCACGGGGAACCATGCTGACGCATCGAACGCGTTCGGGGAAACCGGATCCTCACCGGGGGCCCGGTGTCTCGCAGGCTGGAACGGCGCCGGGCTCACTCCTCGTCGAGCGAGTTCACCATCGAGTGGGCGGCGCGCTCGAGGTAGTCGCGCAGCAGCAGGTCGTTCGCCGGGGGGAGGTCGAGGGTGTCGACCGCCGCCATGATGTGGTGCAGCCAGCGGTCGCGCTGCAGCGGAGTCACCTTGAACGGGTGGTGCCGCATCCGCAGCCGGGGGTGGCCGCGTTGGTCGGAGTAGGTGGTCGGGCCACCCCAGTACTGCTCGAGGAACATGCGGAACCGCTCCTCGGCCGGTCCGAGGTCGTCCTCGGGGTAGAGGGCGCGCAGCGGGGGGTCGGTGGCCACTCCCCGGTAGAACTCGTGGACCAGCTTCCGGAAGGTCTCGTGCCCGCCGACCTGGTCGTAGAAGCTGCCGAACTGCTCGCCACCCGGCGACTGGGCGTTCATCGAGCAGCCGCGGGGCCGAAGGGCGTCATGACCGGAGCCTTGACACCGTTCTCGTCGAACGCCGCCTTGACCCGCTCGCGGATCTCGCGCGAGACGCCGTACTGCTGCTCGGGGGCGGTCTTGGCGATCACGCGGATGGTCACGACCGAGCCGGTCATCGACTCGACCCCGACGACCTGCGGCTCCTCCAGCAGCTTGTCGGTCCAGTCGGGGCTCTGGTCGAGCTCGTGCACCACCGTGCGGATCAGCGGGATCACCTTGTCGAGGTTCTCGGAGTAGGCGACCGGGATGTCGACCATCGCCGTGGACCAGCCCTGGCTCTTGTTGCCGACCCGGATGATCTCGCCGTTCCGGATGTACCAGACGACACCCTGGCCGTCGCGCAGCCGGGTGACCCGGAGCGAGACCTCCTCGACGGTGCCGATGGCCTCGCCGGTGTCGATGACGTCACCGACGCCGTACTGGTCCTCGAGGATCATGAAGATGCCCGACAGGAAGTCCTTGACGAGGCTCTGGGCGCCGAAGCCGAGCGCGACCCCACCCACGCCGGCCGATGCGAGCAGCGGTGCCAAGGGGATATTGAAGATCGCCATGACGGTGAGGATCGTGATCAGCCCGACCACGAACGTCACCATGCTGCGCAGCAGCGACCCCATGGTGAGGGTGCGCTGGCGGTGCCGCTCGTGAGCCGCACCGGTGGCCTGGGCCAGCACCCGACCGGCCCGCGAGCTGGGCTCTCGGGTGCGTCGGGCGTCTGACCGGGCGAGGGTCACCTTGACCACGCGTCCGATGGACCGCAGCGCCAGCCACCGCAGGATGACGGCCGCGACGACGGTGATGACGATGTCCAACGGCTTGCCGGTGAACCAGTCCCACGCCGACTCGGGCGTGACCTCGGACAGGGCGGCGAGGACCTGCGTGACAGCCTCAGGCATCGGCATCACGCTGCTGCGCGCGCAGGGCGCGGGCGATCGGGTCGCGGTTCTCGGTGACCAGGCGGCGCAGGGCTGCTGGCGCGTCGGGGTGCGCGGACACCCAGGCCTCGGTGGCGTCGTGGAGGCGCTGGTCGGCCAGGACCGTGGGGTAGAAGCCGCGGACCAGGATCTCGATGATGGCGTGCGACCCCTTGCCCTCCACGGTGTCGAGCATCGCGTGGTACTTCTCGACGTAGGGCTCCAGGAGCGCGTTGTCGTGCACCGTCGCGAACCCGGCGGCGACCGACTCGAGGACCGAGTTGGGCAGGCCGGTCTCCTCGACGCCGCGGCGCCAGGCCTCGGCCTTGGCCTCGGCGGTCGGGAAGGAGGCGCGGGCCTGTTCGGAGTGCTCGCGCCCCGTGGCCGTGTTGTCGCGCGCCAGCTCGGCGTCGATGTCGGCCGTCGTCGCCGCGCCGCACGCGGCGAGGGTGGTCAGCAGCCGCCACCGCATGTCGGTGTCGACGGAGAGGCCGTCCAGCACCTGCGTGCCGTCGAGGAGGCCCCGCAGGTATGCCGCGTCGTCGCCGCCGCGCTGGTGCGCGGCATACGCACCGACCAGCTGGAGCTGGGCGTCGCTGCCGGGTTCGGCCGCCACAGCGAGGGCGCGCAGGTCGGCTGCCGCGCTCGCGAGAGCCGCATCGCGGTGGGCCGGCGCGACGTAGAGGTGCAGCGCCGTCTGCAGCTGGCCCAGGAGCACCCGCAGCAGGGTCGAGTCGGTCTCGCCGGGGAGCGAGGCGAGGACGAGCGAGGCGAAGTCGCGCGCCGACATCTCGGCGTCACGGGTCATGTCCCACGCCGCGCCGAGGACCAGCGCCCGCGGCAGGCTGTCCTGGAACCCGCGGGGGTGGGACAGGGCGGTCGCCAGCGAACGCTCGTCGAGGCGGATCTTGGCGTAGGCGAGGTCATCGTCGTTGACCAGCAGGAGGTCGGGAGCGGGGCGGCCGATGAGCTGCGGCAGGTCGGTGGACTCGCCGTCCACGTCGAGCTCGAAGCGGTCGGTGCGGACGAGCCGGTCGCCTGCGGCGTCGGTGCCGTCGATGTCGTACAGGCCCACCGCCAGCCGGTGCGGGCGCAGCGTCTCGAACCCCTCGGCGTAGGTCTGGACGATGCGCGCGGAGGAGACCAGGCCCTGGTCGTCGGTGGCGATCTCGGGGTGCAACGTGTTGACGCCCGCGGTCTCCAGCCACAGCTTCGACCAGGACCCGAGGTCGCGACCGGAGGTGGCCTCGAGCTCGCGCAGCAGGTCCTCGAGCCGGGTGTTGCCCCAGGCGTGCTTGGCGAAGTAGGCCCGCAGACCGGCGGTGAACGGCTCGCGCCCGACGTAGGCGACGAGCTGCTTGAGCACCGAGGCGCCCTTGGCGTAGGTGATGCCGTCGAAGTTGACCTCGACGTCCTGCAGGTCGCGGATCGGCGCGACGATCGGGTGGGTCGAGGACAGCTGGTCCTGGCGATAGGCCCAGGCCTTCTCGGAGGTGCCGAAGGTGGTCCAGGCGCTGGTCCACTCGGTGGCCTCGGCCTGACAGGTGGTCGACGCCCACTCGGCGAACGACTCGTTGAGCCAGAGGTCGTTCCACCACTTCATCGTCACGAGGTTGCCGAACCACATGTGGGCCAGCTCGTGGAGCAGGGTGAGGGCGCGACGCTCGACGAGGGCCTCGGTGACCTTCGAGCGGAAGACGTAGATCTCGCTGACGGTGACCGCGCCGGCGTTCTCCATCGCGCCCATGTTGTACTCCGGCGTGAAGAGCTGGTCGTACTTCTCGAACGGGTACTCGCAGTCGAACTCCTCCTCGAAGAAGGCGAAGCCGAGCTTGGTGCAGTCGAAGATGTTGTCGGCGTCCAGGTGCGCCAGGAGCGACTGGCGGCAGAAGATCCCCAGGGGCACGGTGCCGCGCCGCGTCTGCACCTCGTCACGCACCACGGCATACGGGCCGGCGATGAGCGCGGTGATGTAGCAGGACATCCGCGGGGTGGTGCCGAAGGCCCACGTGGCCGCGCCGTCGCGCACCGGCGTCGGCTCGGGCGTGGGGGAGTTGGACACGACCTGCCAGTGGTCGGGGGCGGTCACCGTGAAGGCGAAGGTGGCCTTGAGGTCGGGCTGCTCGAAGACCGCGAACATCCTGCGGCAGTCGGCCACCTCGAACTGCGAGTAGAGGTAGACCTCGCCGTCCACCGGGTCGGTGAAGCGGTGCAGCCCCTCCCCGGTGTTCATGTATGCCGCGGTGGCGTCGACGGTGAGCGTGTTGCGCTCCGCCGTGGCCGGGACCCGCACGCGGACCCCGTCGAAGTGGGTGGCGGGATCCAGCGGCTCGCCGTTGAGCATGATCGACTCGACGGACGGGGCGATCAGGTCGACGAAGGTCTCGGCGCCGGGCTCCGTGCTCGTGAACGTCACCGTGGTCGTGCTCCGGAACGTCGTGTCCGAGGTGGTGAGGTCGAGGGTGACGTCGTAGTGGTCGACGGCGACGACAGCGGCGCGGGCGGTGGCCTCGTCGCGGGTGAGGTTCATGCCGGGCAACGGTGCTCCTGCGCGGTAGTGGGGTGACAGCGGGGATGGTGGCTGTGGTCGATGGTGTCGGCGGCCATCCTCGCACGGGTGGACGGCCGGGGGACCACCGCTGGTGCCGGCCTCGAGGGCCAGTGGCAGGATTGGGCGTGTGACTGCCACCCCTGTGTCCGAGACCCGTACGTCCGCCGAGTTCTGGTTCGACCCCCTGTGTCCGTGGGCGTGGATGACGTCACGCTGGATGATGGAGGTCGAGGAGGTCCGTCCCGTCGACGTGACCTGGTCGGTGATGAGCCTGGCGGTCCTCAACGAGGGTCGCGACCTCCCCGACAGCTACCGGCAGATGATGGATCGGGCCTGGGGACCGGTGCGCGTCATCATCGCCGCGGCCCGCGACCACGGCGACAAGGTCATCAAGCCCCTCTACGACGCGATGGGCACGCGCATCCACCTCGGTGGCGAGAAGGACTACGCCAAGGTCATCGGCCCGGCCCTCGAGGAGGTCGGCCTGCCTTGGGAGCTGGCCGATCTGGCCGACTCCGACGTCCTCGACGCGGAGCTGCGCGCGAGCCACCAGCGGGCCATCGACCTCGTCGGTGACGACGTCGGCACGCCGGTCGTCGCGGTGAACGGCGAGGCCTTCTTCGGCCCGGTCGTCTCGCCCGCTCCCAAGGGTGAGGCAGCTGGACGGCTCTGGGACGGTTGCGTCCTCGTGGCCGGCACGCCCGGCTTCTACGAGCTCAAGCGGTCCCGCACCGTCGGCCCGATCTTCGACTGACGCCGACTGGCGACGACAGCAATAGGATCGCCGCGAGCGACGAACTTCGACTGAGGAGCACCCAGATGCGCGTCCACATCGGCGGCGACCACGCGGCATACGAGCTGCTCGGCGAGCTGGTCTCGTTCCTCGAGGCCGAGGGCCACGAGGTGACCAACCACGGGCCGCACCAGCTCGACCCCGAGGACGACTACCCGGTCTTCGTGCTGCGTGCGGCCGAGGCCGTCGCCGCCGACCCGGACTCCCTGGGTGTCGTGCTCGGTGGCTCGGGCAACGGCGAGCAGATGGCGGCCAACAAGGTCGCCGGCATCCGCGCGGCGCTGTGCTACAACGCCGAGCTCGCCACGCTCGCGCGCGAGCACAACAACGCCCAGGTCATCTCGATCGGGGGGCGGATGAACACCGTCGAGGAGGCCAAGGCGATGGTCGCGGCGTTCCTCGCGACGCCGTTCTCCGGCGCGCCGAGGCACCAGCGCCGCATCGACATGGTCAGCGCGTACGAGGGGTCCGGCACGCTGCCGCCCGAGGCCTGAGCTCGCCGGCTGACCCCGCCGCTGATCCTCCGATCTGGCGCGCGCTGACCGACCTCCCACTACGCTGGCGGCGGGTCGGATCGGGGCCGACCCATCCCGCAGACGCTGAAGGTGCTCACGCCCTGCCTTGCCGAAGGAACTTCACAGTGGTTGTCGAGAGGACTTATCTCGCTCGGCGATCCATCATGTCCCGGGTCCAGCGCAGTCGGACCAGGTTCGTGCGCTGGGGCCAGCCATTGACCGCGGCGGCCCTCATCGCCGCGAACACCCTGCTCTGCTGGACCATGTCCCTCTGGCCGGACAACGTCCCCTTCTCGGCGTACGTCCCGGTGGCGGTCCTCGCGGGCCTCTTCCTCACGCCTAAGGTGCTGGCAGCGGTCGACGTCGCGATCCTCATCGCGGGGGCCTACACGGTGGTGGACCACGACGCCCTCCCCGCCATCCTGGGCGCGTACGGCGTGCTGACCAGCGTCATGATCATCATGTTCTGGGTCGCCGCGTCGCGGGCCCGCCTGGGGGTGCAGGGCAACCTCGGGGAGTCGATGCTGGTCGACCTGCGCGACCGGCTGCGCACCCAGGGCGAGCTCCCGGAGCTCCCGACCGGGTGGGGCGCGGAGCTGTCCGTGCTGTCCGCCTACGGTGACTCCTTCTCGGGCGACTTCCTCGTCACCAGCCGCCACGACGACGTCCTCGAGCTCGCGCTGGTCGACGTCTCGGGCAAGGGCATCGCCGCCGGCACCCGGTCACTGCTGCTGTCGGGTGCGTTCGGGGGCCTGCTCGGGTCGCTGCCCTACGACACCTTCCTCCCGGCCGCGAACTCCTACCTGCTCCGCCAGGCGTGGGACGAGGGCTTCGCGACCGCGGCGCACGCCATGATCAACCTGACCACGGGGGAGTACAGCCTGGGCTCGGCCGGACACCCCCCGGGTGTCCGCTTCTCGGCCGGCTCGGGCCGCTGGGAGGTCCTCGAGGGTGACGAGGGACCGGTGCTCGGCGTGACCGAGGGCCCGGCCTTCCCGCGGATCCGCGGTCAGCTCGGCCGCGGCGACGCGCTGCTGCTCTACACCGACGGGGTCATCGAGGTCCGCAACCGCGACCTGCGCGACGGCATCGACCGCATGCTCGGGACGGCGGAGCGGATGATCGGCAAGGGCTTCGAGGGGATGGCCGCGAAGATGTGCACCGCGGCGCGCGCGGGCGAGACCGACGACCGCGCGGCCGTCGTCGTCTGGCGGCGCTGAGCCCGAGCCGAGCCCGAGCTCGGGTCCCCGGCTCTGGTCCCCGTCAGCGCCGGCCCGGCAGTCAGGCCGGCGAGCTCGTCGCGGCGCCGGCGGCCGCCCTGGCCGCCGTGGCTGCCGCCTGCCGCTGGGCAGCGCGGCGGGTGATGTCGGCGCACTCGAGGCAGACCGACTCGGGGATCACGCCGAGCCGCATCAGCCACCCGAAGACGATGCAGCCCACGCAGATCCCGGCGAGCGACTCCAGGGCCGGGAAGACCACCATGACCACGCCGATGAGGATGACCGGCAGGCTCGTCCCGGCCATCCAGAGGATCGTCGCGGCGAGGGTGAAGACAGCCCCGACGGCGGCGGCGAAGCGCTTGGGCGGCCCCGCGGTGTAGCGCGGGGCCGCCGAGACGCGGGGTCGGACCCAGCGGTTGACGAGGATCGCCACCGGGCTGGCCGACGGTCCCCAGCCCGCGCGCAGCACGAAGTCCGCCGCGAGCACGGCATACAGCCACCACTGGTGGGCTGCGAGGGCGACGACGGCGAGCACGAGGATGACGCCCGCGATGAGGCGGACGGTGACGTCGTCGACGATGTTGGGGAAGCGGGAGATGCGCATGCCCCATTATGGATTACATAAGCACCTGTTATCGACTGGTGGGTCGCTGGTCAAGACGGGCGGGTGGAGGCCCGCACCGGCCGCCGGGCTCAGGGGATGTCGTCGTCCTTGCCGTCGAGCCCGTCGAGCGCGTCCTTGGCCCGGTCCGATCCCTGGTCGATCTGGTCGCCGTACTTGCCACCGGTCTTCTCGTCGACGAAGTCGCCGGCTCGGTCGAGCCCCTCGCCGACCTTCTCGCCCTGGCTGTCGACCAGCGCCTCTGCCTTGTCCTTGATGTTGTCGAACATGCTCATGGCGTGCCCTTCTGTTGGGTGCGACGGCTTCCCGTTCGGCGTCGACCGGGTGGTCGACCGGCCCGTCAACCGTAGAACGACTCGCGAGTGCCGTCGACGTGACGCGGTTCCCCGGCCTGAGGGTGCCTTCCCTAGGCTGGGGCGGTGGTTATCGAGGGGCGCGTGCGGTCCTACAACGCCCGCCGCGGACGGCTGTCGGCGCTCACCGTCGCACGGATGCAGACCCTCGCCCCCCGCCACTCGGTCCCTGCCGACGGCCCGCTCGTGCCGGAGCAGGCGTTCGGTCGCAAGGCCCCCGTCGTGCTGGAGGTCGGCTGCGGTCACGGCGCCGCAGCGCTCGCCTACGCCGCCACGTACCCGGCGCACGACGTGCTCGCCGTCGACGTGTTCACCCCTGCGCTGGCTCGGATGCTGGCCGAGGCGGAGCGCCAGGGGCTCGGCAACGTCTGGGTCCACCAGGGCGACGCGGTGCTGCTGCTGGCCGACCGGGTGCTCCCCGGCTCGCTCGCCGCGGTGCACGTCTTCTTCCCCGACCCGTGGCCCAAGGCCAAGCACGCCAAGCGCCGCTTCGTCTCGCGAGAGACCCTCGACCTGGTCGCCGACCGGCTCGAGCCCGGTGGTCACCTCCTGCTCGCCACCGACCACGACGGGTATGCCGCCCACGTGCGGTCAGAGCTCGCGAGCCACGGTGGGTTCGACGTCACAGAGGGGGAGCGGCCGCCGTGGCGGCCCACCGACGGCTTCGAGGCCAAGGGGCTGGCAGCCGGTCGTCGGGTCAGCGAGTTCCGTGCTGTGCCAGATCCTCGTCGGGGTAGCCGGATTTGAACCGGCGACCTTCCGCTCCCAAAGCGGACGCGCTACCAACCTGCGCCATACCCCGTCGACGGTGTGCCGATTTCAGGTCACACGATCGCGGGCATTAGGCTAACGCCTCGGATCAGCCGCTCCTTCGGGGGTCTGCCGGCCCGTGCGGGTGTAGCTCAATGGTAGAGCCCTAGTCTTCCAAACTAGCTACGCGAGTTCGATTCTCGTCACCCGCTCCACCGWCAGCGAGGGCCCGCACCGGACATCGGTGCGGGCCCTCGCTGACGGTGCCGAGGCGGGTCAGCCCTTCCCCCTCCGGCGTGCCCTTGCGGCCCCGGGGGCTCAGACGCCGTACTCCTCCAGCAGGCGCAGCCAGATCTCGCTCATCGTGGGGTAGGACGGGACGGCGTGCCACAGCGTCGTCAGCGGGACCTTGCCGACGATCGCCACCGTGGCGGCGTGGACCAGCTCGGCGACGTCCTGCCCGACGAAGGTCGCACCGACGAGGACGCCGGCGTCCTCGTCGACGATGATCCTCGCCTGCCCCTGGTAGCCCTCCGCCTGGAGTCCTGCGCCGGCTGCGGAGTCCATCGGCAGGTCGACCACCCGGATGGTGAGGCCGCGCTCGCGGGCCTCGGCCTCGCTGAGCCCGGCCGCGGCGACCTCGGGGTCGGTGAAGACGACCTGCGGCGACCCGACCCCGACCGCCCAGGGAACGGTGGTCCGCGGGTCCGGCTCACGACCGGCCGCGCGGGCGCCGAGCAGGTCGCCGACCGCCCTGGCCTGGTACTTGCCCATGTGCGTGAGGAGGGCTTTGCCGTTGACGTCGCCCACGGCATACAGCCAGGGCTGGTCGGGTGAGATCCCCTCGACCTCCATGCGCTCGGTGACCCGGACGTAGCCCGCGTCGTCGAGCTCGCCGCCGACCTCCTGCACCCCGAGGCCCTGCGTGGCCGGCGTGCGGCCCACGGCCACGAGCAGCTCGTTGGCGGTGACGCTGGTGCCGTCGGACAGCTGGACGGTCACCTCGCCGGTGGGCCCGAGGCGCGAGACGGACTCGGCCCGCGTGCCCAGGCGGACGTCGACGCCGTCGCGCTCCAGTGCCTCGGCGACGGCTCGTCCCGCGAACTCCTCGTGGCGGCCGAGGAGCCCGTCGGCCAGCTCGATGATGGTGACCTTCGACCCGATCGCGGCATAGACCTGGGCCAGCTCGCACGCGACCACGCCGCCCCCGAGGACGGCCAACCGGTCGGGGATCCGCCGGCTCGTCGTGGCCGCACGGTTGGTCCACGGGTGCGCCTCGCGCAGCCCGGGGATCGGAGGAATCGTCGAGGTGGTGCCGGTCGCGAGCACCACGGCCTGTCGGGCACGGAACGGCGTGCCGTCGACCTCGATCGCGAGCTCACCGGTCAGGCGGGCCTCCCCGCGCAGCAGCGTGATGCCGACGTGGTCGAGCCAGCCGACCTGGCCGCTGTCGTCGAACGTGTCAGTCGTGCCGATCCGGTTGATCCACGAGTCCCGCCGGGCCAGCACCCCCGCGGGGTCGATGCGAGCCCCGGCGGAGCCCTGCACCCGCTGCGAGGCGCGGGTGGCGTGGATCGGCCGCAGCAGGGCCTTGCTCGGCGAGCACGCGTAGAAGCTGCACTCGCCACCCACGAGGTGCTTCTCCACGATCGCGACCGTGAGGCCGGCCTTGTGGACCCGGTCCGCGGCGTTCTCGCCCACAGGGCCGGCGCCCACGACGATGACGTCCCACTCGGGGGGCAGGTCGGACGTGCTCGAGAGGTTGGTTTCGGCCATGACCTCAACGTAGACGGCGTGCGGTCGGCCTGCGCGAGGAGCAGCCCACGACGGCGGCCGGCCCAGGTCAGCAGCAACCCGGCCAGCAGCAGGGCCAGGGCCAGGGTGGTCTGGGGCACGAGGCTCGATCCCGTGACGGCCAGTCCGTCGGGGCACCCCGGACACCTGTCGGGGACCGTTGGGTGCTGCGGCACGGGCGACGCCGGCGGTGGAGGAGCCTGCGGCATGGCGACGGACAGCCCCGCCGAGTCGTGGTCGTTCTCGTCCACCCGGTCGTTCGACGACGTGACCACGCCGGCGGTGTTGCTCAGGGACGTGCCCCCCGCCGCCGAGAGCACCCTCGCGGCCACGCGGACCTTGGTGGACTCACCCGCCGCGAGGTCGTCGAGTCTGCAGGTGACCCTGCGACCGGAGACCGAGCACCGGCGGCCGTCGGCCTCGGGGGTCCCTGACACCCGCAGCCCCGCTGGGAGGGGGTCGGTCAGGACGACCCCGCGCGCGGTCGACGGCCCGGCGTTCGACACCAGGATCGTGTAGACGACGTCGTCGCCCACCTCGGCCGTCGAGCTCGGGATGGTTTTGCGGAGGCTCACGTCCGTGTCGACGACGACCCGGGTCGTGACGGTGTCGGCGTTGTCAGCCTCATTCGGGTCGCGCGTGGGGGAGGCGACCGACGCCGTGTTGGTGAGGGCGCCAGTGGCACCTCCCGCGACGAGCGCCCTGATGGTGATGGTGGCCGTCTGTCCGTCGGCGAGGGAGCCGAGCGTGCAGCCGACCGTGTGGTCGATGGTGATCGCTGCACAGGTGCCCAGGGTGGTGGACACGGACGCGTCGAGCAGGAACTCGTCGAGCAGGTCCGTGACCGTGACGCCGGTCGCGGCGAACGGGCCGGGGTTGTGCACCGTGACGGTGTAGGTCGCCCGCCTGCCGGCGACGGGAGCGCGTGGCCTGACCGACGTCAGCAGCGACAGGTCGGCGAACGGGCCGGTCGAGGCCGTCACCGTGTCGGTGTTGTCGGCGGGGTCGGGGTCCGGCGTGGCGCTGCCGACGGTGGCGGTGTTGGAGAGGGCGCCCGTGAAGTCGCCGTCGAGGAGCGCGACCACGCTGATCGTCACCGGCCCGTCGGTGGGGTCCACGGAGCCCAGTGAGCAGCGCACGGTGTGGTCCGCGCCCACGGGTGCGCACGTGCCAGCCGTCGTCGTCACCGTCGCTCCGAACAACGAGACATCGAGGACGTCCTCGACGGTGACCTCCGTGGCCGTCGAGGGGCCGTCGTTGTCGATCGTCAGGGTGAAGGTGACGGCTTGCTCCGGCACCAGCACCTGCGGCGAGACGGTCTTCACGAGGGAGACGTCGGCGGAGGGGGCTGCCGCGGCGAACACCGTGGCGGTCCTTTCAGCGTGCTTCGGCTCGGCGGTGGGCGACTGGACCCGGGCCACCGCCGGGCTCGCTGCCGGCGAGCCGTGGGTCGGCGCGGAGGAGAGCTGAACTGAGGGCGGCACCGCGGCAGCCAGCGCCCGGTCCGCCGGAGCGATGACCGTGACGGCCGTGGTCAGGGCGACGACCAGCACCAGGAAACCTCGTCGGGGAGCCGCAGCCCGACGCCGCATCGAGTACTGGACTGACGGCACAGCGCGAACCCTTCTTCGTCCACTCGACGTCCGTCTGGCGGTGGCGCCGAACAGCGGCCGCCGTTGGCCGTTCGGCACATGCTAGGTGCGAGGTGCGGATGCGCCAATGGTCACTCGTCCCAGCCTTGTCCACTGGCTCCCAACTGCACGCCAACGGGCGTGAACGGCGAGGTTCCGGGTGGATGGGGGAAGGGGACGCGGAGGCATCGGGGACGCCGACGGCCCCGGGGGATCGTCCCCCCGGGGCCGTCAGCGTGACTCGGGACGGGTCAGAACGCCGAGGTGCCGTTCGGCGTGCCGAGTCCGGTCGGGCCGTCCCAGCCGGACTTCGCCGTGCACCACGAGGCGCAGGTGCCGTTGGACCCCGACGTCACGTCGAACAGGCCCGCCGGGTTGGCGTAGGGAAGGGTGTTCGCGTAGCCCGCGGTGTTGCCGCTGAGCGCGTAGACCGAGGCGACGATCGGCGAGGAGAGGCTGGTGCCGCCGTACTGCGCCCACGACGAGGAGGTCCTCGACGTCGGTGCGTAGGTGGCCAGCCCCGTCGCCGGGTCGGCCACGGCCGAGACGTCCGCGATCGCGCGGCCGCTGCAGCTGGTCATCGCCGAGGTCTGACCAGCCGGTGCCGCGTTGAGGGTCGTGCAGCCCGAACCGGCGCCGTTCCAGGCCGACTCCGACCACCCGCGTGCGCTGGAGTCCTTGAGCAGCGACGTGCCACCGATGGCGGTGACGTAGTGCGAGGACGCGGGGAAGCTGCCGCCCTGGTACCCGTTGTCACCGGTCGACGCGGTCACGGCGATGCCGGGGTGGTTGTATGCCGCGCCGTACGAGCTGTCGGCGAGGTCACCACCGCCGTAGCTGTTCGAGATCGCGGCGACGCCGGCCTGCGTGGCTGCGGTGTTCACGGCCGCCCCGAGGTCGGTGAGGCTGGCGCTGTTCGCCTGCACCAGCACGATCTTGCAGCTCGGGCAGGTCGCCGAGACGGCGTCGAGGTCGAGGGCCTGCTCGCCGGCCCAGCCGACGTTGAAGCGGGGGAGTGCCGTCCCGCCCGTCTGGTTGATGATGCGCAGGCAGCCGTTGGCGGTGGTGCAGGCGGACAGGCCCCACTGGGCGCGGTAGGTCCCCAGGTCGCGCTCGGCGTTCGGGTAGCCGTAGGCGTCGACGATCGCGACGGTGCGACCGCCGGCCGACAGCCCGGTCACCTTGTAGGCGCTCTGGATGTCGGTGGGGGTCTTGCCGGAGATGGCATTCGGGGTGACCGGCCTGCCCGTGGGGCTGACTGCCCGGCCATCGGCATCGACCAGCTTGAGGGCGTGGCAGGCCGCGAGGCTGGGTGAGCTCGGCGTCGCGCACACGCGTTGGGCGTGCGCGTGGGGGGAGGGGGCTGCCGAAGCGGCGGTGACCGCGGTCGTGACGAGCCCCAGGGATGCCGAGGCCGCCAACGCGACAGAGAGGATCTGCGTGCGCATACGAGGTGTCTCCTGACGTGGAAGGAGGCGGCCACTACCGCCCCTCGCGTCGAAGACTTGCTCCGAACGCCTTGGCTGGCAATGGATTTCGGCGTCCAACGCTGCTGCTGGCGAAGAAATGGGCATCGCTGGGGAGACCCTTGACGCAAAGTCGTGACGGATGTCATGGGCACTCGGGCCGGCGATGTGGGGCCGGTCCCACGCGGCATACTCCTGAGGCCGGTGGGTCGCCGGTTCGGAGCGTGGGCGTGCAACGGCTACGATGAGGTTTTGGCCCGGTCGCCGCCTGTTGAAGCCGGCGCAGCGGGCCTTCGCATTGCCCCATCACGAGGTGACCGGTGGTGCCCAGCACCACGGGCACGCACCACGCCCCAGCACCACCACCAGCACCACCACCAGCACCACCACCAGCACCATGCCCCCCACGACCTTGGAGTATCCCGCAGTGAAGAGTGCCGTCGAGACCCTGAACCCGACCCGGGTCAAGCTGACCGTCGAGGTGCCGTTCGAGGAGCTCAAGCCGAGCCTCGACGCCGCCTACGCCACCATCGGCTCGCAGATCCAGGTGCCCGGTTTCCGCAAGGGCAAGGTCCCCTCGCGCATCATCGACCAGCGGGTCGGCCGCGGCGCGGTCCTCCAGGAGGCCGTCAACGAGGCCCTGCCGCAGTTCTACGGCCAGGCCGTCGAGGAGAACAAGGTCCGCCCCATCGGTCAGCCCGAGGTCGACGTGACCGAGGTGCCGGCCGAGGACGGCCAGGACCTCAAGTTCACCGTCGAGGTCGACGTGCGTCCCGAGGTCGACCTGCCCGAGGACTTCAGCGGCATCACGGTCGAGGTCGACGAGGCCAAGGCCTCCCCCGAGGACGTCGAGGCGCGGCTCATCGCGCTGCAGGAGCGCTTCGGCACCCTCAAGGGCGTCGAGCGCACCGTCGAGAACGGCGACTTCGTCTCGATCGACCTCAAGGCCAGCATCGGCGACGAGGAGATCGACTCCGTCACGGGGGTCTCCTACGAGGTCGGCTCGGGCAACATGCTCGACGGTCTCGACGAGGCCCTCAGCGGCATGGCCGCCGAGGAGACCAAGTCGTTCACGGCGCCGCTCGCCGGCGGCGACCGCGAGGGCGAGGACGCCGACGTGGTCGTGACCGTGCAGTCGGTCAAGGTCCGCGAGCTCCCTGCGCTCGACGACGACTTCGCCCAGCTGGCGTCGGAGTTCGACACCCTCAAGGAGCTGCGCGAGGACGTCACCAAGCAGGCCGAGCAGGCCGCGAAGTTCGAGCAGGGCGTCCAGGCCCGCGACAAGGTCCTCGACCAGCTGCTCGAGACCATCGAGATCCCCGTGCCGGACGGTGTCGTCGAGGCAGAGGTCAACCAGCACCTCGAGGGCGAGAACCGCCTCGAGGACGACGAGCACCGCGCCGAGGTCGACGCCAACACGCGCAAGGCCCTGAAGGCGCAGTTCCTGCTCGACGCCATCGCCGAGAAGACCGAGGTGAAGGTCGAGCAGCCCGAGCTCATCGAGTACCTCGTGATGTCCGCGCAGCAGTACGGCATGGACCCCAACCAGTTCGCCCAGGCGATCGACCAGCAGGGCCAGGTCCCCGCGATGGTCGCCGAGGTGGCTCGTCGCAAGGCGCTGGCCACGGTGCTCGAGCAGGCCAAGGTCGTCGACACGGCCGGTCAGCCCGTCGACCTCAACGACGTCACTGCGACCGACGTCGCCTCCCAGCTGTTCGAGGGCGGCTCGGAGCACGACCACGAGGGCCACGACCACGGCGACCACGAGGGTCACGACCACGCCTGACCGACCCCCGAACGAGGTCATCCAGCACCAAACAGTAGGTCGCGTCCCCTCCCGGGCACGCGACCTACTGCATTTGGGTGATTTCTTGGAGGCCTGCCGCGCCCGACCATGAGGCATGGACGTCACCAGTTTCCACAAGCTGCGGCTCGCGGTGCAGGAGAATGCCAGCCCGGCAGACCCCGCCCTGGCCACCCACCTGCGGCACGCGCTGCAGGCCGCCCTGTCCGAGAGCCGGCTGTTCGGCGAGGTCGAGCTCGGTCACACCGACGACCTTGACCAGCTGGTCATCGGAGTCTGCCGCTGCGCCGACGGGGTGCTCCCGTGGGAGGCCGGCATGGGCCTGGAGCGGCTGTGGCAGACCGTGGCGGTCGACACGGCCTGGGAAGCGCACCACGTGTCGTGCACGGACAGCCTGATGGACTTCGAGGCCGCGGTGACGGTGGACGACAAGGGTCGCTACATCACCGTGCACGTCGTGGCCGAGCCGTCCGACGCCACCAAGGCGGTCCAGGCGGCCCAGGCCGCCGAGGCAGAGCGGGAGGCCGAGCGACAGGCCCAGCTCGCCGCCGAGGCCGGCGAGGGCGAGTCCGTCCAGGCCCAGCAGAGCGTCAGCATCCTGCGCTCCTGACCCGGTCGGGCTGGCTCAGCCGACCGGCGCCGTGGTCGTGCCGATCCGTAGGTCGGTGCGCTGCACGGCGTCCGCGGGTCGGTCGCCGTCCAACAGGCTGCGCAGCATCTCGCCCATCAGCCGTCCCTTGGCGCCGCCGTGCTGGTCGATGGTCGTCAGCGTGCCCGGGAACCACGGCAGCTCCACGCCGTCGAACCCGGTGACACTCAGGTCGTCCGGCACCCGCAGCCCCAGCTCCTCGGCTGCGCGGACGACCCCCATCGCGAGCAGGTCCGACTGCGCGACGACCGCCGTCGGGCGCTGGGCGGTCGGCACGTCCAACAGCAGGCGGGCGGCGACGGCGCCCTGTTCGACGTCGGGGATCGAGGTCTGCACGAGGCCCGAAGGCGCACGCGGCACCCCGCCCGCGTCGCCGAAGACGTCGAGGAAGCCGAGCGCCCGGTCGCGGGTGTCGGCGAACTCTGCCGCGCCGACGTCGGCCAGGCTGGCCGGCCCGGTCGCGGAGTCGTGCCGCAGCGGCATCATCACGTGCGCCACCCGCCGGTGACCCAGCGACTCCAGGTGCCGGCCCAGCTCGACCGTGGCGCCGCGGTTGTCCAGGGCGAGGTGCGTGATGCGGGGGTCGGCGGGGGAGCCGTCCCCGAGCATCGGTATGCCGCGGGCGGCCAGGTGGTCGACCGCCGGGTTCGTGTCGGGCCCGCACAGCGAGAAGACCACCGCGTCGAGGGCCGTGGCGGACAGCTGGGTGATGGCCCGCTCCGGGGTGCCCGCGGGCTGGGCGATGAGCAGCATCCCGGCGGGGATCTCGTCGAGCACCTGGGAGAGGCCGTCCAGGACGCTGACCGCGAAGGGGTCGCGGAAGGCGTGCAGCAGCCGTCCCTCGACGACGACGCCGACCACGCCGGAGCGCCCCTGCCGCAGTGACGACGCGAGGGGGTCCGGCCCGGCATACCCGAGCTGCTCCGCGGCGGCACGCACGCGGGCGACGGTCTCCGGCGCCACGGGGCCCTTCCCGCTGTAGGCGAGCGACGCCGTCGAGGTGGACACCCCCGCCGCCTGCGCCACGGCGCGCAGGGTGGGACGAGGTTGACGCGGACGGCTCATGGAGGACAGACTATCGAATCGATTCGACCGAATCGATTCGATACGTCAGGACCCTGTCGCAGACCCCTTCCCGAGAGAGCCGTAGTGAGCCAGCCCGCCGCCCCCGCAACCACCCTCGACACCGCCCGCGCGGTCCAGGCTCGCAACGCCGTCTTCATCGTCTTCGCGCTCGCCGGGATCGCGTTCGCGACCTTCGCGTCGCGCATCGCAGACAGCAAGGTGCAGCTCGGACTGAGCGCCGGTGAGCTGGGGCTCACCCTGTTCGCAGCCTCCGCCGGGTCGCTCACGGCGCTGCCGTCGGCGGGTCGCCTCGCGGACCGGCTGGGCGCCACGCGGACCATTCACCTCGGCATGGTGTTCGGGTTCACCGGGCTCGTGATCATCGCGGCCGCCGTCGACGTGTTCGAGTCGCGGTGGGTGATGGCCGTGGGGCTCTACCTGCTCGGCATGGGCGTCGGGGTCTGGGACGTCGCGATGAACCTCGAGGGGGCGGCCGTCGAGCGGTTGCTCGGCAAGACCGTCATGCCGCACTTCCACGCCGCCTTCTCCGGCGGCACCGTGCTCAGCGCCCTGGTCGGAGCCGGGATGTCGTGGGGTTCCGTGCCGCTCCTCGTGCACTTCTCCATCGCCATCGTGGCCTCCGCAGTCCTCGGGGTCTGGGCCCTTCGGTCGTTCCTGCCGCGGGACGTCGAGGTCACGCAGACGGACGAGCAGGAGGCCGCCGCTGCGGCAGGCACCCGGCCGCGGTCGGCCTGGCTGGAGCCGCGGACCCTCATGATCGGGCTGGTCGTCCTGGCCGCTGCCTTCACCGAGGGCACCGCCAACGACTGGATCTCGGTCGCCTTCGTCGAGGGCCACGGGGTGCCCGCGTGGGCCGGGGTGCTGGCCTTCGCCTCCTTCCTCTCGTTCATGACGCTGGGCCGGCTGGTCGGCACCCGGCTGCTCGACACCCACGGGCGCGTCCCGGTCCTGCGCGTCACCTTCGCCCTGGCTGCCGTCGGCTCGCTCATGGTGATCTTCGGACCGGCCTGGCTGGCCTACCTGGGCACGGCGGTCTGGGGTGTCGGCGCGTCGCTCGGCTTCCCGGTCGGCATGAGCGCGTCGGCCGACGACCCGGCCCGCGCCGCCGCCCGCATGTCGGTCGTCGCCACCATCGGCTACACCGCGTTCATCGCCGGTCCGCCGCTGCTCGGCTTCCTGGGCGACCACTTCACCGTGCTGCGGGCCCTGATGGCCGTCACCGGCATGGTGGCGCTCGCGATGCTGGTCATCCCGGCCACCCGCGAGTCGGGCGAGCGTCCAGCTGCCTGAGTCGCCGCCTTGAGTCCTGTGCGCTCAGGGCGAACATGGACCGGATCGGGGACTTCTGCCCACCATGACCGCGTTAGGGTCACTGACAGGCAAGGACCTCAAGTGATGGAGACATGGTGAACGAGATTGTCGGCGCGGGCGAGGGCCCGCAGGGTGGTCTGGACGACCACATCTACAACCGTCTGCTCAAGGAGCGGATCATCTTCCTGGGCTCCGACGTGCGCGATGACAACGCGAACGCGATCTGCGCACAGCTGCTGCTACTCGCCGCGGAGGACCCGAGCAAGGACATCTGGCTCTACATCAACAGCCCCGGCGGCTCCATCTCCGCGGGCATGGCGATCTACGACACGATGAAGTGGATCCCCAACGACGTCGCGACCGTGGCGATGGGCATGGCGGCCTCGATGGGCCAGTTCCTGCTCTCCGCCGGCACCCAGGGCAAGCGCTACGCCACGCCGCACGCCCGCGTGATGATGCACCAGCCCTCCGGCGGCATCGGTGGCACGGCCTCGGACATCAAGATCCAGGCCGAGCAGATGCTCTACGTCAAGAAGCAGATGGCCGAGCTGATCGCCGAGCACACGGGTCAGACCAAGGAACAGATCGAGAAGGACTCCGACCGCGACCGCTGGTTCAGCGCCGAGGAGGCCAAGGAGTACGGCTTCGTGGACCACGTGTTCAGCAGTGCCGCACAGGCCGGTGGCCGCAGCGGCAGCGACGACAACCCGGTCACCGGGGACAAGTGAGGGATCGACACATGAACGCCAACATCAACCCCTCCATGCACTCCGCAGGCCCCGGTGGCCTGCACGTGCCGGGTCCGTCCAGCCGCTACATCCTGCCCCAGTTCGAGGAGCGCACCTCCTACGGCATGAAGCGGCTCGACCCCTACACCAAGCTCTTCGAGGACCGCATCATCTTCCTCGGCGTGCAGGTCGACGACGCGTCCGCGGACGACGTCATCGCCCAGCTGATCGTGCTGGAGTCCCAGGACCCCGACCGCGACATCCTGATGTACATCAACAGCCCCGGTGGCTCGTTCACGGCGATGGCCGCGATCTACGACACGATGCAGTACATCAAGCCCGACGTGCAGACGTTCGTCATCGGCCAGGCCGCCTCGGCTGCCGCGGTGCTGCTGTCGGCCGGCGCCAAGGGCAAGCGGTTCGCCCTCCCGAACGCCCGGATCCTCATCCACCAGCCCGCGCTGGTCGGTGGCGACTACGGCCAGGCGTCCGACATCGAGATCCAGGCCAACGAGGTGCTGCGCATGCGCACCTGGCTCGAGGAGACCTGGGCAGCGCACTCGGGCCGCACCCCTGAGCAGGTCCGCGCTGACATCGAGCGCGACAAGATCCTGTCCGCGGCCGAGGCCGTCGAGTACGGCCTGATCGACGAGGTCCTGCTCTCGCGCAAGGGCACCCTCTCGGACTGACCTGCCCCGGGGCAGCGTCCCCGACCCCGCACCACCGGTATGCCGCCCGCTCACGAGAGCGGGCGGCATACCTGCGTCGGGGGTGGGGAACGGCACACTGGTGAGGTGCGTCCGACCGTCATGAAGCGTGCGCTGCTGGTCGTCCCGCTGGTGTTCGCCTCCCCGGTGTCGGAGCGGGCCTGGCTGGTCCCGCTGCTCGGTGGACTGGCCCTCGCGCTCGTGCTGGGAGTGGCCCTGGTCGTGGTGGTCCAGCGTGGTCGCCGGAGACAGTGACGAGGGGTCGCGGCGGTCCCTCGGCGTGTTGTCCGCCCTCAGCGGACAAGCGCGACGAACCGGCGACTCGACCGTTTCAATGGAGCGAAGGCGGTCTCCTGCGCTGTAGCGTCGGGGCGTTGCCGGTCCGAGGTGGACCGCACACCGTCGGGCAGATTCGTCAGACAGGTTCGTCAGACAGACCGGAGGGACTTCGCGTGGCACGCATGGGAGAGAGCGGCGACCTGCTGAAGTGCTCGTTCTGCGGAAAGAGCCAGAAGCAGGTCAAGAAGCTCATCGCCGGCCCCGGGGTCTACATCTGCGACGAGTGCATCGACCTGTGCAACGAGATCATCGAGGAGGAGCTGGCCGAGTCCTCCGAGCTGGGCCTCGACGAGCTGCCCAAGCCCCGCGAGATCTTCGAGTTCCTCGAGAACTACGTGATCGGCCAGGACGTGGCCAAGCGCGCGCTGGCGGTCGCGGTCTACAACCACTACAAGCGGATCCAGGCGGGCGAGACCGCCGGCAAGAAGGACGCCGAGTCGGTCGACATCGCGAAGTCCAACATCCTGCTGATCGGCCCCACGGGCTGTGGCAAGACCTACCTCGCGCAGACCCTGGCCCGCATGCTGAACGTCCCGTTCGCGATCGCCGACGCGACGGCGCTGACGGAGGCCGGCTACGTCGGCGAGGACGTCGAGAACATCCTCCTCAAGCTGATCCAGGCCGCTGACTACGACGTCAAGAAGGCCGAGACGGGCATCATCTACATCGACGAGGTCGACAAGATCGCCCGCAAGTCCGAGAACCCGTCGATCACCCGCGACGTGTCCGGTGAGGGCGTGCAGCAGGCCCTCCTGAAGATCCTCGAGGGCACCACCGCCTCGGTCCCGCCGCAGGGTGGACGCAAGCACCCCCACCAGGAGTTCATCCAGATCGACACGACGAACGTGCTGTTCATCGTGGGTGGCGCGTTCGCCGGTCTCGAGAAGCTCATCGAGTCGCGCAACGGCAAGAAGGGGCTGGGCTTCGGCTCCGAGCTCCACACGCCCAAGGACCTCGCCGACTCGATCCACGAGGTCATGCCCGAGGACCTCATGAAGTTCGGGCTCATCCCCGAGTTCATCGGCCGCCTGCCCGTCATCACCACGGTGAGCCCGCTCGACCAGGCCTCGCTCGTGACGATCCTGTCGCAGCCGCGCAACGCCCTGGTGAAGCAGTACAAGAAGATGTTCGAGATCGACAACGTCGAGCTCGAGTTCACCGACGACGCCCTCGAGGCCATCGCCGACCAGGCCCTCAAGCGCGGCACGGGTGCCCGCGGCCTGCGCGCGATCATGGAGGAGGTGCTCATGCCGGTGATGTTCGACGTCCCGAGCGACGAGGGCATCTCCCGCGTGGTCGTCAGCCGCGAGGTCGTTCTCGACAACGTGCTGCCGACCATCGTCCGGCGCGACGAGGAGCCCAAGCGCACCCGCAAGCGCTCCGCCTGAGAGGGCGTTCGCCCGCAGTCACCTCGTGAGGGCCGTCCGGTACTCCGGGCGGCCCTCACGGCTGCCCCGGACAGCACCGACTTCTGGCCACGCGTGCTGGGTGTGGAGGGCTTTCCTGCCGCTGCGTGGGGCATGGGTGGCCAGAAGTCGGGGAGGTGGAACGTGTGCGTCAGGGGCGGGGGCGGTCCTCGCGGCTGAGCAGCCAGGTCGCGAACGCGAGCAGCGCGACGGCGGCGATCGCGGCATACGTCAGGGAGACCTGACCCCGGGTGCTCTCCTGCCCGGCGAGCAGCGCCACGGCCCACACCGGCACCGTGGCGGCGGCCACGACGGCGCCACGGCGGGCCCACCGGCGCAGGCTCACGGCCGGGACGGGAGCCGGGCCCGGCAGGCTGGCAGCGAGGCTGGCGGTGAGGTGCAGGACCAGGCCGGACCACGCAGCACCCAGCAGCGCGACCCACGCACCGGTGGTGGTGGGGACGGGGACGGCAGCGGCCCAGTGCAGCGCCTGGGCCCCGAGCAGCACCGTCACGAGCACCGAGTCCGGCTCCACCGCGGCATACCCGGTGAGCGCCACGATGCCGATGGCCACCACGACGATCGGGTGGGGGGACGAGACGAGGGTGAGGACCAGGAAGGTCAGCGACGCCCCGCAGAGCAGACCGCGCAGGACGAGCTGGGAGCGCGACATCAGCGGCTCACCACCCTCGGGGCGCGCGACCGACGGTGGAGGTCGCGGAGCACGAGGTCGAGCGTGCCCGGTCCGGCCCACGGGACGATCGGCACGCCCGCCTCGCGCGCCCTCGTCATCTCTCGGTGGCGCTCGAGCAGCCGCAGCCGCCAGGCCAGCCGGGTCTCCGTGGGGTGCTCCTGCGCGGTCGAGGCGAGCTGMGCCAGCGACTCCTGGGGGATGTCGGGGGAGGCCAGGCCCGAAGGCAGCGTGTCGACCGTGATGACGGAGATGCCGCGCCTGGCCAGGGMGACCGCGTGGGCGAGCACCTCGGGAGAGACGGCCGGGGTGAGGATGATGGCGAGGGTGCCGGCCGAGACGTGGTGTCGCAGCTGGGACCGGAGGCGCTTCTCGTCGCTCACGGTGCCGTCGGCGACGGTGACGCGGGCCAGCACGTCGAGCAGGCGGCGAAGGTGGTTGCTCCCGGCGGCCGCGGTGACGTGAGGGGTGTCGCGGGACCCGAGCACGAGGAGCCCGACGCGGTCGCCGCTGCGCAGGTAGTGCTCCGCGATCGCGCCCGCGGCTCGCACGGCGTTGTCGAGGCTGCTGCTCGACCCCTCGATGCCGGTGCTCTGCCCGATGTCGTGCATGGCATCGACGAGCAGGAGGATCTCGGTGTCCTGGTCGGCGTGGGTCGCGGTGACGTGCAGCTCGCCGGTGCGCACCGAGACCGGCCAGTGCACCCGGCGGAGCCGGTCGCCGAACCGGAACGGCCGGATCTGGTCGAGCTCGCCGCCGGAGCCCTGGTGGTGGGAGCGGTTCTGGCCGACCAGGCCGTCGGGGTGAGGCACGGGCACCCGGGCCGAGAAGGTGTCGGGGAGCGGGACGGTCGGGATGGCCGGCAGGGACACCGACTGCGGCTCCCACCGAAAGGCGCCGAACGGCCCACTCACGGCGAGGATCGCCGGCCCGAGGGGGCGCCGACCCCAGCGCGTGCTCCGGCAGATGACCTCGAGGGAGCGGGGCTGGTCGTCACCGCCGAAGGCCGCGGCGATGGCTCGGTGTCCGGGGGTGAACTCGGTGTGCGGGGTCGGCAGGAGCGCGAGGCCGGCCTCCTCGACCCCTGCGCCGGGCGAGATCGTGGCCTGCCACCTGGTCGCCTGTCCCTCCCGCAGGAGGGGGTGGACCAGCCTGGCGACGACGGTCGGGGTGGCCTTGGGGCGGGTGACGGTGGCCCACAGCCCGACGACGAGCAGCGGGGCGCCGATCACCAGGGCGTCCGGACGGCGCAGCAGGACGCCGATCCCCGCCAGCAGCAGCCCCAGGAACAGCGCCCGGAGGTGGGCCGAGGTCACGCGCCAGCGCGCCTCCAGCGGGCGCCCGGGTGTGGTGGTCACGGACGCTCGAAACCAGTCCGCGGGCCGGTTGCCGTGGCCGCCGGGGTCGGCACCGAGGACAGCACGCTGTCGACGACGCTGGCCGCGGAGACGTCGTTCATCCACAGCTCGGGACGCACGGTGACGCGGTGGTCGAGGGCCGCGTGCGCCACCGCCTTGACGTCCTCGGGGGTGACGTAGTCGCGGCCGCGCAGCACGGCATACGCGCGGGACGTCAGCAGGAGGGCGAGCGAGGCGCGCGGCGAGGCGCCCATGAGCAGGTTCTGGTGGGTGCGCGTCGCTCCGACGAGCCGCACGCAGTACTGGCCGACGCCCTCGTCGACGGTGACGGTCTCGACGGCCCGCTGCATCTCGATGAGGCCCGCACCGTCGGTCACGCTGGCGACCACCTGGGCCTCCTGCTGGCGCGCCATCCGCCGCTGGAGGACCTCCCACTCGTCGGCAGCGCTCGGGTAGCCGAAGCTCACCCGCAGCAGGAACCGGTCGAGCTGCGCCTCGGGAAGCGGGTAAGTCCCTTCGTACTCAACGGGATTCGCCGTGGCGAGCACGTGGAACGGCTTGGGCAGCACGAAGGTCTCGCCCTCGACCGTCACCTGACCCTCCTGCATCGCCTCGAGCAGCGCGGACTGGGTCTTGGGAGGCGTCCGGTTGATCTCGTCGGCGAGCAGCAGCCCGGTGAACAACGGCCCCTTGCGGAAGGTGAACTCGTGGCTGCGCTGGTCGTAGAGGAACGAGCCGGTCAGGTCGCTGGGCAACAGGTCGGGGGTGAACTGGGCCCGCGCGAAGTCGAGCCCCAACGCCTGCGCGAACGATCGTGCCGCCAGCGTCTTGCCAAGCCCGGGGAAGTCCTCCATCAGCACGTGGCCACCGGCCAGGATGCCGGACAGCACGATCTCCAGGCTCTGGCGCTTGCCGACGACGGCGCGTTCGACCTCGGTGAGGATGGCGGTCGCGCGTGCGGCGACCTCGTCGAGGGTCAGGGTCACGAGAGCTCCTCCAAGGTGGTGGTGAACGCCGCGAGCTGGGCGGCGGTGAGGCGGGTGGTCGGGGGTGCGGCGAGGTATGCCGCGAGGTCGCGACCCAGGACCGCGCCAGCGTCGGTCATGGTCCCGTCGCCGCGGCTGCGGAGCCGTTCGGTGGCCAGGCTGCTGAGCGTGGCGTGGAGTCGGGCGCTCGGGACGGGGGCGCCGGAGCCGGCCTCGCGCACGTCCGTGGCGAGCCTGCTGATCCGGGAGTCGACGCCGCGGGCCGTGGCCGTGTCGGTGAAGGTGTTGTCCCAGTCCGTCGACTGGCGTGCCTGCCAGAGCCACTGGGCCACGATCGCCAGCGCCGCGACCAGCCCGGTGGAGGCGATCAGCAGGCCGACGTTGCCCAGGGCAGACACCGACACCGCGAGGGCGCCGATGACCACGGTGACGCCGAGGACGACGAGGAAGAGCTGGGCCGGCGAGCGGCCCGCGAGACGGCGGATCACCGGGTGACGGTCCTCTCCTGGGCGAGTCGCGCCATGGTGCGCCGGAGGTCGGCCTGCACCTGCACCAGGGCGTCGCGGGCGGAGGTCCGGTGCTCCTCGCCGATCGGGTGGGCGGAGAACCGGGCCTCGCGGTAGAGCGCTGCGAGTGTCTCGAGGGGCGCGCGGTCGACCCGGTGGGAGCGCAGGACGGCCGTGACGAGCTCGGCTGAGGTGCGAGAGTCGTCGTCCCTGACGCCGGCGGCGCGGCACGCGTCCTCCATGGCCACCCAGGCGGCGATGACGGCGTTGGCCGGCGCGCCATGGGACAGCTGGCGCTCTCCCTCGAGCGCGGCCTCGAGGAGCGCTTCCGGCACGACGTCGACCGAGCCCACCAGGTCCGCGGTGACCTCGCGCGTGCGCCAGCGGTCGAGCAGCGCCCTGCCGATGGCGACCAGCACGATGACGATGACGACCACGAGCACGATCTTCATGGCGAGCTCGACGAGGGTGACGAGCCACGGGTCGGCATGGTGGACATCCGCGCCCTTGAGACCTCGTCCGGTGGGCAAGGGGTTGGCGCCCGGCCCGAAGTCCTCGCCGGGGGCGCTCGACTCCTTGCCGGAGAAGTCCTTGCGCGCGAAGACGCCCACCGGACCGGCTGCGGAAACCCAGGCAGCCAGCAGCAGCGTCGCCCCTGCCCCCACACCCACTGCCACACCACGCTGGTTCACGATGGTCGACCCTAGCAACGGCTCCCGTGGTGGCGAGCGAGCACGGCAAATCCCCTCCGATTCGTGACGAACCGATGAGTTTGCGCGACCACCGGAGTCTGCCTTGATGTCGCACCGGTGTGGTTGTCGTACCGGTGTGGTTGTCGTACCGGTGTGCCTAAGGTGGGCACGGTGTTCAGGGCAGGCCCAGTGGTCGGACGACGGAGGAGGACCCGATGACCGAGGTGCGCGAGCGGGTGGACGTGCAGGACTTCCCGGAGGCCGCCGACGGCTACCGGCGCGAGCTGACCGCCCACTGCTACCGGATGACGGGTTCGATCCACGACGCCGAGGACCTCGTGCAGGAGACCTACCTGCGCGCCTGGCGCGCCTACGCGGCGTTCGAGGGCCGGTCGTCGGTGCGCACCTGGCTCTACCGGATCGCCACGAACGTGTGCCTCACGGCGCTCGAGGGCAAGGACCGCCGCCCCCTCCCGGCCGGGCTGGGTACGCCGTCGAGCGACGCGGCCGACCGGCTCGTTGAGTCGACCGAGGTGTCCTGGCTGGAGCCGGCGCCTGACCCGTTGGTCGCGGGTGACGCCAGTGACCCGGCGACGATCGTCGCGCAGCGAGAGAGCATCCGGCTCGCGTTCGTCGCGGCCCTCCAGCACCTGCCCGCCCGCCAGCGCGCGGTGCTGATCCTGCGCGACGTCCTGCGCTGGAAGGCCTCCGAGGTCGCCGAGGCGTTGGAGACGAGCGAGGCCGCGGTCAACAGCGCCCTGCAGCGCGCGCACGCCCAGATCGCGAAGGCGAAGGTGAGCCAGGACGAGGTCCACGCCGAGCTGGACGCCGCCCAGCAGGAGCTGCTCGACCGCTACGTCAAGGCGTTCTGGGACAAGGACGTGAACGCCATCGTCGCCATGCTCACCCGTGAGGCCGTCTGGGAGATGCCGCCCTTCACCGGCTGGTACACCGGCGCCGAGAACATCGGCCGCCTGATCGACACCCAGTGCCCCGGGGAGCGCCACGACATGCCGATGGTGGCGACCAGCGCCAACGGCCAGCCGGCCTTCGGTCTCTACATGCGCCAGCCCGACGGCACGTTCACGCCCTTCCACCTCCAGGTGCTCACCCTCGAGGCCTCGGGTGGGGTCAGCCACGTCGCCGCCTTCTTCGACCTGACGCTCTTCGAGACCTTCGGTCTGCCCGCCTCACTCCCGGCCGGCTACTCCGGCCCGACGTGAGGCAGCAGGTGTCCAGCGCGGCCGGCCAGAGCCGGCCACCGCGGGCCGTCGAGCTACTCGAGCGGGCGATCGGCTACACCCGGGCCAGCTTGGTCCTCGTGACCGAAGCCGACCTCGGGCGCCGCACGCCGTGCCGTGGGTGGCTGCTCCACGACCTGCTCACCCACATGGACGACTCGCTGGAGGCGATGGCGGTGGCGGCGCAGGCCACCTCGCTCAGCCTCGTGCCGTCCGTCCCGCCGACCGAGGGCACCGACCTGCTCGACAGCATCTGCCACCGGGCCCGGGGGCTGCTCGCCCACTGGCACCCGGTGGAGGAGGTGCCGGACGGCCCGGTGGGCCTGGGTGACCTGAGCCTGTCGCGGGACCTCCTCGGCGCGGTCGGGGCGCTGGAGATCGTCCTGCACGGCTGGGACGTCGCCGAGTCGATCGGCCAGCCGCGCTCGATCCCCCCGGGGCTGGCGATGGACCTGTGGCCGGTGGCCCGCGACCACATCACCGACGCCGACCGGCCGGTCCGGTTCGGTCAGCCGGTCCAGGTGTCGGACTGGGCGACCCCGGCTGCGAGGCTGCTCGCCCACGCCGGGCGGTCGACCCGCTGGTGACCGGGCGCGCCGTTGGTGGAAGTTTGCGGCGCCACCCGCGAGGATGAGGGCATGTCCTCGGGGTACCGGTTGCGCAGCGGTGACATCGGGCCGGTCCAGCAGTCCCCGGTGACCTGCGGTTCGGCCTGCCTCACGGTGGCCAGGATGTTGGTCAACCCCGTCTTCGCGCGGTGGATCACCTCCGGTGACGGCCCGCGCGCCGACGCCCCACCCGGCGCCACCGAGAAGGAGCGATTCGCGGCCTACGAGCGGGTCGTGATGAGGCGCACCAACCGCCTGTTCTCCGGCGGCGGACGGCTCAACATCCCGTGGCCCCGGTCGCTGGGCACCCCGCCCTGGGGGGCGCGCAAGGAGCTCGAGTTCGGGGCGTCGCGGCGGGGGACCGAGTACGAGCTTCGGGTGGTCCGGCAGCTCACCCGCAGCGCGCTGCGTGACGCGCACGCGCGCCTGGTCGAGGTCGTCGCCGACGGCGAGCCCGCCCTGCTCTACATCGGCAACGGCCTCCTGCCACGCCACGTCACGCTGGTGCTGCCGGGTGACGGCGACCGGGTGCTCGACGTCTACGATCCGGCGACGGGTCAGGTGACCATGTTGGACGAGGGCAGGTTCGCCAGTCGTGAGCTGCGGATCGCCGGGTGGGACGTGCCGTGGATCACGGTGCAGCCCAACGGAACCCGCCGCATTCAGGCCTTCGGCTTCTCCACGGGGATCAGCTCCGCGTCGCGCACGACGGGCATTTCGGCCTCGGCGTAGTCGACCGTCCCGGTGATCCGGCCGGCCGCTCGCAGGTCGGTCTCGGCGAGCCGGACCCGGTCGGTCCACGCGCCCTGGCCGGCCAGCACGATCGACGCCACCTCGGCGCGCATGCCGACCTTCGCCTCCGACTTGGCCTTGCGGACCCCGGCCAGGGCCTCGCCCACGGCGATGAGCAGGGCGGGGTCTCCGCCTTCGCCGACCGCCGCGTCAGCAGCCGTCGGCCACGGGGCCCGGTGCACGGAGCCTTCGTGCCACCACGACCAGGCCTCCTCGGTGACGTAGGGCAGCATCGGCGCGAAGAGGCGCAGCATCACGTCGAGCGCGATGCGCAGCGCCGCGCGCGCGGACGCCGCCTCGCCGTCGCCCTGCCCGCCGTAGGCGCGGTCCTTGACCAGCTCGAGGTAGTCGTCGCAGAACGTCCAGAAGAAGGTCTCGCTGACCTCGAGCGCGCGGGTGTGGTCCCACGACTCGAAGCCGGCAGTCGCCTTGGCGACGACGTCGCCGAGCTGGGCGAGCATGGCGCGGTCGAGCGGGTTGGTCACCGCTGTGACCAGTGCGCCGTCGACTTCGCCGCTGTGCTGGATGTCGACTTCGCCGCTGTGCTGGATGTCGACTTCGCCGCTGTGCTGGATGTCGACTTCGCCGAAGGACAGCGCGAACTTGGTGGCGTTGAGGATCTTGATCGCCAGGCGACGACCGACCTTCATCTGCCCGGTGTCGTAGGCGGCGTCGGCGCCGAGGCGGCCCGAGGCGGCCCAGTACCGGACGGCGTCGGTGCTGTGCTCCTTGACGACGTCCTCGGGCGTGACGACGTTCCCCTTGGACTTGCTCATCTTCTTGCGGTCGGGGTCGAGGATCCACCCGGACAGGGCGGCATTGCGCCACGGCACCGAGCCGAACTCGAAGTGCGAGCGCACGACCGTCGAGAACAGCCAGGTGCGGATGATGTCGTGCCCCTGCGGTCGGACGTCCATGGGGAACACCCCGGCGAACAGCTCGGGGTCGTCGCGCCAGCGTCCGGCGATCTGCGGGGTCAGGGACGACGTGGCCCAGGTGTCCATGATGTCGGGGTCGCCGACGAAGCCGCCGGCCTGCCCACGCTGGGACTCCTCGTAGCCCTCAGGGGCCTGCGCGGCCGGGTCGACGGGCAGCTGGTCCTCGGTGGGCACCAGCTGCTTGTCGAAGACCGGGTCGCCGTGGTCGTCGAGCGGGTACCAGACGGGGATCGGCACGCCGAAGAACCGCTGGCGGGAGACCAGCCAGTCGCCGTTCAGCCCGCTCACCCAGTTCTCGTAGCGGGCCCGCATGAAGGCGGGGTGGAAGTCGACCTGCCGGCCGCGCTCGATCATCTCCGCGTTGAGGTCGGCGTCGCGCCCACCGTTGCGGATGTACCACTGCCGGGAGGTGACGATCTCGAGCGGCTTCTCACCGCGCTCGTAGAAGTTGGCCTTGCGCTGGGTCGCCTTGGGCTCACCGTCGAGGTCACCGGACTCGCGCAGCGCGGCGACGATCGCCTCACGAGCGCTGAAGGTGGTCTTGCCCGCGACCTGCTCGGCGAACAGCTGCTCACCCGGGCTCCCGGCCAGCCACTCGGGAGTCTCGGCCTGGATGCGTCCGGACCGGGTGATGACCGACCGGGTCGGCAGCTGCAGCTCACGCCACCACAGCACGTCGGTCAGGTCACCGAAGGTGCAGCACATGGCGATGCCGGCGCCCTTGTCGGGCTCGGCCGCGGAGTGGGCCACCACCGGGATCTCGACCCCGAACAGCGGTGAGCGGACGGTGGTCCCGAACAGCGCGGCATACCGTTCGTCGTCGGGGTGGGCGATCAAAGCGACCGCGGAGGGGATGAGCTCGGGCCGCGTCGTCTCGATGTGGATCGGGCCGTCGGCGCCGTGGAAGGCGACGCGGTGGTAGGCGCCGGGGTAGTCGCGGGCCTCGAGCTCGGCCTGGGCGACCGCGGTCTGGAAGGTGACGTCCCACAGGCCGGGCGCCTCGGACTGGTAGGCCTCACCACGGGCGAGGTTGCGCAGGAAGGCCTGCTGGGCGGTGGCGCGCGAGTGGTCGTCGATGGTGCGGTAGCTGATCTCCCAGTCGAGGCTGAAACCCATCCGGCGGAACAGCGACTCGAAGGCCTTCTCGTCCTCGACGGTCAGCTCGTCACACAGCTCGATGAAGTTCTGGCGCGAGATGGGGAGGGTGTCGGCGGCCTTGAGGCTCTTGGCGTCACCGCGGTGCGGCGGCTCGAAGCCCTCGACGTAGGGGAGCGACGCGTCGCCCCGCACGCCGTAGTAGTTCTGGACCCGCTTCTCGGTCGGCAGGCCGTTGTCGTCCCAGCCGATCGGGTAGAAGACCTCCAGGCCCTGCATCCGCTTGTACCGGGCCATGCAGTCGGTGTGCGTGTAGGAGAACACGTGCCCCATGTGCAGGGACCCCGAGGCGGTCGGCGGGGGAGTGTCGATCGAGAAGACCGACTCACGCCCCTGGGCGAGCGCCGTGGCGCGGTCGAAGCTGTAGGTGCCCTGCTCCCGCCATACCTGCGCCCACTTGTCCTCGAGCCCCTCGATCGAGGGCTTGTCGGGGATGGTGGCGGCGCCGGACGTGGTGGGTGCATCGGTCATGGCGTGAATCTTCCCATCCCGTCACCAGTGGTGACCAACGGGTTGCGGGTATGCCGCGGGCTCGCTCGCGCGGTCAGGCGACGCTGGCGCGCCTGCTGGGCAAGCTCGACCCGTAGGGGCGGTCGCTGACCACCCCCTAGGGTTGGTCCATGGAACCCGTCTACACCCCGGTCATCGGGTTGGCCCGCGCACTCTTCGCTGCCCAGGGCCTCAAGATCACGATGACCGGCACCGAGCACGTGCCCCGCCACGGCGGGGCGGTGATGGCGATCAACCACACCGGCTACTTCGACTTCACGTATGCCGGGTTGGTGGGTGTCAAGGCCGGGCGCTACGTGCGGTTCATGGCCAAGAAGTCGATCTGGTCCAACCCGGTGGCCGGCCCGCTGATGAAGGGGATGAAGCACATCCCGGTCGACCGCGAGGCTGGTCTGGGGTCCTTCGATGCCGCCCGCGACGCGCTGCGCAGCGGAGAGATCATCGGCGTCTTCCCCGAGGCCACCATCTCCAGGTCCTTCGAGCTCAAGGCCTTCAAGTCCGGCACCGTCCGCCTTGCACAAGAGGGCGGCGTGCCGATCCTGCCCGTCACGATCTGGGGTTCGCAGCGCGTCTGGACCAAGGGCCAGCCGCGCAGGATGGGCCGGCACGGCATCCCCCTGTTCATCACGGCCGGCGCCCCCATCGTGGTCGGCGCCGACGAGAAGCCGGGCCTGGCCACGGTTCGGGTGCGGGCGGCGATGGAGACGCAGCTGCACGCCATGCAGGACCGCTACCCCCACTGGCCCGACGCGGAGCGACACCTGTTGCCCGTCCGGCTCGGGGGCACGGCCCCCACCGTCGAGGAGGCCGAGGAGATGGACCGGGCCGACCGGCGCCGGCGCAGCAGCCACTGACCGAGCCGGTCGGTGCCCAGCCCGCGAGGGTCTAGTGCTTGCCCTTGTTGACGTGACCCTTGCCGTGCGCCTGATCCTGCAGGGCCTGCTTGGCCTGGGCCTTCGCCTTCCCCTGCGTCGTGGCCTGGCCCTTGGCGAGGTGCGTGCCGTGCTGCTTGGCGTGGCCCTTGGCGAGGTGCTTGCCCTGGTGCTTGGCGTGGCCCTTGCCGTTCGCCTTGCCGTTGCCGTTCCCGGTCGCGGTCGGTTTGACGGTCCCGTTGCCCCGGGCCTTGCCGCTGCCCTTCCCGATGGTCTGGACCTTGCCCTTCGCCTTGCTCTCGCCGTTGCCGGTGGGCACGACGGGCGGCCGCGGCGTCGACGGGGTGGGGACCACCGGAGGCGTCGGGGTGGCCGGCGGCTCGGTGGGCGTGGGCGTGGGAGCCGGCGTGTCGGTCGGCGTGGAGGGCGTCACGGGGTTCGGGTTGAAGACGGCCACCACGACCTGGACCCCGGTGCCGCGGGGCGGGCTCACGACCTGGTCGGTGCCGCCGCTGCCGTCCTGACCCCCGCCGGAGCCGGGAGTGCCGGTGGAGGGCTCCGTCGGGGCGGGCACCCGCCCGGGCGATGGTGTCTGGTTGGGCGTCTCGGTCGAGGGCAGCGGGCCGGGGACGATCGGGCCGTCGGCCGTGACGAGTGGACCGCGATCGCGGCCGAGGATGCCGTCGATGGCCACGCTGAGCAGGCCGCTCATGGCTGCGGCCGTGCTGATGCCGCCGACGGCGAGCAGCCAGGCGGCAGCGGCGGCCCCGGCTCGGGCCGACCGGCTGGGGGTGCCGAGGATCCGCTGGGCGCTCGCCGGGGCGGACGACTGCAGGCTGTGGATGTCGACCACCGACGGCTGCTGGAGCGCGCCAACGGGCACCATCGAGGGCGCTGCGGTGGCGGCCGCGCCGAACGCGCGACCCGGAGCCGCCAGCGCCGCCGGCGCCGTCGCCGCCGCGACCAGTCCTGCGGGAGCCACCGGCCTGAGCAGCACCGGGAAACCAGCCGCGAACAGTCCTGCGGCGAAGGGCAGGTCGGCGAGCTCACCGGGAGTTGCCGGCACCCGCAGCGAGGCGATCAGCACCTCCAGCGACATGTCGAGGTGCTGTTGGCCCTGCAGCACGAGGGTGAGGACGGTGTTCGGCTCCAGGCCGGTCAGCCGGGACACGGCGTCGCGGCCGAGGTTGGCCACTGCGCCCATGGCGAGGACCTCCGCCTCCGCCGGCGGGCAGGCGCGCAACGCGGCGACTGCGTGTCCCAGTGCGTCGGGCTCCACGTCGGAAGGCGGCGTCGACGTGCCTGCGGGCGCCAACGAGGAGGCGCCGTCGCCGGCCAGGACGGCGGTGCGGGCAGCGCCGACGACCAGCTCGAGCCAGGCGTCGTCGTCGGGCGGGCAGACCTGCAGCTGCGGCAGGGCCGTCGTCCAGGCAGTGCGGGCGAGCTCCGCGTGGTCGCCGTCGGCGGTCACTCGCAGGTAGCGCAGGAGCACCGGGTTCGTGGCCGCGTGGAGGCGTGCGAAATCGTCCGCGACGCCGCCTTGGGCGCCGAGGAGGTATATGGCGATTTCCCCCGGCACGTACCCAGTTTCGTCCTCTTGCGTGCGAATGCGCGTCATCCGTTCGGGTGATGTTGCCCGGATGACGCCGCGAAACCGGCGTCGACAGGCTTACAAAGGGTGGTTCGGGTCCGCCCTGCCGCGCTCAGAGCGGGTGTCCCAGATGGGCCATCGCCTGGCGGAGCAGCACGCCGTGCCCGCCGTCCATCTCCTCCAGGAGCGAGGGCGCCACGGCCTCCTCGGGGGTCAGCCACGCGAGGTCGAGGGCGTCCTGCTGCGGCTGGCAGTCACCGGCCACCGGCACCACGAACGCGAGCGAGACGGCGTGCTGGCGAGGGTCGTGGAAGGGGGTGACGCCGGGCGTGGGGAAGTACTCGGCCACGGTGAACGGTTGGGGGCTCGCGGGGACCTGGGGCAGGGCCATCGGCCCGAGGTCCTTCTCGATGTGCCGGATCAGGGCGTCGCGGACCCGCTCGTGGTAGAGCACCCGGCCGGAGACGAGCTCGCGGTTGATCGCGCCGTCGGAGGCCCGCAGGAGCAGACCGACCGCACTCACGGCCCCGCGCTCGTCGACCCGCACCGGCACGGCGTCCACGTACAGGATGGGCAGCCGCTCGCGCGCGGCGTCGAGCTCCTCGCGGGTCAACCAGGCCTCACTACGGTCGAGTTCGAGGTTGCTCATGGCCTTGTTTCTACCAGTCGAACCATGCGCCCCATCCGTCAGGACCAGTAGACCCGGCCGGGGTTGAGGATTCCGCGCGGGTCGAACAGTGCCTTCACCGCGCGCTGGCGCTCGAGCTCACGCTCACCGAGCTCCTCCGCGAGCCACGGCGCCTTGAGGGTGCCCACTCCGTGCTCGCCGGTGATGGTGCCCCCCATCTGCAGGGCCGCGGTGACCACCTCGGAGAACGCCTGGTGCGCCCGCCTCCGGCTCGTGGGGTCGGCCGGGTCGAAGAAGATGCTCGGGTGCAGGTTGCCGTCCCCGGCATGACCGGCCATGACGATCTCGAGGCTGTGCCTGGCGGCGATGGCCTGACCCGCGCGGATCAGGTCGGTCAGCCGACCCACGGGGACGCAGACGTCCTCGAGGTAGCGCGGGCCCTTGGCCTCCAGCGCCGGGCTCAGCGCGCGACGGCCGGCCAGCAGCAGGTCGGCCTCGGCGGGGTCGTCGGCCACGGCCACGTCCACGGCGCCCGCGTCGGTGAGCAGCGCGGCATACCGCTGCACGTCCTCGCCGGTGTGGTCCGGGCGGTCCGACTGGACGAGCAGCACCGCCTCGCAGTCCTGGGGGAAGCCGTAGTCGGCGAGCGCCTGCACCGCCGCCACGGCGGCGCGGTCGAGCAGCTCGACGAGCGAGGGCACGTGGCGCTCGCGGCGCAGGGCGACGATCGCCACGGAGGCGGTGTCGAGGGAGTCGAAGGTCGCCAGCACGGTGAGGGCGGGGTCGGGCGCCGACACCAGGCGGGTGGTCACCTCGGTGACCACCCCGAGGGTGCCCTCCGACCCGACGAACAGGCCGGTGAGGTCGAGGCCGGCCACTCCCTTCGCGGTGCGGTGTCCGGTGCGGATGACCTCCCCGCCGGGCAGGACGACCTGGAGGGAGCGGACGTAGTCGGCGGTCACGCCGTACTTCACGCAGCACAGGCCACCGGCGTTGGTGGCGACGTTGCCGCCGACCGTGCAGAACGCCGAGCTGGCGGGGTCCGGTGGGTAGAACAGCCCCTCGGCGGCCGCAGCGTCCTTGAGGCTCTGGGTGATGACGCCGGGCCCGAGCACGGCCAGCCCTTCGAGTGGGTCGACGGTGGAGATCGTGTCGAGCCCTTCGGTGTTGAGGACCACGCCGCCCTCGATCGCGACCGAGCTCCCGGTGAGGCTGCTGCGCGCGCCCTGCGGCACGACCGGCGTGCGGGTCTCGTGCGCCCACTGCATCACCTCGACGACGTCACCGAGGTCACGCGCCCGCACCACCTCGAAGTCGGCGGGCGCGGTGGCGCCGACTGACTGGTCGACGGCGTAGGTCGCCTTGACGTCGGGGTCGGTGACGGTGCGGATGGGCAGCGAGGTGTGCGTGCTCACTCGTGCAGCGTATGCCGCGGGGCCGGCTGGTCGGCGCGGTCACCGTGCTCGAGCGCGACGTCAGCAAGCTCCGCGTCGGCAAGCGCCACGTCGGCACGCTCCGCGTCAGCAAACTCCACGTCGGCGTCGAAGGCGGCCCGACGCGAGGCCCGGCGCAGGGTCCCGAGGACCGCGCGCCCGGTGACGACGATGAGGACGACGTTGGTGACCGCGCGCCCGAGGTCCCACCAGACCGACGTGGCCAGGGAGAAGAGCCCGAACCGGCGCAGGTTCTCCCACGCAGGGGCACCCGCCACGAACGACAGGTCGCTCGCCAGCCCGCTGGCAAAGGGCCAGAACGAGAAGTTGAGCGCCACGCCGTAGAGCAGCCCGGCCAGCGCGCCGTAGCCGGCCAGGAGGAGCAGCTCCCAGCGAGGGGGGACCCGGGGGAGGAGGCCGGCGCCCAGGCCGACCCAGGCGGCGCCGAGCATCTGGTAGGGCAGCCACGGGCCGACCCCACCGGTGACCAGCGCCGAGGCGAAGAGCGTGGTCGAGCCGAGCACGAACCCGAAGGCCGGCCCGAACACCCGGCCGCCCAGGACGAGCAGGAAGAAGACCGTCTCGAGCCCTGCGGTGCCGGCGCCCAGGGGGCGCAGGGCGGCCCCGACCGCGGACAGGACGCCGAGCATCGCCACGGCCTTGACGTCGAGCCCGCCCTCGCTGATCTCGAACAGCACCACCGCCATCAGCAGCGGCAGCAGGAGGGCGAAGACCAGTGGTGCATCGGCGTTCTGGCCGAGCCGCGAGCCGGCCGTCGCGAACAGCGGCCAGAGGAAGGCGAGCAGCCCGGCCACGGACACCAGGACGAGCGCTGCGGTGGAGCGCGGACGCAGCGCGATGGCGCGCATCGGGGTGGCCATCAGGGCGCCCCGAGGGTGGTGGCGGCGCTCAGTACCTGGTCCAGGCACAGCAGCCGCGCGGGGGCGAGCACCTTGGCCACCTGCGGTGCGAAGGCGGGGGAGTCGCAGAGGATGTCGGTGGCCGTCCCGTCCGCGACGACCGTCCCCTCGGCCAGCACGACCACCCGGTCGGCCACCGTGGCGGCGAACTCCACGTCGTGGGTCGCCACCGCCAGGGCGGTCCCGGCTGCGGCGAGGTCGCGCAGGACCTCGGCCAGGGCGGCCTTGCCGGGGTAGTCCAACCCCCGGGTGGGTTCGTCGAGGAGCAGCGCCCCGGGCGACGCGGAGAGCTGGATCGCCAGCACCAGGGCCAGCTGCTGCCCCTCGGACAGGTCGCGAGGGTGGTGGTCGTCGGGTATGCCGGGTGCGAGCCGGTCGAGCGTGGCGCGCGTCGCGCCCGGTGCGGCTCCTGACTCGTGGTCTGCCTGCTGGCACTCGGCGCGCACCGAGTCGAGGTAGAGCAGGTCGGGGGCGCTCTGGGGGACCAGCCCGACGTGGCTGCGGCGGGTGCGGGGTGCCTCCGTGGCGGGGTCGACCCGCGCGCCGGTGGCCGTGACGACGGTGACCGCACCGTCACTGCGGGGGCCGCTGCCGTGGAGTGCCCAGAGCAGGGAGGACTTGCCAGAACCGTTGCGGCCCATGAGGACTGCGACCTCGCCGTCGCGTAGGGCCAGGTCCACGGAGCGCACCGCGGCCACCGTCCCGTGGGTGACAGAGAGGGCAGACGCGACCAGCCGCGCGGCTCCTTGGGGCAGCGCGCGCCGGCTGGGGTCGGCGGTGCCGGCGGGACCCGTCTCGATGAGCTCGGCCCGCAGGGCGTTGGCTGCGCGCCGGGCATCCCGGACCGTCAGGGGCAGGGGGTCCCAGCCGGCCCAGCGCCCCAGGTGGACCACCGGTGGCGCGAGGGCCGAGGTGGCCATGACGTCGCTCGGCCGGCCGTCGCTGACCGTGCCGTCGTCGTGCACCTCGATGACCCGGTCGGCCGCGCCGACGATCCGCTCCAGCCGGTGCTCCGACAGCAGGACGGTCAGGCCGAGGTCGTGCACGAGCCGCGAGAGCGTCGCGAGCACCTCCTCGGCACCGGTCGGGTCGAGGGCCGAGGTGGGTTCGTCGAGGACGAGGAGCCGCGGGTTCGCCGTGAGCACCGACCCGATCGCGACCCGCTGCTGCTGCCCGCCCGAGAGGTCGCGCAGGGGTGCGTCGCGCAGGTCGGCGATCCCCAGGAGGTCGAGCACCTCCTCCACCCGGCGGCGCATGGCGGCCGGGTCGAGGGCCAGCTGTTCGAGCGTGTAGGCGAGCTCTTCCTCCACGGTGTCCGTCACGAAGCCCGCCAGCGGGTCCTGACGCACGACGCCGACGACGCCCGCGAGGTCCCGTGGTCGGTGCGTGCGGGTGTCGTGGCCGAAGACCGTGACCCGGCCCGAGAGGTGACCCCCGGTGAAGTGGGGGACGGTGCCGTTCACGGCGCCGAGCAGGGTCGACTTACCCGAGCCCGTGCGGCCGGTGACGACGACGAGCTCACCCTCCTGGAGCGCGAACGACACCGAGCGGATCGCGGGACGTGGGCTCCCGGCATAGCGGATGCTGACGCGGTCGAAGACGACCGGGGCGTGCGGGTCGACGGGGCGGCTCATCGCGGGTCTCCGCGCCGCGCGACCGGTGGGTCGGGGGCGACGAACGCCGGGAGGGCCGCCGCCAGGATGCCGACGACGGGGAGCAGCGGCAGCGCGGGGGCGGCCAGCGGCTCGAGGGGGAGGACGAGGGTGCCCGGCGCCCGGGCGCACTGCACGACCACGAGCACCGCGGCCAGCAGACCCGAGCCGGCGACGAGCCACTCGGGCACCGCCCACGGGTCGGGCCGGTAGACGCTGCGCTGCACGCTCCGCCCACCGACCCACATGCCGATCGCCGACAGGGCCAGGCCCAGGACGAGCATGGGCAGGCCGATGACCGCGGGCGCGGTGCTGTCGAGCAGGCCGTACATCCCGATGCCGGCGCCCAGGAGCCCGGTGAGGGTCAGCGCAGCGGTGACCCTCCTCGTGACCGGTGACTGCTCGGTCCGGCGGCCGTACCCCCTCGAGTCCATCGCCGAGGCGAGGGAGAGCGACCGGTCCAGCGTGTCCTGGAGGACGGGCAGCGCGACCCGGCCGACCGACCGGATCCCGGTGCCACCCTCGCCGCGCAGGACTCGGGCCCGCCGGACCCGCTGAACGCTCTCGGCCAGCTGCGGCGCGACGGTGACCGAGATGACCACGGCGGTGCCGATCTCGTGCAAGGCACTCGGGAGGGCCCGGAGGAGGCGCTTGGGGTTGGCCAGCGCGTTGGCCGCGCCGATGCAGGCGATCAGGCTGGCCAGCCGCAGCCCTTCGACCGCCGCCGCCAGCAGGCCCTCGAGGTAGAGCGGGCCGAGGAGGGTGATGCCGGGCAGCTCGATGCTGGGCAGCTGGTAGAGCCTCGTGCTGCCGAACTTGTAGCCCACCACGACGTGCAGGAGTACCCGCAGGACGATGATGACCGCCCCGAGCACGAGGTACAGGCGGAAGGCCCGTGCCCACGGCGAGCTGCCGCGCTTGGCCGCGACGACCAGGCTGGCGACGGTCACCGCGAGCAGGAGCAGCACCGGGTTGCTGGTGCGTGAGCAGGCCACCGCCAGCCCGATCGCCCACACCCACCAGGCGACCGGGTGGAGGTGTCGGGACAGCGGGGAGCCGGCCGTGCGCACGGTCCTCAGCTGGTGGCTCGGCGACGGATCGCGACGTAGGCCGCGCCGGCGCCGACCAACGCGACCAGGCCGAGGCCGGCGAGCAGGGTGGTGGGCGAGCCCGAGTCCGTCGAGTCCCCCTGGGCCGCTGCGGTGCTCGCACTGTCGCCGGTCGAGTCCGTCGACGGCGTCGTGCCCGTGGTGGCGCCACCCGTCGGCGGCGTGGTGGTCGTGCTGCCCGGGGTCGTGGTCGACGGCTTCGCGCCGGGCTTGGTCACCGAGCCGGCAGCAGAGCTGCTCCCGGCTGCCGGCGTCGACCCGGTCGAGGTGCTCGAGCTCCCGGGACGCGCGGGGGTGGTCGTCGTGGGCTTCGGCTTCGGCTTGGGGGCGGGCGGCCGGCTCGACGACGAGGACGGGCTCGGCGACGGCTTGGGTGCGGCTGCGGCGGGCGGAGGGCTGCTGGGAGCCCCTCCGGAGCCGAACGCGAACCCGATCACGCTGCCGGCCGCTGGGTTGTAGTCCGCCACGCCGGAGCTGCTGTAGGTCCACGATCCGCCACGGGGTGCGTGGAAGAAGGCCCAGTAGGCGCTGGCCGGAGGCATCCGCTGGCAGGACTGGTCGGCAGGGACGCTGTTGATCTTGCAGACCACCGTTCTCGGGTACTGGACCGGGCTCACGACGGTGGCGACCTTTGTGAGCACCTTCATGGCGGAGGTGTCGTCCGCGGCGCAGAGCGTGCTGCTGCTCGAGCCGTAGTCGATCACCACCGTCACGCCGGTCGAGCTGCTGCAGGCCGCCGCCTGGGCGGCCCCGCCCGGGAGGGCGAGGCCGCCGGCGACCACCAGACCGGCAATGGCGACGAAGCGCGCGACCAGCCGCATCAGGCGTGCACGCCCTTGCGCCGGGCCAGGACGATCGCGCCGGCACCGGCCAGCAGCAGCAGTGCGCCCAGCAGGGTCATCGCCGCCACGTCGGTGCCGGTGAGGGCCAGCGAGCCGGGCGTGGCCGACCCGGGGTCGGCCGGGTCGTTGCTCCCCGTCGAGGGAGTCGAGGACGTGCTCGTGGTGGACGACGCAGGAGAGGTGGTCGTCGTGGTGGTCGTGCGGCAGTCGAGCGTCGGCGCGGTGGCCGCAGCCCCGTCAGCCGTGACCGTCAGCAGCGAGTCGCCGGCCAGGCCCAGGGTCGCCTGGGGCGTGGCCCGCAGCGCGCGGTCGATCGCCGCAGCCGTCGTCGGGGCAGCCTTGAGGGTGGCGTGGTCGGCCGCGGTGAAGGCGATGCCGCCGCGGAGGCCGGCGGCGAAGGAGCAGTCGAACTGCAGACCGGCCAGGAAGTCCTGGGCGCTCGCGAGCTCGGCGTCGAGGCCGCCCGCGGCGAAGGCCTGGGCTGCGACGCCCGCGGTGTTGGCGTTGTACTGACCGTCGTCGTTGAGGAAGCCGCCGTTGGGCGCCTGGTGCGACGAGAGCCACTCGAGCGCGTCCACGGTCGCGGGGTCGTCCGCGCCCAGCAGGCCGACGAGGGCCTGGGCGGCGAAGGCGGTCGCGTCCGCGTCACTGGAGCAGGCAGCACCCGCGACGTCGAGGTTGCCGCGGAACCCGCCGTCGTCGCACTGCTGGTCGAGGAGGTAGTTCCCAGCGGCGTCCGGCACCGAGCCCGTGGCGCGACCGAGGGCGATGATGTCGAGGACCTGCCCGATGGTGTTGGAGTAGTCGCCGCTCGGGTTGGTCGCGTCGCCGAAGTTGGACTTGTCCGAGAAACGACCGCCAACGGTCATCAGGCCCTCGAGGCGGGCGACGAGGTCCTGCCCACCGAAGGCGGTGGGGTTGCCGCCCTGGGCGACCACGCCGAGGACGAGCTTGCCGAGCGGGCCGGCGTAGGTCTCGGCGGTCGGGGAGCCGGGCGGGTCGGGGTAGCCCACGTAGTCGTTCACGTGTGCGGCGAGGTAGTCGGTGGTGGCGTCGGCCTGGTCGAGGCCGGCGCCTGCGCCGTCCAGCGCCAGGACGGCGTCAATGGTGTTGCCACCGTCGAAGAACGTCGAGGCGGGGTAGTTGTAGTGGTCGTCGCGCGCGGCGAGGGTGCGCACGATGAAGCCGGCGGCGTACGCGGCCTGGTCGGTGGGGTCACCCGGGACCAGGGCCGCTCGCAGGGTGGACCCCGTGCCGAACGGCATCCGCTCCGACGTCGCGGCCAGGGCCTTGGACCTCGCCGCGGTCTTCGGCTTCGACGGGGTCGTGGTCGTCGTCGAGGGCGGCGTGGTGGTCGACGTCGTGGCCGACTCGGTGGAGGTGGAGGTCGACGTCGACGTCGACGTCGACGTCGACGGCGTGGTGGTGCTCGAGCTCGTGCCGGTGGTCGTGCCGGTGGGCTCGGTCGTGCCGGCGAACGCCGCGCCGGGGACGACCAGGCTGGCCGCCAGGGCCAGGGCGAGCGCCGCCGCCGGACGGGCGGTGCGAAGGGTGCGGTGCATGGTGCCTCTTCAATGCGAACGGTGTCGCGACGGTGCACCGGCACCAGAACGTGAAAGACCCCCGGCGTCGCTGGAGCGACATCGGGGGGCGGCCTCGGACTGGGTGTCCGGGCTCCGCCCCGCGTACCTCGACGGAAATGGAGCCGCTTCGCGTACCAGGTGTTCCGGCTTGCCGCGTTTCAGGCGGCCTACGGTTGCGGGTCAGCGCCGGCATCTGACCGGCTTCCCCTGGTGTCGCGTCGTGGTGTCGCCATGCGGTCGGGGACCTCAGGGCAACGCCGCTCAGACTACACCGCACGACGGCGTCCTCCGGCCGTGCGCACGTGCCCTTCGTCACGGATGGCTAGACTGGGGTGCACAGGCGTCGAACCGGCCATCACCGGGGAGCCTCCGGAAGAACGGCAGGGCGCCCCGCGGCATACGCAGGACACCCGGCTCACTAGAACCGGACGGGTGGGTCCGTCACAACCTTGGGCAAGAGCGGCCGTATGCCGCGTGCGTCAGCACGCGGGGCACGGCAAGCGAGGTGGCACCGCGGTGCCGTCGGGAAACCCGGCGACGTCGTCCTCGTGTGAGAACACGAGTGATGTGAGGACCGCCGACACCATGACCTATCCCAAGGTCTCCAGCGACACAGTCTCGAGCGACACAGTCTCCAGCGACGCCCCGGGCACCTCCTCGGGCGTTCCCGCGTCCCCGCGCTTCCCGGAGATCGAGGAGCGCATCCTCAAGTACTGGGACGAGGACGGCACCTTCATCGCGTCGGTGGAGAACCGGTCGGCCGGCACCAACGGCGACAACGAGTTCGTCTTCTACGACGGCCCGCCGTTCGCCAACGGCCTGCCGCACTACGGCCACCTGCTGACCGGCTATGTCAAGGACCTCATCCCGCGCTACCAGACGATGCGCGGGCGCCGGGTCGAGCGACGGTTCGGGTGGGACACCCACGGCCTGCCCGCCGAGCTCGAGGCGATGGCCCAGCTCGGCATCAAGACCAAGGACGAGATCCTCGAGATCGGCATCGAGGAGTTCAACGCCAAGTGCCGGCAGTCGGTGCTGAAGTACACGGGGGAGTGGCGCGAGTACGTCACCCGCCAGGCCCGCTGGGTCGACTTCGACAACGACTACAAGACGCTCAACCCCGACTACATGGAGTCGGTCATCTGGGCGTTCAAGTCGTTGCACGACAAGGGCCTGATCTACGAAGGCTTCCGCGTCCTGCCCTACTGCTGGAACGACCAGACGCCGTTGTCGAACCACGAGCTGCGGATGGACGACGACGTCTACCAGATGCGGCAGGACCCGGCCGTCACCGTCGGCGTGCGGCTGGACACCGGCGAGCTGGCCCTGGTCTGGACGACCACGCCCTGGACCCTGCCGTCGAACCTGGCGGTGATGGTCCACCCCGACATCGACTACGTCGTCGTGGAGTCGGCCGTCCCCACGGGCAGCGCCGAGCGCTACGTCATCGGTGCGGAGCGCCTCCCGAGCTATGCGCGTGACCTGTTCGGCGACCCCAAGGCCGACGTCGAGTCCTTCGTCGTCGAGCGGCTCAAGGGTCGCGACCTGATGGGTCGCTCCTACACGCCGCCGTTCAACTACTACGAGGGTCACGAGAACGCCCACCGCGTGGTCGAGGCCGACTTCGTCACGACCAGCGACGGCACCGGGCTGGTCCACAGCGCCGGGGCGTTCGGTGAGGACGACAAGATCGTCACGGACCGCGAGGGCATCGAGCCGGTCATGCCGGTCGGCCCGGACGGGTGCTTCACCTTCCCGGTCGCCGAGTACGAGGGCATGCTCGTGTTCGACGCGAACCTGCCGATCATCGACCACCTCAAGGCCGCCACCCGCGGCGAGGCCGACCACGGCTCGGTCACGGACGGCACCGTCCTGGTCCGCCGGGAGACCTACGACCACTCCTACCCGCACTGCTGGCGCTGCCGGCAGCCGTTGATCTACAAGGCGGTCTCGAGCTGGTTCGTCGAGGTGACCAAGTTCAAGGACCGCATGCTCGAGCTCAACGAGCAGATCGACTGGACCCCGGACCACATCAAGAACGGCCAGTTCGGCAAGTGGCTCGACAACGCCCGCGACTGGTCGATCACCCGCAACCGGTTCTGGGGCAGCCCGGTGCCGGTGTGGCGCTCCGACGACCCGCAGTACCCGAGGATCGACGTCTACGGGTCCTTCGAGGAGATCGAGCGCGACTTCGGTCGGCTGCCCCGCAGCGCCGACGGCCAGGTCGACCTGCACCGCCCGTTCGTCGACGAGCTGACCCGGCCCAACCCGGACGACCCCAGCGGGCAGTCGACGATGCGCCGCGTCGAGGACGTCCTCGACGTGTGGTTCGACTCCGGCTCGATGAGCTACGCCCAGGTGCACTACCCGTTCGAGAACGCCGAGTGGTTCGAGCACCACTTCCCGGCCGACTTCATCGTCGAGTACATCGGGCAGACCCGCGGCTGGTTCTACATGCTGCACATCCTCTCGACGTCGCTGTTCGACCGCCCGGCCTTCAGCTCGGTGATCTGCCACGGCATCGTGCTCGGCTCCGACGGGCAGAAGATGTCGAAGTCGCTGCGCAACTACCCCGACGTGCGCGAGGTATTCGACCGCGACGGCGCCGACGCGATGCGCTGGTTCCTCATGGGCAGCCCGATCCTGCGCGGTGGCAACCTCATCGTCACCGAGCAGGGCATCCGTGACGGCGTGCGACAGGTGATCATCCCGCTGTGGAACACCTGGTACTTCTTCTCGCTGTACGCCAACGCTTTTGGTGCGAGTGGGAGCGGGTACGAGGCGAGGTGGTCCACGGCCTCCACCGACCCGCTCGACCGCTACCTGCTGGCCAAGCTGCGCCAGTACGTCGAGACGATGACGACCCAGCTCGACGGGTATGAGGTGGCGTCGGCGTGCGAGACGACGCGTGGCTTCCTCGACGTGCTCACCAACTGGTACGTGCGCCGTTCGCGCGAGCGGTTCTGGGACACCGCGACCACGGCGGGCGGTGGAGCCGGCGGTGCTGCCGAGCAGGCGTTCGACACCCTCTACACCGCGCTGGAGGTGCTGTGCCGCGTGACGGCGCCGCTGCTCCCCCTGGTGACCGAGGAGATCTGGCGCGGCCTGACCGGTGGCCGTTCCGTGCACCTCACCGACTGGCCCGAGGCCTCGGACCTGCCCGCCGACGACGCGCTCGTGGCGGCGATGGACCGGGTCCGCGACGTCTGCTCCGTCGCCTCGTCGCTGCGCAAGGCCGACGGGCTCCGCACCCGGCTGCCGCTGGGTGACCTCACCGTGGTGGTGGCCGACGCCGCCGCCTTGAAGGCCTACGCGCCGATCATCGCCGACGAGGTCAACGTCAAGCAGGTCACCCTCATCGACGAGAGCGACCCGGCCGCGGCCGCGTTCGCGGTCGACCAGCGGTTGACCGTGCACGCCCGGGTGGCCGGGCCCCGACTCGGCCGAGAGGTGCAGAAGGTCATCCAGGCCTCGAAGTCGGGCGACTGGTCGGTGGACGAGGACGGCACCGTGCAGGCCGGCGGGATGGTGCTGCAGGAGGGCGAGTTCACCCTCGAGCAGGCCTTCCTCGGGGAGAAGGACGAGCGGCACAGCCGCGCCTTGCTGCCCAATGGCGGCGGCGTCGTCGTCCTGGACACGCTGGTCACGCCCGAGCTCGCGCAGGAGGGGCTGGCTCGCGACATCGTGCGGGCCGTCCAGCAGGCCCGGCGCGACGGCGGGCTCGACGTGTCCGACCGGATCTCGTTGACCGTCACCGGTTCCCAGGCGGTCTGGGAGGCGACGGTGGCCCACCAGGCCCTGATCGTCGAGGAGACGCTGGCCAGCCAGTTCGGGTCCGCACCGCAGCTCGAGGCCCTGCCGGAGCGCGCCGACGTCGTCAGCGCGACGGTCGGCGACGGTGAGCCCGTGCGCATCAAGGTGATGAAGCTGTGAACTGACGCTGCGGGACGAAACGGGCGGCGGTCCTCTGCGACCGCCGCCCGTTTCGCGTCGGGGGTGGTCGCTGCGGGAGGATGGGGGCATGCCTGCTCCTGATACCGCCCAGCGCGAGGCCGCGCACAACCTCGAGGTCATGAAACGGCTCCGTGAGGTCGAGCAGGCCATCGACGCTCGCGCGCCGGAGACCGACATCGAGCCGTCCCTCGACCAGATCCGTGCGGTGATGGACCTTCTCGGCGACCCCCAGCGCAGCTATCCGGTCATCCACCTCACCGGCACCAACGGCAAGACCTCGACGACGCGGATCATCGACTCGCTGCTGCGCGAGATGGGGCTGAAGACCGGGCGCTTCACCTCGCCCCACCTCCACTCGATGCGTGAGCGGATCGCCCTGTCCGGGGTGCCGATCAGCCCGGAGAAGTTCATCGCGGCCTACGACGAGGTGCTGCCGTTCGTCGAGATCGTCGACGCCCAGTCCGCGGAGGTCGGTCGCCCGCGGATGAACTACTTCCAGATGCTCGTGGCCATCGCGTATGCCGCGTTCGCGGACGCGCCGGTCGACGTCGCCATCGTGGAGGTCGGGCTGGGCGGGGCGTGGGACGCGACGAACGTCGCCGACGGCCAGGTGGCCGTCGTGACGCCGGTCAGCCTCGACCACACCCGCATGCTCGGCGACACGGTGGAGGCGATCGCTGACGAGAAGTCGGGGATCATCAAGGCCGATGCCCTGGCCGTCATCGGCGTGCAGGAGCCGGAGGTCACCGAGATCATGGCCCAGCGAGCGGAATCCGTGGGCGCACGGATCGCGTTGGAGGGCAACGACTTCGGCCTGCTCACGCGTGAGGTGGCCGTGGGTGGCCAGCAGATCTCGGTCCGCGGCCTCGGTGGCGAGTACGAGGACCTGCTGCTTCCGCTGCACGGTGCGCACCAGGCCCACAACACGGTGCTCGCCATCGCGGCGGTCGAGGCGTTCCTCGGCGGCGGCGAGCAGCGCCTCGACCCCGACACCGTCCGGGCGGGCATCGCGGCCGTGGCCTCGCCGGGGCGGCTGGAGATCGTGCGGCGTTCGCCCACCGTCCTCGTCGACGCGGCGCACAACCCCGCCGGCGCGCTGGCGCTGCGAGCCGCCCTGGAGGACTCGTTCAACTTCGCGAGGATCATCGGGGTGATCGCCATCCTCAAGGACAAGGACGCCACCGAGATGCTGGAGATCCTCGAGCCGGTGCTCGACCACGTCGTCGTGTCACGGACCACCTCGCCGCGGGCGATGCGCCCCGACGAGCTCGGCGAGCTGGCGGTCGAGATCTTCGGCGAGGACCGGGTCACGGTCGTCCAGGACCTGCCCGACGCCCTCGACACCGCAGCGGGCCTGGCCGACGAGGGCGGCGTCGGTGGGGGAGTGCTCGCCACCGGCTCGGTGACGACTGCGGCCGAGGTGCGCATGCTGCTCGGCGCCACCGAGGTCTGACCGACCCCGGCCACCCGAGCGGCCCGACCCCTCGACGGGACCGGGCCGCTGCGGGGTCCGCTACTTCTTGCCGATCTGGCCCACGTCGAGGTGGGTCTTGGCGTCGGCCTTCGCGTGCTTCTCGGCGCGCTTCTCCTTGATGGACTTGCCCGCCTTCTTGGCCAGGTGTTGTCGAGGTGACTTGTCGGCCATGGCTGTGCTCCCAGCGCTAGGAAGCCTGAATGACTCCGTGCTCTGACAGTACGCCGTCCCGGCGCCTGCACGCGGCCGTGACCGCACGGCATACGCTCGAGGCATGATCGGGAAGTTCGTGGTGCTCGTCATCGTCGTGGCCGTCGTGTTCTGGCTCGTCACGAGGTTCCGTGACAACGGCCGAGGTGGTCGATGAAGGGGATCGTCTTCTACGGCTCCCTCGGCAAGTTCACCTGGCGGATGCTCGCCACCGTGCTGGGCAGCCAGGGAGTCGTCGTGTTCCTCGGGGCCCTGGTCGCGCGCGGGCTCGCCAGCGCCCAGGGTGACGACCGCAGCCACGCGTGGCTCTGGACCGGTGTCGGGCTGGCGCTGCTCTGCTTCCTGGCTGCTGGGCTGATGCGCCGCCCGTGGGGGGTGACGCTGGGCTGGCTGATCCAGGTGCTCACCTTCGCGAGCGCCGTGGTGGTGCCGGCCATGATCGGCGTCGGGGTCATCTTCCTCGTGCTGTGGGTGGGCTCGCTGGTCCTGTGCCGCCGGGTCGAGGACCAGGTGGCGGCCCGGGTCGAAGCCACCCAGCAGTAGCCACCGCGACCAGGGGCAGCCAGAGCTTGGCCGGCCAGATGGCGGCCCGCTCGGCGGTGCCCACCCACTCGTCGTGGCCCAGCAGCGCCACGAAGCAGGCGACGCCGACCAGGGCGACCGTCGCGAGGCCGAGTCCGACCCGCCGGGCGACGCCCGGAGCGAGCATTCGGGCGTGGAGCAGCAGCGCCAGCGGTTGCGCCGCGAAGACGGGCAGGGCGACCAGCGAGTGGGCGGTCGGATGCGTGTCGACCGGCAGCAGGCCGACGCCGACGGAGGCGAGGCCGGCCACCACCCAGAGCCAGCCGACCAGAACCCTGCGGGCACTGCGCCCTCGACGCGCGAGCAGGGGTACCGCGCCGCCCGCCTGGAGCAGCCCGAAGACGACGAAGGCGGCGTTCATGGCGACGGGCGCCGAGGAGCAGCCCGCGTCACCGGGGTCGCAGGCCGTGCCGAGGGCGCTGATCGTGTCGTCCCGCCCCGAGTAGGCAACCCCGGCCAGGGCGGCCACTCCCACCTCGCCGACGAGGTAGAGCGGCTGGGCCAGCCAGGCGGCATACGCGAAGGCCTCGCTCGTCCGCCTGGCCCCTCGCACACCGTGACGCTAGCCCCTGCTCTGCTCGGTAGGCTGGCCGACGTGACGACTCAGACCGAACGTTCCCTTGTCCTGGTCAAGCCCGACGGGTTCGCCCGCGGCCTCTCCGGAGAGGTCCTGCGCCGCATCGAGGCCAAGGGCTACACCCTGGCCGCGCTCGCGGTGACCACCCCGACCCGCGAGCAGCTGGCCGAGCACTACGCCGAGCACGAGGGCAAGCCGTTCTACGAGCCCCTCGTCGAGTTCATGTCCAGCGGCCTGGTCGCGGCAGTCGTCATCGAGGGCCACCGCTGCATCGAGGGCTTCCGGGCCCTGGCCGGTGCCACCGACCCGACCGCGGCGCTGCCCGGCACGATCCGTGGCGACCTCGGCCGCGACTGGGGCAAGAAGGTCCAGGAGAACATCGTGCACGGCTCCGACTCCGCGGAGTCGGCCGCGCGCGAGATCGCGATCTGGTTCCCGAACCTCTGACCGGCGGGGCCGCTGAGCCCCGGAGCCCTACGGGGTCTCGAGGTCGTCGAGACTGCTGATCACCACTTCGAGGAGCGCGGCCAGCTGGCCGCGCTCCTTGCGGGTCAGGCCGGCGAGGACGTCGGACTCGACGACGTTCGCCTCGCGCACGGCCGCCCCGAACAGCTCCCAGCCCTGGTCGGTGAGCTCGACGAGCACCCGGGTGCGGTTGTCGGGGTCGGGGGAGCGGCGGACCAGTCCGCGTTCGGTCATCTTGTCGAGCCGGTGCGTCATCGAGGACGCCGCCACGTTGCTGGCATCCGCGAGGCGGCTCGGCGTCATGGGCGCGCCGTCGGCGGTGGCCAGCTGGGCCACGACCGACCACTCGCCGTGCGACAGGTCGAGGTCGACGAGCTGGCGGGTGTACCACTGCTCGAGCTTGCGGCTCATCGAGTTCACCGCCGTGATGACCCGCTGCACCGACTCGTCCCCGCCGGCCGCCACATAGGTGGCGACGGCTTCCTGGTACTGCTCCTGGGCGCTCGGGGCGCGCTTTCCGCGGGGAGGCATGGCCCCATCTTCGCATGCTAAGATTTCGATATCGAAATATTCGGACTCGAAGAACTGTTGACCCTCCCATGCGCGCCCGTCTCCTGATCATCGCCTCAGCCGTTGCCATGCTCGGCTGGGGCACCGTCCTGCCCTACCAGTACGCCTACGCAGCCACCACGCGCGGCTGGGGCTCGCTCGTCGCGGCCGCCGCCTCGAGCCTGTTCTCGGTGGGCGCGCTGCTCGCGGCGCCCGTCGGCGGGCGCCTGGCCGACCGCAGGTCACCGGTCGCGGTCGCCGTCGCCGCCAAGGTCGTCGCCGCAGCCGGAGCCGCATCGCTGATCTGGGCGAACGGCCCCGTCTCCTTCCTCGTCGGCATGTTCGTCTTCGGCCTGGGGATCACCGCCGCGGGTCCGGCCCAGTCCGTCCTCGTGCTGCGCTGGGTCGGCGGAGCGGACCGCCGCAAGGTCTTCGCGTGGCAGTTCACCGGGCAGGCGCTCGGCATGGCCGTGGGTGCGTTCGCCGCCGGCTACGTCGTCGACCTCGACCGCGCCACCGGCATGTGGCCGGCGTTCGCCGCCGCTGCCGTCGGCTTCCTCGTCTCGGGTGTCCTCCTCCTGGCGGCCGGCGCCCGCCGCTGGGGTATGCCGGTCGGCTCGGTCGACGAGCCCGGCCTCACCTCCCAGGGCGTCGGGTCCACCAGCCCGCGCGAGGCCCTGCGCGCCATCTGGGCGATCCCGGCGCTGCGCTGGACCGCCCTCATCACGGTGACCCTGGCGCTGGGCTTCTACGCCCAGTTCGAGTCGGGCCTCCCGGCGTACGCCCTCACGGTCCTGCACGTCGAGGAGACCACCATCGGCCTGGCCGCCGCGGTCAACTGCGTCGTCATCATCGCGCTGCAGATGCTGGTCGTCCGGCTGACGGCCCAGCGCAGTGGGGCGACCCTCCTCATGGGCGTGGGCGCGATCTGGACCGTGTCGTGGCTGGTGCTGGCCGCCGCGTCGCTGAGCCCCGAGCTGTCCGCCGCGTTGTTCGTCACGACCTTCGGCATCTTCGCCGTCGGCGAGACGATGTACGCGCCGGTGCTCAACCCGCTGACCGCGAGCCTGGCCCCGTCCGGGCTGGTCGGCACGACCCTCGGCATGTTCACCGCGCTGCAGACCGGGTTCTCGGCGGTGGGACCGCTGGTCGCCGGCGTGATCCTCGGTGCCGGGCTCGGCAGCGTGTTCATCGGCCTGCACGTGGCCATCAGCCTGGTGGCCGTCTTCGCCGCCTGGCGCCTCCGGGCCGCGATGCGCCGGCCGCGCGAGGTGGCCCAACCCGTCCGACAGGCCGCCCTGGCTGCCTGACCACAGCCCGGCGGTTGCCTCGACGAGGCGAGTGAACCGTCACACCAGTCACACCCGCACCATCCTCGGAGCGGGTCGGGCGCGGCTCCCCGATCCCGCCCTGCCGCCGACCTAGCATCGCGGCGTGAGGAGCGGTGCGCGCGGGTGGATGACGATGGGCAGGGACCTGGCCATCGACCTCGGCACCGCCAACACCCTCGTCTACGAGCGCGGTCGGGGAGTCGTCCTGGACGAACCGTCGGTCGTGGCGGTCGAGGCCGGCACCGGCCGGCTGATCGCCGCCGGCACCCGGGCCAGGGAGATGCTCGGGCGCACGCCGGGGCATGTCCGGGCGGTCCGGCCCCTGGCCGACGGCGTCATCTCGGACGCCGACGTCACCGAGCAGATGCTGCGCTACTTCGTCGACCAGGTGCGACCGTCCCGGCTGGTCCGCCCGCGGATGGTGGTGTGCGTCCCGAGTGAGGTCACCGGGGTCGAGCGCCGGGCCCTCGAGGACGCCGCGATCCGGTCGGGAGCCCGCCGGGTCTACGTGATCGAGGAGCCGATGGCGGCCGCGATCGGCGCTGGCCTGCCGGTCAACGAGACCTCCGCCTCGATGGTCGTCGACATCGGGGGCGGCACGACCGACGTCGCGGTGATCAGCCTCGGCGGGATCGTGACGGCCAGGTCGGTGCGGGTCGGCGGTGACGAGATCGACGAGGCGGTGATCGCGCACGTCAAGAGCGAGTACTCCCTGCTGCTGGGGGAGCGCAGCGCCGAGGACATCAAGGTGGCGGCCGGCTCCGCGTTCCCCCTCAGCGAGGAGACCAGCACGCGCGTGCGGGGCCGCGACCTGGTGAGCGGCCTCCCTAAGACCGTGACGATCACCAGCCAGGAGGTCCGGCGGGCCATCGAGGGGCCGGTGCTCCAGATCGTCGACGTGGTGCGAGCCACCCTCGACGTGTGCCCGCCCGAGCTCGCGGGCGACATCCTCGACAACGGCGTCACGCTCACCGGTGGGGGAGCGCTCCTGCGCGGACTCGATGAGCGGCTCCGCCACGAGCTCGGCGTGCCGGTACGGGTCGCCGACGACCCGTTGCGGGCCGTGGTGCGCGGCTCCGGGCGGTGCGTGGAGGAGTTCTCGACGCTGGAGCGGGTCCTCATCGACACGCGCCGCTTTTGACGGGCTCGGGTGACCGATGCACGAGACCTCCCGACGCCGCCTCCTCGTGGTGCTGCTGGCCGTGACCGTGGTCGTGCTCGGGGTCGACGTCGCCGGTGGGCCGGGCGCGGGGCAGCTGCGGTCCGCCGGGGGTGCCGCGTTCGGGCCGATCGAGCGGGTCCTGTCGCCGGGTGCCGATGCCGCTGGACCCGGTGCGTCCGGGGCCCGCGACGGGGTGCTGCGCGACCAGCTGGTCGCGCAGACCCGCGAGACCCGCGAGCTCGCCGCGTTGTCCGGGGCACCCGACCTCGCGGGGAGCACCTTCCTGCCCGCTCGCGTGGTCGGCGTGGGGCGTCAGGGTGCCGCCGGGCCCGAGCGCGTCACCCTCGACCTCGGCGCTCGCGACGGCGTGAAGCCCGACTTGTCGGTCGTCGCCGCCGAGGGACTGGTCGGCCGGGTCGTCGCGGTCTCGCCCTGGACCTGCGACGTGCTGCTCGTCGGCAGCGCCGACCTGGTCGTCGGCATCCGCGTGGGCGCAGCGGGCACGCTCGGCTCGGTGGGCAGCGGCGCGCGCGGTCCCCAGCACCGCCCGGCCGGTCAGCTCAACCTCACCGTCGTCGAACGCGGGACGGTGCGGGCCGGCGACGCCGTGACCACCTTGGGCAGCGTCGGCGGGGCACCCTTCCCAGCCGGCCTGCGGGTCGGCACCGTGCAGGACGTCGACCAGGCGCCCGGTGACCTCACGAAGACCGCGTCGGTGCGACCCGCCGTCGACCTGACGACCCTCGACGTCGTCGGGGTCCTCCTCGCCGGACCGCGCACCACGCCCCGCACCCCCAGCACGGCGGGGTGAGGCCGTGCCGGTTCCGTCGCTGACCCTGACCTTCCGGAGCCTCGCCCTGCTGCTCGCGGCGGTCACCTCGGTGGTCCTCTCGGCACGCACGCAGCTCGCCCTCCCCGACCTCGTCCTCCCGGTGGTCGTGGCCGGGGCGCTCTGGGTCGGGCCGTCCCGCGGAGCCATCCTCGGGCTGGCCGGTGGCTGGCTGGTCGACCTGATGCCGCCCGGCTCGGCGGTGCTCGGCACCGCAGCCCTCCTGTATGCCGCGGCCGGCCTGGTCGCCGGTGCCGGCCGCCGTGAGGGCCAGTCGCCGTTCGGCTGGATCGCCACCGTCGGTGCGGCCGCCGCGGTGGTGGTGACGACCGGGCGGCTCGCCGTCGCGGCCCTGACCGGTGCGCCGGTGCAGTGGCCGGTGGTCGGCGCCGAGCTCCTGCTCACCGTCGTCCTCTGCGCGGTCCTCGTCCCGGTCCTCGTGCGCTGCGAGCAGCGGTTGGCCCGGAGCGGGCGGTGAGCCTTCCCGCCGTCCGCTCCGACCACTCACCTCGGGTGTGGGTGCTCGCGCTCGTCGTGCTGTGCTTCATGGGTGCCCTGCTCGGCAGGCTGGGACAGGTGCAGATCGCCGGCCACGCGGACTACCGGGCCGCTGCGGCCACGGTCAACACGCGCACGGTCACCGAGGCGGCGGTGCGCGGCCGGATCCTCGACCGCAACGGCACACCGTTGGTCGACAACACGACCGAGACCGTCGTCACGGTCGACCGGGCGGTGCTCGTGGACGCGGCTGACGGCGGCCGCGACCTCGTCCGGCGGGTGGCGATGGTGGTGGGCGCACCGTTCGGCCAGCTCTGGGGCCGCACCCAGCTGTGCGGGGTCAGTGGTGCGCCGCCGGCCCCGGTCTGCTGGGCGGGCTCGGCGTACGTGCCCATCCCGCTGGTCAGCGGCGTGGATCCCCGCAAGGCGCTCAGCCTCCTCGAGCGCCCGGACCTCTACCCGGGCGTCGGCGTCTCCGCCCAACCCGTGCGGGACTACCCCGCCGAGCCGACGGTCAACGCCGCCCACCTCCTCGGCTACCTCGGTCGCTCGGATGCCGACGACGTCAGGACGTCCAAGGGGGCGATCGGCGACCTCGACCTGGTCGGGCGGGCCGGTCTGGAGCAGCAGTACGACCACCAGCTGCGGGGCACGCCGGGCACGACCACCGTCGCGGTCGACCCGCGCGGGATCGTCACGAGCCAGCTCGGCCACGTCGACCCGACACCGGGACAGGACCTCGTCACCAACCTCGACGCCCGGGTCCAGTCCGCCGCCGAGAAGGCGCTGGCCACTGCGGTGGCGAGCGCTCGGAAGCGCGGCGACCGGGCCGACTCCGCCGCGGCAGTGGTCCTCGACGTCACCAACGGAGCGGTGGTGGCGGCGGCGAGCTACCCGTCCTACGACCCGCAGGTGTGGACCGGCGGCGTCGGCGCCGACGAGTTCGCCCGGCTCACCGACCCGAAGGCCGGCACGCCGCTGGTCTCCCGGGTGACCTCGGCGGCGTTCTCGCCGGCCTCGACCTTCAAGGTGGTCAGCCTGCCGGCCGCAGTCGCAGCGGGGAACTCCCTCGGCGGCACGTACAACTGCACGTCCGGCTACACGATCGGCAACCGGCGGTTCGCCAACTTCGAGTCGCGGGCCTACGGACCCATCTCGCTCCGGCAGGCCATCGAGGTCTCCTGCGACACGATCTTCTACGACTTCGCCTACCGCTCGTGGCTGGCGCAGGGCGGGCTGGCGGCGAAGTCCGATGCGCGTGACCCGTTCGTCGAGATGGCCGACCGGTTCGGGCTCGGCCGGACCACGGGCATCGACCTGCCCGGCGAGCAGGCCGGCCGGATCCCCGACCGGCAGTGGAAGCAGACCCAGTGGGAGGACACCAGGGTCGACACCTGCAAGCGGGCCCGGACCGGCTACCCCGAGGTAGCCGCCACGGACCCCAGCCGCGCGGCATACCTCAGGCAGCTGGCCGTCGAGAACTGTCAGACCGGCTTCCAGTTCCGCGCTGGTGACGCGGCGAACTTCGCGATCGGCCAGGGAGACATCACGGTGAGCCCGCTCCAGATGGCCCAGGTGTATGCCGCGATCGCCAACGGTGGCACGCTCTGGAAGCCGCAGGTCGCGCGGGCCCTCGTCACGCCCGGTGGCGCGACGCAGAAGGTGACGCCGGTGAAGGCCGGCACCGTGGCGTTCCCGCCCGGCACCCTGGCCTTCCTGCGCGGCGCGCTGGGTGGGGTCGTGACCAAGGGCACGGCGCGCGGCGCCTTCGCCGGGTTCCCCCTCGCGCAGTGGCCGGTGGCGGGCAAGACGGGCACCGCCGAGGCGTTCGACAAGCAGGACACCTCGTGGTTCGTGTCCTACGCGCCGACCACCAGACCGAGGTATGCCGTCGCGGTCGTGGTCTCCCAGGGCGGCACCGGCGCCGAGGCCGCCGCGCCCGCAGCCCGGGCGATCCACGACGTCCTGCGCACCCTGCGCTAGGCACGGGCGAGGTGGGGCGTCGCCGGACGAGTCAGTAGGCTGGCGCGCATGGCTGACTTCGACGTCGTAGTTCTCGGTGCTGGTCCTGGCGGTTACGTCGCGGCGATCCGCGCCTCCCAGCTCGGCCTCCGGGCCGCCGTGGTCGAGGCGAAGTACTGGGGCGGTGTCTGCCTCAACGTCGGCTGCATCCCGTCCAAGGCGTTGCTGCGCAACGCCGAGCTGAGCCACATCCTGACCCACGAGAAGGAGAAGTTCGGGATCGAGGGCGACGCCACGATGTCGTTCGGCCCGACGCACGCCCGGTCGCGTGCGGTGTCCGCGGGCATCGTCAAGGGCGTGCACTTCCTGATGAAGAAGAACAAGATCACCGAGATCGACGGCTGGGGCACCCTGACCAGCCCGACCTCGATGGACGTCGCGCTCAGCTCCGGTGAGAAGCAGACGGTCACGTTCGACAAGCTCATCATCGCCACCGGCGCGACCACGCGCCTGATTCCCGGCACCTCGCTGTCCGACCGCGTCGTGACCTACGAGGAGCAGATCCTCACCGACCAGCTGCCCGGCTCGATCGTCATCGCCGGCTCGGGTGCCATCGGCGTCGAGTTCGCCTACGTCATGAAGAACTTCGGCGTCGACGTCACCATCGTGGAGTTCCTCGACCGGATGGTGCCGACCGAGGACGCCGAGGTCTCCAAGGAGCTGCTCAAGCACTACAAGAAGCTCGGCATCACCGTCCTGCTGTCGACCAAGGTCGAGTCGATCGACGACAGCGGCGAGAAGGTCAAGGTCACCGTCTCGCCGGCGGCCGGGGGCGACGCGCGGGTCATCGAGACCGACAAGGTGCTCCAGGCGATCGGCTTCGCCCCGCGGCTCGAGGGCTACGGCCTCGAGGCGCTCGGCGTGGCCACCGAGCGCGGCGCCATCGTCATCGACGACCACTGCCGCACCAACGTCGAAAACGTCTACGCCATCGGCGACGTGACCGGGAAGCTCATGCTGGCCCACACCGCCGAGGCCCAGGGCGTCGTCGCTGCGGAGACGATGGCCGGCGCCGAGACGATGCCGGTCGAGTACGACTTCATCCCGCGGGCGACCTACTGCCAGCCGCAGATCGCGTCGTTCGGCTACACCGAGGAGCAGGCCAAGGAGAAGGGCTTCGACGTCAAGGTGGCCAAGTTCCCGTTCTCGGCCAACGGCAAGGCGATGGGGCTCGGGGACGCGGTCGGCTTCGTCAAGGTGGTCGCGGACGCGACGCACAACGAGATCATCGGCGCCCACCTCATCGGCCCCGACGTCACCGAGCTGCTGCCCGCGCTGACGCTCGCCCAGAAGTGGGACCTCACCGCCGACGAGGTGGCCCGCAACGTCTTTGCCCACCCGACCCTGTCGGAGGCCGTCAAGGAAGCCGTCGAGGGCATCGCCGGCCACATGATCAACCTCTGACCCGAGACTTCGTATGCCGCGCGTCAGCCTGCCGATCACGACCGAGCGCCTCGTCCTGCGCAGCTTCCTGCCGCGTGACGTCGACGACGTGCTCGCCTACCGGTCGCAGCCCGACGTGGTCCGCTACATCCCGGGGGAGCCGAGGAACCGCGAGCAGGTGTCCGACCTCGTGGCCCACTCGACCACGGCCGGCCTGATCGACGACAAGCGCACACACCTCACGCTCGCGGTCGACCGCGGTGGTCGGGTCATCGGCGACGTCATGCTCGCCTTCAACGGGCTCGACGGCTCCGACGGCAAGCAGGTCGAGCTCGGCTGGGTGTTCACCCCCGACGTGGAGGGGCAGGGCTACGCCACCGAGGCGGCCCGTGCCCTCGCCGAGGTCGCGTTCACCGAGCTCGGGGCGCACCGGGTCTGGGCGCAGCTCGAGCCGGAGAACACCGGCTCGTCGCGGATCTGCGAGCGGCTCGGGATGCGGCGCGAGGCGTACTTCGAGAAGGGGTCCTGGTTCAAGGAACGGTGGACCGACCTGGCCGTCTACGCGATCCGCGCCGACGAGTGGACGTCCGGGGCCACGTCCTGACCTCCGCCACGGTTGCCGCGACGCCAGGGACCGGGGAGCGTCGCTCCCCGCTCCCGGCACTGACGGGGCTGCGGGTGCTGGCCGCTGTCTGGGTGGTGCTGTTCCACTACCGCGCCGACATCGAGGCGCTCGCCCCGTGGACGCTGCCCGCCGACACCTTCATGCGGGCCGGCTACCTCGGCGTGGACCTGTTCTTCCCCCTGAGCGGGTTCATCCTCGCCTACAACTACGCCGACGCGATGCGCACCTTCTCGCGGGGGTCGGCCGTGTCATTCGTGCGCAACCGGTTCGCCCGCGTGTGGCCGGTGCACTTCGTCGCGCTGAACATCGACCTGGCGATGGCCGTGGCGACGGGGACCCTCGGCATCGGTGCGGGCGGGCACCGTCGCACGCCCGCGGCATACGGGCAGAACGTGCTGATGGTGCACAACTGGTTCAACGACCGCCCGAGCTTCAACGGTCCGGCGTGGTCGATCGCGTCGGAGTGGTTCGCCTACCTGCTCGCGCCCCTGCTCTTCGTGGTCGTCGCGCGGGTGGTGCGGGCCCGCACCTCGCTGCTGCTCGCGGTCCTCTCGTATGCCGCGATGCTCACCGTCTTCGCGGTCTTTGCCCTGCCCAACGGCAACCTCGAGCACATGTTCTACGTGCGGATCATGGGGGAGTTCATCGCCGGGATGTTCCTCTGCCTGGCGTGGGTGCGGGGTGGTCTGGCCCTGGGTCGGCTCGCGCCCGTGCTGCCGGTCGCGGTGGTGGCGGTCGCGCTCGTGCCGGCCCTCTCGTCGGGCGACTACTGGATGGCTCCGGTGATGGGCCTCGTGGTCGTCGTCGTGGCCTCGGCCGGCGGCTGGGTCGGCTCCTGGCTGTCGACCTCGCTCATGGTCGCGGCAGGGGAGGCGTCGTACTGCCTCTACATGACGCACTACCTGATGCGGCCGGTCGTGACGTGGCTGCGCGAGTGGGGTGACGACGCCTGGTGGTCGGCCGGGATGGCCGTCGTCGCCCTCGTGCTGGCGCTCGGCGCGGCTGCCTGGTTGATGCACGTGCTGGTCGAACGCCCGGCGCGACGCCTCCTCCACGCGCGCGCTGCGCGTCCGAGCCCCGAGCCGGAGCGCGCACCCGCGGCCGCGCGGAGCTGACCTGGCGCCTCCGGCCCCCGCACGAGCAGAGGTCACACGTCCAGCGCCCTGCTACGACACTGCTCGCAGCGGGCGAGCAGTGTCGTAGCAACCCGACGGCTGTTGCTCCGCGGCTCGGAACTGGCGCGCGTGGCCGGATTAGCGCTGGGGCCCTTCGCGAGGCGATGGGTCCGGCAGCGGCTCCCGACGGCGATTAGGGAGGCGGAGCACGCCGCTGGTAACCTTGTGCTCGCCGTAGACCGGCCGCGGATTCAGAGAGCCCAGGTGAACCAGCCCTGGTGCACCGCGCAACGATCACACGAAGGAGCAGTGCCGACCCATGCCGTTGAGCGCAGACGTCAAGCAGAAGATCATGTCCGAGTACGCCACGCACGAGGGCGACACCGGCTCCCCCGAGGTCCAGGTGGCGATGCTGACGCAGCGCATCCTCGACCTCACCGAGCACAGCCGCCAGCACAAGCACGACCACCACAGCCGCCGCGGCCTGCTCCTCCTGGTCGGCCAGCGTCGCCGGCTCCTGCGCTACCTCGAGAGCGTCGACGTCGAGCGTTACCGCTCGCTGATCAAGCGCCTCGGTCTGCGCCGCTAAGCATTCGACAGGGACGGTCCTCGCCACGAGGACCGTCCCTCTCGCATGAGGGTGGCACTCGGTGCCGCCCGACAGCACCACCACGAAGAAGAACCCGTGCACAACGACGATGCACAGGGTCATCTGAGAGACAGACTCTCAACAGAAGAGAAGGAGGGCCCATGGAGGGTCCAGAGATCCAGTTCGCCGAAGCAACCATCGACAATGGTTCGTTCGGCACCCGCACGGTCCGGTTCGAGACCGGACGCCTGGCCAAGCAGGCCGGTGGCGCAGTCGCCGCCTACCTGGACGAGGACACGATGCTCCTCTCCACCACCACCGCCGGGAAGTCTCCCCGCGAGGGTTTTGACTTCTTCCCCCTGACGGTCGACGTCGAGGAGCGGATGTACGCCGCGGGCAAGATCCCCGGCTCGTTCTTCCGCCGCGAGGGTCGCCCGTCGACCGACGCGATCCTCACCTGCCGCCTGATCGACCGCCCGCTGCGCCCGACCTTCACCAAGGGTCTGCGCAACGAGGTCCAGGTCGTCATCACGGTGCTCGCGCTCAACCCCGACCACCAGTACGACGTGCTCGCCATCAACGCGGCCAGCGCCTCCACGCAGATCTCGGGTCTGCCCTTCTCCGGTCCGATCGGTGGCGTCCGCGTCTCCCTGATCGACGGCCAGTGGGTCGCGTTCCCGAACTTCTCCGACATCGAGCGCTCGACCTTCGACATGGTCGTCGCCGGCCGGGTCGCGGGCGATGACGTCGCGATCATGATGGTCGAGGCGGAGTCGACCGAGTCCACCTGGGACCTGGTCAAGAACGAGGGCAAGCAGGCCCCGACCGAAGAGGTCGTCGCCGAGGGCCTCGAGGCCTCCAAGAAGTTCATCAAGGCGCTCTGCGAGGCCCAGTCCGAGCTGGCGAGCAAGGCCGCCAAGCCCGTCCAGGACTTCCCGATCTTCCTCGACTACGAGGACGACACGTATGCCGCCGTCGAGGCTGCGACCTCGGACGACCTGACGCAGGCGCTCACCATTGCCGGCAAGCAGGAGCGCGAGGAGCGCATCGACGAGCTGAAGGACTCCATGAAGGAGAAGCTCGCCGCTGAGTTCGAGGGGCGCGAGAAGGAACTGTCCGCGGCCTACCGTTCCGTGCAGAAGAAGCTGATCCGTCAGCGCATCCTGCGCGACAAGGTCCGCATCGACGGCCGTGGCCTCGCCGACATCCGCGCCCTGGGCGCCGAGGTCGAGGTCCTGCCCCGCGTGCACGGCTCGGCCATCTTCGAGCGCGGCGAGACCCAGATCATGGGTGTCACCACGCTGAACATGCTCCGCATGGAGCAGCAGCTCGACACGTTGTCGCCGGTGACGCGCAAGCGCTACATGCACAACTACAACTTCCCGCCCTACTCCACCGGTGAGACCGGTCGGGTGGGTTCGCCGAAGCGTCGCGAGATCGGCCACGGAGCGCTCGCCGAGCGTGCGCTCATGCCGGTGCTGCCGACCCGCGAGGAGTTCCCCTACGCGATCCGACAGGTGTCCGAGGCCCTCGGCTCCAACGGCTCGACGTCGATGGGCTCGGTCTGCGCGTCCACCCTGTCGCTGCTCAACGCCGGTGTGCCGCTGCGCGCCCCGGTCGCCGGCATCGCGATGGGCCTCATCTCCGAGGAGGTCGACGGTGAGACGCAGTACGCCGCGCTGACCGACATCCTCGGTGCCGAGGACGCCTTCGGTGACATGGACTTCAAGGTCGCCGGCACCCGTGAGTTCGTCACGGCCATCCAGCTCGACACCAAGCTCGACGGCATCCCCGCGTCGGTCCTGGCTGGCGCGCTCACCCAGGCCCGCGACGCGCGCCTGCACATCCTCGACGTCATGAACGAGGCCATCGACGCACCGGACGAGATGAGCCCCTTCGCTCCTCGCGTCATCTCGGTGCAGGTCCCGATCGACAAGATCGGCGAGGTCATCGGGCCGAAGGGCAAGATGATCAACCAGATCCAGGACGAGACCGGCGCCCAGATCTCGATCGAGGACGACGGCACGATCTACATCGGTGCGACCGACGGCCCCTCGGCCGAGGCCGCCCGCGCGCAGATCAACGCCATCGCGAACCCGCAGATGCCGGAGATCGGCGAGCGCTTCCTGGGCACCGTGGTGAAGACCACGACGTTCGGTGCGTTCATCTCGCTCCTGCCGGGCAAGGACGGCCTGCTGCACATCTCCGAGGTGCGCAAGCTCGTCGGTGGCAAGCGGATCGAGGCCGTCGAGGACGTTCTGGCCGTTGGCCAGAAGGTCCAGGTCGAGCTCAAGGAGATCGACCCGCGCGGCAAGCTCTCGCTGGCGGCCGTCCTGGCCGAGGGTGAGGGTGGCGACGCCGAGGCTGGCGAGGCTCCGGCCGCGAACGCCGACGCCGACACCGAGTCCGAGACCCAGACCGACGCCCCCCGCGCGGACCGCGAGGACCGTGGCGAGCGTCGCGAGGGTGGTCGCAGCCGCAACCGCCGTCGTGGCGGCCGTGGCGACGACCGTGGCGACGACCGTGGCGGCGACGCTGCGGAGGGCGCGGCCCCGGCCACGTCCGAGGACGCCGCAGGCTGATCGACTGACCCACGCGTGACGAGCGGGCCGGTCCACCGAGAGGTGGGCCGGCCCGCTCTGTGTTGGTCAGGTCCTGTTGGTCAGGTCCTGTCGGTCAGCTCATGGCGGTCAGGTCGTCGTGGCTCGGACGCAGCAGTGCTCCGGGGTCGGCTCGAGGCGGGTGCGCACCTCAGGGCACCCCAGCCCCTCGATCGCACCGTCGACGAGGGCGAGGTTCATCGCGCACACGAGGTCGGTGTGGTCCCGGGCGAGTCGGTCGAACGGGCAGTTGTCCAGAGCCAGCTCGGTGCCGTCGGGGCTGAGCCGCGGCTCATAGCCGTGCCGCTCCAACAGCTGGGCCACCCTGGCCAGTGGCCGGCGGGCCCGGGGCGCCGGCGGTTGAGCCGCGAGCTCCCGCCCCGTCGTGGCTGCCGCCGTCGCGACGGCAGCGGGCAGCGTCCCGCCCGTCGTGGTCACCGCGTCGATGGCCGCGGCGAGGATGGCCCCCGCCAGGTCGTAGCGCCGTGGCGGCAGGGAGACGTCGACCGTGCGACCCGCACGGCGGTAGAGCTTGGTCGGCCGCCCGGCGCCCGGTCCCGACCTCCCCGACAGGCGCTTGAACTCGACCTCCAGCAGGCCCGCCTCGACCAACCGGTCGAGGTGGAACTTCGCAGAGTGCACCGGCAGCCCCACCGCGGTCGCGGCGTGTTCCCGGCTCACGGGGGAGTCGGCCGCGGCGACGTGGTCGTACAGCGCCCGTCGGGAAGGCTCGGCAAGCGCGCCGAGGGCGGTCAGGTCGTCGCTGGTGGTCATGACACCTCTAAAGGACAGATTCGTTGACTATTTTGGCACTGCGGTCGTAAAGTCAAAATATCACTCCGATAGAAAGTCTGGGAGCAGTCATGGACACGACACCGTCAACCACCACAGCACTTCCCACCGACGTCACCAGCCCGGCTCAGCCGGGAGCCAAGCAGGCCTTCCTCGTCCTGCGCACCGCCTTCACGGTCGCACCGATCCTCTTCGGCCTCGACAAGTTCACCAACCTGATGACCGACTGGACGGCCTACCTCGCGCCGTGGATCGACCACCTGGTGCCCGGGACGGCGCAGCAGGCGATGTACGCGGTCGGCGTGACCGAGGTGGTGGCCGGACTGCTCGTCGCCGCGGCGCCGCGGGTCGGGGGCCTCGTCGTGGCGGCGTGGCTGGCCGGCATCATCGTCGATCTCGTGACGCTGGGCGACTACTACGACGTCGCCCTGCGTGATGTGGGGCTGCTCGCGGGCGCCGTTGCGCTCTCCCGGCTGGCGCCACCGGTGCACCTGCGCAGAGGATGAGGGTATGGCTGACCAGCGCAGGTTCGTGATCGTCGGTGGCGGGCTCGCCGGAGCCAAGGGAGCGGAGGCCTTGCGCGAGCGCGGCTTCCAGGGGTCGATCGTGCTGTTCGGGTCCGAGGACCACCTGCCCTACGAGCGTCCTCCGCTGTCCAAGGGCTACCTCAAGACCGGCGAGGGCCTCGACGAGGCCTTCGTCCACCCCCGTGAGTGGTATGCCGCGCACGACGTCGACGTGCGCACCGGCACCACCGTCACGGCGATCGACCGCGACGCCCGTGCGGTCGTCACCGCGGACGGTGAGCGCACGGCATACGACCGGCTCCTGCTGGCCAGCGGCAGCTCGCCGCGCACCCTCACCCTGCCCGGCCACGACCTCGGTGGGGTGCTGTCCCTGCGGACCATCGAGGACAGCGACCGGATCCGTGCGCTGATGCAGCCCGACGCGCGGCTGGTGTTCGTCGGGGGCGGGTGGATCGGCCTGGAGGTGGCGTCCGCGGCGCGCGAGGCCGGCGCCGACGTCGTGGTGCTGGAGAGCCTCGAGCTGCCGCTGGTGCGGGTGCTCGGGTCACAGGTCGCCCAGGTCTTCGCCGACCTGCACCGCGAGCGCGGAGTCGACCTGCGCACCTCGGTCACCATCGTGGAGATCGAGGGCTCGGACGGTGCCGCGAGCGGGGTCCGGCTCGCCGATGGCTCGGTCGTCCCCGCGGACGCGGTGATCGTCGGCATCGGCGCGGTCCCCAACGTCGCGCTGGCCGAGGCGGCCGGGCTCGCGGTCGACAACGGGGTGACGGCCGACGCGGTCGGGCGCACCAGCGACCCGGACATCTTCGTCGCGGGCGACCTCGCGAACGTCGAGCACCCGTTCCTCGGGCACCGGGTGCGGGTGGAGCACTGGGCCAACGCGCTCAACCAGCCCGACCTCGTGGCCGCGGCGATGCTGGACCAGGACGGCCCCGAGCCCGAGCTGCCGTACTTCTACACCGACCAGTACGACCTCGGCATGGAGTACCACGGGCTCGGTGGCCCCGACGACGAGGTGGTGGTCCGGGGGAGCCTGGCCGACCGCGAGTTCGTCGCGTTCTGGCTGCGCGAGGGGCGGGTGGTGGCCGGCATGAACGTCAACGTGTGGGACGTCGGCGACGGCATCAAGGCGCTGATCCGCTCGCGCACGGTCGTGGACCGGGACCAGCTGGCCGACCCGGACGTCGACCTCGCGGGCCTCGCTGGTCCCGTCTGAAGACTCTGACCCGAACTTTACCTTCCTGACCCATTCCAGACATTCCGCATTCCCCGTCCGCGTGATGTGATGCTCGACGGCCCGGACCACCGTCCTGGGGCTGCCAATCCTGAGTTCGCTGTTGGAGGACTGCTGTGCGCGTACCCCGCAAGCACGTGATGGGAGCGGTGGGCGCGATCGCCCTCACTGCTGGAGTAGTGGGTGTGGCCCCGACGAGTGCGCTGGGCGCACCGTCCACGGGGGCACCCGTGGTGATCAACGAGGTCTACGGCGGGGGTGGCAACTCCGGTGCCGCCTTCAACCGCGACTTCATCGAGCTGGTCAACAAGACCACCGCTGCGGTCGACCTCGCCGGCTGGTCCGTGCAGTACGCCTCGGCAACCGGCACGAGCTGGACGACGAAGACCAACCTGACCGGCACCATCCCGGCCGGTGGGCGGTTCGTCGTCGGAGGCGCAGGCGGCGCCAACGGCGCGTCATTCACCCCGGACCTCGAGGGCGGCATCAACCTCAGCGGCAGCGCCGGCAAGGTCGCGCTCGTCAACACCCAGACCGCCCTGCCCGGCACCACCTGCACCGATGCCTGCTCCGACCTGCCCCAGGTCATCGACTTCGTCGGGTACGGCTCGACGGCGAACGACTGGGCCGGCACGGCCGCCGCACCCGGTACGGCGAACGCCACCTCGGTGTCGCGCAACAGCACCAGCACCAACACGGCGAACAACGCGGCTGACTTCACGGTCGGCACTCCGACACCCGGCGCGGGCACCCCGCCGCCCCCCGGCACCCCGGTCCCCAAGACCATCGCCGAGGTGCAGGGCACCGGTTCGACCTCGCCGCTGGTCGGGGAGAACGTCATCATCAAGGGCGTCGTGACCGCCGCCTACCCGACCGGTGGCTTCCACGGCTTCTACCTGCAGACCCAGGGCACCGGCCCCGAGCCGAGCGCCACCGGTGCCTCGGACGGCGTCTTCGTGTTCCAGTCCGGGTCGTCCACGCCGTTGGACGCCGACGCCGTGCTCGGCAACTACGTCGAGGTCACCGGCAAGGTCAGCGAGTTCAGCGGGCTGACCGAGGTGACCGCTGCGGGGGCGGACATCGTCGACGCGGGCGAGGACTTCAGTCCCGTGCAGGCGCTCACCGTCCCGTGGCCCGCGACCGACGCGGGTCGTGAGTCCCTGGAGGGCATGCTGTTCCAGCCCTCCGGCGACTACACCGTCACCAACACCTTCGGCACCAACCAGTTCGGTGAGGTCGGCCTGGCCGTGGGTGACCACCCGCTGCTCCAGAACACCGAGGTGGCCGCCCCCGGCAGCCCCGAGGCCGCCGCGGTCGTGGCCGACAACGCCAAGCGTGCGGTCACCCTGGACGACGGCGCGTCGAGCAACTTCACGGCGAGCAGCTTCGTCCCCGCGGTGTGTGGCACCCGGCCGATCCCGTGCCTGCTCAACAGTGACCTCACCCCGGCCTACGTGTCCACCACCAAGCCGGTCCGGGTGGGCGAGGCCGCGACCTTCAGCGCCCCCGTCGTCGTCGACTTCCGCTTCAGCCTGTGGCGCTTCCAGCCGACGGCCCAGGTCGTCGGTCCCGACAACGCCACGTCGCCGGCCAGCTTCACGAACACCCGCACCGCGGCACCGGACAACGGTGACATCAACCAGCTCGGCACGGCCGACCTGAAGGTGGCCTCGTTCAACGTCCTCAACTACTTCACCGACCTCGGTGACCAGGACCCCACCTGCCTGGCCTACTACGACCGCGACGACAACGGCGTCACGGTCCGCGACGGCTGCGACCGCCGCGGCGCGTGGGATGCGGGCGACCTGGCTCGCCAGACCGAGAAGGAGGTGTCGGCGATCAGCGCGCTGGACGCCGACGTCGTCGGGCTGATGGAGATCGAGAACTCCGCCAAGTTCGGCCACCCCCGGGACACGGCGCTCGCGGCCCTCGTCGCAGCCCTCAACGCCAAGGCCGGCGCCGGCACCTGGGCGTTCGTCCCGTCCTCGACGGACCTGCCGTCCGCCGACGACCAGGACTTCATCACCAGTGCGATCATCTACCAGCCGGCGAAGGTCATGCGGGTGGACCGCTCGCGCGCCCTGGGTGACCAGAGCGGGCCGACGCAGGCCTTCGGGAACGCCCGTGAGCCGATCGCCCAGACCTTCCGGACGAAGACCGGCAAGGGTGACAAGTTCCTCTTCGTCGTCAACCACTTCAAGTCCAAGGGCTCGGCCGGTCCGTTCCCGGGTGACGAGGACAGCGGCGACGGTCAGGGTGCCTCGGTGACCAGCCGCATCCTGCAGGCCCAGGCCCTGCGCGACTGGGTGCCGGCGGTCGCGGCGGAGTACGGCGCCAAGGGCATCGTCATGGCGGGCGACTACAACTCCTACACGATGGAGGACCCGCTCGACGTGCTCTACAAGGCCGGCTACACCGACGTGGGCAGCACCTTCGACCCGTCGAGCTACTCGTACTCCTTCAGTGGCCTGTCGGGCTCGCTGGACCACATCCTCGTCAACGACTACGCGCTGCGGATGTCGACGGGTGCCGACCACTGGAACATCAACTCCGGTGAGTCGGTGGCGCTGGAGTACAGCCGGTACAACTACCACTCGACCGACTTCCACCAGTCGGGTCCGTACCGCTCGTCCGACCACGACCCCGTGGTCCTGGGCCTCAAGGCCTTCGTGCAGTAAGCAACCCAGATCGACCAGCGGGCCCGGTGCCCCGGTGCCACGGGCACCGGGCCCGCTGTCGTGCGGCCGGCTGTCGTTAGGGTGGTCCCGTGAGCGAGACGATCAAGGTGGCCGTGATCGGTGCGGCCGGGCGCATGGGCGCCGAGGTATGCCGGGCGGTCACCGCCGCGGCCGACCTCGCGCTCGTCGGGACGTACGACCAGGGCGACGACCTCGGCGACCTCAGTGGGGCCGACGTCGTGGTGGAGTTCTCCGTCCCCGCGGCGTCGCCGGGCAACGTGGCGCACTGTGTCGGGCAGGGGGTGCACGTCGTGGTCGGCACCACCGGCTGGGACGACGCGAAGCTGGACTCCCTGCGGGAGCCGCTGGCCGCGCACCCCGAGGTCGGGGTCCTCATCGCGCCCAACTTCGCCATCGGCGCGATCCTCATGATGCGGTTCGCCCAGCAGGCCGCTCGGTTCTACGAGTCGGTCGAGGTCATCGAGCTGCACCACCCCAACAAGGTCGACGCGCCCTCCGGCACGGCGGCCCGCACCGCCCACCTCATCGCTGCGGCCCGCTCGGACGCCGGCCTCGGCGACGTGCCGGACGCCACCACCCAGGACCCCGAGGGCACCAGGGGCGGCCGGGTCGACGGCATTCCCGTGCACTCGGTGCGGCTGCGTGGCCTGGTCGCCCACCAGGAGGTCCTGTTGGGCGGGGAGGGCGAGCTGCTCACGCTGCGCCACGACTCCTTCGACCGCACCTCGTTCATGCCGGGGGTCCTCGAGGGGGTGCGCCACGTCGGTGCCCACCCCGGCCTCACCGTCGGGCTGGAGCACTACCTCGGCCTGGACGACTGAGTGCGCGAGAAGGTCACCGCCCTCGTCCTGCTCGTGGTCCTGGGCTTCTACTCCGCCACGATCGGGTGGCGCGGGGTCGAGCTGGTCCGTGACGGACGGCCGGTCCCCGTGCTCCTCGGGCTGGCCGTCATCCTCATCCCCGTCGTCGCGCTCCTGGCCATGGTGCCGCTCGTGCGGTTGGCCAGGGACGGCTCGGCGATGATGGCGCAGGCCCGCGAGCGTGGGGCCGAGGGAGCCTGGGGCGCCGAGCTCGAGCAGGCCGAGGCGAGCCGGGTCGCGGGCGACCGGGCAGGGGAGCAGCGGCACTACCGAGCCGCAGTACGGGCGTGGCGCGCGAGCCGCGTGGGGTGATCAGGGCGCCAGCCGCGCCGCCCCGGCATACCGTGGTGGCATGCACCGTTCGCGCATCGGAATCGTCCTGGTCGACCACCCCGGCGAGCACCACGACGCGGCCCTGGCCTTCTGGGCCGGGGTCCAGGGGGTGCGGCCCGTCCCTGACGGGCCGTACGCCAGCGTCGGGGAGATCGGGTCGCTGAACCTCGAGGTCCAACGCCTCGACGAGGGGCAGCCCAGGGTCCACCTCGACATCGAGAGTGACGACATCCCGGCCGAGGTGGCGCGCCTCGAGGCGCTCGGCGCCACCGTGGTGGAGCGCCGGGACGGCTACGTGATCATGGCCGACCCGGGCGGCGTCGTGTTCTGCGTCGTGGGCATCCAGACCGGTGACCGGTTCGAGGAGGACGCCCGGGAGTGGCCGTGACCTCGGCGCCGTGAGGTCAGGGCACCCCCAACAGGCGCAGCCCGGCGGCCACCGCTGCGGCGAGCACCACGACGAGCAGGAACGGCGCGCGCAGCAGCAGGGCCACGATGGCCACGCCCACGGCGGCCGCCCGGGAGTCGAGCACGGTGGAGCCGGTCGAGGTGGTCAGCGTCTGCACCGCCACCAGGGCCGCCAGCAGGGCGATGGGCAGCGCCGACGTGATGCGCGTGGTGCGGTCACCGTCCAGCCACGTCTCCGGCACGAGGTGCCCCAGCAGCTTGAGCACGAACGCCAGCCCGGAGGCGACCAGCACGGCGGTCCAGGTGCTCATGCCGGGTCCTCCCACTGGTGCGGTGCTGCCGGGTCGTGGTGCGTCCGCCGGGACAGGCTGGCCAGCAGGGCGGTGCCCGCCGCCACGAGGACGGGCACACCCGCGGGAGCGTGCGGCGCCACGAGCACCGCGGTCAGGGCGGCCACCGCGGCGATCGCGAACGCGTCGGCCGACTTCAGCCGGGGCCAGAGCAGCGCGCAGAAGGCCGCTGCAGCGGCGGCGTCGAGGCCGTAGCGACGCGGGTCGCCCATCGCGTCACCGACGACCGCGCCGACGAAGGTCATGAGGTTCCACAGCAGGTAGATGCCCATCCCGGTCGTCCAGAACCCGACCCGGGCGGCGGTGCGGCCGGGCTGGGCCACGGCCACGGCGGTCGACTCGTCGATGGTCAGCTGGGCGGCGGCTGCGCGGCGCAGCCCCCGGGCCCCCAGCATGCGGGAGACCTGGAGACCGTAGAGGGCGTTGCGCACGCCGAGCAGGGTCGAGGTCGCGATGGCGGCCACTGCCCCCGCGGGACCGGCCGCCAGCACACCCACGAAGGCGAACTGCGACCCACCGGAGAAGAGCAGCAGCGACAACGCCTGCGTCTGCAGGACGGACAGGCCTGCCGCGACCGAGAGGGCGCCGAAGCTGAGGCCGTAGGTGCCGGTTGCCACCGCGACGGACACCGACTGCCGGACGACGCGGCGACGTTCGTCCGGGTCGAGTGCGCCGGTGGAGGCGGCCGGGACCGCGCTCACCGAGCCGGAGGCGCCGGGGCGGGTTCTTCCGGGCCGGGCTCTTCCGGGCCGAGCTCGGCGACGAGCCGCACCTCACGGGCGGTGTCGCCGTCGGGGGAGACCACGCGGTCGCGGAAGGCGCCGTCGGGACCGAGTCCGCCGGCCAGGAGGAACCCGCGGGTCGCCTCGTCGGAGGCCAGGACCCAGGCATGCATCCGGGTGGCCCCGGCTCCGCGCAGGGTGTCGACGACGGCGTTCAGCAGCCGGGAGCCGTGACCGACCCGACGGGCGTCGGGGTGCACGCCGAGCGCGGACAGCTCGCCGGTCTCGGGTGACGCGTCGGGGTCCTGGCTGGGCCCGATGGAGGCGAACCCCACGACCTGGTCACCGGCGCAGGCCGCGAGCAGGCGGTAGACGCCCTGGGGCGGGGACGCCAGGGACTGGCGCCAGACCGAGGCGAAGGCCTGCGGCTCGAAGGTGGCGAGGACCTCCTCGGGCAGCACCGCGGCATACGCCTCCCGCCACACCACCGCCTGGACCAGGCCCACGGCGGGGGCGTCGGTCTCGCGGGCCACGCGCACGCTCGCGTCCGCGAGCGGGCCGGGCGAGTGGGCGTGGTGGTCGTGCTGGTGGGCCATGCCCTGCATCCTTCCATCGACGGCTCGGCGTCCCCGCGCGCGGTCAGGACCCGGTCAGGCGCGTTCGTAGGTGACCCAGCTGAAGCCCTCGCGGCCCTCGCGGGCGACCTCCTGCCAGTCCTGCGGGTCGATCTCGGGGAAGCGCACGTCGCCCTCGGGGGACTGGTCGACCTCGGTGATGAGCAGCCGGCGGGCCCAGGGCATCGCCTCGGCATAGACCTGACCGCCCCCGCACACGAACACCTCGTCGGCCGGACCGGCCAGCGAGAGGGCCTCGCTCAGGGAGTGCGCGGTCTCGACCTCGGAGTGGGTCCAGTCGGCCTGCCGGGTGACGACGATCGTGCGCCGACCGGGGAGCACCCGACCGATCGAGTCGAAGGTCTTGCGCCCCATGACCATCGGGTGGCCCATCGTGGTGCGCTTGAAGAACGCGAAGTCCTCGGGGAGGTGCCAGGGCATGTCGTTGTCGGCCCCGATGACGCCGTTGCGGCCGACCGCGGCAATGAGCGTCACGTTGGTCATGGGGCACAGGCTATCGAGCGTCCCGACGGGACGGTCGGGTCAGACCGCGATCGGCGCCTTGATCGAGGGGTGGGCGTCGTAGCCGACCAGCTCGAAGTCGTCGAGGTCGAACTGGTCGATGTCCTTGCCGGGGGTGATCCGCATGGTGGGCAGCGGACGTGGCTCCCGGGTGAGCTGGAGGGTCGCCTGGTCGACGTGGTTGGAGTAGAGGTGGGCGTCGCCGAGGGTGTGCACGAAGTCGCCGGGCTCGAGGTCGCAGACCTGCGCCACCATCATCGTCAGCAGGGCGTAGGACGCGATGTTGAACGGGACGCCCAGGAAGATGTCGGCCGAGCGCTGGTAGAGCTGGCAGGACAGCCGACCGTTGGCGACGTAGAACTGGAACATCGTGTGGCACGGGGGGAGCGCCATCGAGTCGACGTCGGCGACGTTCCAGGCGGACACGATGTGGCGGCGGCTGTCCGGGTTGGTCCGGATCGACTCGATGACCTTCGCGATCTGGTCGACGTGCCGGCCGTCGGGAGTCGGCCAGGACCGCCACTGGTAGCCGTAGACCGGTCCGAGGTCGCCGTTCTCGTCGGCCCACTCGTCCCAGATCGTGATGCCGCGGTCCTGCAGCCACTTCACGTTGGAGTCGCCGCGCAGGAACCAGAGCAGCTCGCCGATGATCGACTTGAGGTGGAGCTTCTTGGTGGTGAGCACCGGGAAGCCCTCGGACAGGTCGAAGCGCATCTGGTAGCCGAACACCGAACGGGTGCCGGTGCCGGTGCGGTCGGACTTGTCCGTGCCGGTCGTCATGACGTGGTCGAGGAGATCGAGGTACTGCTGCACGGAGGCAGCGTAACCCGAGCCATCGGCATACCTCCGGCGCCGCGTCGATGCCGCCAGCTCGGCGTCGCCTTCCCGCCAAATTGCGCTCCGGTCGGTGTCCGCCGCACGGAGCCTGCTCGGCGGGGCGATAGCCTGCAGGCATGAGCACCTCGTCCCCGTTCGGCCACGTCCTGACCGCCATGGTCAGCCCGATGCAGGCCGACGGAAGCCTCGACCTCGAGGGCGCCCGCCGACTGGTCGCCCACCTGCTGGACAGCGGCCACGACGGCATCGTGGTCAACGGCACGACCGGCGAGGCCGCCACCCTCAGCGACGACGAGTCGATCGAGATGGTCCGGGTCGCCGCCGAGGCTGCCGACGGACACGCCGCGGTGGTGGCCGGCGTCGGCTCCAACGCGACCGCGCACAGCGTCGAGATGGCCACCCGTGCGGTCGATGCCGGCGCGACCGGGCTGCTGCTCGTGTCGCCCTACTACAACAAGCCGACCCAGCCCGGGCTGGTCGCGCACTGCCACGCGGTGGCCGACGCCACCGACCTGCCGGTGATGCTCTACGACATCCCGGGCCGCACCGGCATCCCGTTCGACACCGCCACCCTCGTCGAGCTCGCCGCCCACGACCGGATCGTGGCCGTCAAGGACGCCAAGGGTGACCCGTGGGCCACCACCCACGTGCTGGCCGAGACCGACCTGCTCTACTTCTCCGGCGACGACGCGACCACCCTGCCCTGGCTCGCGCTGGGTGCCGTGGGCACGGTCAGCGTCGTCGGCCACGTGGCCGGCAAGGACTATGCCGCGATGGTCGCAGCCGTCGACCGCGGCGACCTCGCCGCCGCCCGCGACATCCACCGACGGCTGGTCCCTGCCGTCGACGCCATCATGAGCACCTCCCAGGGTGCGATCATGGCGAAGGCCGCGCTCGTCGAGCTCGGCGTCATCGACCACGCGACGGTGCGGTTGCCGCTCGTCGAGTCACCACCGGAGCACCTGGACATCCTGCGCGCCGGTCTCAAGGAGTCTGGCCTGCTGTGAGTCATCCCCACCCCGAGCTCAACCTGCCCCGGCCGCTGCCCAAGAACGGCGTGCGCATCATCGCGCTCGGTGGGCTCGGCGAGGTCGGCCGCAACATGGCGGTCATCGAGCACGACGGACAGCTGCTCGTCATCGACTGCGGTGTGCTGTTCCCTGAGGACCACCACCCGGGCGTCGACCTGATCCTGCCCGACTTCGAGTACCTCGAGGACCGCCTGGACGACATCCAGGCGATCGTGCTGACCCACGGCCACGAGGACCACATCGGCGCCGTGCCCTACCTGCTCAAGCTGAAGCGCGACATCCCCGTCGTCGGGTCGATGCTGACGCTGGCCCTCATCGAGGCCAAGCTCAAGGAGCACCGGATCACCCCCTACACCCTCGGGGTCAAGGAGGGGATGCGTGAGAAGCTCGGCGTCTTCGACTGCGAGTTCGTGGCGGTCAACCACTCGATCCCCGACGCGCTCGCGGTGTTTGTGCGGACGCCCGGCGGCACGATCCTGCACACCGGTGACTTCAAGATGGACCAGCTGCCGCTGGACAACCGCCTCACCGACCTGCGCGCCTTCGCCCGGCTGGGGGAGGAGGGCGTCGACCTCTTCATGACCGACTCGACCAACGCCGAGGTCCCGGGGTTCACGACGCCGGAGAAGGACATCGCGCCGGCCATCGACAAGGTCTTCCGCGACGCCGAGCGCCGGATCATCGTGGCGTGCTTCTCCTCGCACGTGCACCGGGTCCAGCAGGTGCTCAACGCCGCGGAGCAGGCCGGCCGCAAGGTCGCCATGGTGGGTCGCTCGATGGTCCGCAACATGGGGATCGCGGCCGAGCTGGGCTACCTCCACGTGCCCGACGGCGTGCTCGTCGACGTCAAGAAGCTCGACAACTTCCCCGACGACCAGGTGGTCCTCATCTGCACCGGCTCGCAGGGTGAGCCGATGGCAGCCCTGTCCCGGATGGCCAACCGCGACCACCGCATCGACGTCGGCGAGGGTGACACGGTGCTGATGGCCTCGTCCCTCATCCCCGGCAACGAGAACGCCGTCTACCGCATCATCAACGGCCTCATGCGGCTCGGCGTCAACGTCGTGCACAAGGGCAACGCCAAGGTGCACGTCTCGGGTCACGCCAGCGCCGGCGAGCTCCTCTACTGCTACAACATCGTCAAGCCCCGCAACGTCATGCCGGTGCACGGCGAGTGGCGCCACCTCGTGGCCAACGCCGAGCTCGCCGTCCAGACCGGTGTGCCGCGTGAGCAGGTCGTGCTGGCCGAGGACGGCGTGGTCGTCGACCTGGTCGACGGCGTCGCCCGCATCGTCGGTGCCGTGCCGTGCGGCTACGTCTACGTGGACGGGTCGTCGGTCGGCGAGTTCGACGAGGCGCTGCTCAAGGACCGCCGCATCCTGCGTGACGAGGGCTTCATCTCGGTCATCGTCGTGATCGACGCCGCGACCGGCAAGATCGCGGCGGGCCCCGAGATCCAGGCCCGCGGGTTCGCCGAGGACGACGAGATCTTCAGCCAGGTGCGCCCCAAGATCGAGCAGGCGCTGGCGGAGGCCACCGGAAACGGGGTCACCGACTCCCACCAGCTCGAGCAGGTCATGCGCCGGGCCATCGGCGGCTGGGTGGGCGGCAAGATCCGTCGCCGCCCGATGATCATCCCGGTCGTCATCCAGGCCTGACCTGTGCTGGGTCCGCCCGACAAGGTTGCGCTCCACCCGAGAACCGTTCCCGGGTGAAGCGCCCCTTTATCGGGTAACCCGATAAAGGGGTGGCGGGTGGGGTGCGAGCTGTCGGCCGGGGTATGCCGCGGGTCGGCTACCAGGGGCGGGCGACGTCCAGGGCGCGCGGGTCGTTGACCGGCGCCCAGCCCTGCGGACCCTCGACGTACTCGGCCCGCGGGCCGTGCTCGGCGAGCTCGGCCACGGCGGCGAGCAGCCGGTCGACGTGCTCGGCCGTCGTGGCCAGCCCGACACTGGCGCGGACCGCGGTCGTCGACGCCGCGGCATACGGGTCGTCGAGCAGGGCGTCGACGCACAGGTGCGCGCAGAACTTGCCGTCCCGGACGCCGATCCCGTGCTCGGCCGACAGGGCGGCGGAGACGAGCGAGGACTCCACGCCGTCGACGGTGAAGGTCGCGACGGCCACGCGCTCGTGGTCGGGGCTGAAGAGGGAGTAGGTCTCGACGCCGTCGATGGCGGCCAGGCCGTCGAGCAGCCGGCGCCCGAGGGCCGCCTCGTGGGCCTCGATCGCCTCGGCGTGGGAGCGCAGGCTGTGGCAGGCCGCGGCGAGGGCGACGGCGCCGATGACGTTCGGGCTGCCGGCCTCGTGGCGGGCCGCGCCGTCCTGCCACACGACCCCGCGGGTGGTGACTGCCTTGGTGGCCCCGCCCCCGGCGAGGTACGGCGCGGCCGCGTCGAGCCAGTCGACCCGTCCGGCCAGCACCCCGGCGCCGAACGGCGCGTAGAGCTTGTGACCCGACAGCACCACGTAGTCGACCCCGAGGTCGTCGAGGTCGACCGGGCGGTGCGGTGCGTACTGCGCTGCGTCGAGGACGACGCGGGCACCGCCCCGACGCGCGATCGCCGCGAGCTCGCGGATCGGCCAGATCTCGCCGGTGACGTTGGAGGCGCCGGCGAGCACGACCAGCTTGTGGCGGCCCGGGTGCTCACGCAGCGCCGTCCGCAGCAGCACCGCGGCGTCACCGACGCTGCCGGGCACCGGGAGGCGGTGGGTCCGACGGGGTGACCACGGCAGGAGGGCCGCGTGGTGCTCGGTCTCGAAGACGAACACCTGGGTGTCGCGGGGGAGGCAACGGGCCAGCAGGTTGAAGGAGTCGGTGCTGTTGCGGGTGAAGACGACCTCGTCGCCCTCGCGCGCCCCGACGAACGCGCGCACCTCGGCCCGGGCCTGCTCGTACCAGGAGGAGGTCACGCGGGAGGCCCAGCCGTTGCCGCGGTGCACCGAGGAGTACGTGCGCAGCGCGCTGTCGACGGCGGCCTTGACGCTCACCAGGGCCGGGGTCGAGGCGGCGTGGTCGAAGTTGGCGTAGTCGACCGTGCCCTCGAGGGTCGGCACGGGCAGCGACTCGGAGACCACGGCAGGAAGCGGTCCGACCTCGCCCCAGGTGTGCGCGTCCGGGACGGGGCGCAGGTGGGTGCGGGCGTGGGCGAGGGGCGCGCTCCGGCGGAAGGCGGGTGGCGGGGTGCTCGCGATCGACATGGGTAGTGCTCCTGGTCCGGGTGGGACCCGAACGTGCTCCCGGGTCCGCGCTTGCCGGCTGCGGGTGCAGACGGCCCGGTCGTCACCCGGAGCACCCCACCGCGGAGGAGGGTTGCTGGTCAGCAAGCCGGGGCTTCGCGCTGACACTCATGACCTGGTGTCGAGAGTAGGGCGTCGAGCACGGGGCGATCCAGCCCGTGGGCAGAGCTTCCCGTCATCTGAGACGTGGACCGCGAGGACTCGAGCGGTCTGCGACGTGGCCTGGCGGGGGGTCGGCAGAGCCGGGTCCCGCGACCGGTTCCCCCTCGATGCGCGCCTGCGCCGACGACCACTGCTGGTCGTCGGCGCAGGCCCCGCCAGACGCAAGGCCGAGCGTGTCACCTGGGGTCGCCTCTTGGTAAGGGGAAAGGGCCTCGGGCGACCCAATCGCGACCAGATGTCGACCGTTCGGATGAGGGACGGTGGGGGCAGATTGCCCCCCGGTGATACGCGTGTGACGCGTGTTTCCGGTGTGACCTTCGCGTAGCCTGCGGAGCATGGCGACACGTCCGTCCACCTCAGCACGATCAGCAGCAGGGTCGCGCTCGTCCGGGAGCCGGGGCACCGCAACACGCCCCGCCAACCGCAAGAGCAGCACACCCCGCAAGACCTCCGCCCGTGGCAAGACCAAGGGGGGAGGGCTGCCGCTGCCCCTTCGCGCGGTCCGGGGCACCTGGATGGGCATGGCGCACGTGGCCGGTGGCGCCGTGCGCCGGGTCGGCACCAGCGCCCGTGAGCTCGAGCCCGAGCACCGCCGTGACGGGCTCGGCTTCTTCCTCATCGGACTGTCGATCCTCGTGGCCGCCCGTGAGTGGTGGGCCTTCGACGGCGCCCTCGGTGACATCGTGCACGCCGTCGTCGCAGGCACCTTCGGAGTCGTGGCGTATGCCGTGCCACTCGCCCTGCTCTTCCTGGGCATCCGCTTCCTGCGCGCGCCGCAGGAGGACTCGGCCAACTCCCGCATCGGGGTGGGCCTGGGTGCCCTCGCGTTCGCGGCCTCCGGGTTGGCCCACGTCGCCGCGGGCATCCCGACCCCGCCCCAGGGCGCCGAGGGCATGCGGGACGGTGGCGGGATCATCGGGTTCCTGGCCTCGAGCCCGCTCGAGGCCGCGGTGTCGGTCTACGGCACCGTGCCGATCCTGCTGATGCTGGGCTTCTTCGGCCTGCTGGTGATGACCGCGACCCCGGTGCACATGATCCCCACGCGCCTCTCCGACCTGCGCGACCACCTGCTCCACCGTGGCCACCCCGACGACGGCGCCGCGGCGCCCCTGGAGGTCGCCGAGGAGAAGCCCAAGCGTCGTCGCCGGGTCATCGACCCGGAGGGTCCGCTCGAGGGTGACGAGGCGTTCGAGCAGGCCGCCCTGGTGGCCCCCGACGGACGCCGGTTCCGTCCCGGCGAGAAGCGCCCCACCACTCCGGGAGTCCTTGCTCCGGAGTCGAGCACTGCAGCGAAGAGCCCCGTGATCGAGGTCAAGGCCGCCCTCGAGGCGCCGCCCACGACGCCGCTCCCGCAGCGTGTCGAGCAGCTCGCCCTCGCCGGCGACATCACCTACACGTTGCCCGACAACGCGATCCTCGAGCCCGGCTCACCCCACAAGACCCGCAGCGCCGCCAACGACCGCGTCGTCGAGTCGCTCACCCAGGTCCTCGAGCAGTTCGACATCGACGCCCAGGTCACCGGCTTCAGCCGCGGCCCGACGGTCACCCGCTACGAGGTCGAGCTCGGCCGCGGCACGAAGGTGGAGCGCGTCACCGCGCTGTCCAAGAACATCGCGTATGCCGTCGCGTCGGCAGACGTGCGCATCCTCTCGCCGATCCCGGGCAAGTCCGCGATCGGCATCGAGATCCCCAACGCCGACCGCGAGAAGGTGAGCCTCGGCGACGTCCTGCGCAGCCAGGCCGCGCGCGGCAACGAGCACCCGATGGTCATGGGCGTGGGCAAGGACGTCGAGGGTGGCTACGTCATCGCCAACCTCGCCAAGATGCCCCACCTGCTGGTCGCGGGCGCCACCGGCGCCGGCAAGTCGAGCTTCGTGAACTCGATGATCACCTCGATCCTCATGCGGGCGACGCCCGACGAGGTGCGCATGGTCCTGGTGGACCCCAAGCGCGTCGAGCTCACGGCCTACGAGGGGATCCCGCACCTCATCACCCCGATCATCACGAACCCCAAGAAGGCCGCCGAGGCGCTGGCCTGGGTGGTCCGTGAGATGGACACCCGCTACGACGACCTCGCGCAGTTCGGGTTCAAGCACATCGACGACTTCAACAAGGCGGTCAAGGCCGGCAAGGTCAAGCCGCTGCCCGGGTCGGAGCGGACCATCCACCCCTACCCCTACCTGCTGGTCATCGTCGACGAGCTCGCCGACCTCATGATGGTCGCGCCGCGCGACGTGGAGGAGTCGATCGTCCGCATCACGCAGCTCGCGCGCGCCGCCGGCATCCACCTGGTGCTGGCCACCCAGCGACCCTCGGTCGACGTCGTCACCGGCCTGATCAAGGCCAACGTGCCGTCGCGGATGGCGTTCGCGACCTCCTCGCTCGCCGACAGCCGGGTCGTGCTCGACCAGCCCGGAGCCGAGAAGCTGATCGGCCAGGGTGACGCGCTCTTCCTGCCGATGGGTGCCTCCAAGACGATGCGCGTGCAGGGCGCCTGGGTCACCGAGTCGGAGATCCAGCAGGTGGTCAAGCACGTGACCGGCCAGCTCAAGCCCGACTACCGCGACGACGTCACCGTGGTCGCGGCCAAGAAGCAGGTGGACGACGACATCGGTGACGACCTCGAGCTGCTGCTGCAGGCCACCGAGCTGGTCGTGACGACGCAGTTCGGCTCGACGTCGATGCTCCAGCGCAAGCTGCGGGTCGGCTTCGCCAAGGCAGGACGGCTCATGGACCTGCTCGAGTCGCGGGGCGTGGTGGGTCCCTCCGAGGGCTCCAAGGCCCGCGACGTGCTGGTCAAGCTCGACGACCTGCCGATGACGCTCGCGCTGATGCGCGGCGACGTCGTGGCCGATCCGGAGCCGGTGTTCGACGTCGATGCGCTCTCGGGGTCGCCGTCCGGCACCCACGAGTCCGTCGAGCGCACCGACGAGGTCCGCACGGGGTATGCCGCCGAGCCGGACCCGCGCTACGCGAACGACCCGGTGGCCCGGGCCCACGACGGGCTCGACGAGGTCGAGGAGTCGACCGACGCGTGGGAGCTGACCGGCCGCGACTGAGCAACACCAGTTGGTGAGAAATGGGGCACGGGATGGAATGGATCCCGTGCCCCATGTCGTTGCGCAAGGGTGACTGCCGCCCCCGAGACGACCACTGCCCGCACTGCCCCCACGTCCGCCACTGCTGCGCCCGCCGCGCCGGTGGCGCCGACGGGGCGTTCCTACGTCCGGTTCGTCCTCGTCCTCGGTGCACTGATCGCCATCGGGCCACTGACGATCGACACCTACCTGCCCGCCCTGCCGTCCATCACGCGTGACCTCGCCGCGTCGGAGTCGGCCGTCCAGGGCACCCTCACGGGCATCCTGCTCGGCATGGGCCTGGGTCAGCTGCTCGTGGGTCCGCTGGCCGACGCCGTGGGCCGCCGGCGCCCGTTGATCGCCGGACTGGCGCTGCACATCGCGGCGTCGGTGTTCTGTGCGTTCGCCCCCTCCATCGAGCTGCTGACCGTCGGTCGCGCGATCCAGGGGCTCGGCAACGCGGCTGTCGCGGTCGTCTCCATGGCCATGGTCCGTGACCTCTTCGCCGGCTCCGCCGCCGCGACGATGCTCTCGCGCCTCATGCTCGTCATGGGTCTGGCCCCGGTGCTCGCGCCGACACTCGGTGGCTTCATCCTGCAGCTGACGTCGTGGCGCGGGGTGTTCGTCATCCTCGCCGTCGCCGGCGTGCTGATGGTGACGCTCGCGAGCCTCGCGCTCCGGGAGACCCTCCCCGTCGAGCGGCGTCGCCCGCTCGCGTTGCGTCCGGTCCTCGCCACCTATGCCAGCCTGTTGCGCGACCGGACCTTCGTCGGGCTCGTCCTGATCAGCGGCCTGATGTTCGCCACCCTGTTCTCCTACATCGGCGGATCGTCGTTCGTGCTGCAGGACATCTACGGCCTCAGCGTCGCCCAGTTCGGGCTCGCCTTCGGGGTGAACTCCCTCGGCTTCCTCACCGGCTCGCAGCTCAACCCGTTCCTGCTCAAGAAGTTCGCGCCGCGCCAGCTGGTCCGGGCCGGGGTGTCGATCGGCGCCACGGCTGCCCTCCTCCTGCTCGCGTCCGCCGCGACCGGCTTCGGGGGCCTCACCCTGATCCTCGTGCCGCTGTGGTTCCTGCTCTTCGCGTGCGGCCTTACCCTGCCCAACACGCCGGCACTTGCCTTGACCCGGCACGGTGAGGCGGCCGGGACTGCCGCGGCCCTGCTCGGTGCGTCGCAGTTCGTCATCGGTGGAGCGGCCGCTCCGCTGATCGGTGTCATGGGTTCCGGCTCGGCCGTCCCGATGGCCCTGGTCATGGCGACCACCGCGACCCTCGCGGCCGTGGTCGCGGCCCGCACGCTGCGGGTCCAGGTCGTCACCGCCTGACCCTGCGCCGCGCCGCCACGGTGACGGCCACCCCTAGGGTGGTCGCCATGCGCGAATGGTTCGACGCCGTCAAGGGCCACCCGAGCGGGGTGCTGCTCGCAGCCCAGCTGCTCGAGGTGCTGGCCTACCCCTTCGCGGGTGACACCCCGCTGGGGCGCACCCTCATCGGGGTGTTCGGCGTCCTCGTCCTGTCGATCGCCGTGTATGCCGTGCGCGCGACGCCAGCCCTGACCTGGGTGGCGGTCGTCCTCGGGATCCCCGTCGTCGCCCTCACCATCGCCGAGGGGTTCGCACCCACGAACCAGCAGGTCGTCTTCTGGTCCGCCGTGCTGCACGCCGCGTTCTACGGCTACACGGGGTACGGGCTGATCCGCTACCTCTTCGACGACTCGTGGGTCACCCGCGACGAGGTCTTCGCCGTGGGCGCCAACTTCACGGTGGTCTCGTGGATGTTCGCGCACCTCTTCATGGCGGTGCAGGTGGTCGTCCCGGGGTCGTTCACCGCCTACCAGGGAGAGGGCCACCGCACCTTCCTCGAGCTGCTCTACCTGTCGTTCGCCAACCTCACCAGCGTCGGGCTGTCCGACGTCACCGCCGTGCTGCCGTTGGCCAGGTCGGTCGTGATCATCGAACAGGTGGCGGGCGTCATGTACGTCGCGCTGATCATCGCGCGCGTCGTCGGTCTCACCATCACGCGCTGGCGCAACTGAGTCCGTCGAGGAGGCCGGAGCCAGCTAGGAGTCGAGCTCACCGATCGTGGCGAGGCTCGGACCACGCTGCTCCTGCAGCGCCCTCGCGCCTGCCTCGGCGTCCCGCAGGACGCGCACGATGTTGCCGCTGGTGAGCTTGCCCAGGTCGTCGTCGGACCAGCCGCGGTCCGCGAGCGCGGCGAGCAGCCGGGGGTAGCCGGTGACGTCCTCCAGCCCCTCGGGCAGGGTGCCCACCCCGTCGTAGTCGCCTCCGAGCCCGACGTGGTCGACGCCGGCCACCTCGCGCACGTGCTCGACGTGCCGGACGACGTCGGCCAAGGTGGCCGTCGGGGTCGGGTGCGCGGCCGCGTAGTCGTCGTAGAACGCGGTGTATGCCGCGTCGGCCGGCGTGATGCCCTGCCCGGCGGCGATGTCGTTCAGCTCGTGCCGCCACGCGGCGGCCTGCGGGCTGACGAAGGTCGGGACGAAGGTGACCATGCAGACGCCGTTGTTGTCGCGCAACGACTCCAGCACGTCGTCGGGCGCGTTGCGCGGGCTGTCGCAGACGGCCCGCGCCGAGGAGTGGCTGAAGATGGCCGGCACCTCCGCGACGCGCAGGGCATCCCGCATGGTGTCGGCCGACACGTGGCTGAGGTCGACGAGCATGCCGATCCGGTTCATCTCGCGCACCACCTCGACGCCGAACGCGGACAAGCCGCCATGGACCGGCTCGTCGGTGGCGGAGTCCGCCCAGTCGACGTTGCTGTTGTGGGTGAGCGTCAGGTAGCGGACCCCGAGCACGTGCAGCATCCGCAGGGTCGCGAGCGAGCTGTTGATCGAGTGGCCGCCCTCGGCCCCGAGGAGCGAGGCGATCCGCCCGGACTCCCAGGCCGCCTCGATGTCGTCAGCGGTGCGCGCGAAAGCCAGCTGACCGGCATACCTCGCCACCATCTGGTGGCCCGCATCGATCTGCTCCAGGGTGGCGCTCACCGCGTCGTCGCCGCTCAGCGTCGCCGGCACGAAGACCGACCAGAACTGTCCGCCGACCCCGCCCTCGCGCAGCCGGGGGAGGTCGGTGTGGGTCGGGGTGCCGCCGGCCTCGAGGTCGAGCCGGTCGAAGTCGTACCCGACCTGCTCGCGCGCCTCCCACAGGAGGTCGTTGTGCCCGTCCACCACGGGGTGACGGGCGAGGAGGGCGCTGATCCGGGCAGTGGTCGCATCGGCTGTGGCGGTCATAGCGCCACGCTACCCACCCTTAGAGTGGGCGCATGAGCTCGACAGCACAGCGCAGCGTCGCCCTGGTCACCCTGGGGTGCACCCGCAACGAGGTCGACTCCGAGGAGCTCGCCGGCCGGCTGGCGGCCGAGGGGTGGCTGCTCGTCGACGACGCCGACGACGCCGACGTCGCGGTGGTCAACACCTGCGGGTTCGTCGAGCAGGCGAAGAAGGACTCGATCGACGTGCTGCTCGAGGCCTCGGCCCGCAAGGGGCATTCCAAGACGCAGAAGGTGGTGGCCGTCGGCTGCCTCGCCGAGCGGTACGGGCAGCAGCTCGCCGACGAGCTCCCCGAGGCCGACGCCGTGCTGGGCTTCGACTCCTACGTCGACATGTCCACGCACCTGCGCAACATCCTCGACGGGCACGCGCCCGCCTCACACGTGCCGTCCGACCGTCGGCAGCTGCTCCCGCTGTCACCGCTGCAGCGCCAGGACGGCTCGGCCGGCGTGGCACTGCCCGGGCACGGCAACACCGCCGGCCCCGCGTCGCCCGAGCTGCTGTCGTCCGAGCTGCTGTCGTCCGAGATGCTGTCGTCCGAGCCGGTGGACGTCACCATCGACGGCCCGGTCCCGGCCTCCGGTCCGCGCGTCATCCGGGCCCGCCTCGACGGACGCCCCTGGGCGCCGCTGAAGATCGCCAGCGGCTGCGACCGCAGGTGCGCGTTCTGTGCCATCCCCATGTTCCGCGGCGCCTTCGTCTCCCGGCGGCCGCACGACATCATCGCCGAGGCACGCTGGTTGGGGGAGCGCGGAGTCAAGGAGCTCTTCCTCGTCAGCGAGAACTCCACGTCCTACGGCAAGGACCTCGGTGACCTCGGGTTGCTCGAGAAGATCCTGCCTGACCTCGCCGCCGTCCCCGGGATCGAGCGGGTCCGGGTCAGCTACCTGCAGCCGGCCGAGATCCGCCCAGGACTGCTCGACGCCATGGCGTCCGTGCCCGGTGTCGTCCCCTACTTCGACATCTCCTTCCAGCACGCCTCTGCACCGCTGCTGCGCTCGATGCGGCGCTTCGGCGGGCGGGAGGCGTTCCTCGGGCTGCTCGACGAGGTCCGCGCCAGGGTGCCGCTGGCCGGCATCCGGAGCAACGTCATCGTCGGCTTCCCCGGGGAGACCGAGGACGACCTGGCCGAGCTCGAGGCGTTCCTCGTGGCCGCCCGCCTCGACGTCGTGGGTGTGTTCGGCTACTCCGACGAGGACGGCACCGAGGCCGAGTCCTACGGCGACAAGCTCTCCGAAGACGTGGTGGCAGAACGCGTTTCGCGCTTCACCGCCCTGATCGAGGAGCTCAACCTCCAGCGCGCCGAGGAGCGGATCGGGGAGCAGGTCGACGTGCTCGTCGAGTCCGTGCCGAGCGATGGGGACGACGACGACGAGACCTCGGTGGTCGGCCGGGCCGCCCACCAGGGGCCCGACGTCGACGGAGTCACGCTGCTCGACCCCGCCGAGTTCCCCGATGTCGCCGTCGGCGACATCGTGCGCGCGGTGGTCACCGGCACCGAGGGGATCGACCTGCTGGCCGCGCCATGCTGAGTGAGTCCGCACCGGCTCCCGACCCGGCCGCCGCCCCCGTCGCGGTGCCGCCCCCGAGCACCTGGAACATCGCCAACGCCCTCACCGTGACCCGGATCCTGCTCGTCCCGGTCTACGGCTGGCTGCTGCTCTTCGACGGGGGAGGACGGCCGGGCATGCGCTGGGCCGCTGCTGGCGTCTTCGTCGTGGCCACCCTCACCGACCGCGTCGACGGTGACATCGCCCGGCGCAAGGGGCTGATCACCAACTTCGGCAAGATCGCCGACCCCATTGCCGACAAGGCGCTGATGGGCATGGCTTTCGTGGGTCTGTCGATCCTCGGCGAGCTCCCGTGGTGGGTCACCCTCCTGGTGCTCGTGCGCGAGTGGGGGGTCACGGTCCTGCGGTTCTTCGTCATCCGGCACGGCGTCATGCCGGCCGGTCGCGGTGGCAAGGTCAAGACCACGCTGCAGTTCTTCGGCCTCCTGCTCTTCACGCTGCCGCTGGCGTCGTTCTCCGGCGCTGACACCTGGACGGCCGTGGCCGACGTCATCGTGGGTCTGGCGGTGACGGTGACCGTGGTGACCGGTCTGGACATCGCGGTCAAGGCGCTGCGGCTGCGCCAGACCAGCGAGCGGTCGGCGATGAAGCGAGCCCGTCGCGCGGCGCGACAGGGATGACGACACCGGCGCAGGTGGTGGCCGCGCTCGTCGCGACGGGACGCACCGTGGCGACCGCGGAGTCCCTCACCGGCGGCCTGGTCTGCGCGGCGCTCACCGACGTGCCCGGCGCCTCGGCGGTGGTCAGGGGTGCGGTGGTGGCCTATGCGACCGAGCTCAAGGCGCAGGTGCTCGGGGTCGATGCTGACCTGCTCGCCACCGGTGGCGCCGTCCAGGCCGAGGTGGCGCGCCAGATGGCGACCGGCGTATGCCGCGTGCTCGGGGCCGAGGTCGGCGTCGCCACCACCGGGGTCGCCGGTCCGGAACCACAGGACGGCCGGGCGGTCGGCACCGTGTTCGTTGCGGTCGCCATGGAGGGCCGGGTCCTCGTGCGCGAGCTGGCGCTGTCCGGCGACCGGGGGACCATCCGGGCCCGCACCGTCGACGCGGCCCTGGGCCTTCTCACGGAGGCCGTGGCGGGTGGGGTGAGTGGGACGGAAGATTCTCAGCCCGCGGACGGTTGACCTCCTCGTACCGCGTGTTCTGCGAATCCTGCGCGCGAAGCGTCAGGGCCTCGGGGTAACGTTGGTGCCCACAGTCCGCGCGACGACCATGGCCGTCAGCAGCAATGACCGCACGAGCAGTGAAGGAGGCGTCATGATTCTGCTTCGTCGTGAACTTGGTGACGTGCTCCGCGAGCAACGCCAGACCCAGGGCCGCACCCTGCGCGAGGTGTCCGCCGCCGCCTCCGTCTCGCTCGGCTACCTCAGTGAGGTCGAGCGCGGCGAGAAGGAAGCGTCGTCCGAGCTGCTGGCCTCCATCTGTGGGGCTCTGCACCTGCCGTTGTCCGAGGTGCTCGGACAGGTCTCCGAGCGGGTTGCCGAGACCGAGGCGCTCACCGCGCCCGTCTCGCTGCCGCTGCCCGCATCGGCCCTGGTCTCCGCCTCCGCTGCCTGACGAGCGCACGGTCCCGCCTGCTCCGCAGCCCTATGCCGAGCAGGTCGTCCTCGTCGACCACGACCCGCTGTGGGCCGTGGAGTTCGACTCCGACCGGCACGCCATCGAGACCGTCCTGGGCGGCACGGCCCTCGCCGTCGACCACGTGGGCTCGACCTCGGTGCCGGGTCTGCCGGCCAAGCCCATCCTCGACATCCTCCTGCAGGTGCCCGACTCCGCCGACGAGCCGTCCTACGTACCCTCGCTGCTCGGTCTCGGCTACCGCGTGCGGGTGCGCGAACCGCACTGGATGGAGCACCGGGTGCTGTCCCGACGCGTCGCGGACGGTGACCCCCACAGCATCAACCTGCACGTGCTGTCGCCCCGCTACGGGGCGGGCGAGATCGGCAGGATGCTCGACTTCCGCGACTGGCTGCGCACGCACGAGGACGACCGCGCGCGCTACGCCGCGGTGAAGCGCGAGCTGGCCGCCCGGCGCTGGCGCTACGTGCAGGACTACGCCGACGCCAAGTCAGCGGTGGTCGAGGAGATCCTCGCCCGGGTCGCTCAGGCTCGGCGGTAGGACGTCGCCCGCCCCGAGGTCGACCCGAGGGGGCGCTGGGGCCGGCCGTCATCGGTGGGGCCCAGCCCGTGCTGGCAGCCGGGACAGTAGAACATCGTCCGCTCCCGCCCGGGGGGCCCGATCATCGCGACCCGGATCGTCGCACCGCAGCGCCGACAGGGGCGACCCGACCTGGCGTGGACGTAGTGCTCCTCGCCCTTCCTGCGGTGGCCCGTGCTCGACTGCACGGCGTGGTGGCGGGACTGGTCGAGCAGGGTGTGGGCCCGGGTGACCAGTCGTTCGAGGTCGGCGTCGTCGAGGTCGGCGGCCGGGGTCCATGGCCCGAGGCGCGACAGGAAGAGCGCCTCGCTCGCCCAGAGCGTGCCGATCCCGGCCAGGTTGCGCTGGTCGAGGAGCGCCGCCCCGATCGGGTCGGTGGAGGCCCGCAGGTTGGCCAGGGCCACGGCCAGGTCCCAGTCCGGCCCGAGCAGGTCGGGCCCGAGGTGCCCGACGAGGGTGTCCTCCGCGCTGGTCGGCACGGCTTCGAGCAGCCCCAGGCGCAGCCCGAGCGCGCTCCACGACGCCGTGCCGACGGCGGCTCGCAGGTCGTCGCGACGCAGCCAGCGCGGGGTGTCCGCCGGGGTCTCGACCCGCCACTGTCCCTCCATCTTCAGGTGCGAGTGCAGCGTGACCCCGCTGTCGAACCGGTGGAGCAGGTGCTTCCCACGGCTGACCACTTCGAGGGTGTGGACACCGCGCAGGTCGAGCGTGGCCACGCTGGGGAAGCGCAGGTCGCAGAGGACGACCTCGGCTCCGGCCAGTGCCTGGTGGAGCCGATGGGCGGTGCGCCAGACGGTGTCGCCCTCAGGCACTGCGGTCCCGGCCCACCGGCGTCGGGGCAGTGGTCATCGCCGCAGCCGCAGTCCGCGCGGCGTCGCATGGAACCCGGCATTGGCCAGCGCGGTCGCGAGCGGGTGGGCGGAGCCGAGCACCGAGCCACCGTCGGCCTTCTCCACGGTGAGCCGTCCGAGGGCACCCTCGCGGACCGCGAGGGCCAGGGCGTCGGCGGCACCCTGGAGCGACTGGACGTCGTCGGTCCAGGAGAGGAGCGTCTTGCCGCCGCGCTCGACGTAGAGGACGAGCTCGCCGTCGACGAGCACGACGAGCGCCCCGGCCTTGCGAGCCGGTTGGTGACCGCGCTTGCCGGCGCCCTTGCCAGCGCCCTTGCCAGCGGCCTGGTCAGCGTCGTGGTCCGGACCCTGCGGCCCGATCGCCCGGTCCGGCCACGGGAGGGCGGCCCCGTAGGCGTTGGCCGGGTCGGTCGCCGCCAGGACCATGGCAGGGACACTCCGGTCGGCCTCGTCGCCGACCGGCCTGGCGCCGGCCCGAAGCCGGTCGACCGCGCCGGTGGTGGAGAACTGCGAGGCCCCGAGCGACTCGACGAAGTAGCCGCGTCGCACCCGACCGGACTCCTCGGCAGCGGCCAGCACGCGGTAGACCACGGCGAACCCGCCCGGCACCTCCTCGGCCACGACCGAGCCGCGGGTGACCACGCCATAGCGGTCGAGCAGCACCTCGGCCGTCGCGTAGGCGCGGACGGTGGCGTCCGGTTCCCCCTCGGGGAGCAGCGACCAGCGACCGGCACCGCCCGCCGGACCGCTGCGCGTCGGCAGCGAGGGCCGGCCCAGCCCGCGCTGACCGGACAGGGCACCCAGTGAACCCCGCCGGCCGGCATACCGGGTCGTCCGGGGACCGGAGCGGCTGCGCTTGTGGCTGGTGCGACCGCCCGAGAGGAGCGCACGCAGCGGGGTGAGGGTGTCGTTGCTGACCCGGCCGTCCCAGGTGAGGGTCCAGAGGTCGGCCAGGAGCTGCTCGTCGTCGGTGCTGCCCACGGCGTCGGCGAGGGTGCGGAAGAAGTAGGCGCCACCGCCGGCCAGCGCGTGGACCACGGCCTGCTCGCTCTCGCCGAGCACCCTGTCGGTGAGCGGCGCGAGCGTGAGGTGGGCCGTGTCGGCGAGGTGCAGCGACACCCAGCCGTCGTCGCCGGGCAGCGCACCGTGGCCGCGCCACAGCACCTCGCCGCTGCTGGTGAGGTCGTCGAGCAGGGCAGGGGAGTAGTCGACGACCCGGGACGGCAGGACGAGGCTCTCGAGCGCGCTGGCCGGCACGACCGCCCCGGCGAGCTGCTCCACCGCCCGCACCAGTCCCTCGCGACCACGCAGGCCGCCACCGACGGACTGCCACTGGGGCAGGAACCGGGCAAGCTCGACGGCAGGGACCGGCTCCACCTCGGCCCGCAGCGCAGCCAGCGAACGACGGCGCAGCAGCCTCAACACCTCGGCGTCGCAGTAGTCGAGGCCGTGGACGCCCCCACCGTTCTCGGTCGGGAGCAGCTCGCCCTCCACCACCCGGCCGGAGGAGACCAGCCGGCGCAGCGCGTCGAGGGCCACCGCCGGGCCCACGCCCCACCACGCGGCGACCGAGGCGGCGGGGAAGGGGCCGTGCGTGCGGGCGTAGCGACGGACGAGGTCGCCGAGCGGGTCGGGCACCGACTCCATGAAGGTCTGCGGGATGCCGACCGGCAACGAACAGCCCAGGGCATCACGCAGGCGACCGGCGTCCTCGATCGCCGCCCATCGCTCCTGACCCGCGACCCGGACCCGGATGACCCGACGGGCCCCCTCCAGCTCGACCAGCCAGCCGCCGATCTCCTGGTGCGTCAAGGTGTCCTTGGACCGCGCCCGGATCGCGTCGAGCGGCAGCGGGCCCAGCACGCGCAGCAGGTCGGCGACGTCCTCGGCATCACGGCACGCGCGCTCCGCCACGAGCCTCTGGAGCTCGGACTCGGTGCGGGTCACCTCGGCCGGGTCGAGCAGGTCGCGCAGCGAGAGCCCTTCACCGCGTCCGAGCAGCTCGGCGAGCAGGGTCGGGTCGAGGGCGAGCGCGGCGGCCCTCTTCTCGGCCAGTGGTGAGTCGCCCTCGTAGAGGAACTGGGCGACGTAGCCGAACATCAGCGAGCGGGCGAAGGGCGACGGCTGGGTCGACTCGACGTCGACGAGGGTGACCTCACGGGACTCGATGGAGCGCATCAGCGCCGTCAGCCCGGGCACGTCGAACACGTCCTGGACGCACTCGCGCACCGTCTCGAGCACGATCGGGAACGACGCGTACTGGCTGGCGACCTCGAGCAGCTGGGCGGCCCGCTGGCGTTGCTGCCACAGGGGTTGCCGACGGTCCGGCCGGCGACGGGGGAGCAGGAGGGCCCGTGAGGCGCACTCCCGGAAGCGGGCCGCGAACAACGCGGACCCGCCGATCTCGGAGGTGACGAGGTCGTGCACGTCGTCGGCGTCGAGCCGCACGAGCTCGAGCAGCTCGGCGCCCACTCCGCGGCCGGAGCCGCCGTCGTCCTCGAACTCGAGGTCGGGCAGCCGGAAGACGATGCCGTCGTCGCCGTGCATCGCCTGGACGTCCACGCCGTAGCGCTCACGCATCCGCGCCGAGACGCACAACGCCCACGGGGCGTGGACCTGTCCCCCGAACGGGGAGTGCACCGCCACCCGCCAGTCGCCGATCTCGTCGCGGAACCGCTCCACGACGATCGTGCGGTCGTCGGGCACGTGACGGGTGGCCTCCTGCTGCTCCTTGAGGTAGCCGAGGAGGTTGTCGGCAGCCCACTCGTCGAGCCCGGCGGCCGCGACCCGGGCGCGGGCCTTCTCGGGCGAGAGGCCGACGACCTCGCGGACGAAGGCCCCCACGGCCCGGCCCAGCTCGGCGGGTCGGCCCTGCTGGTCGCCCTTCCAGAACGGCAACCGCCCGGGCAGGCCGGGTGCAGGGGTCACGAGGACGCGGTCGTGGGTGATGTCCTCGATCCGCCAGGTCGAGGTGCCGAGGGTGAAGACGTCGCCGACCCGCGACTCGTAGACCATCTCCTCGTCGAGCTCGCCCACACGGCGGCCGGCACCCTCGCTGGAGGCCAGGAACACGGCATACAGTCCGCGGTCGGGAATGGTGCCGCCGGAGGTGACGGCGAGGCGCTGGGCCCCGGGCCGGCCGGTGAGGACGCCGGTGACGCGGTCCCAGACGATCCGCGGACGGAGCTCGGCGAACTCGTCGCTCGGGTAGCGCCCCGACAGCATGTCGAGCACCGACTCGAGGATCGAGCGCGGCAGCGCGGCGAACGGCGTGGCCTTGCGGACCACGGACTCGAGGTCGTCGACGGTCCACTCGTCGAGGGCGCACATGGCGACGATCTGCTGGGCCAGGACGTCGACCGGGTTGGCCGGCACCCGCAGCGACTCGATGGCGCCGGCCCGCATCCGCTCGACCACCACGGCGGTCTGCACCAGGTCGCCGCGGAACTTCGGGAACAACACGCCCCGGGACACCGCCCCCACCTGGTGGCCGGCCCGGCCGACGCGTTGCAGACCCGACGCGACCGAGGGCGGGGACTCGACCTGGATGACGAGGTCGACGGCGCCCATGTCGATGCCCAGCTCCAGCGAGCTGGTCGCCACCACGGCCGGCAGCCGCCCGGCCTTGAGGTCTTCCTCGATGAGCTGGCGGTGCTCCTTGCTGACCGAGCCGTGGTGCGCGCGGGCCAGCACGGCGGGTGCGCCGGACGACGCGCCCGACTGAGCCATCAGCTGGGCCGGGGTGCGGTTGCCGGCGTGCCGCGGGGCCGGCTCGGGTGACGCGTCGCCCTGCGCCTCGCGCATGGTCTCGAGCCGCTCGTCCCAGATCTCGTTGAGCCGGGCGGTGAGCCGCTCGGCGAGACGGCGCGAGTTGGCGAAGACCAGCGTCGAGCGGTGGGACGACACGAGGTCGACGATCCGCTCCTCGACGTGGGGCCAGATCGAGGCGCGGCGTTCGGCCCCGGAGGCGGGCCCGGACAGGTCGTCCTCGATGACCTCCCCGAGGGCGGACATGTCGGCGATGGGGACCACGACGTCGAGGTCCCACTCCTTGGTCGACGGCGGGCGCACGATCTCGACCGGGCGACCCCCGGCGAGGTAGCGGGCGACCTCGGAGACCGGCTCGACGGTGGCAGACAGCCCGATCCGCTGGGCGGGCTTCTCGAGCAGCGCGTCGAGCCGCTCGAGGCTGAGGGCGAGGTGGGCGCCACGCTTGGTGCCGGCGACGGCGTGCACCTCGTCGAGGATGACGGTCTCCACGCCGGCCAGGGCCTCGCGGGCCTGCGAGGTGAGGATGAGGAACAGCGACTCCGGCGTCGTGATCAGCACGTCGGTGGGTGTGCGGGCGAAGGCGCGGCGCTCACCCGCAGGGGTGTCGCCGGACCGCACCGAGACGGTGATGTCGGGTGGCGCCACGCCGAGCCGCGTGGCCGCGTGGCCGATGCCCACCAGGGGTGAGCGCAGGTTGCGCTCGACGTCGACGGCGAGCGCCTTCATGGGGGAGACGTAGAGCACGCGACAGCGCTTGAGCTTCTCGGCCGGGGGTGGCTCGGCGGCCAGCCGGTCGAGCGCCCACAGGAACGCCGACAGGGTCTTGCCCGACCCGGTGGGGGCGACGACCAGGGCGTGCTGCCCGGAGGAGATGGCCTCCCAGGCCCCCGCCTGCGCGGCGGTGGGCGCAGTGAAGGAGCCCCTGAACCACGCCGCGGTGGCGGGGGAGAACCTGTCGAGCACGTCTGCTGCCATGAGGGTGACAGCCTCTCACCCGAGACTGACAGCGGCCTCGACAGGCAGGGCGTTGACGGGCAGGCTGGCCGCCATGTCGGCCGAGCGCGTCCACTGGGGCGCGGTCCTCCCTGCGGCAGCGGTCCAGGCCGTCGCGCTGACGCTTGGCTCGGTCGGGTACGGCTACCACCGGGACGAGCTCTACTTCCGGATGCTCCCTCCCGCGTGGGGCTACGTCGACCAGCCTCCGCTCACCCCGTTGCTCGCCAGGCTGACCACCCACCTCGCGGACGAGCCGTGGGCGCTCCGTCTCCCGGCCACCGTCGCCACCGTGCTGTCCGTCGTGGTGGTCGCCCTGGTCTGCCGCGAGCTCGGCGGCGGGCGCGGTGCCCAGGCGATGGCGGCCTGGGGTTACGCCTTCGCGGCGATGCCGTTGATGCTCGGCCACCTCCTGCTCACGTCCACCATGGACCTCCTGCTGCTTGCCCTCGTCGTCCTGGCCGTCCTCCGGGCCACTGCCGGCTCGCGGCACTGGTGGCTCGCGGCGGGTCTCGTGGCCGGGCTCTCGACCTACAACCGCCTGGTGGTCGTCGTCGTGGGTGCCGGGCTGCTGCTCGGTCTCGCGGCACTGGGGCCGCGTCAGGCTTTTCGCTCCCCGAGCGCGTGGGCCGGGGCCCTCGTCGCCGTCGTCGTGAGCCTGCCCAACCTCGTCTACCAGGCGACCCACGACTGGCCGCAGCTCGCCATGGGCGCCGCACTGTCGGACAACAACGCGCAGGAGGTCCGGGCCCAGCTGCCGTTGCTGTTGCTGGTCATGCTCGGCCCGCCGCTCGTGGCGGTCTGGGGGACCGGCCTGGTCTGGCTGCTGCGGCGCGAGCGTCACACCACCGTCGGCTACCTGGTCGTAGGGGCCGTCGTGGTCATCGTCTTCACCGTCGTGTCGGGCGCCCAGCCGCACTACCCGATCCACCTGCTGGCCGTGATGTATGCCGCGGGCTGCGTCCCGGTCGCCCGCTGGCTCACCTCGCGCCGGGTCCTGCGCGGGGTGGCCGTCGGGCTGCTCGCCGTCAACGCGGCCGTCTCGCTCACGCTCGCCCTTCCCGTGGTCCCCCTCGCGCGCGTCGGTGGCACCCCGCTGCCGGACCTCGGTCCCCTCGTCGCCGACCAGGTCGGATGGGAGCGCTACGTGGGCCAGGTCGCCGCGGCATACCGGGGGTCGGCGCTGCACCCCACGGAGGTGATCACCTCCAACTACGGCGAGGCGGGCGCCGTCGCGCGGTTCGGTCCGGCCCTGGGGCTGCCGCGCGCGGTGAGTGGGCAGAACTCGCTGGCCACCGTCGGCCGACCCGCGGACGCCAGCACGGTCGTCGTGGTCGTCGGCTACCAGCTCGACGAGGTGGCCGGCCTGTTCGGGTCCTGCGAGGTGGTCGACCGCCTGGACAACGGCGTCGGCGTGGACAACGAGGAGCAGGACGCCCCCGTGGCAGTGTGTCGCGACCCCCGCGAGCCGTGGGACGTCCTCTGGCCGCGGTTCCACCACCTCGACTGACCGGTCGGTCGTGTCGTCGGAGCGTCCTAGACTCTGCCCGTGCGGCTGAGCCACTTCTGGAACCTGATGAACGACGAGTTCGGCGAGACCTACGCCAGCTCGCTCGCGCAGCACCACGTGCTGGGCGTCCTCGGTGACCGCACGGTGGCCCAGGCCCTCGAGGCGGGGGAGAGCCCGCGCCGGGTCTGGCTGGCGCTCTGTGACGCCATGGACGTGCCCGAGTCGCGCCGGCTCGGGATCGAGCGACGGCCCGCACGGTGACCTCGGTCGACTGGTCCGCCCACCCGTTGGTCCTCGCACCGATGGCCGGCGGGCCGTCGACGGTCGCGCTCGCCGCGGCCGCCGCGGACGGCGGGGTGTTCCCGTTCCTGGCCGGCGCCTACCTCACCCCGGAGCGGCTGCGCGCCGACCTCGCCGAGCTGCGCGCCCTCACGCCGACACCCTTCGCCGTCAACGTGTTCGCGCCGTCCCCCGACTTCCCGTTGATGCACCAGGAAGCCCTGGGGTATGCCGCGTTGCTGGCTCCGTGGGCAGCCGCGGCGGGGGTCGAGCTGGGCACGCCCCGCTACGACGACGACTTCTTCGCCGCCAAGGTCGACGTGCTGGTCGACGCGGCTCCGGCCCTGGTGAGCTTCGCGTTCGGGTGGCCGCCGGCCGACGTCGTCGGCAGGCTGCAGGAGTCGGGCACTGAGGTCTGGGTCACGGTCAACGAGCCGTCCGAGGTCGAGTGGGCCGAGGCGCTCGCGGTCGACGGCCTCGTGGTGCAGGGATGGGAGGCCGGCGGTCACCGTGGCGGCCCCGTGGACACCGGCGACACCCAGCTCGAGCTGCTGCCGCTGGTCGCGGAGGTGGCCCGCCGCACCGACCTGCCGATCATGGGGGCCGGCGGCGTGATGACCGGAGCCGAGGCGGCCGACGTGCTGCGGGCCGGAGCCGCCGCGGTCGCCCTCGGCACCGCGTTCCTGGGCTGCCCCGAAGCGGGAACGGCCCCGGTCCACCGGCACGAGCTCACCCACCGTCGCGGCACCACGGTGACGCGCGCGTTCACGGGTCGCAGCGCCCGCGCCCTGACCACGACGTGGACCGAGCTCTTCACGGAGGCCGCGCCCGCGGCATACCCCCACGTCCACCACCTCACGGCCCCGCTGCGCGCCCACGGCAAGTCCACCGGTGAGGCGGAGCTGGTGCACCTGTGGGCCGGCACCGGCCACGAGCGCCTGCGCTCCCTGCCCGCGACCGAGCTGGCTCGCGTGCTCGTCGAGGAGCTCGCCCAGGCCAAAAGCGGATGAGCGACGTCGGTCCGGGTCGGTAGCGTGGCGCCGGTGACCGAGGAGATCCTGCTGAGCGCCACCGGGCTGACCAAGACGTTCGGGGAGTTCACCGCGGTGGACGGCATCGACTTCGCGGTGCGCAAGGGGGAGTGCTTCGGGTTCCTCGGTCCCAACGGTGCGGGCAAGTCGTCGACCATGCGGATGGTGGGCTGTGTGTCGCCGGTGACCAGTGGCGAGCTGCGGCTGTTCGGGCTCGACCCCGCCGGCCACGGTCCCGCCATCCGCGCCCGGCTCGGCAGCTGCCCCCAACGCGACACCCTCGACGAGGAGCTCACCGTCGAGGAGAACCTCTGGGTCTACGGCCGCTACTTCGGCCTGTCCCGCAAGGAGGTCCGCACCCGAGCCGCCGAGCTGCTCGACTTCGCCCAGCTGACCGACCGCGCCGGCGACAAGGTCGAGCCCTTGTCCGGCGGCATGAAGCGACGCCTCACCATCGCGCGGTCGCTGATCAACTCACCCGAGATCCTGCTGCTCGACGAGCCGACCACCGGGCTCGACCCGCAGGCCCGACATGTGTTGTGGGACAGGCTCTTCCGGCTCAAGCGGTCGGGTGTGACGCTCGTCCTCACGACCCACTACATGGACGAGGCCGAGCAGCTGTGCGACCGGCTCGTCGTGATGGACCACGGGCGCATCGTCGCCGAGGGGTCGCCCCGGTCGCTCATCGACGAGTACTCCACGCGCGAGGTGCTCGAGCTGCGGTTCGACGCCGAGGACCACAAGGACGTCGCGGAGCAGGTCACCGGGATCGGCGAGCGGGTCGAGGTCCTGCCCGACCGGCTGCTCGTCTACGCCGACGACGGCGACCGGGCGGCCGCGGTGGTGCACTCGCGCGGCATCGAGCCCTTGTCGGCCCTGGTGCGACGGGCCACCCTCGAGGACGTGTTCCTGCACCTGACCGGCCGGACGTTGGTCGACTGATGGCGTCGGCCGCGCCCCTCCACCCCGACGCGCTCACCCGGGCCGCGCACGGCCCGCGTCCGCCCCTCTCGACCGGGGAGCGCGTGCTCGCGGTGTTCGCGTACTTCCTCACGGTCTACCGGCGCACGTGGCGGGGCAGCATCATCGGCCGGTTCCTCTCGCCGTTGTTCTTCCTGCTGGCGATGGGTGTCGGGCTGGGGTCACTGGTCAACGCCCGGGTGGGTGGGGTCGACGGGCTGCCCTACCTGCAGTTCGTCGTGCCGGCGATCGTGGCGACCCAGACGATGTGGGTGGCGATGGGGGAGTCGACCTACCAGGTCCTCGGCTACATCAAGTGGAACATGGGCTACCACGCCATGCTCGCGTCGCCGATGTCGGTCCGCGACGTGCTGCGCGGCCACTTCCTCGCGGTGGCGGCCCACCTGACCACCGCCACGACCATCTTCATGGGGGTGGCCGCGCTGTTCGGGGGTTTCCGGTCGGTCGCTGCGGTGTTCTGCCTGCCGATCGCGATCCTCACGGGGATGGCGTTCACCACCCCGATCTTCGCGTTCACGGCGCGGCAGGAGGGTGACGGCGGCTTCAACATCCTCTTCCGGTGGGTGGTCACGCCGTTGATGCTCTTCTCCGGCACCTTCTTCCCGATCGAGCAGCTCCCCGCCTGGATGCAGCCGATCGCCTGGGTGACGCCGCTGTGGCACGGGGTCGAGGCCTGTCGCGACGTGGCCACGGGCACCGTGTCGGTGGCGCCGTTCGTCGGTCACGTGCTGGTCCTCGCGGCCTACGTCGCGGTCGGCTGGTGGCTCGCCGAGCGCTCCTTCGCCACGAGGCTGGTCCCGTGAGCGCCCCGACCATGACTCGGCTGACCAGCCTCGTGCCGATGCCCGCCGGGGCCGGTCTCGCGCGCATGCTCGTGGAGCGCAACATCAGGTCGTTCCGGCACGGGTGGATCGCCCTGGTCACGGGTTTCGCCGAGCCGGTGTTCTACTTGTTCTCCCTCGGCATCGGGATCGGCGCGCTGGTGCAGACCGTCACGACCGACTCGGGCGCCGAGGTCTCCTACCCGCAGTTCGTCGCCCCCGCCCTGCTGGCGGCCTCCGCGATGAACGGTGCCGTCTTCGACTCGACCTTCAACGTGTTCTTCAAGCTGCGCTATGCCAAGCTCTACGACGCGGTGCTGGCCACGCCGATGGGGCCACGCGACATCGCGGTCGGTGAGATCGCCTGGTCACTGGTCCGGGGCGGTCTCTACTCCGCGGCCTTCCTCGTGCTCGCCCTGCTGGCCGGGGCAGTGGGGTCCTGGTGGGCGGTCCTGGCGCTGCCGGCAGCCGTGTTCATCGGGTTCGCCTTCGCCGCGCTCGGCATGTTCGCCACGACGTTCATGAAGTCGTGGGTGCACTTCGACTACATCACCCTCGCGATCCAGCCGATGTTCCTGTTCTCCGCGACGTTCTTCCCGCTCTCCACCTACCCCGAGGCGCTGCAGTGGGTGGTGCGCGTGACGCCGCTCTACCACGGGGTGGCGCTCGAGCGGGCGCTCATGCTCGGGGAGGTCGGCTGGGGTGTGCTGGCCCACGTCGGCTACCTCGCCGCGCTCGGCGCCATCGGGGTCGTGGGCGCGGCGCGCCGGCTCGAGAAGCTGCTGCTCTCATGACGTCATCGACCCCGACCCCCGACGTCCGGACGGCGCGTTTCGCCGACCTCGACCCCCTGACGGCCTACCGGCTGTGGGCGCTGCGCTCGGCGGTCTTCGTGGTGGAGCAGGACTGTCCCTACCTCGACCTCGACGGTCGTGACCTCGAACCGCTGACGCGGCACCTGTGGGTCGAGCAGGACGGCGAGCCGGTGGCCACCCTGCGGCTGCTCGACGACGGCGACCAGCTGCGGATCGGACGGGTCGCCACGGCGGTGTCGGCCCGCGGCCGGGGGCTGGCCGCCAGCCTCGTGCGGGCGGCCCTGGCCCTGGCCGGGGAGCGGGCCGTGGTGCTGGACGCGCAGTCGCACCTCGTGGACTGGTATGCCGGGTTCGGCTTCGCTCCCAGTGGGCGTGGGTTCCTCGAGGACGGCATTCCGCACACGCCGATGCGGCGCACGGGTCGAGGATCCGGACCGCTGACCTGACGGCTGTCCTGACCGCTGTCCTGACCGCTGTCCTGACCGCTGCCCTGACCGCTGCCCTGACCGCCGAGCTGACTGGATCGTGGTTCGCGGCGTGTCGCGTGTCGCATGCCGGATTTCGAACAGGTGTTCGGTAGATTCATCCCCAGGTGGAACTGCCACAGAGCCACCGTCCACAGGTCGTGCGAGCGACCCGGACGGCTGTCGGTGCCGACACCTAGCGTCTGACCCGAAGCAGAGCAGCTGCCCGAGGGTCGAAGGCAGGCGCGCCCGACTCGAAGCGAAAGAAGGAATGGTGGCCAGAATGGCTGGAGCGAACTCCGCAACGGTGGACCAGAAGGCAAAGTCCCTCGACAGCGTCATGGGGCAGATCGAGAAGTCGTTCGGCAAGGGCGCGGTCATGCGTCTCGGCGACGACGTCCGCCCCCCGATCGACGTGATCCCGACCGGCTCGATCGCGCTCGATGTCGCGCTCGGCATCGGCGGTCTCCCGCGCGGCCGCGTGGTCGAGATCTACGGCCCGGAGTCCTCGGGCAAGACGACGGTCGCCCTCCACGCGGTGGCCAGTGCGCAGAAGGCCGGCGGCATCGCGGCCTTCATCGACGCCGAGCACGCCCTCGACCCCGACTACGCCAAGAAGCTGGGCGTCGACACCGACGCCCTGCTGGTCAGCCAGCCCGACACCGGGGAGCAGGCGCTCGAGATCGCCGACATGCTGATCCGGTCCGGCGCCATCGACATCATCGTCATCGACTCGGTGGCCGCGCTCGTGCCGCGCGCCGAGATCGAGGGCGAGATGGGTGACAGCCACGTGGGTCTGCAGGCCCGTCTGATGTCGCAGGCCCTGCGCAAGCTCACCGGTGCCCTCAACAACACCGGCACGACGGCCATCTTCATCAACCAGCTCCGCGAGAAGATCGGCGTCATGTTCGGCTCGCCCGAGACCACCACGGGTGGCAAGGCGCTGAAGTTCTACGCCTCGGTGCGCCTGGACGTGCGTCGCATCGAGACCCTCAAGGACGGCAGCGACCCGGTCGGCAACCGCACCAGGGTCAAGGTCGTCAAGAACAAGGTGGCCCCGCCGTTCAAGCAGGCCGAGTTCGACATCCTCTACGGCCAGGGCATCTCCCGCGAGGGGGGCCTGATCGACATGGGGGTCGAGCAGGGCTTCGTCCGTAAGGCGGGCGCTTGGTACACCTACGAGGGCGACCAGCTCGGGCAGGGCAAGGAGAACGCCCGGCAGTTCCTCAAGGACAACCCCGACCTCGGCAACGAGATCGAGAAGAAGATCAAGGAGAAGCTCGGCATCGGCCCGCAGGTCGACAAGCCTGCTGACGCAGCGGTGCCCGAGGTTCCCGTCGAGTTCTGAGCTCTGAACCACCCAGATCGACATGACTGATCGACACGACGCGGCCAGGGCAGCCTTCGAGACTGCCCTGGCCGCGACGACTGTTCCCCCTGGCGACCCCGAGGACGACCTCCAGACCCGCGACGGCGAGCCGGACGCCTACGACGTGGCGCGCCAGATCGTGCTGCGTCAGCTGGCCCTGTCACCCAAGAGCCGTCAGCAGCTGCGCGACAAGCTACGGACCCGCAACTGCCCCGACGACGTCGCCGAGGCAGTGCTCGACCGGATGACCGACGTGGGGCTGGTCGACGACGAGGCGTACGCGGGGATGCTCGTGCGTTCCCAACAGGCCGGTCGAGGCCTGGCCAAGCGGGCGCTCGCGCGCGAGCTGCGCACCAAGGGCGTGGACGACGAGACGGCCCGGGCGACCCTCGAGCAGATCGAGCCCGAGGCCGAGCGTGACCGGGCCGCGCAGCTCGTCGCCAAGAAGCTCCGGTCCATGCACGGGCTGGAGCCGCTGGTGCAGAAGCGGCGGTTGGCCGGCATGCTCGCCCGCAAGGGTTACCCGGCCGACCTGGCCATGGCCGTCATCCGGGAGGCCATCAACTCGGCCCCCGAGCACCAACGCGACTGACCTGACTGTCCCGGGCGTACCCTCCGGCTGTGACCGCTCCCGACGTGCCCGCAGCTCCCCTGGGGTGGGGCACGGTCGTCGCCCGGCGCCTGCGCACCCTGGCCGGCCCGGAGCGCACCCTCCGCCGGAACCAGTACCTCGCCGCGCTGCTGGCCCTCATCGCCGGAACGCTCAACTCGGTCGGGTTCGTCGCCGTGTCGGTGTACACCTCGCACATGACCGGCCTGACCGCGTCCGTCGCGGACCACCTCGTCCTGGGGTCGTTCTCGCTGGTCTGGGTGGGCGTGGAGGCCATCTCGGCCTTCGTGCTCGGGGCCATGACGTGCGCGCTGCTGTTCAACTGGGGGCGACGTCGTGGCCTGCACGGGCGCTACGCCAACGTGCTCGTCGTCGAGGCGCTCCTGATCCTGGCCTTCGGTGCCGTCGCGGACCGGCTGGTGTGGGAACACCGTGACCACGTGTTCGTGGTCGTGCTCTGCTTCACCATGGGTCTGCAGAACGCCATCATCACCAAGATCTCGGCCGCTCAGATCCGCACCACCCACGTCACCGGGATGGTCACGGACATCGGGATCGAGCTCGGCAAGCTCGTCTACCGCAGCCGCAGGTCGGGTGAGCCTCCGGTGCGAGCCGACCTCGGAAAGCTCGGCATGCTCGCGGGTCTGGTCGGCTTGTTCTTCGTCGGCGGGGTGCTCGGCGCGGCCGGCTACCTCGCCGTCGGCTTCCCGGTCCTGATCGCGCCGGCGCTCGTGTTGCTCCTGGTCGCGTCGCCTCCGCTCCTCGTCGACCTCCGCACCCACTGACCACGTACCCTTGGCGGTGCCATGACGACGCACGCCACCGCGCCCCCGAGCGCTGCCAAGACCTACGACGTCCGCACCCACGGGTGCCAGATGAACGTGCACGACTCCGAGCGCCTCGCCGGCCTGCTCGAGACGGCCGGGTACGTCGACGTCAACAGCCTGCCCTCGGGCGCCCGCCCGGAGGCGGCCGACGTCGTCGTCTTCAACACCTGCGCGGTGCGGGAGAACGCCGACAACAAGCTGTACGGCAACCTCGGCCAGCTGCGACCGGCCAAGACCAGGAACCCCGACATGCAGATCGCCGTGGGTGGCTGCATGGCCCAGAAGGACCGCGCGACCATCGTGCAGCGGGCGCCGTGGGTCGACGTCGTCTTCGGCACCAACAACATCGGGAGCCTGCCGGCCCTGCTCGACCGGGCCCGGCACAACAAGCGCGCCGAGGTCGAGATCCTCGAGAGCCTCGAGGTGTTCCCGAGCACCCTGCCGACCCGACGCGACTCGGCCTACGCCGGCTGGGTGTCGATCTCGGTGGGCTGCAACAACACCTGCACGTTCTGCATCGTCCCGAGCCTGCGCGGCACGGAGGCCGACCGTCGCCCCGGGGACGTGCTGGCGGAGGTCCAGGCGCTGGTCCAGCAGGGAGTCGTCGAGGTGACCCTGCTCGGCCAGAACGTCAACACCTACGGCGTCGAGTTCGGCGACCGCCTGGCGTTCGGCAAGCTCCTGCGCGCCTGCGGCGACATCGACGGGCTGGAGCGGGTGCGCTTCACCAGCCCGCACCCCGCCGCCTTCACCGACGACGTCATCACCGCCATGGCCGAGACGCCCAACGTCATGCCCAGCCTGCACATGCCGCTGCAGTCGGGCTCCGACCGGGTGCTCAGGGCGATGCGCCGGTCCTACCGCAGTGCCAAGTTCCTCGGGATCATCGACCGCGTCCGCGAGCAGATCCCGGACGCCGCGATCACGACGGACATCATCGTCGGGTTCCCGGGGGAGACCGAGGCGGACTTCGCGGAGACCCTGCGGGTGGTGCGCGAGTCGCGCTTCGCGAGCGCCTTCACCTTCCAGTACTCCATCCGCCCGGGGACGCCCGCCGCGACGATGCCCGACCAGCTCCCGAAGGCCGTCGTGCAGGAGCGGTACGAACGCCTGCTGGCCACCCAGGAGGAGATCTCCTGGGCCGAGAACCGCACCGTCGAGGGCCGTGACGTCGAGGTGCTGGTGGCGACGGGCGAGGGTCGCAAGGACACCGAGACCCACCGCCTGTCGGGACGGGCGCGGGACAACCGGCTGGTCCACTTCGCGGTGCCCGACAGTGCCGAGCGCCCGCGTCCGGGCGATCTGGTGACGGTGGGCGTCACCTACGGCGCCCCGCACCACCTCGTCGCCGACGCGGCCCTGGGGGGTGGCAGCTACTCGGTGCGTCGCACCTCGGGCGGCGACGCGTGGGCGGCACTGCAGGACGCGCCCGTCCCCGGCAAGCCTGCCGTCTCCCTCGGGATGCCGGGTCTGGGCCGACCGACGGCCGCTCCAGACCCTTCGTGCCGGTGACCTGTGGGTGATCTGAAAGACTCCCGCGCATGACAGTTCGCCCCATCGTCATCACCGGGGAGCCGGTGCTCCACCGTCGCGCCGAACCCGTGGAGAAGTTCGACGACGACCTGCGCGACCTGGTCACCGACATGTTCGAGACCATGGACGCGGCGCACGGTGTGGGGCTGGCCGCACCCCAGATCGGCGTGGGGCTGCGCGTCTTCACCTGGCAGATGGACAACGACGACGGCGTGCCGACCCGCGGCGTCATCGTCAACCCCTACGTCACCGCCACGAAGCCGTCGGTCGACGAGCCCGACCCGCACGACGAGGCGGAGGGTTGCCTGTCGGTGCCGGGTGAGAGCTTCCCCCTCAAGCGTGGTGAGCGGGCCACCGTGACGGGCTTCGACGTCGACGGCGCCGAGGTGTCGTTCGAGGCGAGCGGCTGGTTCGCCCGGTGCATGCAGCACGAGTACGACCACCTCAACGGCTTCCTCTACGTCGACCGCCTGAACGAGCGCTGGGGCAAGAAGGCCCGTAGGGCCGTCAAGAAGCAGGGCTGGGGCAAGCCCGGCTTCGCGTGGCTCCCGGGAGTGGACCCCGACCCGTTCGGCCACGACGACGACCACGACCACGAGCACGACCTGTGAGTTTGGTCGTCGCCGTCGTCGGCCCGACCGCGACGGGCAAGTCCGACCTCGCGCTCGACCTCGCGGAAGCCCTGGGCGGAGAGGTCGTCGGAGCCGACGCCAGCCAGCTCTACCGGGGCATGGACATCGGCACCGCCAAGGTGCCGCCGGGCGAGCGACGCGGCATACCGCACCACCAGCTGGACGTGCTCGACGTCGTCGAGGAGGCCAGCGTGGCCGCCTACCAGGTCGCGGCGCGCGAGGACCTCGCGGCGATCCAGTCCCGGGGGCACCACCCGATCCTGGCCGGCGGCTCGGGGCTCTACGTCCGGGCGGCGCTCGACGTGCTCGAGATCCCCCCGACCGACCCCGCGGTGCGGGCGAGGCTGGCCGACCGCGCCGAGGCCGAGGGCACGCCCGCCACCTTCGCCCGGCTGGAGGAGCTCGACCCTGCTGCGGCGGCGGCCATCGAGCCCGGCAACACGCGCCGCATCGTCCGCGCGCTCGAGGTCATCGAGCTGACCGGTCGACCGTTCTCGGCCACGATGCCGACCCGCACCTACCTCCAGCCGACCGTCGTGCTGGGGCTGCGGCTGCCGCGCGACCTGCTCGACGACCGGGTGGCCACGCGGGTCCGCCGGATGTGGGAGGAGGGGCTGCTCGACGAGGTGCGCCACCTGGAGACGCTCGGGCTCCGGCAGGGCCGGACCGCCGCACGGGCGCTGGGCTACGCGCAGGCGCTCGCCGAGCTCGATGGCCTGATGACCACCGAGCAGGCCCAGGAGGAAACCACCGCGCTGACCCGCCGGCTGGTCCGTCGACAGGAGTCGTGGTTCAACCCGGACCCCCGCATCACCTGGCTCGATGCCCTGGCGCCGAACCTCGCCGAGCAGGCGGTTGCGGTGGTGCAGGCCGCCATCAGCGACAATGGTGCGCATGGCTGACCAGACCGCCTTCACGAAGGGCCACGGCACCGAGAACGACTTCGTCCTCGTGCCGGACCTCGAGGGCGTCCGCGACCTCTCGGCGCAGCAGGTGGCCCTGCTGGCCGACCGTCGGGCCGGCATCGGCGGCGACGGTGTCATCCGGGTCGTCCCGACCGCCCTCGCCACCGAGCCCGGGGTGCTGTCCCAGGCGGCCGGGGCGCGCTGGTTCATGGACTACCGCAACGCCGACGGCAGTGTCGCCGAGATGTGCGGCAACGGCACCCGGGTCTTCGCGACCTACCTGCGACGCGAGGGCCTGGAGACCGCCGACGAGTTCGCCATCGCGACGCGGGCCGGCACCAAGGTCGTGCGGTTCGAGTCACCCGAGCTGATCGCGGTCAACCTCGGTCCGTGGCGCCTGGCCCAACCGGCCATCGCCGACGAGGAGGGCTTCGACGCGCTGGTCCACCTCGAGCGCCACGAACCCCTCTCGGCGTTGACGCTCGACCTCGGCAACCCGCACACCGTCGTGGCGCTGCCGGAGACCGTCGACCTCGAGTCCCTCGACCTGCACCTGCCGCCGGTGGTGAACCCGCTTCCCGAGTACGGCACGAACGTCGAGTTCGTCCGGCCGATGGGTGCGGGCCACGTCCGTATGCGCGTCCACGAGCGGGGCGTGGGGGAGACCCGCTCCTGTGGCACCGGTGCGGCTGCGGCCGCGCTGGCCACCCGCTTCTGGGCCGGCGACGTCACCGACACGTGGACCGTCGACGTGCCGGGCGGGCGGCTGCGGGTGCGCGCGCTCCCCGGCCAGGAGGTCGAGCTGGCCGGCCCGGCCGCCCTGGTCGCCGACGGCACCACCGACCTGGTCTAGCTGGCGGCGCGCCGCACCTCGAGGATGCGGAAGCCCTTGTCCGAGGTGAACCGGGTCACGGCATACGTGTCGGGGTCGAGCTGCTCACCGAGCCAGCGCTGCAACGAGTCGGAGCCGAGGTTCTTCTGCACCACGAGGTGCGCCACGCCGCCGGGGGCCAGCCGGGGCAGCCAGGTGAGCATCAGGTCGTGCAGCACCGCCTTGCCGACCCGGATCGGAGGGTTCGACCAGATCGCGTCGAACCGCACACCCTCAGGTATGCCGTCCGGCTGGCTCGCGTGCAGCCGGTCGAGTCCCAGCGACGCCGCCGTGGTGCGGAGCAGGTCGAGGGCACGCTCGTTGACGTCCACGCCATACACGGTGGCCTCGGGTGAGCGCAGCGCGAGGGTGAGGGCGATCGGTCCCCAGCCGCACCCGAGGTCGAGGAGGGTGCCCTCGGTCGGTGGCGCGGGGGCGTGGCGCAGGAGCACCGCGGTGCCCTGGTCGACCCCCCCGGGGCTGAAGATGCCCGCCGCCGAGCGCACCTCGACGGTGCGGCCCGCGAGCCGCACGGTGATCGTGCGCTGCTGGGCAGGGCTCGCGGGTTCGGCCGTGAAGTAGTGGTCTTGCGTGCTCATCGGGCCCAACGGTAGACGGAAGGACATAAACCGGTCGCTGCGGTCGTTGAAAAGGTGAGATTCTTGAGGGGATATGACACTGAAGCGATCAGACATCTTTGACCTGAAGGCCACCGCGCTGGCGACCGAGGACGGATTCCTCCCCAGCGACGGGGCCGGCTATGACGGGGACCAGTACGAGCGCGAGGACCGCGCTGCACTGCGCCGGGTCGCAGGGCTGTCCACCGAGCTCGAGGACATCACCGAGGTCGAGTACCGCCAGCTGCGCCTGGAGCGGGTGGTGCTCGCCGCGGTCTGGACCGAGGGCACCGCCGAGGACGCCGACAACTCGATGCGCGAGCTCGCGGCACTGGCCCAGACCGCCGGTTCCACCGTGCTCGCCGGCCTGGTGCAGCGCCGGGCCAAGCCCGACACGGGCACCTACCTCGGCTCCGGCAAGGCGGTCGAGCTGCGCGACGTCGTCATCGCGGAGGGAGCCGACACGGTCATCTGCGACACCGAGCTCACGCCCAGCCAGCGGCGCGCGCTCGAGGACGTCGTCAAGGTCAAGGTGATCGACCGCACCGCGCTGATCCTCGACATCTTCGCCCAGCACGCGAAGTCGAAGGAGGGCAAGGCGCAGGTCGAGCTGGCCCAGCTGCAGTACCTCCTCCCGCGGCTGCGTGGCTGGGGTGAGTCGATGTCCCGCCAGGCCGGTGGCCAGGCCGCCGGTGGCCAGGGCATGGGCTCGCGTGGTCCGGGTGAGACCAAGATCGAGCTGGACCGTCGGCGGATCAACACCCGGATGGCCAAGCTGCGCCGCGAGATCAAGGAGATGAAGACCAGCCGCGACACGCGTCGCCTCTCCCGCAAGGCCAACGAGGTGCCGAGCGTCGCGATCGCCGGCTACACCAACGCCGGCAAGTCGTCGCTGCTCAACCGGCTCACCGGCGCCGGCGTCCTCGTCGAGAACCAGCTGTTCGCGACCCTCGACCCGACCGTCCGCCGCGCAGAGACCGAGGACGGCCGCCTCTTCACGCTGGCCGACACCGTCGGGTTCGTGCGCCAGCTCCCGACCCAGCTGGTCGAGGCGTTCCGCTCGACGCTGGAGGAGGTGGCCGACGCCGACCTGCTGCTGCACGTCGTCGACGGGTCGCACCCCGACCCCGAAGGCCAGATCAGCGCGGTCCGCGCGGTGCTCGCCGATGTCGACGCGGCCTCGGTGCGCGAGGTCATCGTCGTCAACAAGGCCGATGCCGCTGACCCCGAGGTGCTGGATCGGATCCAGCGGCACGAGAAGCACTCGATCGTGGTCTCGGCTCGCACCGGTGCCGGGATGGAGGAGCTGCGGGCCCTGATCGCCGAGGAGCTGCCGCGACCGACCATCGACGTCGAGGTGCTGGTGCCCTACGACCGGGGTGACTTGGTCAGCCGGCTGCACCAGGAGGCCGAGGTGCTCTCGAGCGAGCACACCGGCAGCGGCACGTTGGTGAAGGCCCGGGTGCACCCCGACCTGGCCGGTGAGCTCGCGGCCTTTGCCGCCTGACCCACCGACCGACGTGGAGATCCGCCTCGGCGGCCTCGAGACACCGCAGGTCGCTGCCCTGCTCGCCGAGCACGTCGAGGACATGCGGCGATACTCCCCACCCGAGAGCGTCCACACCCTCGACCTGGACCGGTTGCGCACGCCGGACCTCACGTTCTGGAGCCTCTGGGACGGCGAGCAGGTGCTCGGCTGCGCCGCCCTGCGCGAGCTCGACGCCACGCACGGCGAGCTCAAGTCGATGCGCACCGCCCCGGCGCACCGCCGTCGCGGCGTCGCCGCTGCGCTGCTCGACCACGTCGTGGCGGAGGCCCGACGCCGTGGCTACCGACGCCTGAGCCTGGAGACCGGCTCGCCGGTCGAGTTCGCCCCCGCCAGGACCTTGTATGCCGCGTACGGCTTCACGTCGTGTGGCCCCTTCGGTCCCTACCTCGACGACGAGTTCAGCGTCTTCATGACGCTGGACCTGGCGGAGTGGCCCGGTCGAAGGGTTGACGCCACGAACGGTAAGTCGTAACTTACCGTAAGTGAGCACTTACGTAGAGACGTCACGACGCGGGGACCCGTGGATCGCCCTGGGGGATCCCACCCGCCGCTCCGTCGTCCGCCTGCTCGCCGCAGGGCCGGCCTCGGTGACGGAGCTGGCCCAGCGCCTCCCTGTCAGCAGGCCCGCCGTCTCGCAGCACCTCAAGGTGCTCAAGGACGCCGGGCTCGTCGCCGTGCGCCCGCAAGGGACCAGGCGCATCTACCAGGTGGACCCGGTCGGAGTGGCCGCCCTCCGGAGCGAGCTGGACGGCTTCTGGGGTGCCGCACTGACCAACTTCGCCCAGCTCACCGAACAGCACCGCAAGGAGACCGAACGATGACCAGCACCGCAGCCGCCACCTCCGTCAGCCTCGACATCACCGTCGACGTTCCGGCGGAGACCGCCTTCCGCCTCTTCACCGAACAGTTCGACCAGGTCAAGCCGCGCGAGTACAACCTGCTCTCGGCGCCGATCGAGCAGACCGTCTTCGAGTCGCATGTCGGCGGCCACATCTATGACCGCGCCACGGATGGCTCGATCTGCCGATGGGCCCGCGTGCTCGCCTTCGACCCGCCGGAGCGAGTCGTCTTCACCTGGGACATCACCCCGCGGTGGCAGCTGGAGACCGATCCCGACAAGGCCAGTGAGGTCGAGGTCTCTTTCATTGCCCAGGGGGACGGCCGGACCAGGGTCCTCCTCGAGCACCGGCACATCGACCGACATGGCGAGGGATGGCAGGACTACGCCACGGGTCTCGCGGCCGAGGACGCCTGGCCGTTGTTCCTGGCCCGCTTCGCCGACCTGACCCACTGACCCACGGTCGTCGTCAGAGGCGGCGCATCGCCCGCGTGAGCACGACCGGTTCGCCGGCCTCGTCGGAGGCGTCGAGGTCGACGACCGCCTCGATCACCCAGTCGTGGTCACCCTCGGGGTCGTGCAGCGTCTGGCGCACCTCCCAGAGGCGGTGGTCGGGGTCGGGTTCGTCGGTGCCCGGCGCAGGCCCGGTGGCCGCCGTGACCGCGAGCAGCTGAGGTCCTCGGGCGTCGGAGTCGGTGGCGATGCTGTCGTGGTCGGCGTAGTAGGCGCCGAGGGCCTCGTCCCACGCGTCGCGGTCCATGAGGGTGTGCCGGGCGGGCTCGGGGAGGGCGGCGTTGGCCGCATCGAGCTGGGCGAGGTCGCCGAACCGGTCCAGCGCCGCCAGCTCCACGCGGCGGAACATCGCGTTGCGGACCATGACCCGGAACGCGCGCTCGTTGGCCGTGATCGGACGGGCCGGTCGGGTGCCGCCGTGGGCGGCCAGGCCCTCGAGCTCCTCGAGCCGCTCGTTCGCGTCGGGATCGGACAGCGCCTCCCACTCGTCGAGCAGCGAGGAGTCGGTCTGGCGCACGGTCTCGCCGAGCCACTCGAACAGGTCGTCGAACGTCTCGCTGCGATGCGCAGCCGGCACCGTCTGGCGCAGGGTCCGGTAGGCGTCGGTGAGGTAGCGCAGCACCAGCCCCTCCGACCGGGCCAGCTGGTAGGTGGAGACGAACTCGGTGAACGTCATCGCCCGCTCGTACATGTCACGAACGACGGACTTGGGGGAGAGGGCCGACTCCGACACCCAGGGGTGGCTCTGCCGGAAGATCTCGAAGGTGGCCTCGAGCAGGTCGGCGAGCGGTCGCGGCCAGCTGACGTCCTCGAGCAGAGCCATCCGCTCCTCGTACTCCACGCCGTCCGCCTTCATCTCGGCGACGGCCGCACCCTTGGCCTTGAACTGCTGGGCCATGAGGACCTGGCGCGGGTCGTCGAGGATCGCCTCGATCACCGAGACCACGTCGAGCGCGTGGGTGGGCGACTCGGGGTCGAGGACGTCGAACGCCGCGAGAGCGAGCGGAGCCAGGGGTTGGTTGAGGGCGAAGTCGTCCTGCAGCCCGCCACGCACCTCGATGGTGCGTCCGTCGGGCGCCGGCGGCGAGATCCGTTGCAGCACACCGGTGTCCAGCATGCTCTTGCCGAGGGTGATGGCTCGACGCGACAGCCGGGCCTGGTTGCGGGGCGTCTCGTGGTTGTCGCGCAGCAGATGGCCCAGGGCGCGGACCGGGTCGCCGGGGCGCTGGACCACGTTGAGGATCATCGAGTGGTCGACGCGCATGCGGGACACGAGCGGCTCGGGGTCGGCCGCGACCAGCTTGTCGTAGGTCTGCTCGGTCCACGAGACCTCGCCGTCGGCGGGCTTGCGACGCTGCACCTTCTTGAGCTTCTTCGGGTCGTCGCCCGCCTTGGCGATCGCGCGGGCGTTGTCGATGACGTGCTCAGGAGCCTGCACGACCACCGAGCCGCTGGTGTCGAACCCGGCCCGGCCCGCGCGCCCGGCGATCTGGTGGAACTCGCGCGCCTTGAGGATCCGCTGCCGTGACCCGTCGAACTTCACCAGTCCGGTGAACAGCACCGTGCGGATCGGCACGTTGATGCCGACGCCGAGGGTGTCGGTGCCGCAGATGACCTTGAGGAGGCCGTCCTGGGCGAGCTGCTCGACCAGCCGGCGGTAGCGGGGGAGCATGCCGGCGTGGTGCACCCCGATGCCGGAGCGGACGAGCGTGGACAGGGGGCGACCGAAGCCCGCCGTGAACCGGAAGCCGCCGATCCGCTCGGCGATGGCGGCCCGGTCGGCCTTGACGGTGCCCTTGAGCGAGAGCAGTGCCTGGGCCTGCTCCAGGGCCGCGGCCTGGGTGAAGTGCACGACGTAGACCGGGGACTGGTGGGTGGTGAGCAGCTCCTCGATCGTCTCCGGCAGGGGGGTGAGGGCCCAGCTGAAGCTCAGCGGCACCGGTCGCTCGGTGCCCGTCACGAGCGCGGTGCCGCGACCCGTGCGCCGGCTGAGGTCCTGCGACAGCTCGGTCAGGTCGCCGAGCGTGGCCGACATGAGGATGAACTGCGCCTGGGGCAGCTCGAGCAGCGGGACCTGCCAAGCCCAGCCGCGGTCGGGCTCGGCGTAGAAGTGGAACTCGTCCATGATGACCAGGCCCACGTCGGCGTTCGCACCCTCGCGCAGCGCGATGTTGGCCAGGATCTCGGCGGTGCAGCAGATGATGGGGGCGTCCGGGTTCACCGAGGCGTCGCCGGTGAGCATGCCGACCTCGGAGGCGCCGAACACCTCGCAGAGCGCGAAGAACTTCTCGCTCACCAGCGCCTTGATGGGCGCGGTGTAGAAGCTGACCCGGTCAGTGGCCAGTGCGGCGAGGTGCGCGCCGGTGGCGACCAGCGACTTGCCGGAGCCCGTCGGGGTCGAGAGCACGACGTTCTCACCGGCCAGCAGCGAGATCAACGCCTCCTCCTGGTGGGGGTACAGCGGGGTGCCCTGGTCGCGCGCCCAGCCCTCGAACGCGGCATACACCTCGTCGGGCCCGGCCCCCTCGGGCAGCAGGGCGTCGAGGGTCAGCGGCGGGGCGGAAGGCATCGCCGGCCATCCTCTCACCCTGCTCAGGGAGACCGCCGTCAGTGGCCCTCGGTAGCGTCCTCGCCGTGACCCAGGACCACACCGAACCCCGCACCGCCCGCCTGCGGCTGACCCGTCCCACCGAGCAGGATCGCGCCTTCCACGCGGCGGTGCACAGTGATGCGCGGCTCTCCACGCATGCGCCCCACGTCCTCGGCACACCGGAGACGAACGCGCACTTCTTCGACGCGATCCTCGACCACTGGGCGACGCAGGGCTTCGGCTACTGGGTGGCGCGCGACCGTTACTCCGGTATGCCGCTGGGCTGGGTGGGCGTGCAGCGCCGCGACGAGCACCTCAACCTCTACTACCGGTTCGTCACCGAGGCGCAGGGGCGCGGACTGGCTCGCGAAGCCGCCCGGGCAGCCGTCGCGATGGCCACCGAGTGGTATCCCGCTCTGGCCGTGCGCGCCCTGGTGAAGGAGCACAACACCGCCTCGGTCCGAACCGCGCTCGCCGGCGGCTTGGTGCGCACGGCTGTCACCGAGGTGCTCTCCGACGACCTGCCCGACGAGCCGCACTCCGTGGTCTTCGAGGCACCTCGCGTGACGCGCGTCGACGACCTCGACGACGCCGGCCGTGAGGAGCTGCTCGATCTCTGGCAGCGGGTCAACGATGCCGGCGGAGCGGTCGGGTTCCTGCCGGGCGCGCCACGTTCGGCCGTCGCGGAGCTGCTCTCGGTGCACGAGCGGCAGATGGCCGACGGGGACGGGTTCGCCGGGGCCCTGAGGGACCCCGATGGTGCTCTGGTCGGCTGGGGATGGTGCGTGGTCGGTCCGAACCCGTTGCGGCGCCACGCGCCATGGCTCTACCGCGTGATGGTCGAGCCGGGCAGGCAGGGCTCCGGACAGGGTGGGCTCCTGCTCGCAGGGCTGCACCGGCTGGCTCGCGAGGACGGCGCTGAGCTGCTGTTGCTGAGCACCCGCAGCGGCGCAGGAGTGACGAGGTTCTACGCCCGGCACGGCTACGACGAGGTCGGTCGGGTGCCGGGCGTGATCCGGGTCGCTCCGGGAGATGACCGTGACGAGGTCTTCATGGCGCGACGACTCGACGGCTGCCCGCTGCAGGTCCACGGCGGCGACTGACGGGGTCAACCGCCGTCGGGGGAGCCGCTGCGCCGGCTCGCCCAGCGGGCGAGGTCGACCCGGTTGGCGGTACCGGTCTTGCCCAGAAGGTGGCTGACGTGCGAGCTCACCGTCTTCTCGCTGAGCACCAGCTCCCGCGCGATCTCCCCGTACGTCCGGCCGGCCACGATGTGGCCGAGGATCTCGGACTCGCGCCTGGTGAGGCCTGCGGTGCCCGCGACGTGGAGTAGCTCGTGGGGGCCTGGCGGTTCGGCCAGCGGGACGCGCGCGCCCCGAGCGAGTGCCTCCAGCTCGTCCACGATCGGCCGCACCCCGAGCTCGCGGGCCATCACGTGGGCGCGCCGGAGCGCGTCGGCGGCCGCGTCCCGGTGGGGCTGTCCGGAACTGAGCTGCGCCTCCGCCCGACGCCACAGGGAGTAGCACTCCTCCCACGCCAGGACGCCGTGGAGGGCGGTGGCCGCCTCGACCCATCGTTGGGGAGCCTCCTCGTCGCGCCGGGCCCGAGCCACCTCTCCCTGGTACATCGCCTCCAGACCGTCCAGCTGGTTGCGGTAGCCGGGCGTCAGTCCACCCTTGTCGGCCAGGACGTGCGGAAACGCGCGGGTCAGGGCATCGATCTCGGCGAGCTCCGCAGCCGGGTCCCGACCGGCATCGCGGGCCTGCTGCACCAGCTCGGCCAGGGCTCGCGCGGCGATCGGGAGCAGCCATTCGCACATGGTGGGTGGGGCGCCCGGGAGGGCGGTCCCGGACACCGCAGCGTCGACGGCCTCGCGCAGGTGGCCGCCGCACAGGAGCACCATGGCCCGCACGGCGTCGAACTCGAAGGCGAGGAAGGTCGACGTGTCCGCGAAGAGCTCGTCGGCGCGCGCCAGGTGCCCCTCTGCCTCGTGGATGCGACCCTGCAACGCTGCCAGCCACGCGGCGTTGAGTCGGCTCTGCACGTCGACGAGCGCGCTGGGGGTCGCGCCGAGGGCTTCCCGGATCAGCCGGGCCGAGGTGTCGAGGTCCCCGGCGTGCAGGTGTCCGAAGGCCTCGTTGCCGGCCAGCCAGGCCACGTAGGTGGACGGCAGGCCCAGAGCGGCCAGCTCGACCCGGCGACGGCCCACCATGGCCCGCCACTCGGGGGTGATCGCGCCGTCGACGGCGTTGGCTTCCCAGAGGGTGGCGTGCACGAACGCCCATCCGTCCCGTGCCTCGGCGGCAGCCGCGACCGCCTCGCCCCCCATCCGTCGGGCGTCGTCGAAACGGTCTTCGAAGACGGCCAGCATCGAGTTCGCGGCCAGGGCGTAGGCCAGCGCCTCGGGGTGGGCGCAGGCCCTCGCGCGTTCCAGGGCGCGGGCGGCGATCTCGGGGGCGGCCGGATCATCCTGCCACAGGCTCGCGTGCGCCAGCTCCGCCAGCGCGAGGGCGTACTGCCAGGAATCGGGTTCGGGTGCGGCGAGCTCGACGGCGCGCCCCAGCTCGGTGGGGTCGAGGAAGCCTTGGCCCGTCGAGAAGCGCAGGTGCTGCCGACGGACCAGGAGCTCGCTCAGCGCCAAGGCGTCCCCCGTGGGCTGCAGGGTGGCCAGCAGCGCTTCGACGGCCAGCAGCTCCTCCTGCACGTCCCCCGCGGCCGCGGCCACCTCGCGCAGCCGCTGCCAGAGGGCGGCCGGAGGTGGGGGCTCGCTCTGGACGGCCAGTGCGCGCAGCAGCAGGCGCAGCTCGGTCTCAGGCGCGCCGGCGGCCGCTGCCTGGTCAGCGGCCCGAAGGGCCCAGTCGTGCGCCTGCGCAACCTGACCGGCCCGGTGGTGGTGCTCGGCGATCAGGCTGAGGGTCTCGATGTGGACGTCGTCGGCCAGCCCCAGCTCCACCTCCAGCTCCAGGGAGGCGGCGAAGGCAGCGTGCAGCCGTTGCCGCTCGGGCCGGTCGAGGCTGCTCTCGAGAGCCTCGGCCTGGAGAGGGTGGTGGAACCAGTACCCACCCTGGGTGTCGACCTCCAGGAGGTCGGCCTCCACGCACTCCCGCAACGCCGACCGCAGGTCGGTCACCCCGGCCAGGCCCGCGGCGTGGTCGAGCATCGTCCCGCGGGCCACCCTCCCTCCGACCGCCAGGACCCGCGACAGCTCACGGGCGGGTAGGTCCAGGCGGTGCCAGGCCCTGAGCACTGCCGAGGCAAGGTCGTCGGGAACCCCGGGTCCGAGGACCGTGGCAGCAGGGTCAACCCCTCGTACCAGCAGCCGGTTGAGATACGCGTTCCCGCCGGTGCGTCCGAAGACCTCTCTGACCAGGCTCTGGTGCGGCACGTCGCCCAGGACGCCCCGGAGCTGCTCGCGGGTCTCCTCGAGGGTCAACGGTCCCAACGACATCTCGGCGAAGCCGGGCAGGCGCCGCACGTCGGCCAGCCAACCGTGCAAAGGGTGGCCGGCCACCAGCTCTCCGCGCCGCACGGTCATCAGCAGGGCCAGCCGACGAGGGGTCAGCCCTGCCAGGACCCACATGAGGACGTCGAGGGTGCCCGGGTCGGCCCATTGCAGGTCGTCGACCACCAGGGCAACCGGGCGTTCGGCACATCGGCGCTCCAGCCAGGCGTCGAAGTCCTCGGCCGTCCGTGCACTGTCCACCCCGGTCATCGTCGGGCGCTCGCCGGGGGGAACGGTGGCCACCGCCGCGCGCAGGGGGAGCAAGGGGACGGTCACCGAGGTCATCGCGAGGCAGGCGCCGCTCAGCACCAGGAAGTCCGAGGCCAGTGAGCACGCGTGCTGGGCAAGCCGGGTCTTGCCCACTCCGGCGTCACCCAGGACCAGGACGGCTCGGCCCTGGCCGGCGCGCGCCGAGGCAATGGCCGAGGCGAGCTCGTCGAGCGCCTCGGCTCGGCCGACGAAGACGTCGTCAGGTGCCGAGTCCGGTGGTGACACGTCTTCCAGTGTGTCGCCGCCGGACCTCGGGCGACAGCCGATATTGAGGGGGTCGAGGGCTGTTTCTCAGGGGGTGCTCCCGATGTGGCTCAGGTGCCGTCGGCCGGACCGTGGAGGTGTCAGCAGGGATCACCTCTCGAAGCACCAGGAGCACACCGTGAACGCAAGCCAGAGCACCGTCACCTCGACCCGACGCAACAGCCGCGCCTGGGGCGTCATCGCCGCTGCGACCGTCGTCGTCGCCCTGAGCGCGCTGCCCGCCGCCGCTCGGCAGGACGCGGGCCAGATCGACCAGCCGTCGCAGGCCACCTCCTCGCACTTCTGCACGCCGGAGCGGGTGGGCACCCAGTTCGTCGCGTGCGACAACCTGACCGGGAACGGGGTCCCGGCCCCAACGTGGGTGCATGAGAGGTGACACGACACGGCCCCCACCAGTGACCCCGGCGCTCCTCGGAGCGCCGGGGTCACGGCCGTTCGCGGCACGCTGGGGACGCTGGCCCGAGGAACCCGAGCCACGGCATACGCTGACCCAATGGCTTCACTCGACGACTTGTTGCACGCCGCCGTCCAGGGAGTCGGGGGAGTCGAGCGACCGGGCCAGGTCGAGATGGCCCACGCGGTCGAGGATGCCGTGGCCACCGACGAGCACCTGCTGGTGCAGGCGGGCACCGGCACCGGTAAGTCCCTGGCCTACCTGATCCCGGCCGTCATGCACGCCCAGAAGACGGGCAAGCCGGCCGTCGTCGCGACCGCGACCCTGGCGCTGCAGGCCCAGATCGTCGACCGTGACATGCCGCGGCTGGCCGAGTCCATCGCCCCGCTGCTCGGGAAGCGGCCGACGTACGGCCTGGTCAAGGGGCGGCGCAACTACCTGTGCGCCCACAAGCTCGAGGGTGGGTTCCCTGACGACGAGGACGGGCTGTTCGAGGTCGGCGAGGTCGACCGGGCCGCGTCCCGGCTCGGCCAGGAGGTCGTGCGCCTGCGGGAGTGGGCCGAGACCACGGAGTCGGGCGACCGCGACGAGCTCGTGCCGGGCGTGAGCGAACGGGCCTGGCGGCAGGTGTCCGTCAGCGCCCACGAGTGCATGGGGAGCAAGTGCCCGGCGTTCGCCGACTGCTTCGTCGAGCGCACCCGGGAGGCCGCCAAGGACTGCGACGTCATCGTCACCAACCACTCGTTCATGGCGATCGACTCGTTCGAGGGCCGGCAGATGCTGCCCGAGCACGACCTGCTCGTCGTCGACGAGGCGCACGAGCTGGTCGACCGGGTGACCTCCACCATCACCGACGAGATCACCCCCTCGATGGTCGCGGCGGCAGCCAAGCGGGCTGCGCGCATCGCCGAGTCCACCGACGCCGTCGACGACGCCTCGGTCTTCCTCCAGGGCGTCCTCGACGAGCTCCCCGAGGGCAAGCTCAACGGCATACCCGACGCGCTGTCCCTGGCACTCGCCCGGGTGAGGGACACGACGCGGCAGGTGCAGTCGGAGCTCAAGCCCGAGAAGGGCGTCGAGCCCGACGGCGCCCGCAAGGTGGCCCAGGCCGCCATCGACGAGATGTTCGAGAACTCGTCACGCATCCTGGAGCAGCGCGACCTCGACGTCGTGTGGGTCAGCCGCGACCAGCGCCGCGGTTCGGTGTTGCGAGTCGCGCCCATGAGCGTGGCGATGTTGTTGCGCGACAAGATCTTCGGTGACCGCACGGTCGTCATGACGTCGGCGACGCTCGAGCTCGGTGGCACGTTCGACGCCGTGGCCGGCACGATGGGGCTGCGCGGCGAGGGAGCTCCGGAGTGGCGTGGGCTCGACGTGGGCAGCCCGTTCGACTACCCCCAACAGGCCATCGCCTACGTCGCCCAGCACCTGCCCGCACCCGGCCGCGACGGCCTCAGCGAGCAGACCCTCGACGAGATCGAGGCGCTCGTGCGGGCAGCGGGTGGCCGCACCCTCGGACTGTTCTCCTCCATGCGGGCGGCCAAGGAGGCCACCGAGGCCATGCGCGAGCGGTTCGACGGCGACATCGGCTTCCTCTGCCAGGGCGAGGACCAGATCACGACGCTCGTGCGCCAGTTCGCGCGCGACCCCCGCACCTGCCTCTTCGGCACCCTGACGCTGTGGCAGGGCGTGGACGTGCCGGGCTCGGCGTGCCAGCTCGTGATCATCGACCGGATCCCCTTCCCACGACCCGACGACCCGTTGTCGTCGGCGCGCTCGCAGGCCATCGCCCGGATGGGCGGGAACGGCTTCATGGCTGTCTCCGCCACCCACGCCGCGCTGCGGCTGTCCCAGGGCGCGGGGCGGCTGATCCGCCGGGCCGACGACCGGGGCGTGGTCGCCTTCCTCGACTCCCGCATGATGACCGCGAGGTATGCCGGGTTCCTCCAGCGTTCGCTGCCCCCGTTCTGGCCGACGACCGATCGCGAGCGCGTGCTCGCCGCCCTGAAGCGGCTCGACGAGACGGCGGCTCCGCCGGTCGAGGTGCACGAGCCGGCGTTGCGGGGGATCACTGGATCCTTGGACGCGGCCGAGCACCCGCGGCCGGTGGCCGACGCGCCCCCGCCCGCCGAGTCGGCCCGCACCGCCGTGACGGCCGGTCATGCCTGGACGGCCGAGTCGGACGAGGAGCTGCGCGACGGGCTGGAGCTGGGGCTCTCGGTCGACGAGCTGGCGGAGAGCCTGGAGCTGCCCGCCGACGTGGTCGCTGCCCGGCTCAAGGGCCTCGGCCTGGAGGCGTCCGGGGCGGCCACGCTGTCGTTCGAGTGACGCTGTCGTTCGAGTGACGCTGTCGTTCGAGTGACGCAGTCGGTCCGTGAGCGATACTGGCGCGATGACGGACACGTGCACGCTCCACGTCGTCGGTGACGGGCCGGTGGCCGAGGCCCTGCTGACGCTGGCGTCCCCGCTCGGCTGGACGGTGACGGCCTCGACGGACGACCCCGGCGTTCCCGAAGGTGTCGACGCCCTCGTGGTGACCAGCCACCACGAAGGGGTGGACGGCCCGGCGATCCGTGCGGGGCTGGACGCTGGCACGGCATACATCGGGGGGATGGGTTCGCGCAGCACCCAGGCGCGGCGGCGGGCCTGGCTGCTGGAGAACGGCGTCACCGAGGAGGCGCTCGCGACGGTGCACGCGCCGATCGGGCTCGACATCGGCGCCAACGCGCCGGGCGAGATCGCCGTGGCGATCCTGGCCGAGGTCATCGCGGTCCGGGCCGGGCGGACCGCAGCCGGGTCGGTGGCGGACCGGGAGGGACCGATCCACCCGGACCTGTCCGCTGGCGACGCGTACTGCCCCGGCGGGTGACCCCGGCGCTCCCGATGGTGTCGGTCCGTCGTGGGAGGCTGGGCCCGTGACCGCCACTGCGACGCGCACCGTCCCGCCCCTCGTGCTGATCTCGGGGCCCGAGGCCGTCATCGCCGACCGGGCCTTGAGCGCAACCATTGACGACCTGCGGGTGGTCGACCCCGACGTCGAGGTGATCCGGCTCGCCGCCGAGACCTACGAGGCCGGCGCGCTCGGCATGCACGCGAGCCCGTCGCTGTTCGGGGGAGCGAAGTGCATCGTCGTCGCCGACCTCGACGAGGCTCCCGACGAGCTGCAGGAAGACCTGCTGGCCTTCCTCGCGGCGCCCGAGCCCGACGTCACCCTGGTCGTCACCCACAAGTCGGGGCAGCGTGGCAAGAAGGTGCTCGACACCCTCAAGAAGTCCCAGGCCCGGGTCCTCGAGGCCCCGGCCATCAAGTCCGACCGCGACAAGACCGACTTCGCCGCGCACGAGTTCCGGGCGGCGGGTCGCCGGGCCACCCCCGACGCCGTGCGTGCGCTCATCGAGGCGGTCGGCAAGGACGTGCGCGAGCTCGCTGCGGCCTGCCAGCAGCTCGTCGCCGACACGACCGGCACGATCGACGAGGAGCTCGTGGCCAAGTACCACGGGGGCAAGGTCGAGGCGACGGGCTTCAAGGTGGCCGACGCCGCGGTGGCCGGGAATGCGGGTGACGCGCTGCGCCTGCTGCGGCACGCCATCGCCACCGGGGTCGACCCCGTGCCCATCGTGGCGGTGCTCGCCCAGCAGCTGCGCCAGCTGGTCAAGGTCGGCGCGGCGGGGCGCGGTCGGTCGGCCGAGGTGGCCCGCGACCTCGGCATGGCGCCGTGGCAGGTCGACAAGGCGCGGCGCGGTCTGTCCGGATGGGGTCCGGAGGGCCTGGCCGAGGCGATCCAGGCGGTCGCCCACGCCGACTTCGAGGTCAAGGGTGGTGGCCGCGACCCGGTCTACGCCGTCGAACGTGCCGTGCTCACGATCACCCGGGCCCGCACCGGTCGGTGACGCCCGCCGGTGACGCCCGCCGGTGACGCCCGCCGGTGACGTTTTGGGGGAGTGGCCCACTCGCTGGTAGATTTACCCGTCGCGTGCGCGCATGGTCGTGCGCGCATGCAGCTTCATCCAGAGCCACTCAACCACAGGTGCCCCACGCCTGGTCCCGAGAGGCTTCTGCCGCCCTCTAACGGCAACCACCGACCAACCAAGAGAGACACACCTGTGGCAAACATCAAGTCCCAGCTCAAGCGGATCAAGACGAACCGTACGGCGACCGAGCGCAACAAGGCCGTCAAGAGCGAGCTCAAGACCTGGATCCGCAAGTTCCAGAAGGCCGTCGACGCCGGCGACGCAGCGGCGGCGAAGGATGCCCTCGCGACCGCCAGCAAGAAGCTCGACAAGGCCGCTGGCAAGGGCGTCATCCACGCCAACCAGGCCGCCAACAAGAAGTCGGCCATGGCGAAGAAGGCCGCCTCGCTCTGACGCGAGTCGCCTCCACGGCAGCAAGGGCCGGTCGCCCCTCGGGGTGACCGGCCCTTCGCGTTCGCCGTGGCTCAGGTCGCCGCGCGGACTGCCGCGGCCACTTCGTCGAACCGGTCGCGGTCGAGGACAGCACCCTCTCTCCGCACTGCCGCAGGGTCCACGCGCAGGATGCGGTCGACCCGCACCTCGCTCGCGCGGCCCTTGCTGTCCCAGGCCCCCGACCCGATGTCCTGCCAGTGCCTACCGTGCCGCGCCTCCTGGGCGTGGTCGCGGTCGTGGTCCTTGCTGGTGAGCATCAGGGCCAGCAACCACCGGTCGTCGCGTCCCACCAGCAGCACCGGCCGGTCCTTGCCCTGACGATGGTCCTCCTCGAACGGCACCCAGGTCCACACGATCTCGCCGGGATCGGGTTGACCGTCGGGCGTGGGCGCGTACGCCAGGTCGGGGGTCCCGGTGAAGTCGCCCGGGTAGGTCGACCGAACCTGCGCCTGCGAGCCGGGCTGCGGCTGGGGCTGGGGCTGGGGCTGCCGGGTTCTCGGTGCCTCCACCGGTGGCGGGGCGGCCGGGGCACCCCTTCGCCAGAGCTGGGTCAGTCGCGAACGCAGAGAGGCCATGCCATTCACGCTAGTCGGAACGTCTCCGTCAGAACGGCGGCAGCCCGTCGGCGCCGGCCCGCTCCGATCGGCTGCGCGGACCCTCGTGCCGAGACGCAGGCGGGCCGTGGAGGAACAGGCGGCTCAGCCGCAAGGTCGGGCGAGGTCTTCGCCGTCGGTTGCGTTCGGCCCGGGCCAGGTCGTGACTGAGCTCGTCCTCCCACGCAGACCAGAGCACGCCGACCTCGTCGGAGGGTTGTTGCTCCCTTCGGCGCGTCGCAGGTGATGGCGTCCGGACTGAAGACGGGCTGCCGTCCCGGCCGTCGGAACGAGACAGCTCGGTGGGGCACGACGGATCGACGGACGCCTGACGCTCCTCAGACGGGTCTCGGTGCTGTCTGGTCCTGTCGAGCTGGAGGAAGTCGATCGGCAGGGTGGTGCGCCTGCGCCCGGACGGGTCGGTCCACGTGACGGTGGCGTCGGGATCGATGCCCACTCGCCATCCCACGGTCTGCTTGATCCGGTGGTGACGGCGGCACAGGCACATGAGGTTGCCCGCCTCGGTCGGACCGGACGGCCACGGTCTGACGTGGTCGAGGTCGCAGAACACGGCGCTGACGGTGCACCCCGGGAACCGGCATCGTCCGTCGCGGGTTTTGACCAGCTCGACGAGTGCAGGCGGCGGCCGGTACGCCTGCGACTCGGTCGATCGCCCCCTCCGGCGGTCGACGCGGGGGTCGTCACCGGGACGCCTGGCGGTGGCGAGCAGCGCGCCCGTGTCGGCATGGCAGGCGACTACGGCTGGCCCGGAAGCGTCAGGGCCGTTGGAGTTGTCAGGGCCGACGGAGTTGTCAGGGCCGCCGGAGCCGTCAGGGCCGCCGGAGCAGTCGGGGAGGGAGCGAAGCCACGCGCTGCGAACCACGGTTTCGCCGGGCATCCCGAGCCCCATCACGGTCACCAGCCCGTCATCCTCACCAGGCCCTGTGACCGGGCCAGTCACCGGCTCGGGCGGGGCGGTGGTGCGGCCGGTCTGGGGCGCACTTGACTGGTGCGACGCCCGTCGATCAGCGGGCACGGCCAGCTGGACCACGAAGGTGCCCTTGGCACGGGAGTGGATCAGGTCCATCAGCGCGTCGGCCCGGGCCTCGTCGACCCCGCTCGCGCGGCCATCGCGGACGTACTGCCGTGCCAACCCGTCGATGACTGCCCAACCGCTGCGGGCCTGCTCCACCGGGAAGCTCCCCATCCACGTGTCGACCCCGGGCTCGTCACCGGGCCACCGACGAAGGCTCCGCGCAGCCCGGGCCCGGGCCGCCTTGGCCCGCACCAGGTCGGCGTCGACGGCTCCCAGCACGCGCCGCACGCGGCGGCGCAGGGCGGCGGGCGGTTCCGTGCCCAGGGTTCCTTCGATCCTGGTGGTGACCTCGCGGCACACCTCCGGGTCCGCGTCGCGCAGCTCCTCGCAGACGACCCCGGCGCGGTAGGCGTCCAAGCGACCGGAGGCCATCGCCTCGTGAACGACGGGCGCTCGGATCACGATCTCTACGGCACTGGTCATCCGACTGGTCGCGGCCGCGTCGCTGAGGCCGAGCTGGTCGCTGACCAGGGCGGGTGCGTCGAGTCGCTGGTGCCCCAGGCCGCGGTGCTGTTCGACCACCGTGCCGTCCTCGAGCTCGACGTCCTCGATCGCGGCGAGGTGGGTCATGGCCAGCACCTGCAGGGCGGCGGTCTGGTTCGCGATCGACTGGCACTGCTGCACGAGGGCGACCAGCTCCGCCACCGAACGGCGCCGACCGTCCACACGCAGTCGAACCAGCTCCGCGCGGAGCGGCTCGGCAATGACGGATGATTCGAACATGCGTTCGAGTCTACGGCCCGGGTCTGACAAGGCGACTGGCCCGAGCGGAGCTCAAGGAAGAGGGCGGGGCGGCCCAAGCCTGCCGCGGCGACTCGCGAAGGACGGCTCCCAGCCGGTGCCTTCAGGCGTTGCGGCGCACGCCATCGGCCACGGCGGCGAAGCGCGCCGCGTCGATGGCCGCGCCCTCCCGCCGGATCCGGCTGGGCTTGACCCGGATGATGCGGTCGACGCGCACCTCGCTGGGCCGCCGCTGGCGATCCCACGCGCCGACGCCGATGGAGACCCGGTCGGGCGCTGTCCGTCTCCGAGGGTCAGTGCCGGCCCGCAGCTTGGTGGTCAGCATGACCCCGAGCAGCCAGCGACCATCGCGCCCGATGAGCAGCACCGGACGGTCCTTGCCCTGGCGATGGTCGTCCTCGAACGGCACCCAGGTCCAGACCACCTCGCCGGGGTCGGGCCGCCCGTCGGCGACCGGGGAGTACTCCATCTCGGGAACGCCGGTGTAGTCGCCCGGATAGGCCCCGGTCAGCCATCTGACGAGCCGTCGCAGCCAGGTGGTCTGCGCGACCGCCGAACGTGTCGTGTCCCCCATGTCGGCAACGCTAGCGGCGTGGCGTGGCCGCCGGGGCGGGAAAGGCCGGTAGGTCGGCGAAGGCCGGCCGGGTGGAGGTGTGGCGGTAGTCGAGCTCCGTCGTCACGGGCGGACCCTCGGCCGCCACAGCAGGCGGCCGGGGCGTCGACGGTCACGCAGGGCGTGCGAGCGCCAAACCAGCACGGGGTGGGAGGCGAGGGCGTTGACGACCCAGACGAAGAAGCCCTTCTCGGTGGTGGCCCGGTCGGCCAGCGCGTTCACGTCGACGGTCCGGTTGAGGTACTTGCCCGCGGCGAGCGTCGACATGGCCCCGGCGCTGCCGTGCGGGACGAGGGAGTAGCCGAAGTTGTCGGCGGTGTACTCCTGGCTGCGGCTCAGGGTCGACCCGACGAAGGGGATCCACTGGGCGCCGCTGATCGCCAGGACCCGCCAGTAGCTGGTGTGGCCGGCCGCGATGTGGCCGACCTCGTGGCCGAGGATGAACCGCAGCGCGTCAGGGTTGCGGGCCTGGCCGCCGATCTCGAATAGGTCGCTGTAGACGAAGATGAACCGCCGGAACCCGTGTCCGGAGGCTGCGGCGTTGATCATCCCGTTGCCGAGGACCACGTAGGCGTCCGGCACCTTGGGCAGGCCGTAGTGGGCGCAGGCGTCGAGGAGCATCTGGTGCGCCTCGGGGTACTGCGTGGGGGAGATCTTCACTCCGGACAGCCGCAGCCCGGCATACAGCTGGCCACGGAGGAAGTAGATGAGCACCGGCGCGGCCAGGAAGAACACGGCATACGGGTCGGGCTGGCGTCGGTCGATGATCGCCGACACGACCTCGTAGGTCGAGATCGTCCACACGAGGAACGACCCGAGGATCACCACCACGAGGCAGAGGTTCTCCAGGGGGTGCCGCAGGTGCGACCGCATCTGCTTGCGGTAGCCAGGCGGCGCGCTGGGCGTGCTGGGCGGTGTCCCAAGCGGCGTCTCGGGCGGCGAGGCGTACTGGATGGGTTCGGACATGGTCCCCTCGAGCTGTCGGTGGTCGGTCCGACTCTAAAGGCCCTCCCTGATCGGGAATGTCCCGGGCGCGCCCCGTCGTTGCACCCGCGTGACCGACGCCCTCGCCGACCCCTCCCGCGAGCTCGGCGTCGACGCCGTCGTGCGCCCGACGCACGTCAACCTCGCGCTGCTGGCCCTGGCCGTCGGAGGCTTCGCGATCGGCACCACCGAGTTCGTGACGATGGGCCTGCTGCCCGAGGTCGCGGAGGGTGTGGGCATCGACATCCCGACCGCCGGTCACGTGGTCTCCGCCTACGCAGCGGGGGTCGTCGTCGGCGCCCCGGTGCTCGCCACCCTGGGCTCCAAGATGCCGCGCAAGCGCCTGCTCCTCTGGCTGATGGGCGCCTTCGCCGTGGCCAACGTGCTGTCCGCGTTCGCGAACAGCTACGGGCTGCTCATGGCGGCGCGCTTCCTGTCGGGCCTGCCGCACGGCGCCTACTTCGGCGTCGGCAGCCTCGTGGCGGCGTCGTTGGTGCCGGCACACTGGCGCACCTGGGCCGTCTCCATGATGATCACCGGCCTCACGGTCGCCAACATCGTCGGCGTGCCGGTCACCACGCGGATCGGCCAGGCCTACGGGTGGCAGTGGCCGTATGCCGCCGTGGGAGTGATCGCGCTGCTGACCGTCCTCGCCGTGTGGCGCTGGGTGCCGTTCTGCCCGCCCGACGGCGGGGTGACCATGCGGTCGGAGCTGTCCGCCCTCAAGCGACCGCAGGTCTGGCTGGCCCTGGGGATCGGCACCGTGGGCTTCGGCGGGATGTTCTCCACGTTCTCCTACATCTCCCCGACGATGACCGAGCTCGGTGGGTTCGGCCGGGCCACGATCCCGTTCATCCTCGCGCTGTACGGGGTGGGGATGACGGTCGGAGCCCTCCTCTCCGGGCCGGCCTCCCGCCTCGGCCTGCTCCGGGGGATCACTGTCCTCCTGGGCGCGATCGCGGTGATGCTCTTCCTCTTCGGCCCGGCCGTGCACGCCGCGAAGTGGTCCGGCCTGATCGCCGTTTTCGTGCTCGGCCTGCTGCCGAGCATCCTCGTCCCGATGCTCCAGACGCGTCTGATGGACGTGGCCCACGAGGGGCAGGCGCTCGCGGCCGCGCTCAACCACTCGACCCTCAACATCGCCAACGCGCTCGGCGCCTGGCTCGGGTCGATCGTGCTCTCCGCCGGGCTCGGCTACGAGTGGCCCTCGCGCGTCGGGGGCATCCTGGCGTCGCGGGGATCGGCATCGCGGTCTGGTCGGCGCTCCTGCAGCGCTCGACGCGGCGCACCCCGCCGCAGGCGCAGCCCGTCTAGCCCTACGAACCCGCCCGGCGCCGACCCGTTTGACGCCTCCTGCGCCGTGCTGCGTCACTGACACCCTCGGTCGCATGGGAGGATGGGCCGTTCCGTTCTTCCCCGACGCTCGTGAGGTTTGAAGCACCCGTGTCCCCGATGGCCCGCACCGCGCTGCAGCCGCACGCAACGCCGCCGGACCTGATCCGGAACTTCTGCATCATCGCCCACATCGACCACGGCAAGTCGACGCTGGCCGACCGCATGCTCCAGATCACCGGTGTCGTCGACGGCCGTGACATGCGCGCCCAGTACCTCGACAAGATGGACATCGAGCGCGAGCGCGGCATCACCATCAAGAGCCAGGCCGTGCGCATGCCGTGGGAGCTGGACGGCACGACCTACGCGCTCAACATGATCGACACCCCGGGCCACGTCGACTTCACCTACGAGGTGTCGCGGTCGCTGGCCGCCTGCGAGGGTGCGGTGCTGCTCGTCGACGCGGCGCAGGGGATCGAGGCGCAGACCCTGGCGAACCTCTACCTCGCGATGGAGAACGACCTCGCGATCATCCCCGTGCTCAACAAGATCGACCTGCCCGCTGCGCAGCCGGAGAAGTTCGCCGAGGAGCTGGCCGGCCTGATCGGCTGCGAGCCCGAGGACTGCCTGCGGGTCTCGGGCAAGACCGGCGTCGGCGTCGAGCCGCTGCTCAACCAGATCGTCACGCAGCTGCCTCCGCCGACCGGTGACCCCGACGCGCCCGCCCGCGCGATGATCTTCGACTCGGTCTACGACACCTACCGCGGGGTCGTGACCTACGTCCGCGTCATCGACGGCAACCTGAACCCCCGCGAGAAGATCGCGATGATGTCGACCAAGGCCACCCACGAGCTGCTCGAGATCGGGGTCAGCTCGCCCGAGCCCACTCCGGCCAAGGGCCTGGGCGTCGGGGAGGTGGGCTACCTCATCACCGGTGTGAAGGACGTGCGCCAGTCCAAGGTCGGCGACACCGTCACCAACGCGGCGAAGCCGGCCAAGGAAGCGCTCGGGGGCTACCGCGACCCCAAGCCGATGGTCTTCTCCGGCCTCTACCCGATCGACGGGTCGGACTACCCCGACCTGCGCGACGCCCTCGACAAGCTCAAGCTCAACGACGCTGCCCTGGTCTACGAGCCCGAGACCTCCGCGGCGCTGGGCTTCGGCTTCCGGATCGGCTTCCTCGGCATGCTGCACCTCGAGATCGTGCGTGAGCGGCTCGAGCGCGAGTTCGACCTCGACCTCATCTCGACACTGCCCAACGTCGTCTACGACGTGACGATGGACGACGGCAAGGTGCTCACGGTCACCAACCCGAGCGAGTTCCCCTACGGCAAGGTCAGCTCGGTCACCGAGCCGATCGTGCGCGCCACCGTGCTCGCGCCGAGCGAGTTCATCGGCGCGATCATGGAGCTGTGCCAGCAGAAGCGCGGCACGCTGCGCGGGATGGACTACCTCTCCGAGGAGCGCGTCGAGATGCGCTACACGCTGCCGCTCGCCGAGATCGTCTTCGACTTCTTCGACCAGCTCAAGTCGCGCACCCGCGGCTACGCCTCGCTCGACTACGAGCCCGACGGCGACCAGGTGGCCGACCTCGTCAAGGTCGACATCATGCTGCAGGGCGAGACGGTCGACGCGTTCAGCTCGATCGTCCACAAGGACAAGGCCTATGCCTACGGCGTGATGATGGCCGGGAAGCTCAAGGACCTCATCCCGCGCCAGCAGTTCGAGGTGCCGATCCAGGCTGCCATCGGCTCACGCATCATCGCCCGCGAGAACATCCGGGCGATCCGCAAGGACGTCCTCGCGAAGTGCTACGGCGGTGACATCAGCCGCAAGCGCAAGCTGCTCGAGAAGCAGAAGGCGGGCAAGAAGCGGATGAAGAATATCGGCAGCGTCGAGGTGCCGCCAGAGGCCTTCATCGCCGCGCTGTCGAACGACGCGGTCACCAAGAAGTAGGGGGCCTGCCCACTGACGTTACCGACGGGTAATGTCAGGTCCATGACTGACACCTACGCCCTGTACCGGCGCCTCGCGGCATACCCGCAGGGCAAGCGGCTGTTCTCGCTCGTCTTCGAGCAGGCAGCGCCCTACTTCCGCACGGCGCGTCCGCGGTTCGTCGAGCTTGGTCCCCACCGCGCCGAGCTGACGATCAAGAAGCGTCGCCGGGTGCAGAACCACCTCGGCACGGTCCACGTCATCGCGATCTGCAACGGGCTCGAGGCCGCGATGGGTGCGCTCGCCGAGGCGACGATCCCGAGCACCCGTCGGTGGATCCCGAAGGGCATGGAGGTCGAGTACACCGCCAAGGCGACGAGCGACATCACCTGCGTCGCCGAGACCGACCCGGCCGACTGGGCGCGCGCCGGCGACGTCGAGATCCCGGTGCGGGTCAAGGGGACCCGGGACGACGGAACCGCGGTGGTACAGGGCACCATCCGCCTCTGGGTGACCGACAAGCCGGCCCGCTGACCGTGCTGCTCCGCCGCACAGGCGCCGGTATGCCGGGTGGCCGGCTCAGCCGCGCAGGCTGGCCCGCAGCGCGCTGACCTCGTCCTGCGACCATCCCTGGGCACGCAGCCACCCGGCCGCGCCGTCGTGGCGTTCGGCCAGCACCTCCAGGATCCGTCGCATGGTCTCGGGCCGGGGGCGGTGGTGGTCGACCGGCTGGTCCTGGAGCGCCTCGCCGTACGCGGGACGGGCCATCAGCCGGGCCATGACGAGCTCGATGCGCTCGCCGGTCGCGACGTAGTCGGCGACCACGTCGTCATCGCTCACCCCAGCCACCGAGAGGGCGAGGCCGACCACCGTGCCGGTGCGGTCCTTGCCTGCGGCACAGTGCACGATCGTCGCCCCGCGGCTGCGCGCGACCACCGCCAGGGCGGCGCTCACGGAGTCGGGCCGGTGGGTGAGGTAGCCCAGGTAGTGGCTCGCCCAGTAGTCGTCGTCGAGGCGGGGCTGGGCGTCGGCCTTCTCCTGGTCCTTCGTCGACCAGGGCAGGGCCAGGGCCTCCTGCGCCGTGACCGCGCGGACGTCGTCGCGGAACAGCGAGTGGTGGTGGTGCGTGAGGTCACGGGCCCGGAGGGGGCCCGGGCCCTCCAGCGTCAGCTCCGCATGGCTGCGCAGGTCGACGACGTCGGTGACCCCCAGCTGTTCGAGCGCCTCGACGTCAGACTCGCTGAGGTCCTGCAGGTTGTCGGACCGGAGCAGGCGGCCGGTGGCCACGACGCCACCGTCGGTCGTCGGCAGCCCACCGACATCGCGCATGTTGACGACGCCGTCGAGCTCGATCCAGCGGGGAGTGGTCACCGCTCGACCCTACGTGGGGAGCTGGACCAATAGGTGAGGGCCTCGGAAAGTATGAGTTTCCGAGGCCCTCGACGATCAAGACCGAGGTCCTGATCGACGCTCTCGCCGAAGCGATTGCGTAGGCGTATTTCTAGTCGAGCAACCCCCGCGCCACAAGGGGTTTCGCGAGAGTTTCCCCAAGTTTCTCGGTCCAGTTTCACCCCATTCCGGCGTGTCGCCGAGACACGCCGTGTCAGGGCCACGGGCGGTCGCCTGCGAGGATGGAGCCATGCCCAGCGCCCTGCCCGATGGTGACCCGGCACCGTCCGACGGCCGGTTGCCGCACGCGTCACTCGCGACTCTCGGACACCACCAGTTCGGCATCTACCTGCACGTCCCGTTCTGCTCGGTGCGCTGCGGCTACTGCGACTTCAACACCTACACGCTGACCGAGCTGGGGGTCGACGGCGCGAGCGTGGCGACCTTCGCCGATGCCGCCCTGGCCGAGCTGTCCCTGGCCGAGGCGGTCCTGGGTGACGCCCCCCGGGTCGACACCGTGTTCGTCGGTGGGGGCACCCCCACGATGCTCGCCGCCGGCGACCTGGCCCGGATGCTGCACGGCATCCGCGCGGGGTTCGGGCTGGCTCCGGACGCCGAGGTGACCACCGAGGCCAACCCCGACTCGGTGACGCCCGAAGGGCTCGAGGTGCTCGCCGCGGCCGGCTTCACGAGGGTGTCGCTGGGCATGCAGTCGGCCGTGCCCCACGTGCTCCGCACGCTCGAACGCACCCACGACCCGGCCAACGTCGAGCGCGCGGTGCAGGCCGCGCGGGCGGCTGGGCTGCAGGTCAGCCTCGACCTCATCTACGGCACCCCGGGTGAGTCGCTGGACGACTGGCGCACCAGCCTCGACGCCGCCACCTCCCTCGCGCCCGACCACGTCTCGGCCTACGCGCTGGTCGTCGAGGACGGCACCAAGCTCGCCGCCCAGGTGCGACGCGGCCAGGTGCCCGCGCCCGAGGACGACGACGAGGCGGCCAAGTACGAGATCGCCGACGAGCACCTCGCGTCGGCCGGCTACGGCTGGTACGAGGTCAGCAACTGGGCGCTGCGCGACGACGCCCGCTGCCGCCACAACGAGGGCTACTGGGCCGACGGCAACTGGTGGGGCATCGGCCCCGGAGCGCACAGCCACGTCGGGGGAGTGCGGTGGTGGAACGTCAAGCACCCCAACGCCTACGCCTCCCGAGTCGGCGAGGGACTCAGCCCCGCACACGGCCGCGAGACCCTCACCGGCGAGCAGCGCTATGACGAGCGCGTCCTGTTGGCCGTGCGACTGGTCGACGGGCTCCCGATCGGTGACCTGCGCGACGAGGGGCGGGTCGCTGTCGCGGGCCTGATCGCCGACGGCCTGGTGGACGCGACAGCGGCCCTGCGTCGTCAGCGGGTGGTGCTGACGAGGCAGGGCCGGCTGCTCACGGACACCGTCGTGCGACGGCTGCTCGGTCTGCGCTGAGCTCCTCGCCCAGACGACTGCTTCACCAGGCGACTACTTCACCAGGCGACTACTTCACCAGGCGACTACTTCACCAGGCGACTACTTCACCAGGCGACTACTTCACCAGGCGACTACTTCACCAGCTCGGGCGTCAGCGGGTAGCGGTACCACTCGCCGTTGTTCGCCTTGATCGCCGCGACGATCGACAGGACCACCCAGGCGACGGCGGTGATGATGAGGAACGGGATCCCGATCAGGACGAACGACAGCAGGCCGAAGACCCAGAACGCGATCGTGATGATGATCTGGAAGTTGAGGGCCTGCGCCGCGTGGAACCGCACGAACGGCCCCCGGTCCTTGACGATGAGGAAGACGATCAGTGGGCCGAGGAACGGGATGCCCACCAGAGCCGCCACGAACGGCGCGAGGTGCACGAGGGTGGCCCAGGTCTTCTCGTCCTGCGGCGACATGGGCCGGGGCGCCACGCCGTAGCCCTGTGGCGGCTGCTGCGGTGGCTGCTGCGGCGGTGGCGGAATGTTCGACTGCGGCTGCTGGGGTTGGTCGGTCATGGCTCTCTCCGTGGTCTGCGTGGGTCTGTACCCAGTGAAACGCATGATCGGGCGCAGAGCTGCTCTTTCGGGGTGGGTTCGGGGGTGTGGTCAGGGGCGAGTCAGGGCCGACCCTGACCCGAGGGCTCAATGGCCAGGTTCTGTGACGCTGTATTGATCTCGCGACTCCGTCACGCTGTATCAATCTCGCGACTCCGTCACGAAGTCGATCAGCTCCTCGACGCTTGCGAGCAGCGTCGGCTCGAGGTCGGCGTAGGAGCGGACCGTGCCGAGGATCTGCTTCCAGGCGCGGGCGATGTCGGCCTGGCTGTCGTGGGGCCAGCCGAGGTGGTCGCAGATGCCGTCCTTCCACGACTGCCCACGCGGGATGACCGGCCACGCCGTGAGCCCGAGCCGTTCGGGGCGCACGCTCTGCCACACGTCGACGTACGGGTGGCCGAGGACCCGCACGTGCGCGGCATACGGCCCCTTGGCGGCGGCCTGGACGACGCGGTGCTCCTTGGTCCCGGGGAGCAGGTGGTCGACGAGCACGCCCATCCGGCGCCCGGGCCCGGGCTGGAACTCGGCGATCGCCCCGACGAGGTCGTCGACGCCGTCGAGCATCTCGACGACCACTCCCTCGACCCGCAGGTCGGCGCCCCAGACCTTCTCCACGAGCTCGGCGTCGTGGCGGCCCTCGACGAAGATCCGCGACCCGCTGGCCACCTTGGCGCGGGCGCCCTCGACGGTCCGTGACCCGGAGGCCGTGCGGGAGGCGGCCATCCGTGCCTCGGCCAGCTGGGCGCGGGCCGCCGCGGTGGGTGGGGTCAGCACGACAGGGGCGCCGTCGAGCAGGAAGCCCGGTCCCATCGGGAAGCCCTTGGTGCGCCCGCGCCGGTCCTCGAGGTGGACGACGCGCATGCCGCCGGCCTTCTCGACGCGGACCACGGCGCCGCACCAGCCGGTCTCGACGTCCTCGACGACCAGCCCGGTCTCGGCCTCGACCTCGCGGGAGCGACCCCGTGGGGGGACCTTCCAGTCACCGGACAGGACATCGGAGCCATAGCGGTCGGACACCGAGGCAGGGTATGCCGCGGACGCGCCTTCGCGACGCGGGCGCGCCGCCCGTGCTGGTCCCGGCCCGGGAACCACGTAGACTTGGCACTCGCTGAGTGTGAGTGCCAACCTGACCGAACGGAGGTGTCGATTGAGCGAGGAACGTCGTCTCGCCGTGCTGCGCGCGATCGTGCAGGACTACGTCCAGACCTCCGAGCCGGTGGGGTCCAAGTCGCTGCTCGACCGCCACCAGCTGGGGGTCTCGGCCGCGACGGTGCGCAACGACATGGCCGCGCTGGAGGAGGAGGGGCTGATCGCCGCTCCGCACACCAGCGCCGGACGGGTGCCCACCGATGCGGGCTACCGGCTGTTCGTCGACCGGCTCAGCTCCGTCAAGCCGATGACCGCCGCCGAGCGGGCCGCCATCGCCCAGTTCCTGGAGGGGGCGGTCGACCTCGACGACGTCGTCGACCGGACGGTGCGGCTGCTGGCCTCGCTCACCCGCCAGGTCGCCGTGATGCAGTACCCCTCGCTCACCCGGTCCACCGTGCGCCACATCGAGTTCGTGCCGATGGGTCCGAGCCGGCTCATGGTCGTGCTGATCGTCAACACCGGCCGGGTCGAGCAACGCGTCATCGAAACCCCCCACGACCTGTCCGCCACGGACGGCGAGGCCCTCCTGGGCCTGGTCCGCGCCAAGGTCAACGCCAGGGCCGTCGGGCAGCGACTCGTGGGGGCCGCCGCGTCGCTGGCCAGCCTTGCCGACGAGTTCGACCCCGCGGACCGCGACCTGGTCCGCTCCGTCGTGCAGTCGCTCGACGACGCCCTCGTCGAGGAGCGCGAGGAGCGCGTGGTGCTGGCGGGCACCTCCAACCTCGCCCGGGTCGGCACCGACTTCCCGCTCAGCATCGGCCCCGTGCTCGAGGCGCTGGAGGAGCACGTCGTGCTGCTCAAGCTGCTCGGCACGGCCAGGGAGACCTCCGACGCGGTCTCGGTGCGGATCGGGCACGAGAACCCCTTCGCCGGACTCCAGTCCACCTCCGTCGTCTCGACGGAGTACGGCTCGGGCTCGGACCTCGTCGCCGGGCTGGGCGTGCTCGGACCCACCCGCATGGACTACCCCACGACGATGGCGTCGGTGCGGGCCGTGGCCACCTACGTCTCCCGGATCCTCGCGCAGTGACGCGCGTCCACCTGCCCCACCGACTGTCAGCACCATCGACACCAAGGACATCTCGTTGAACGACTACTACCAGGACCTGGGCGTGTCCCGGGACGCCAGCCCCGAGGACATCAAGCGGGCCTACCGCAAGAAGGCGCGGACGCTGCACCCTGACGTCAACCCGAGCCCGGAGGCCGAGGAGCAGTTCAAGAAGGTCTCGCAGGCCTACGACGTGCTCTCGGACGCCGAGAAGCGCCGGTCCTACGACATGGGCACCGACCCCTACGCCGGTGGCGCAGCGGGCTTCGGCCAGGGCTTCTCGTTCAGCGACATCATGGACGCCTTCTTCGGCGCCGGTGCCGGCCAGGCCCAGCGCGGTCCGCGGTCCCGCCAGCGCCGCGGCCAGGACGCCCTGATCCGGCTCGACATCGACCTCGCCGACGCGGTGTTCGGTGCGGAGAAGGAGCTCGCCATCGAGACCGCCGTGGTCTGCTCGACGTGTCACGGCGACGGCGCCCAGCCCGGGACCTCCCGGCGGACCTGCGACGTCTGTGGCGGTCGGGGTGAGATCCAGCAGGTCCAGCGCTCGTTCCTCGGCCAGGTCATGACGACCCGTCCGTGCGTGACATGCCAGGGCTACGGCGAGGTGCTGGTCAGCCCCTGCTTCGAGTGCTCCGGCGACGGCCGGGTCCGCACCCGGCGCACCCTCACGATCAAGGTCCCCGCAGGCGTCGACACCGGCACCCGCATCCAGCTCGCCGGCGAGGGCGAGGTCGGCCAGGGCGGCGGCCCGGCTGGTGACCTCTACGTCGAGGTCGCGGTCCGCCCCCACCAGACGTTCCAGCGTCGTGGTGACGACCTGCACTGCACGGTCGAGCTCCCGATGACGGCGGCAGCGCTGGGGACGACGGTCAAGCTCGAGACCTTCGACGGCACCAACGAGCTCGAGATCAAGTCGGGCACCCAGGCCGGCGACGCGATGACCCTGCGGGGCCTGGGCGTCACCCACCTGCGGGGCACCGGCCGTGGTGACCTCATCATCCACGCCAACGTGCAGACCCCGACCCGGCTCGACGAGCAGCAGGAGGCGCTCCTGCGCGAGCTCGCCACGCTGCGCGGCGAGGAGCGCCCGGAGGGCCGGCTGTCCCCGGCTCACCCCGGGCTGTTCGGCAAGCTCCGCGACGCCTTCAAGCCCAAGTAGCAGCCGACCGTCGTGACCCTGCCGCTCTTCCTCGTCGACCCCGTCGTCGTCGCCGGCGCCGCTGTCGGCAGCCGGGTCGTGCTCGACGGTCCCGAGGGGCGCCACGCGGCGACCGTCCGCCGGATCGGCGTCGGGGAGCAGGTCATGCTCGCCGACGGCGCCGGGCTGCGGCTCACCTGCGCCGTCGTCGGCTCAGGTAAGGCCGACCTGGAGCTCAGCGTGGTCGAGGTCGACCACGAGCCCGCGGCCCAGCCCCGCTTCGTGCTCGTGCAGGCGCTCGCCAAGGGCGACCGCGACGACCAGGCCATCGAGGCCGCGACCGAGTTCGGGGTCGACGAGGTCGTGCCGTGGCAGGCGTCCCGTTCCATCGTCCAGTGGCGCGGCGAACGCGCCGACAGGGCCCGCCGCAAGTGGGAGTCCACCGTGGTGGCGGCCGCCAAGCAGTCCCGCCGCGCCCGCGTGCCGGTGGTCGCGGACCTGGCCACCACCAAGATCCTCGCCGCGCGCATCGGCGGCGCCGCGGCGGCATTCGTGCTCCACGAGGACGCCACCCAGAGCCTCGCCGCTCAGGTGCTCCCGACCGCGGGCGACGTGCTGGTCGTGGTCGGCCCGGAGGGCGGCATCACGCCCGAGGAGGTCGCGGCGTTCGAGGCGGCCGGCGCAGTGACGGTGCGGCTGGGCGACACCGTCCTGCGGTCCTCCAGCGCCGGGCCGGCGGCCCTCGCCGTGCTGAGCGCTGCCAGCCGCTGGCGCTGACCGCCCCCAGCTCACTTCACCGAGAACGACACGATCTTCTCGGCAGCGACCTTGTCGCCGCCCTCCATGCTCATCGCGAACACCCGGATCGAGTAGTCACCCGCGGGGAGCCGGCCGAGCGAGAAGGAGTAGTCGCCCTGGCTCGGACCTCCGCTGGACGCCATTGCGGTGCCGGTCGACACCTGCGTCGTGCCGCGATCCAGCTGCCAGTTGAGGTGGGCCTCGAAGACGATCGCCAGGCCCTTGACCACGACCGGCTTGCTCGCCGGGAGCACCTGGTCACGAGAGGGCGAGGTCACCCAGATAGGGGCCACGTCCTCGTAGAGGCGGTCCGACGGTGGACGCGTGAAGTCCTGGTCCGTGGAGATCGACCCGAAGAGCGTGGTCGACCCGTCAGCGACCGCGAAACGCACGGGGAGGGTCTGCTGGATCGCCGCTTGCGCGGTCCAGACCAGCTCCTGCACGGCGAGCCGCTTGTTCTCCTCGCCGACGACCGCACTCGACGAGCCGGCATTGGCCAGGTGCACCGTGATCACTCCATCAGCCACGGTCACGTCGCCGATGGTCTGCCCCGACCACGGCTGGAGGTAGCCGTCGGTGTTGCTGTACGGCTGGGCGTTGATGGCCAGCACCAAGGCCGCCTTGGCCTTGGCCGCGGCGGTGGCGCCGGTGGACAGGTCCTGACGGAGGAACTCCCGGAACAGCCGGTAGGTCGGCTTGGCGTCGCCGATCGGGCCGACGAAGTAGACCGGGAGCGACATCGACTCGGTCGCGGCAGGTGCGCTCGTGGTCGGCGAGCTGGTCGGGGAGCCGGTCGACGACGCTGACTGCGTGGGGCCGTGGGTGGCCGGTGGCGTGACCGACGGTCGGTCGTCCTGCCCGGACCACCAGACGCCACCGATGATGGCCGCCACCGCGGCTGCTGCGGCCAGTGGCAGCACCCAGCGCCGGGTGCCCGAGCCCCCCGTGGCGGTCACCGGCCCGACCTCGTGGGCCTCGTGCAGGATCGTGTCGAGCCGGTTGGACGGGCGCACCTGCTCGGCGTCGCGGGCCAGCGCCTGGCGCAGCCGTCGCTCCACCTGGTCGAACTCGCCCGGCTCGTAGTCGGGGTGCAGGAAGTCGGTGCGGTCGCTCATGACGTCGCCTCCATCCGGTCGCGCAGGGTCGCGAGCCCGCGGTGCGCATGGGCCTTGACCGAGCCCGCGGAGATGCCGAGCGCATCGGCGATCTCGGCCTCACTGAGGTCGAGGTAGTAGCGCATGGTCAGGACCTCTCTCTGGCGCTGGGGGAGTCGTCCCAGCGCGCCGATCATGGTGGTGGTGCTCTCGGACTGGAGGGCGCGCTCCTCTGCGCTCGCCTCGCTGTGCCGGGCGTATGCAGTGGGGCCGCCCTGCTGCTCGCGCGTCACGTAGCGCTCCTCCACGCCGCGGTGCCGCAGGCCGGAGCGGGCTCCGTTGACCACCGCGCGACGCAGGTAGGCGGCCGCGGCCTGGTGGTCACGGATGGTGTCCCAGCGGCGGTGCACCGCGATGAAGGCGTCCTGGACGACCTCCTCGGCCGCGAGGTCGTCTCGCAGCAGCAGCCAGGCCAGCCGCACCAGCCCAGTCCAGTGCGCGGCATACAGCTCGGTGATGGCTTCGTCGGCACTCGGCCGCACCTCACCACCCCGGTCGCGCTCGGCCACACTCAACAGTCTCACGCCACCTAGACGCGCAACCCCTCTGGCCGGTTGACGCGCCGATACCCTCTTGTTTGTGGAAGACACCGGCGTGGACGACACAGGCATGGACGACACCACCATGGACGACACGGGCCGGCGCGACGGGACGACGCGGAACTCCGATCCGGACTGCCTGTTCTGCAAGCTCGTGGCGGGCACGCTCCCCGTGACCGTCGTGTACGAGGACGAGGCGACCTTCGCCTTCCGTGACCTGGAGCCACAGGCCCCGACGCACGTCCTCGTGGTCCCGCGCCACCACGTGCCCGATGTCGCCGGCCTCGTGCAGGAGGCTCCCGAGGACGTCGCGGCCCTGATGCGCGCCGTGGCCGCCGTGGCGGCGCAGGAGGGGCTGGCCGACCGTGGCTACCGCTCGGTCTTCAACACCGGAGCCGAGGCGCACCAGACGGTGTTCCACGCCCATGTCCACGTGCTCGGCGGCCGGTCAATGGCTTGGCCACCCGGCTGAGCAGCACCGTAGACTGGGCAGACCATGTCAGATCCTGAACATCCGACCACGCTGGGGGGCGCGCCCGAGGGTGCTCTCCCGGTGCCCACGCACACCGTCGAGATCCCGCCACAGGTGCAGATGGTGACGCTCCTCGGCCCGCGGGACGAGCTCCTCCGCACGATGGAGCGGGCCTTCCCGAAGCTGGCGATCCACGTCCGCGGCAACGAGTTCCACCTGTCCGGCCCGAGCGCCGAGGTGGCCCTGGCCGAGCGCACGATCGACGAGCTGCTCCTGGTCATCGACGGCGGACAGCCGCTCAACCGCGACGCTGTCGAGCGCTCGATCAGCATGCTGCGCGCCCAGACCACCGAGCGTCCTGCCGACGTGCTGACGATGAACATCGTGAGCAACCGCGGCCGCACCATCCGGCCCAAGACGCTCAACCAGAAGCACTACGTCGACGCCATCGACGCCCACACGATCGTCTTCGGGATCGGCCCGGCCGGCACCGGCAAGACCTACCTCGCGATGGCCAAGGCCGTCGCCGCGCTGCAGGCCAAGCAGGTCAACCGGATCATCCTCACCCGCCCGGCAGTGGAGGCGGGGGAGCGGCTCGGCTTCCTGCCCGGCACCCTCAACGACAAGATCGACCCCTACCTGCGGCCGCTCTACGACGCGCTGCACGACATGGTCGACCCCGAGTCGATCCCGCGGCTGATGGCCGCCGGCACCATCGAGGTCGCGCCGCTGGCCTACATGCGTGGCCGCTCGCTCAACGACGCGTTCATCATCCTCGACGAGGCCCAGAACACCTCGCCGGAGCAGATGAAGATGTTCCTCACCCGGCTCGGGTTCGGCTCGAAGATGGTCGTCACGGGCGACATCACGCAGGTCGACCTGCCCGACGGCACCAAGTCGGGGCTGCGCGTGGTCCGCGACATCCTCGCCGACGTCGACGACATCCACTTCTCCCTCCTCACCGCGCAGGACGTCGTCCGGCACCGCCTCGTGGGCGCGATCGTCGACGCCTATGAGCACTGGGACGAGCGGACCCAGGACTCGGGAGGGCGAGGACAGCGTGAGCGTCGACGTTCTCAATGAGACCGACTACCAGCTCGACGAGCTCGAGCTGGTGGCGCTGAGCCGCTACGTCATGGGCGAGATGCGGGTCCACCCCGGAGCAGACCTGTGCCTTCGTCTGGTCGACGAGGCGGCGATGGAGGTGCTCCACGTGCAGTGGATGGACCTGCCCGGCCCCACCGACGTGATGAGCTTCCCGATGGACGAGCTGCGGCCGGGTCGCGAGGGCGAGGAGCCCGAGGAGGGTGTGCTCGGCGACATCGTGCTGTGCCCGTCCGTGGCAGCCAAGCAGGCCTCCGACGCCGGCCACGCGACCGAGGAGGAGCTCCTGCTGCTGACCACGCACGGGATCCTGCACCTGCTCGGGTACGACCACGCGGAACCCGAGGAGGAGCGCGAGATGTTCGAGCTCCAGCGTCAGCTGCTGCTGACCTTCCTCGCGGGCCGCGGGCGTCCCGCCCCGTGATGGTGACGTCATGACCGGACTCGTCTTCGCCGCCCTCGTCAGCGTCGCTGCCGCCTTTCTGCTGTCCGCCGCCGAGGCCGCCCTCTGGCGGATGTCGCGGGTCCGCGCCCAGGAGCTGCTCGAGGAGAAGCGACCGGGCGCCAAGGCCCTCAACCGCATCGTCGGCGACAGCGCGGCATACCTGTCGGTGACGGCGTTCCTGCGCATCGTCGCGGAGTCGACCACCGCCGTCCTCATCACCCTCGGGGCGATCAACCTCGTCGACGGCTTGTGGACGCGGCTGCTCGTCGCGATCGGCGTGATGGCGCTCGTCTCCTTCGTCGTCGTGGGCGTCTCGCCCCGCACGCTCGGCCGTCAGCACTCGGACGCCGTTGCCCTGCTTGCCTCTCCGCTCATCGTCGGGCTGCGCACCTTCCTCGGCCCGGTCGCCCGCGTGCTGATCGCGCTGGGCAACGCGGTGACCCCGGGGCGCGGCTACCGCGACGGCCCGTTCCAGAGCGAGTCCGAGCTGCGCGACCTGGTCGACCTCGCGGGGGAGAGCGCGGTGATCGAGGCCGGCGAGCGCGAGATGATCCACTCCGTCTTCGAGCTCGGCGACACCGTGGCGCGTGAGGTCATGGTGCCCCGCACCGACATGGTGACCATCGACGGCGAGAAGTCGCTGCGCTCGGCGATGTCGCTGTTCCTGCGGTCGGGCTTCTCGCGGATCCCGGTCGTGGGCGACGGCTCCGACGACATCCTGGGGCTGCTCTACTTCAAGGACGTCGTGCGGCGGGTCAACGCCGACCACGAGGCGGGCACGCTGCCGGTCACCGCCCAGATGCGCCCCATGCACTACGTGCCGGAGAGCAAGCCGGTCGACGACCTGCTGCGCGAGATGCAGCGCGACCAGAGCCACTTCGCCGTGGTCGTCGACGAGTACGGCGGCACCGCCGGCCTGGTGACGATCGAGGACATCATCGAGGAGATCGTGGGCGAGATCGCCGACGAGTACGACCGTGAGGCTCCCGGGGTCGAGGACCTTGGGAACGGCACCTTCCGCGTCCCCGCGACGATGGACATCGACGACCTGGCCGACCTCTTCGACGTCGACATCGAGGAGGACGAGGTCGACACCGTCGGTGGCCTCATCGGCAAGTCGATCGGCCGGGTGCCCATCGTCGGGTCCAGGTGCGAGGTCGGTGGGCTCTCGCTGACCGCCGAGCGGATGGCCGGTCGCCGCCACCGGATCGCCAGTGTCATCGTCGAGCGGGTCGCCGTGGCCGACCCCGACGGCGGCCACGCGCCGACCGACGACAGCCTCGAGCGCACTACGGTGGAGCCCGAGCGCGAGGGAGTGTCATGACTGCGAGTGGTTCGGGTGCGTCCGACGGGTACGTCGCAGGCTTCGCCTGCCTGGTCGGTCGGCCCAACGCCGGCAAGTCCACGCTGACCAACGCCCTCGTGGGTCACAAGGTCGCGATCACCTCGTCGAAGCCGCAGACCACGCGGCACACCATCCGCGGCATCGTCACGACGCCGACCTCGCAGCTCGTGCTCGTGGACACCCCGGGGCTGCACAAGCCCCGGACCCTGCTGGGCGAGCGGCTCAACGACGTCGTGCGGGAGACCCTGCTCGAGGTGGACGTCATCGGGTTCTGCCTGCCGGCGGACCAGCGGATCGGCCCGGGTGACGGGTTCATCGCCCGTGAGCTCAAGGAGATCCAGCAGGACCGGCGGCGCCCGGTCGTCGCCATCGCGACGAAGATCGACACCGTCGACCGCGAGCGGTTGGCCGAGCACCTCATCGCCATCGACCAGCTCGGCAACTGGGACGCGATCGTGCCCTGCTCGGCCGTCGACGGCCGCCAGGTGCAGGACGTCGCCCAGGTCCTGTCGACCTACCTCCCGACGTCGCCGGGCCCGCTCTACCCCGAGGGGCAGCTGACCGACGAGCCCGACGTCGTCATGATCGCCGAGCTGGTCCGCGAAGCGGCGCTCGAGGGGGTGCGCGACGAGCTGCCCCACTCCCTGGCCGTGGTGGTCGAGGAGATGGTGCAGCGGCCCGACCGCCCGGAGGACAAGCCGCTGCTCGACATCCGGGTCAACGTCTTCGTCGAACGCTCGTCCCAGAAGGCGATCATCATCGGGCGCGGAGGGTCGAGGCTCCGCGAGGTCGGCACCAACGCCCGCATCGGCATCGAGAAGCTGCTCGGCCAGAAGGTCTACCTCGACCTGCACGTGAAGATCGCCAAGGACTGGCAGCGCGACCCCAAGCAGCTGCAGCGCCTGGGTTTCTGAAGACAGCGCCTGGGTTTCTGAAGACAGCGCCTGGGTTTCTGCGGGCCCGGCGACGTTCCGCCTCGTGTGGCGAGGCTCACGCCATACCCGAATCCCTTGCGGGGCAACGAATTCGGTGACGCCGATCGCTGTCGGCCCGCTCGCGACTTGAGATCGGCGCTCGTTCTCGACAGGGTGGGCGGTCGGTTGCAATGGTATTGCATTGCAACGGTTTTGAACTGGACCGAGCTTGATACGCAACTGACGAGAACGAAGGAGCGGCGCCCGCACGCGCCAACAACACCCTGTGAGCACACTGACGAACACTGGCCCGGCCGCACCGGCTGAGGCCTCGGGCGAGCACGACGCCCTCGAGCACCTGCCCGACAACCACCACCCCGCCCTCGACCCCGTCGTGGTGGAGCACCAGGCCAACGAACCCCGGAAGGTCGACACCATCGTCTTCGGGGTCACGGCCGCCATCGCGGTCGCGTTCGTGCTGTGGGGCTTCCTCAGCACCGACACCCTCAGCTCGGCCTCGGGCGCAGGCCTCGGCTGGGTCGTCCACAACATGGGCTGGCTCTTCTCCCTGGTGGCCTCGGGCTGCGTGTTCTTCGTCATCTGGCTCGCGGCCAGCAAGTACGGACGCATTCCGCTGGGCCGCGACGACGAGCAGCCGGAGTTCAACACGGTCTCCTGGGTCGCGATGATGTTCTCGGCCGGCATGGGCATCGGCCTGATGTTCTACGGCGTCTCCGAGCCGCTCTCGCACTTCGTGACGCCGCCGCCCGGCACCGGTGCGGCCGGCAACCCGGAGGCCGTGCAGAACGCCATGGCCACGACGCTGTTCCACTGGACCCTGCACCCGTGGGCCATCTACGCCCTCGTCGGGCTGGCCATCGCCTACGGCGTCTTCCGGAGGGGCCGCTCGCTGCTCATCAGCTCGGCCTTCGCGCCGCTGCTGGGGGAGAAGCGCACCAACGGCCCGGCCGGTCGCGTCATCGACATGCTCGCGATCTTCGCGACGCTGTTCGGCTCCGCGGCCTCGCTCGGCCTCGGCGCGCTGCAGATCGGCTCCGGCTTCGAGATCGTCGCCGGCATCGGCAAGGCGGGCAACATGCTGCTCGTCGCGATCATCGCCGTGCTGACGGTCTGCTTCATCCTGTCGGCCGTCTCGGGTGTTGCCAAGGGCATCCAGTGGCTGTCCAACATCAACATGGTGCTGGCCCTCGCGCTCGCCGTCTTCGTCTTCGTCGTGGGCCCGACCGTCTTCATCCTCAACCTCGTCCCGACCGCCGTGGGCTCCTACTTCCAGGACCTCGCGATGATGTCGGCCCGCACCGACGCCGCGGGTGGCGACGCCATGAAGGAATGGCTGTCGGGCTGGACGATCTTCTACTGGGCCTGGTGGGTCAGCTGGACGCCTTTCGTCGGCATGTTCATCGCCCGCATCTCGCGGGGTCGCACCATCCGGCAGTTCGTCACCGGTGTGCTGCTCGTGCCGAGTGTCGTGTCCCTCGTGTGGTTCGCCATCTTCGGTGGTGCCGGCATCCAGATGCAGCGCAGCGGCACCGACGTGGCCGGCGCGGGATCCGCCGAGGGCACGCTCTTCGCGATGCTCTCCCACATGCCGCTGTCGACCATCACGTCGGTCGTGGTGATGCTGTTGGTCGCGATCTTCTTCGTGTCCGGTGCCGACGCCGCGTCGATCGTCATGGGCACGCTCTCCGAGCGCGGGACGCTCGTCCCGAGCCGCAAGACCGTGGTCTTCTGGGGCGCCGCCACCGGCGCCGTGGCAGCGGTGATGCTCCTCGTCGGCGGTGAGGACGCGTTGTCAGGGCTGCAGAACATCACCATCGTGGCGGCGCTGCCGTTCCTCGTCGTGATGGTCGGTCTGGCGATCGCCCTGGTCAAGGACCTCAGCAACGACCCGATGATCGTCCGCGGTGCGTATGCCATGGCGGCCGTCGAGCAGGCCGTGGTGGCCGGCGTCACCGAGCACGGCGACGACTTCACGCTCACCTTCGAGGAGTCCGCGCCCGGCGAAGGCGTGGGCGACCGAGCCATCGGTTCCGCCACATCGTGAGCCACTGAACCGGTGCACGACCGAGCCGACCTATCCTTGGTCCCATGAGAATTGGTGTCTTTGGGGCCACCGGGCAGGTCGGCTCGGTCATGCGCGCACTCCTTGCCGAGCGGGGTTTCCCGGTCGACGAGATCCGCTACTTCGCGTCGGCGCGGTCTGCCGGCACGACGCTCCCGTGGGCGGGTGGCGAGGTCACCGTCGAGGACTCGGCCACGGCTGACTTCTCCGGCATCGACATCGCGCTCTTCTCCAACGGGGGAGCGGCGTCGAAGGAGCTGGCTCCCAAGGTCGCGGCCGCGGGAGCGGTCGTGGTCGACAACTCGTCGGCCTGGCGCAAGGACCCCGACGTCCCCCTCGTCGTGAGCGAGGTCAACGCCGACGACCTCGACACCATCCCCAAGGGGATCGTCGCGAACCCCAACTGCACGACGATGGCCGCCATGCCGGTCCTGAAGCCGCTGCACGACGAGGCCGGGCTGGTCCGCCTCACCGTGGCGTCCTACCAGGCGGTGTCCGGCTCCGGGGGCAAGGGCGTGCAGGAGCTCGACGGCCAGCTCCGCGGTGGGTATGCCGCGGGCGAGCCTGCCGAGCTGGCCCTCGACGGGCGCGCGGTGCAGATCCCGGCCCCGAACGTCTACGCGGTGCCGGTGGGCTTCAACGTCATCCCGCTGGCAGGGTCGATCGTCGACGACGGGTCGCTCGAGACCGACGAGGAGCAGAAGCTGCGCAACGAGTCGCGCAAGATCCTGCACATCCCCGACCTGCTGGTGTCGGGCACCTGTGTCCGGGTGCCGGTCTTCACCGGTCACTCGCTCGCCATCCACGCCGAGTTCGCCGACGACATCACGCCCGAGCGCGCGCTGGAGCTGCTGGCCAAGGCTCCCGGCGTCGTCGTGACCGACGTGCCCAACCCGCTCGAGGCGGCCGGGCGTGACGAGGTCTACGTCGGTCGGGTGCGGGTCGACCAGGCCGCCCCGGCAGGCAAGGGCCTGGTGCTCTTCGTGGTGGGCGACAACCTGCGCAAGGGCGCCGCCCTCAACGCGGTGCAGATCGCCGAGGAGCTGCTCAAGCGCCGCTGAGGTTCGCCGCGGACCCGGGCACGGGGGCTCGGAAGGTCAGCGGACCGCCCGCCAGACCGACTCCGACTCGCTGGCGCCCGGGGACCACGGGGCGATCCACGGCCCGGTGCCCTCGCTCTGGTCGATGACCCCTTCCTCGAGCCAGGTGTAGTCGCCGGCCAGCACGCCCTTGGCGAGCCTCATGTCGGCATCGTCGCTGTTGGACCACAGGGCGGTGAACAGCCGCTCCACCCGCAGCCGGCTCTGCTGGCAGAACACGTCGGCGAGCTGGTAGGCGGAGCGTCCGCGCTCCGCGTCGTCGGTGCGCAGCATCTCTGCGCGGCTACAGGCGGCCGCGATCGCGAACAGCTCGGCCCCGATGTCGACGACCCGCCCCAGGAACGCCTGCCGGTACTCCATCTTCGCCTGCCACCGCGACATGCCGTAGAACGTCTGCCGGGCGAGCTTGCGACTGGACCGCTCCACGAACCGCAGGTGCGTGGCCAGGGCGCCGAACTCGGCATACGAGGTGGGTGCGGCACCCTTGCCGACGACGAGCTGGGGGAGCCACTTGGCGTAGAAGCCGCTGGCGCCCGCGGCGGCTCGCGCCTTGTCCTCCAGCGAGGCGTCCTTCTCCGCCAGCGCACCCGCAGCCTTGAGGTGGGCGTCGACGGCCTCGCGCGCGATGAGCAGGTGCATGATCTCGGTGGAGCCCTCGAAGATCCGGTTGATCCGCAGGTCGCGCATCATCTGCTCGGCCGGGACGGCGCGTTCGCCGCGGGCCCGGAGCGACTCGGCCGTCTCGTAGCCGCGCCCGCCGCGCACCTGGACCAGCTCGTCGGCGATCTGCCACGCCATCTCCGACGCCCAGAGCTTGGCCAGGGCCGCCTCGATCCGGATGTCCTTGCTGCCCGCGTCGGCGAGCTGGGCCGAGAGCTCAAGCACCGACTCGAGGCCGTAGGTCGTCGCCGCGATGAAGGCGATCTTCTCGGCCACCGCACCGTGCTCGCCGACCGGCCGCCCCCACTGCACGCGCTCGGCGGACCACTCGCGCGAGATCTTCAGCGCCCACTTGCCGGCCGCGGCACACATCGCCGGGATGGACAGCCGACCGGCGTTGAGGGTCGTGAGGGCGATCTTGAGGCCGTCGCCCTCCTTGCCGAGGCGGTTCTCGGCCGGCACCCGCACCTGGTGGAAGCGGGTGAGGCCGTTCTCGATCCCCTTGAGCCCCATGAACGAGTTGCGCCGCTCGACCGTGATGCCCTCGGCCGTCCCCTCGACGACGAAGGCGGTGATCCCGCCCTTCGACCCGTCGCGAGCGGGCACGCGCGCCATGACGACGAGCAGCTCGGCGACCACGCCGTTGGTGGTCCACAGCTTCACCCCGTCGAGGAGGTATGCCGTGCCGTCCTCGGTGGGGGTCGCGGTGCTGCCCATGCGGGCCGGGTCCGAGCCGACGTCGGGCTCGGTCAGGAGGAACGCCGAGATCGCGCCGGCAGCGCAGCGGGGGAGGAAGGCCTGCTTCTGCTCGGCGGTGCCGACGAGCTTTACGGGTTCGGGGACGCCGATGGACTGGTGCGCCGACAGGAGCGCGCCGAGGCTCGGGTGCGCCGAGCCCACCAGCATGAGGGCCTGGCCGTAGGCGGACATCGTGAGGCCGAGGCCGCCGTACTCGCGCGGGATCTTCATCCCGAACGCGCCGATGTCGGCCAGTCGGGCCAGCACGTCGTCGGGGATCAGTGCGTCGCGCTCGATCTGCGCGCCGTCGATGCCCTCGCACACCTCGCGCAGCCGGACGAGGAACTCCTCACCCCGGGCCTGGTCCTCGGGCGTGGCCCGCGGGTGCGGGTGCACGAGGTCCAGGTCGAAGTGCCCCAGGTAGAGCCCCTTGGCGAAGCTCGGCCGGTTCCAGTCGGACTCGCGCGCCGCCTCGGCCACGGCTCGCGACTCGCGCTCGGTCGCATCGACGGTCGGTTGGCCCTGCTCGACGTCACTGGTCATGTGATCGCCTCCTGCCGCCACGCTACTCCCGAGTAGGCTGCGCGACCACCGGGCTCAGCCGTCGGCGCTCAGAGGTCGGTCATCCAGTGCCGCCAGGTCTGGGTGACCTGCATGCCCACGTGCTCGTAGAGACCGAGGGCGCCGGTGCGTGAGTCGGTGGAGAGCTCGCTCACGGTGGCACCGTGGTCCCGCGCGCGTTCGAACGCATCCACGAGGAGCGCCCTGGCCAGGCCCAGTCCGCGCTGGTCGTTCCGCACCGCGATGGCGTCGACGTAGCCGGTGGCGCCGGCCAGGATCGTGTAGCAGACCCCGACCTCGGTGCCCTGCGGGTCGACGACGAACCGGATCTGCCACGGCTCGAAGCCGGGCCGCAGCGGCCCGCGGGGCGCCCAGTCCTCGAAGGTCGAGGGGTCCCGGTCCGGCCACTCGTTGAAGGCGTCCTCGATGAGCTGGAAGGCGACCCGGCCGTCGGCGGGACCCTCGAACTCGCGGAGCGTGTATCCCTCCGGCAGCGGCTGCGGCTCGATGGGGCGGTCTGCCGGCACCTGGAGCACCCAGGACGTCCAGCCCTCGCGGTACCCGCGAGCCTGGAAGAACCTCTCGGGGTCAGTGTCTCCGGGGACGGTCTGCCCCACGAGGTGCGACCCGCGCTGCCGGGCGCAGTCCTCGAGCCAGCCAGCGAGCCAGGTGCCGATGCCGCGACCCCGGTGGTCCGGGTGCACGGAGGCGTCGGCGCGGCGGCCCTTGAAGACCTCACCCGAGGCCACCAGCCGGTCGCCGTCCCAGATGCCGATGCTCTCGGTGGCGAGGTCGAAGCTGCCGCGGGCCCAGTCGCCCTCGATGTCCTCGACCTCGATGGCGGCCTCACCCACGTCATGGGTCTCGGCCGCGGCGACGATCTCGTAGACGGCCTGGGCGTCGGTGGGGGACAGCGGGCGGGCCACCAGCCCGGCGGGAAGATCCATGGGCGAAAGCGTGCCGGGGTGTGGGTCCGGACGCACGTGGTTTTCCCGGTGACACCCGGAGAATATTGTGAGAGAGTCCTCTCACAATTACTTCTCAAGCACGAGTTCTCTCACAATTCCCACCACCGTCTGGAGCGGTCATGTCGGAGCAGCGCGGTGACAACCCGTACGGCGACGTCGAGCTCACCCCTCGGGCCATGCGGGCGCTCGCCCACCCCGTCCGGCTGGCGATCCTCAGCCGCCTCCAGGGCTACGGTCCGAGCACGGCGACGGCCCTCGCGCCGCTCGTCGGGGCCACTCCGTCCGTCACCAGCTGGCACCTGCGCCACCTCGCCGAGCACGGCCTGGTCCGCGACGCCGACGTGGAGTCGGACGGGCGTCAGCGGTGGTGGGAGGCCGCTGGAACGGGCTTCCGCTTCGTCCCACCCGCCGACGACGCGGGCCGGGACGCCGCGACCCTGCTGTCCCACGTGCTGTTCGACCAGGCCGAGCCCTTGCCTCGCGCCTGGACCCGGGAGACCGAGCCCCTGCTCGAGGACGACTGGCGCCGGTCGGCGGGCCTGTCCAACACCACGGTCGTCGTCACCGCCGAGGAGCTGGCTGAGGTGGAGTCGGCCATCGAGCACCTGCTCGCACCGTTCGTGCACCGCCGGGCCAACCGCCAGGCCGTGCCCGGTGGCCGCAACGTTCGGATGCTGCGCTACGTGCTTCCCGAGGCGCAGGACGGCTCCGAGGTGGACGAGACCCCATGAGCGAGTCCGCGGCAACGACGACCACCACGAAGGCCCCGCTCTGGCGGGACCGCCGGTTCGCCACGTACTGGGCGGGGCAGGGCATCTCCCAGTTCGGCGACCGCATCACCGAGCTGGCGCTCCCGCTGATCGCGGTGACCGCCCTGCACGCCAGTGCCCCCACGGTGGGCCTACTGACAGCTGCGGTCTGGGCGCCGAACCTGCTGTCGCTGTTCGTCGGCACCTGGGTCGACCACCAGGTGCGCAAGCGCCGGCTGCTCATCGCGGCCGACCTGCTGCGGTGCGTCGTGCTGCTCAGCCTGCCCGTCGCCCACTTCCTGGGGGCGATCACGATGGGCCAGCTCTTCGCGGTGGCGCTGCTCGCGGGAGCCGGTCAGGTCCTCTACCAGACGTCCAACCCCAGCTTCTTCGTCGCGCTGGTGCGGCGTGACCAGTTCGTCGAGGCCAACAGCCTGCTCAGCGGCACGCGGTCGGCGTCGTTCGTGGCGGGGCCGGCGGTGGCCGGTGGGCTGATCCAAGCGGTCACGGCGCCGGTCGCCATGCTGGTCGACGCGGTCACCTTCGCCATCTCTGCGGTGCTCATCGGCAGGGTGCGGTTGCGCGAGCTGCCGGTCGACACCTCGAACGAGGCGGGGCTGCTCCGACGGGCGCGCGATGGCATGGGCCTGGTGCTGAAAGACCGCTACCTGCGCGCCTCGCTCGCGTGCGCCACGACCATCAACCTGTTCAACCTGATGGCCGGTGCGCTGCTGATCCTCTTCGCCAGCCGCGAGCTGGGCCTGTCGGCCGGGGTCATCGGCCTGGCCCTCGGCATCGGTGCGACCGGTGGTCTCCTCGGCACGGTGCTCGCTGGGCCGCTCACGCGTCGCATCGGGCTCGGGCGCACCATCGCGGTCGGCGCCGTGGTGTTCTCAGCTCCCTTTGCGCTGTTGCCCCTGGCGGGCGGCCCGACCTGGTCGCGGGCGGGTGTGCTGGCGCTCGTGGAGTTCATCTCCGCGTTGGGCGTCATGTGCCTCGACATCCCGCTCAACGCCCTGATGACCGCGGTGACGCCTGACGGCGTGCGAAGCCGCGTGACCGGAGCGTTCTCGACGGTGAACTACGGCATCCGTCCGCTCGGCGCGGTCCTCGGTGGTCTGGTCGGGGAGTGGATCGGGCTGGCGCCGACCATGGTCGTCGCGGCGGTCGGCGGCTCGTTGTCGGTGCTCTTCCTGCTGTGGTCCCCTGTCTTCTCGACGGCCTCGATCGCGGAGCTCGACGGGGTCCAGGAGCTGAGCAGCCCTTGACCGGCCGACCCAACTGATATGCAATATATCGCGTGCCCGTCCCCGCGCCGCAGCCTCCGGTCTCCCGTGCCCTGCTGCGCGACGACGTCTATCGCCGGGTGCGCGACGCGATCGTCGACGGCACCCTCGGCCCCGGCGAGCAGCTGCGCGACCAGGAGCTGGCGGCCTGGCTCGGCGTGAGCCGCACCCCGGTGCGCGAGGCCCTGCTGCGCCTCCAGCAGGCGGGGCTGGTCGCCGCGCTCCCGGGTCGCTCCACCACGGTGGCCTCGCTCGACACCCGGGCGGCTCGGGACGCCCAGGCGGTGGTGGCCGAGATGCACCGGCTCGCCGTCCACGACGCGGTCGGCCTGCTGACGGCCGACGACCTCGCCCGCATGCGCGCCGCGAACGCGCGCTTCCGCCTGGCTCTGGGGGCCGGCGACGCGGAGGGGGCCCTCGCCGCCGACGACGAGCTGCACGGCATACCGGTCGCGGCGGCGGGCAACGCCGCGCTCGCCGCGGTCCTCGACCAGTTCACCCCGGTGCTCCGGCGGGTGGAGCGGCTGCGGTTCAGCTCGCTGTCGGGCCGTGGCTCCGTCGCCCTGCACGCCCGGCTCATCGACCTGTGCGAGGCGGGGGACCGGGAGGCGGCCGCCGAGGTGTCCCACCAGACCTGGCAGACCCTTGCCCCCCTGCTCGACACCTGACCCGAGGAGATCCGCATGTCGATCCACGACTTCGAGCGCTATCCGCTCACCTTCGGCCCGAGCCCGGTGCACCGGCTGGCGCGTCTCACCAAGCACCTTGGTGGCGCGCAGGTCTGGGCCAAGCGCGAGGACTGCAACAGCGGGCTCGCCTTTGGTGGCAACAAGACCCGCAAGCTCGAGTACATCGTCCCCGACGCCCTCGCGCAGGGCGCGGACACGCTGGTGTCGATCGGTGGCTACCAGTCCAACCACACCCGGCAGGTCGCGGCGGTCGCGGCACACCTCGGGCTCAAGTGCCGCCTGGTGCAGGAGAAGTGGGTGGACTGGGACGACCCGGTGAACGACAAGGTCGGCAACATCCTGCTGTCGCGGATCATGGGGGCCGACGCTCGGCTCGACCCGCACGGCTTCGACATCGGGATCCGCTCGTCCTGGGAGGACGCGCTGCGCGAGGTCGAGGAGTCCGGGGGCAAGCCCTACGGCATCCCCGCCGGGGCCTCCGAGCACCGGCTGGGCGGCCTCGGGTTCGCGAACTGGGCCCACGAGGTGATCCAGCAGGAGGAGGAGCTCGGGGTCTTCTTCGACACCATCGTCGTCTGCACCGTGACCGGCTCGACCCACGCCGGCATGATCGCCGGGTTCGCAGCCCTCGAGGACGCCGGCAGTCGCCCGCGCCGGGTCCTGGGCATCGACGCCTCGGCCACGATCGACAAGACCCGCGACCAGGTCCGCCGCATCGCGCAGCACACGGCCGACCTCATCGGCCTCGACCGGCCGCTCCGCGATGACGAGGTGACCGTGCTCGAGGGCTGGGCCGGCGATCTCTACGGCATCCCGGTCGACTCCACCATCGAGGCGATCCTGCTGAGCGGTCGGCTGGAGGGCATGATCATCGACCCGGTCTACGAGGGGAAGTCGATGGCCGGTCTCGTGGACCTCGTGACGTCCGGCGAGATCGCGAAGGACTCGACGGTGCTCTACGCGCATCTCGGTGGACAGCCCGCGCTCAACGCCTACTCGGGGATCTTCGACTGACCACCCTCGGCGAACGTCCACCCGCGCTCGGCCAGGGCTTCGCGCAGGAACCGGAGTGCGATCGGTCCCACCCCGTGGAGCGCCGCCAGCCCTCCCTCGCTGCGGTCCCGCACCTGCTCGAGGGTCCAGATCCCCTCGGCCCGCAGTGCTCGGGTGGCGGGGGCGCCGATGCGGGGCAGGGGAGTGCCCTCGGGGGCGGTCGGCCGGTCGAGCCATGCAGCGCCGGACTCGGCGTCGACCACGGCCGCCCCACGGGGCGACAGCCGGTAGCCGATGTCGAGTGACTCGGTCAGCCCGAGCTCCTTGAGCTTGCGGACGTCGCGCTTGAAGCTCGGGGTGTCGCGCCCCAGCTCGGCGGCGAGCTCCGGCGCCCGGACCGTCGGGGAGCGGTCAATGATCGCCAGCGTCGCCCGGGTCCACGGGCCGATCGACGACGCGCGATCGAGCCGGTCGAGGCGCTCGCGGATCGCGGCCACCTCGTCGGCCTCGGGCACCGTGGCGCGCAGCTGCTCCCTCGGGTCGGCGCCCGCGTGGCGCAGCCCAACCCGCCAGACCGGCCGGTCGGCCTTGGCCTCCAGCATCCGGCGCAGCTCGACGACCGACTTCGCGCCCGCTCGCCGGGCCTCCTCGGCGCTGATCCGCGACGGGGCGACCTTCTCGACGGACGTCACCTCCAGCAGGCCGACGCGCGTGCGCAGCCTCGTGCCGACGACCACCCTCGGACGGTCCCAGCGCCGAAAGGCGAGATCGACGTCGCCCGCCCTGATGGCCGCGAGGGTGTCCGGTCGGATCATCATGGCGGCAACCTACCCGCCCTGCGTCCGGATGGTGGGCGAGCAGGTTCGCACGTTGGACGGATGCCGGGCGCGCGGCATACCCTCGACCCGTGCGTTCACTGCGCCTCCTCCTTCGCCGCCGCGGCGGGGCCTGACCGATCAGCCGCCCCTCGTCGCGGAGTTCGCGTTGCCGGCTGAGACCCTGAGTACGGCCAACTGCAGCGAATCGTGAGGCGAGACACCATGATCCACCCCCAACAGCCGTCGGGCATGCCGGTCGCGAAGTACGTCCCCTTCCAGGACCAGATCCCCTTCGCGCTCCCCGACCGCACCTGGCCCACCCGCGTCATCGAGCAGGCGCCGCGCTGGTGCGCCGTCGACCTGCGCGACGGCAACCAGGCCCTGATCGACCCGATGAGCCCCGACCGCAAGAAGCGGATGTTCGAGCTCCTGGTGCGGATGGGCTACAAGGAGATCGAGGTCGGGTTCCCCTCGGCGAGCCAGACCGACTTCGACTTCGTGCGGATGCTGATCGAGGACGACATGATCCCCGACGACGTCACCATCCAGGTGCTGACGCAGTGTCGCGACCACCTCGTCGAGCGCACCTTCGACTCGATCCGCGGCGCCAAGCAGGCCATCGTCCACTTCTACAACTCGACGTCCATCCTGCAGCGACGCGTGGTCTTCGGGCTCGACCAGGACGGCATCGTCGACATCGCGCTCCAGGCCGCGCGCCTGTGCCGCAAGCTCGAGGAGACCATCCCCGACACGACGGTCTACTACGAGTACAGCCCGGAGTCCTACACCGGGACCGAGCTCGAGTTCGCGGTGCGGATCTGCAACGAGGTGGCCGACGTCATCGACCCGACCCCGGACCACAAGATGATCATCAACCTGCCGGCCACCGTCGAGATGGCGACCCCGAACGTCTACGCCGACTCGATCGAGTGGATGGTCCGCCACCTGGAGCGGCGCGAGTCGATCGTCGTCAGCCTGCACCCGCACAACGACCGGGGGACCGGTGTCGCCGCGGCGGAGCTGGGCTACCTCGCCGGCGCCGACCGCATCGAGGGCTGCCTGTTCGGCAACGGCGAGCGCACCGGCAACGTCGACCTGGTCACGCTCGGCATGAACCTCTTCAGCCAGGGCATCGACCCGCAGATCGACTTCTCCGACCTCGACGAGATCCGTCGCACCGTGGAGCACTGCAACCAGCTGCCGGTGGGGGAGCGCCACCCGTGGGGCGGCGACCTCGTCTTCACGGCGTTCTCCGGCTCGCACCAGGACGCGATCAAGAAGGGCTTCGAGGACATGGAGCGCCAAGTGGCGTCCAGCGGCAAGTCCATCAACGAGCTCGTCTGGGGCGTGCCCTACCTGCCGATCGACCCGCACGACGTGGGCCGGTCCTACGAGGCCGTGGTGCGGGTCAACAGCCAGTCGGGCAAGGGTGGCGTCGCCTACCTGCTCAAGGCGGAGCACCAGCTGGACCTGCCGCGCCGGCTCCAGATCGAGTTCAGCGGCGTCGTGCAGGCCAAGACCGACAGCGAGGGCGGCGAGGTCAGCGCGGCCGAGCTGTGGTCGATCTTCCAGGACGAGTACCTGCCGGCCGTCGACGGTGCGGTCAACACCTGGGGCCGGTTCACGCCGATCAGCCACTCGCTGCTCAGCGAGCAGGGCGGTGTCGACCGGATCAGCGCGACGATGCTCGACCGTGGTGTGGAGGTCACCGTCGAGGGCACCGGCAACGGCCCCATCGCGGCGTTCATCGATGCCATGTCAACGCTGGGCGTGGACGTCCGCGTCCTCGACTACGCCGAGCACGCCCTGTCGGCCGGTGGCGACGCGAAGGCTGCGGCCTACGTCGAGTGCGCCGTCGGTGACCGCGTGCTGTGGGGTGTCGGACTGCACTCCTCGATCGTCAAGGCGTCCCTGACCGCGGTGCTCTCCGCCGTGAACCGTGCGGAGCGGATGACCCTCGCCGAGTGACGAGAGGTATGCCGCGCCGGCTCCGGCCACCCGGCCTACCTCGCCTCAGCGGTGCGATGGTGTTCAGTCGTGCCAGTCCTCGCGGCGGACCTCGTCCAGGTAGCCACGGGGGACGTAGTCGCCGATCTCGTCCGGGCCGCCCAGCTCCTCCACGATGGTGCTCGCCATGACCCTCTGACGCCACAGGGTGATGTGGCCGGAGTCGTCGCGCAACGTGACGTAGGCCGTGCCGTCGAACACGGCCGCGTCCACCACCACACCCTTCGGGAGATCCACGGACCTCCACCCCGAGTCGTGATGGGTCCAGACCTGTCCGCCCGTCGGCGTCTGCACGGCGAGGACGAGAGCGTCGTCGTCGGCGAACGAAGAGAGGGCAACGACGAGGACGGGCTCATCCGGGTCCACGGGGATGTCGGGTAGCTCGACGCGCTCGAACCCGCGGCGGTGCTCCGACGTCCGCAGGACCACCGCGGTGCCGTGGGAGGTCCCGGCGAGCCAGGTGTCCAGCGTGTCGCCCACTGCGTCGGTCAGCACCTCCAGTGAGGTCGCCAGCCGCTGCTCCGCCCAGGTCCAGCTGTCGGGACCAGTGTCATCACTCCAGCCAGCCCATGCGCGCACCCGATAGGGCCCGTCAGAGTCGGTCGCATCGCGCACGGAGGCGGCGACTAGAACCTGAGGGTCGGTGCCGGCGGCCCGGACCACGCTGCCGGGCTCGACCACGCAGCAGCCCTGGCCGTCCGGCGGAGCCACCTTGACCAAGTGGTCCTCTTGCAGGGTCCAGACGCCCAGCCGATCGCCGCCGGCGGTGGTCGTCGTGCCCGCTGCGATGGGGAAGACGCCATCGTCGTCGATGGCGACCGACTGGACCTTGACGGCGTCGTCCATGGTGCCGTCGGCAGCCAGCCGCCGCGCGGTCGCTGGGGGGTCGTGCAGCTCGAGGGCCCACCGCACCGGAAGCTGGGTGTCAGCGCTGTACAGCTGGGGGGTCGCCGCCGGCCTCGAGCTGGCCAGCAGGGACCACTCGGCGGCGGTGTCGAAGGCCATCACGTGCTGGGAGGGCAGCCAGGCCACGCAGGCGAACCGTCGATCGAAATCCATCTCCTCGAGGCACGATCCGTCGCCGCGCCGCCCGACGAACATCATCCCGATCACGCCCACGGTGTCGATCGGCCCGGACAGCTCATCGGGCGTGGCGACGCGCGACCACCCACCGACCACTGTCGGTCCCGACCGGGGGGCCGCCGACCGGTCCGACGTGCGTGGTGCCGGGAAGCGTTCGCACCCGGAGGCCAGCAGTGTGGCCGCTGCCGCCACGAGGGCGGCGGCGAGGGTGAGAGGGCGCCGTCGCAGGCTCAAACCCGGCCGATGTCCGTCGTCGTCCTGGACATCGAGAGCCCGTGTCACCTGATCCCCCGATGGTCTCCGTGCACGGATCCCGCGTCCGCGCGGCCCACATGCTGCCACACGCACGAGCCCACAGGGCGCGGAACGGGACAGGCCCGGGTGCCCTAGCGCACCCCGCGGGGACGGAACTGGATCGAGATCCGCGGGCCGACCGCCTTGGTCGTCTTGGGGATTGCGTGGTCCCAGGTGCGCTGGCACGAGCCGCCCATCACGACCAGGTCGCCGTGACCGAGCGAGAAGCCCATCGAGGGGCCCCCGCCCCGCGGACGCAGCATCAGGGAGCGCGCCGAGCCGACGGAGAGGATGGCCACCATGGTGTCGAGGTCCTTGGACCGGCCGATCCGGTCCCCGTGCCACGCCACCGAGTCGCGACCGTCGCGGTAGAGGCACAGTCCCGAGGTCGCGAACGGCTCGCCCAGCTCGGCGGCATAGTGGCTGCTCAGCGCCTCACGGGCCTGCGTCAAGGCGGGGTGCGGCAGGACCTCGTCCTCGTCGTAGAACTTGAGCAGCCGGGGCACATCGACCATGCGCTCGTACATCTCACGCCGCTCGGCGTGCCATGGCACCTCGTGGTGGAGCAGCTCGAACAGCGTGTCGGCGCCGGCCAGCCAACCGGGACGGTAGTCCACCCAGGCCCCGCGGCTGAGCGGGGTGCGGTGCAGGCCGTCGGTCAGGGAGTGCAGCGCGATGTCGTCACCGGTGTCGAGCAGGGAGCCCTGGAATGCCGTGGACATGAGGGCACTCTAACCCACATTCGAACAGGTGTTCTAGCCCGACACGGCATCCAATGGCGCGTGACGCTACCGTCGTCCCATGACCGAGCGTCGCGCCGAGGACGACCCGCTGGCCCGCGGCTTGGCCTGTGGGATCTGGGCGGGCCTGGTCGCGGTCGTGGTCATCCTCGTCATCATCGGCCTCGCCTTCTTCGGGCTGGGGCTGCGCGGCTGACCATCGGCACGGCATACCGGCTTCCGGGACGGGACTTGCGACAATGGGGCCATGCCCCTGTACCGCGACGAGGGAATCGTCCTGCGCACCCAGAAGCTGGGTGAGGCCGATCGCATCGTCACGCTGCTCACCCGCGGTCTGGGCAAGGTGCGGGTCGTCGGCAAGGGGGTGCGCCGCACCAAGAGCCGGTTCGGGGCTCGGCTGGAGCCGGCCATGATGGTCGACGTCCAGTGCTACGAGGGCCGCAACCTCGACACCGTGACCCAGGCCGAGTCGCTCGCCTCGTGGGGTGACGTGCTGGCCCGCGACTACACGACCTACACCGCTGCGGCCGCGATGCTCGAGACCGCGGACCGGCTCACCGAGGAGCGCGAGCCCAACCTCCAGCAGTACCTCCTGCTCCAGGGCGCGTTGCGCTCGATGGCCGAGGGGCTGCACGACCCCGGCCTGGTGCTCGACGCCTACCTGCTCCGGGCGCTCGCCATCGCGGGCTGGGCGCCGAGCTTCCACGACTGCGCCCGGTGCGGCGCCGAGGGTCCGCACCGCGCGTTCAACCTCGCGGCGGGTGGCACGGTGTGCCCGGTATGCCGCCCGGTCGGCTCCGCTGCGCCGGCGCCGGAGACCTTGTCGTTGCTGGCGGCCCTGCTCGCCGGCGACTGGGTCCTCGCCGACGCGTCCCAGGGACGCCACCGCAGGGAGGGCAGCACCCTGGCCAGCGCCTTCCTCCAGTGGCACCTCGAGAAGGGTGTGCGATCGTTGCGCCTCGTGGACCGACGTGACCCCGACGCCCAGCCGCGACTCGACTCCCGCGTGACGTGGGCGCCGGCCCCGCTCAGCGTGGTGGACACGGTGGAAGAGGCGCACGCCGCCGCGCAGGCGGCCCAGGCGGCCGAGGCGTGAGCATGGTCTACCCGAAGCCGTTCGCCCACCCGAGCGGAGCCCAACCTCCCTCTCTCCCAAGGGAGCTCGTGCCGCGCCACATCGCCATCGTCATGGACGGCAACGGCCGCTGGGCCAACCAGCGTGGTCTCCCGCGCACCAAGGGACACGAGGCCGGTGAGGCGGCGCTGCTCGACGTGACGGCCGGCGCGATCGAGGCCGGGGTGACCCACCTGTCGGCCTACGCGTTCTCGACCGAGAACTGGAAGCGCAGCCCCGACGAGGTGCGCTTCCTGATGGGCTTCAACCGCGACGTGATCCGCCGGCGCCGCGACCAGCTCCACGAGTGGGGCGTGCGGATGCGCTGGGTGGGTCGGCGCCCGCGCCTCTGGGGTTCGGTCATCAAGGAGCTCGAGACCGCCCAGGAGCTCACCAAGGACAACACCGGGCTGACGCTCTACTTCTGCGTCAACTACGGCGGACGCGCCGAGATCGCCGACGCGGTGCAGCGGATCGCCGAGCAGGTGCAGCGCGGCAAGCTCAAGCCGGGATCGATCGACGAGAAGACCATCGCGCGCCACCTCCCCGAGCCGGACATGCCCGACGTCGACCTGTTCGTGCGGTCGTCGGGCGAGCAGCGCACGTCGAACTTCCTGCTGTGGCAGAGCGCCTACGCGGAGATGGTCTTCCAGGACACCCTGTGGCCCGACTACGACCGACGCCACCTGTGGGCCGCGATCCAGACCTACGCCGAACGGGACCGCCGCTACGGCGGGGCGGTCGACCGGGCCGCGACCTAGCCGCGGGTTCCAGGAACCTTTGCTAGCAAAGGTTGCTCGTTGGTGGACAGGTTGCAACCTGTCCACCTGCCAGTTTCCTTTGCTAGCAAAGGTTACTGAGTCGAGCAGGCCCCGCAGGTGCCGAAGATCTCCAGGGTGTGGTGCACGTCGGTGAACCCGTGCTCGGCGCTGACCTTGTTCGCCCAGGCCTCGACGGTCGGTCCCTCGACCTCGACGGTGCGTCCGCACACGCGGCACACGAGGTGGTGGTGGTGACCGGTCGAGCAGGCGCGGTAGACCGCTTCGCCGTCGTCGGTGCGGAGCATGTCGATCTCGCCGTCGGCGGCCATTGCCTGGAGGTTGCGGTAGACGGTGGCGAGGCCGACCTTGTCTCCCGTGTCGCGCAGGATGGCGTGCAGCTCCTGGGCGGAGCGGAACTCGTCGTTCTCCGCCAGCACCGCTGCCACGGCAGCGCGCTGCCGCGTGGGGCGACGGGTGCCCTCGAGAGTGGGGCGTTCGCGGGTGCCGGTCATGGCTGGGCCGCCTCCTTGGCGTGCTGGCTCGAGTCGTGCTCGTCGTAGTGGCCCTCGTGCGGGGCGTGCCGGTGGCCGTCGTGCACGTAGTCCACGTGGTCACCGTGGGCGACCGCGGGGTGGCCGCACTCCGGGCCGTGCTCGTGGTCGTGCCGCTCGGCCCGTCGGTGCTGGTGGGCGCGGGCCCTGGCAACCGTCGCGGTCACCGTGGCCGCCACGACGAAGAAGCCGATCGCCAGGAGCACGATCGTCCCGCCCGACGGGGTCTCCGCGTAGAACGACGCGATCACGCCCCCGACGCTGGAGACCACGCCGACGGCGACCGCCCAGCGGGTCGAGGCCCGGAAGCTGCGACCGAGCAGCTGCGCGGTGGCGTTGGGGATGATCATCAGCGCACTGATGAGCAGGAGCCCGACGACCCGCATCGAGACGACGACGGTCACGGCGGTGAGCACGGCGAGGGCGATGTTGAGCCCCGTCACGGGCAGCCCGCTGGCTCGGGCGTACTCCTCGTCGTTGGCCACCGCGAACAGCCACGGGCGCAGCAGCCAGGTGCCGACGAGCACGACCAGCGCCAGCCCCGCGAAGACCCACAGGTCCTTCTGGTCGGCGGTGGTGATGGCCCCGAAGAGGTATGCCGTGAGGTTGGCCGGGCTGCTGCTCGGCGACTTGGCGATGATGACCACGCCGGCGGCGATGCCGCCGTAGAACATCACCGCGAGGGCGATGTCGCCGCTCGTGCGACCGCGCCCGCGGATCAGCTCGATGGCCACGGCGGCGGCGACCGCCGCCACCAGGGCCGTGAGGACGGGTGCCTGCCCGGTGAGGACCCCGACGGCCACGCCGGCGAGCGCCACGTGGCCCATGCCGTCGCCGATCAGGGAGAGCCGACGCTGCACCAGGAAGACCCCGACGAGTGGGGCGGCGATGCCGACCAGGACTGCGGCGATGAGGGCCTGCCGCATGAAGTCGAGGGAGAGGAGCTCGCTCATGAGTGCACCTGTCCTCGGGGGTCGAGTGGGCCGGCCGACGGGGCGCCGGGGAGCCTGGGGGAGCTCACGCGGTTCTCGTCCTCGTGGTGGTGGTGGTCGGCCGATGACACGAACTCGCCTGTCCTGGAAGCGAACTCGTCCCGTGAACCGTCGAAGACGAGGTGGCCACCCTGCACCACGACGATCCGGGTGACGATGTCTGCCAGTGCTGCGAGCTCGTGCGTGACGATGACCATCGTCGTGCCCCGGGCAGCGAGCCGGGCGAGGACGGTGGAGAGCACCTGCTGGTTGGCGGTGTCGACGCCGGCGGTCGGCTCGTCCATGAGCAGCACGTCGGGGTTGGAGGCGAGGGCGCGGGCGATGAGGACGCGGCGCTGTTGCCCACCCGACAGGGTGGCGACGTCGGCGTGGGCGCGGTCGTTGAGCCCCACGACATCGAGGGCGCGGTCGATGATCGCGGCATCCTGCGACGACCTGAGCACCGGACGCCACCACCGGTGGTGCGACAGGCGGCCGACGGCCACGATCTCCGCGACCGTGGCGCGCACCGACGCCGAGAGGGTGTGTCGTTGGGGGACGTAGCCCAGCCGGGCGAAGTCGGAGAAGGACTCGCGCGGCTGGCCGAACAGCTCGACGTCCCCGCCGAGGTGGTCGTTGAGGCCGAGCAGCCCGCGCACGAGGGTGGACTTGCCCGAGCCGTTGGGCCCGAGGACCGCGACGACCTCACCGGGGTGGATCGCGAGGGTGGCCCCCGTGACCACGGCTTGGTCGGCGTAGCCGAAGGAGGCGTGCCGCAGCTCGATGATGGGCGTGGACTCGGTGGTCGTCATGAGCACTCCTGTCCCGCGCGCAGGACCTGCAGGTTGGCCCGCATCACGCTCGGGTAGTCGCGGCCGGCGGAGGCGGAGGTGATGCCCTCGATGGGGTCGAGCACGGCCAGTCTGGCACCGGTCTCCCGGGCGAGCGTGCGGGCCACGTCCTCGCTGACGAGCGTCTCGGCATACACGGTGCTCGCTCCGGTCTCGCGGATGTGTCGGGTGAGCTCGGCCATGGCGGCCGGGCTCGGTTCGGCGTCGGGGGTCAGCCCGGTGATCGCCTCCTGGTGGAAGCCGTAGGTCTGCGACAGGTAGCCGAAGGCGGCGTGCGACGTGACCAGCTCGTCGATGGCACAGGTCTTCAGACCGGTGCGGAACTCGTCGTCGAGGGTCGTCATCGAGGCGCGGAAGGCCGCTGCGTTGGCCCGGTAGGCCGCGGCGTTGGCCGGGTCGCGCTCGGCCAGCCGGCTGGCGATCGCGTCGCCGACGTCGGCGTACCGCAGCGGGTCGAGCCAGAAGTGGGGGTCCCGGGCGCCGTGCGCGGCGTGTTCCTCCGCGGTCTCGGCGCCGTGCTCGTGGGCGTCCTCGACCGCGACGAGGTCCAGTCGGGCTGCGGCGGACACGTCGAGTGCGGTCTGCTTCGCCTGCTCACCGACGGCGGCGTCGACCGCCGGCTGGAAGTGGGACTCGTAGACGACGACGTCCGCCTGGGCGATCGTGGCGACCTGGCGCGGGCTCAGCTCGAGGTCGTGGGGCTCGGCCCCCGGCTTGGTCAGGCCCTGCACCGCGACGTGCGCGCCGCCGATCTGCTGCACGGCGTACTGCAGGGGGTAGAAGGCTGCGACGACCTCGAGCCGACCGTCGTCGGCGCCCTGCCCCCCGGTCGCGCCACAGGCGGAGACCACGGCGATGGACAAGAGGCCCGCGAGCAGACCGAGGGGGCGAAGCGTCATGACAATCATTCTCATCTTAAATGAGAACGATTGTCAAAGTCGTCAGCTGCGGGGCAGCGCCTGGGTGACCGTGATGGCGACGGCGATGAGCAGGACAGCGACGCGTCCTGCCCGCGCCCCCGAGTCGAGCGCGGGCCAGGCCAGGTAGAGGGTCCACGCCAGGAAGGCGACCACCACGGCCAGGAACACCCAGCCCCAGCCCGACACGAAGATCCCGGCCACCATGAGGGCGAGCACCACGAGGAAGGGGACGGCTCGCGGCAGCCGGTTCAGGGTGTTGACGAGGGGCAGGCTGGCGTCGGTGACGCGCTCACGCAGGGAGGGCACGGGCGAAACCCTATGTCGTCGGGTCGGCTGGGTCGTCAGCCGGCGCGGACCTGGTCGAGGACCGACGCGAAGTGCGGCAGGCTCGCCTCGATGGTCTCCATGGTGGCGGTAAGGCAGATCCGGAAGAACCCGGGCGTCTCGAACAGCCGCCCGGGCATCACCAGGACCCCGGCGTCGGCGAGCAGGCCCACGAACGCCTCGTCGTCGGCCACCGGCGACCTCGGGAAGAGGTAGAAGGTGCCCTCCGGGGTGGCGACGTCGTAGCCCATCTCGCGCAGGGCCACGGTCATCCGGTCGCGCTTGGCCTGCAGGTGCGCCACGTCGAGCGAGAGCGTCTCGAGGCGGGGGACGGCGTACTGCATCACGGCGTTCGGGAACAGCCAGCCGGCGGCCACCTGCAGGCTCTCGACGGCGTCGATGACCTGCTCCGCCTCGGGCAGCTGCGGCGGGAGGGCCAGGTAGCCGAGCCGCTGGCCCGGGGCCAGCAGCGTCTTGCCGTAGCTGTAGCAGAGCATCGTGTGGGGGTAGAACTCTGCGGGGCTGCGAAACCGTGCGCCGTCGAAGACGATCCGGTTGTACGGCTCGTCGGAGATGAGGTAGATCCGTCGGCCGTTGCGGGCCGAGGCAGCCTCCAACAGGTCCGCCAGCGCGCGGAGCGTGGACTCCGGGTAGATCCGGCCGGTGGGGTTGTTGGGGGAGTTGACCACGACCAGCCGCGTGCGGGGCGTGATCGCGGCGGCAATCGCGTCGAGGTCGAGGTCGAACGTGTCGGGGTCGATGCGGACCTTGACCGGCACCAAGCCGGCCTCCAGCGCGAGCGCTTCGTAGAGGAACCAAGGTGGCAGGCTGTAGATGACCTCGTCGCCAGGGTCGGCCACGGCCTTCATCGACAGGGTGATCGCCCCGAACCCTCCGGTGGTCATCCGGATCCGGTCGGCGGTCCACGGCAGGTCCACCACCGTGCGCAGCGAGGCGGCGGCCGCCTCCTGCGCCTCGACGAGGCTGAACTTGTAGGCGAACCACAGCTCGTTTTGCGGTACGACCGCACCGCGCAGCGCCTCGACGTACTCCGGGATCGGCATCTCGTGCGGGTCCCCGAAGGTGAAGTCCAGCACGCCGGGCTCGAGCCGACGCTCCTGGTAGCCCGACTTCCTGGCGAACTCGAACAACATCCGGAACGGGGCGGCGTCGCCGATGCGGAGGCTGCGTTCGGAGACGGGACGGTCGCTCACGGTGCCCCCTCGGACGGTGGGTGTGCCGTCGAGCGTAGGCCGCGCGGCATACCCCGTCGAGGGGCGAGCAGGCGCACAGTAGCCTTGCGCGCATGGCTGCACCCTCCACCGTCGACACCGTCGTCTCCCTCTGCAAGCGCCGCGGGTTCGTCTTCCCCTGCGGTGAGATCTATGGCGGCACGAGGTCCGCGTGGGACTACGGGCCGCTGGGCGTGGAGCTCAAGGAGAACATCAAGCGGCAGTGGTGGCGGACCATGGTCACCGGTCGCGACGACGTCGTGGGCCTCGACTCCTCCGTGATCCTGCCCCGCCAGACGTGGGAGGCCTCCGGCCACGTCGCCACCTTCTCCGACCCCCTGGTCGAGTGCCTGTCCTGCCACAAGCGGTTCCGGGCCGACCACCTCCAGGAGGCCGTGGCCGAGAAGAAGGGCATCGAGAACCCCGACGACGTCAGCCTCGCCGACGTCGCCTGCACCAACTGCGGCACGCGCGGCCAGTGGACCGAGCCCCGTCAGTTCTCCGGCCTGCTCAAGACCTACCTCGGTGTCGTCGAGGACGAGTCGGGCCTGCACTACCTGCGCCCCGAGACCGCCCAGGGCATCTTCCTCAACTTCCTCAACGTGATGAACTCCGCGCGCCGCAAGCCGCCGTTCGGCATCGCCCAGACGGGCAAGAKCTTCCGCAACGAGATCACGCCCGGCAACTTCATCTTCCGCACGCGGGAGTTCGAGCAGATGGAGATGGAGTTCTTCGTCAAGCCCGGCGAGGACGAGGACTGGCACCAGTACTGGATCGACGAGCGCACCCGCTGGTACACCGACCTCGGCATCAACCCCGACAACCTGCGGCACTACGAGCACGCCCAGGAGAAGCTCAGCCACTACTCCAAGCGCACCGTCGACATCGAGTACCGCTTCGGCTTCACGGGCAGCGAGTGGGGCGAGCTCGAGGGCATCGCCAACCGCACCGACTTCGACCTCAAGACCCACAGCGAGCACTCCGGCACCGACCTCGTCTACTTCGACCAGGCCAGCGGCGAGAAGTACACCCCTTACGTCATCGAGCCCGCGGCGGGCCTCTCGCGCTCGCTCATGACCTTCCTCGTCGACGCCTACACCGAGGACGAGGCGCCCAACACCAAGGGCGGGGTCGACAAGCGCGTCGTGCTCAAGCTCGACAAGCGCCTCGCCCCGGTCAAGGCCGCGGTGCTTCCCCTGTCGCGCAACGCCGACCTGTCGCCCAAGGCCCGCGACCTCGCCGCCACCCTGCGCCAGCACTGGAACATCGACTTCGACGACGCCGGCGCGATCGGCCGCCGCTACCGTCGCCAGGACGAGATCGGCACGCCGTTCTGCATCACGGTGGACTTCGACACCCTCGAGGACCACGCCGTGACGATCCGCGAGCGTGACTCCATGGCCCAGGAGCGCGTGTCGCTCGACAAGGTCGAGGAGTACCTCGGCGGGCGCCTGCTCGGCTGCTGACCGCAGCGCCTCCTGCACCACCCGTTGCCCGGGTATGCCGCGGGCCAACCTTTTGGCCTCGCCCGTGCGTTACTGGGGTGAGAGCCCTCGCCGGGGAGTGTCGGCGAGGCAGTCGTCAGGCTGGAGGTGGGTATGCAGCAGGACGTGGACGAGGACTTCGCACGGTACGTGCGGGCCCGTCAGCACCGCCTCCTGCGCGCCGCGTTCCTCGTCTGCGGTGACCTGCACCTCGCGGAGGACCTCCTGCAGGGCGCCCTGGCCAAGCTCGCCACGCGGTGGGAGCGGCTGCGCCACGAGAACCCGGATGCCTACGTCCGCAGGATCCTCTACCGCGACGCGGTGTCGTCGTGGCGCCGGACCAGGCGCGAGAGCCTGTCGCTCTTCCCCGAGCTCGAGCTCGAGGGGATCGAGCCGGACCGGTCGTCTCGGGCAGGGGAGCGCGTCGACCTGCTGCGTGCCCTTGCGCAGCTGACCCCGAAACAACGGGCGGTCGTGGTCCTCAGGTTCTTCGAGGACCGCAGCGAGGCGGACACGGCCGAGGCGCTCGGGGTCTCCGTGGGCACGGTGAAGAGCCAGACCCACGCCGCGCTCGCCAAGCTGCGCACCCTCCTGCCGGAGTTTGCGCCGCACCTGGCCGGACCGCACCCGTCCGGACCGCACCCGTCTGCCGAGGAGCCGTCATGACCGACCGTGACCTGAGCGCCCTGCTGGAGCGGGCGGCGGAGGACGTCGTCGAGCTCGACTTCGCCGAGAACGCGTGGAACGCGGCGCTCGAAGGTCGGCGGAACCGCCGACGCAGGTTCGTGGCCGGTGCGGGGGCCGTTGCCGCGGCCGCGCTCGCCGTGACAGCCGTCCAGCTGGGCGGGTCGGACGACCCGAAGCCCGGCCCCGCCATCTCGTCCACCACCTCGGCCAGCCGGGGCGCGCTCCCGGACGGCACGGCATACGCGGTCATGCCCCCGGAGGGCAAGGAGGCGCAGCTGCCCGACTTCGACGCCGGGCTGCCCTCGACGATCGACGTCGGCGCCCGGACCGAGGCGTTCTCGCCGGCCCGGCCCCCGGCCTCGGTCGTGGCGGTCTACCTGCGTGCGGACGGCGAGCGCTTCCACCCGGTCCTCGTCACGGGCGACGGCCGCCAGCTCGAGGTCGCCGGCGTCGCCCTCGTCTGGACCACGGACTCGGGCGGCAACCAGGCCACGCCCCTCGGTCCGCGGGCGGTCGGCGGTGGTGGTCGCTACGTCGTCTTCCCGCAGCGTGACCACGTCGTGCGGCTCGACACCCAGACGGGTGCCACGGTGTCCTACCCGATCCCCTCGGAGCACGTGGAGTGGGCCGGCTGGAACGGCGCGGGGAGCCTGGTCGTCGCGCGCGACGCGGAGAACACGTGGACCGTCGACCCCTCGACGGCGGGGGCCCCGGCCGTCCCCGTGCGCGGCGGCTACGAGGGCACCTTCCGCGTCACGGCCAGCGACACGGTGCCGGCCGACGTCCGCGTCACCAGGTTCGATGCACACGGCGTGCCGCTGGGGTCCATGCCCGTGCGCAGCCCGGTGTCGGGGCTGTGGGGCGAGACGGTCAACACCGAGGGGCTGGCCGCCACCGGTGCGTTCTTCGACCAGAACATCACCTCGACGGTGATCCGCAGGGGGTTCGGCCCGATCTACCAGGGCCTGCTGGTCGTCGAGCCCTCCTCCGCGGCGGCCACGGTGCTGCTCGCGCCGGAGAACCCCGACGGGCAGACCGGGCGGTTCAAGGGCTGCTGCACGGTGCTCGGGTGGGCGGACGCCCAGACCGTCCTCTTCCAGTCGGTGGGCAGCCACGGTCGCTGGATCCTGGCCTGGAAGACGACCACGGGCGAGGTGTTCGACGTCTCGCGGATCACCACCGCGGCACCCGACGACCCGGCCACCCCGGTCGCCCTCAACGTCGGCCGGCGCGACTGACAGACGTCATGGTCGGCTCATGACGACTGTGTGAGGACCGCGACGCCCGCCCACGGCACCGTGGTCGGCATGACACAGTCGGCTGGCAGCTCACCAACGCAGACGCTGCCGGTGGCGCGCACCACCGCGGTGCCGGCCATCGAGCTGCGAGGCCTCACCAAGAGCTTCGGTCGCGTCCACGCGGTGCGGGGGATCGACCTGACCGTGCGGCCCGGCGAGATCATCGCCTTCCTCGGCCCGAACGGTGCCGGCAAGACCACGACGATCGACATGATGCTCGGCCTGTCGAGGCCGGACGGCGGCAGCGTGCAGGTCTACGGCATGGAGCCGTCCGCCGCGGTCCGCCACGGACTGATCTCGGCCGTCATGCAGACCGGCGGCCTCCTCAAGGACCTCACTGTCGCCGAGACGCTGCGCCTGACCGCGAGCCTGTTCAGCGACACCCGCCCTGTCGCGGAGGTGCTGGCCCGCGCAGGCATCTCCGACCTCGGCGACCGCCGGGTCGGCAAGTGCTCGGGCGGCCAGCAGCAACGGCTGCGCTTCGCCATGGCGCTCCTGCCGGACCCGGAGCTGCTCGTGCTCGACGAGCCCACGACCGGCATGGACGTCACGGGCCGACGGGACTTCTGGGCTGCCATCCGCGAGGACGCCGAGCAGGGGCGGACCGTGCTGTTCGCGACCCACTACCTGGAGGAGGCGGACGCCTACGCGGACCGCATCGTCCTGGTCAGCCACGGACAGGTGGTCGCCGACGGCACCGCCTCCCAGGTGAAGGCGCTGGTGTCCGGACGCACCATCCGCGCGACCCTTCCGGATGCAGATGTGCCTGCGCTGCAAGGACTTCCAGGCGTCGAGACGGTCGAGGTGCGTGGCGACTCGGTCCTCATCGCCACCACCGACAGCGACGCCGTGGCCCGTCACCTGCTGAGCGCGACCGACGCCCACGACCTCGAGATCACCTCTCGGGGACTCGAGGACGCCTTCATCTCGCTGACCGCCGAGGAGGACCAGTCATGACCACCGCCACCGGCACCGTCCCGGAGCGGGCCGTCCCACCCCTGGGTGGGTTCAACTCGACCCTGCTGCGCATCGAGCTGCGGCGCTTGCTGCGCAACCGCCGCACGGTGATCTTCTCGATCGTCCTGCCGGTGGTCTTCTTCCTGCTCTTCGGCACCGGCAAGGACTACTCCCTGAAGAACGCCGGGCACGGCAATGTCGCGAGCTACGTGATGATCTCGATGGCCCTCTACGGCGCCATGCTCTCGACCACCGCGGGAGGGGCCATGGTGTCGACCGAACGCAGCCAGGGGTGGAGCCGCCAGCTGCGGCTCACCCCGCTGACGCCGACGGCCTACATCGCGGTGAAGGTCCTCGTGGCGATGCTCCTGGGCGGCCTGTCCGTCGCGGTCGTGTACCTCGCCGGGTCGTTCACGCAGGCGCAGATGGACCACCACCTGTGGTGGGAGACGGCGCTCATCGCGTGGGTGGGGTCCCTGGTCTTCGCCGCCTTCGGGGTGTTCATGGGCTACCTGCTCCCGAGCGACAACGTCATGCAGATCCTCGGGCCGGGCCTGGCCCTGCTGGCCTTCCTCGGCGGGCTCTTCACCCCGCTCGACCAGATGGGCCAGACCTTCCAGACCATCGCGAAGTTCACGCCCATGTACGGGCTCAGCGAGCTGGCCCACGCTCCCCTCACCGGCCACGCGCCCGGCTGGGCGGCAGGCGTCAACGTGGTGGCCTGGCTGGCGGTCTTCGCGGGAGGCGCGGCATGGCGGTTCCGTCGCGACACAGCGCGCGTCTGACCCTGCTGGCGGCGGTGCGCTCGTTCACCGCCGGCCCGGTCTCTGACAGGCTGGGCGGTGTGAGCGAGCGCAACGCCGAGGGAGGACGGACCACCGGTCCGCGGGCCCAGTTCTTCGGCGACACCGGCGACGACACGTGGGGCGGGAGGATCGTCGGGATCTTCTTCGCCGGCATCTGGTTGGTGTTCCTCTCCGACGCCTTCAACGCGGCCTGGCAGCAACGGCAGAACCTCCGCGGGGACGGTGGGCTGGTGGTGCTCGTCCTGTTCGTCGTCCTCTACCTGGTGCACTTCTCCCACCTCCGCGCCGCGGTGTGGGGGACAAGGGGCTCCGTCGCGTCGCGCTGGTACGTCACATCGATCGGGATCGCGTCGTGGGCAGGGTTGGCCCTGCTCGCGGCCCTGGCCACTGTCACGGTGGGCCAGAAGGGCGCGGCGACCTGGGTGTTCCTCGCGGTGTCAGGGCTGTGGACCTTCCGGGTCCGCGTGGGACTGGCCATCGGCGCCTGCTTGGTCGCCCTCTACGAGCTGCTCACCTTCCACGTCGACGGCTGGACGCACGACGTCAGCATCAGCATGTCGATGGTGCTGGCCATGCTGGCCGTGACCGGAGGCATGATCGCCTCCCAACGGCAGCGAGCGCTCGCCGAGGCCCGGGAGGAGAACGCCCGCCTCGCCATCCAGGACGAGCGCAACCGGATGGCGCGCGACGTGCACGACATCCTCGGGCACAGCCTCACCGTCATCACGGTGAAGGCCGAGCTGGCCGCCCGGTTGCTCGAGGTCAGCCCCGAACGCGCCAAGGCGGAGGTGGCCGACCTCGAGCGGCTGGCGCGAGACGCACTCGCCGACGTCCGGCAGGCGGTGGCGGGCTTCCGTGAGATGTCCTTGCCGGCCGAGCTGGCCCGGGCCCGCGCGTCCCTCGCGACGGCTGGCATCGAGGCCGACCTGCCCACTGCTGCCGACGCCGTGCCCAGCCACCTGCGCGAGCTCTGCGCGTGGACCCTGCGCGAGGGCGTCACGAACGTCATCCGGCACAGCCGCGCGACGAGCTGCCGGGTGATCCTCGACGAGCACGGGATCACCGTCACGGACGACGGCGCCGGCGTGCAGCCCGGCAGTCCCGGCACGGGGTTGCTGGGCCTCCAGGAGCGCGCCGAGGCTGCCGGCGCCCGCCTCGTGGCGGGATCGCTGGTGCCGCACGGCTACCGGCTGTCGGTCACGGCACCGTCTGACCCGCGACAGTCCGACCCCGACACCCACGAGAGGGTAGAGGCATGATGATCCGACTGCTGCTCGCCGACGACCAGGCGATGGTGCGCGGCGCCCTCGCGACGCTGCTCGGGCTCGAGCCCGACATGGAGGTCGTCGCCGAGGTGGGCAGCGGTGACGAGGTCGTCGCCGCCGCCCGAGCCAGCAAGCCGGACGTGGCGCTCGTGGACGTCGAGATGCCCGGGCTGGACGGCATCGCCGCCACCGCGGCGCTGCACGAGGCGATGCCCGGGGTGCGGGTCCTCATCGTGACCACCTTCGGACGACCGGGGTTCCTCCGTCGGGCGCTCCAGGCCGGTGCGAGCGGGTTCGTCGTCAAGGACACCCCGGCGAGACAGCTCGCCGAGGCGGTGCGCCGGGTGCACTCGGGTCTGCGGGTCGTCGACCCGGCCCTCGCTGCCGACTCGCTCGCGGGGGGCGAGTCGCCGCTGACGGCCCGCGAGACCGAGGTGCTCATCGCGGCGCGCGAGGGTGGCTCGGTCGCCGACATCGCCCGGGACGTCAGCCTCTCCGAGGGGACCGTGCGCAACCACCTGTCCTCCGCGATCGGCAAGACCATGGCGCGCAACCGCGCTGACGCCGTCCGGATCGCCGACGAGTACGGCTGGCTGTAGCCCGTCCGGCGGGAGGTCGGTCTCAGTCGCCGGTGGCGACCGGCCGGCTCGGGTCGGTGATCCACTCGCTCCACGACCCGGCATACAAGGCCGCTTCGACGCCCGCCTCCTCCAGGGCGAGCACCGTGTGCGCGGCGGTCACCCCGGAGCCGCAGTATGCCGCGACCGGACCCACCGGGCCGGCTGCGGGAACTCCCTTGCGGGAGAACAGCTCCCGCAAGACCTCGGCATCGAGGAACCGGTCGTCCGGGCCGAGGTTCTCGGTGGCGGGGGCGCTCACGGCTCCCGGGATGCGGCCGGCCACCGGATCGATGGGCTCGGTCTCGCCACGGAACCTCTCCACGGCGCGTGCGTCGAGCAGGACACCGTCGCTGGCGACTTGGGCCGCCGCGGTGGCGTCGACCACCGGCATCCCACCCGCGTGGGCCTCGAAGGTCCCGGCGCCGGGCTCGGGGAGCTCGCGGGTCACGGGTCCACCGGCGGCGCGCCACGCAGCCAGGCCGCCATCGAGGACGCGCACGTCACTGGCCCCGAAGTAGCGCAGCACCCACCAGGCCCGCGCCGCCCCGAACGACGGACCCTGGTCGTAGACGACGATGCGCGAGTCGTTGTCGGCTCCACACCGCTGGGCGGCGGCTGCGACCGAGTGGGCCTGGGGGAGTGGGTGACGACCCCCGCGACCGGGAGGCCCGGCCAGCTCGGCGTCGAGGTCGACGTGATGGGCCCCCGGGAGGTGCGCCGCGGCATACAGGTCACGCCCCGGTGGTCCGGCCGTCGTCGTGAGGTTCCACTGGACGTCGACGAGCACGACCGAGGCCGGGTCGCGGGTGACGTCGACGAGCAGCTCGTCGGCGCTGATCAGGGCAAGCATTCGGCCAGTCAAGCACCAGATGGGACACTGGTGCCGCCATGACCGCCACCACTGCCTCCCTGCTGCCGCCGCTCACCATCGGGCGCCACACCATCGAGTCGCCGGTCGTGCTGGCGCCGATGGCGGGCATCACCAACCGGGCGTTCCGCAAGCTGTGCCGTGAGTACGGCAACCAGGGGCTGGACCAGGGCGGCGCGAGCGGGGCGACCTCGCTCTACGTCAGCGAGATGATCACGTCCCGGGCGCTCGTGGAACGGACGCCGGAGTCGATGCGGCTGATCGAGCACGACCCGGAGGAGAGCCCGCGGTCGATCCAGCTCTACGGCGTGGACCCCGCCACTGTCGCGGCGGCCGTGCGGATGCTGGTCACCGAGGACCGCGCCGACCACATCGACCTCAACTTCGGCTGCCCCGTGCCCAAGGTCACCCGCAAGGGCGGCGGCGCCGCCCTGCCGTGGAAGCGCGACCTGTTCGAGGCCATCGTCCGCGGGGCGGTGCGCGAGGCGAGCCCGTATGACGTGCCGGTCACCGTGAAGATGCGCAAGGGCATCGACGACGACCACCTGACCTACCTCGAGGCGGGCCTGACCGCGGAGCGGGCCGGTGTCGCGGCCGTGGCGCTCCACGGGCGCACGGCCTCCCAGGCCTACTCCGGCGAAGCCGACTGGACCGCCATCGCGCGGCTCAAGGAGACGGTGAAGACCATCCCGGTGCTCGGCAACGGCGACATCTGGTCGGCCGAGGACGCCGTGCGGATGACCCGTGAGACCGGCTGCGACGGCGTCGTGGTCGGCCGCGGGTGCCTGGGTCGTCCGTGGTTGTTCACCGACCTGGCCGCGGCCTTCGCCGGCGCCCCGGCGCGCGTCGAGCCGACCCTCGGCGAGGTGACCGCCACGATGCGCCGGCACACCGAGTACCTCATCGACTTCTACGACGACGAGTACAAGGCCTGCCGCGACATCCGCAAGCACATCGCTTGGTACCTCAAGGGATTCCCGGCCGGCTCCACCGTGCGCCACCACCTCGCGCTGGTCGACTCGATGGCGGCCCTGGACGAGCTGATCGCGTCGATGGACCCCGACGCGGCGTGGCCGGGTGACGCCGCCGAGGGCCAGCGTGGGCGCGCAGGTTCGCCGCGCCACGTCGCCCTGCCTGAGGGCTGGCTCGACAGCCGCGAGCTCAGCGAGGCGCACCGCGAGGCGGTCGCCGAGGCCGAGTTGTCAGTCTCCGGCGGCTGACCCGACTGAGCCACCTCGGTCCGTCAGGAATCGAGAAGATCGCCGCACGCGCCGTGGCTAGGCTTGGCCGCGCGGCGACCGGGTTGGAGAGGGAGACACGATGAGCAGGGGTAGCACCACGCAGGCGACGTCGACCGGGACGCACCCGGCGGACCGCCACGACCTGATCCGCGTCCACGGTGCGCGCGAGAACAACCTCAAGGACATCAGCGTCGAGATCCCGAAGCGGCGGCTCACGGTGTTCACGGGGGTGTCCGGGTCCGGCAAGAGCTCGCTGGTCTTCAGCACCATCGCCGCCGACTCCCAGCGGATGATCAACGAGACGTACAGCGCCTTCGTGCAGGGGTTCATGCCCTCGCTGGCCCGACCCGATGTCGACCTCCTCGAGGGCCTGACGACCGCGATCATCGTCGACCAGGAGCGGATGGGCGCCAACCCGCGCTCGACCGTGGGCACCGCGACGGACGCCAACGCCATGCTGCGCATCCTCTTCAGCCGCATCGGCGACCCCCAGATCGGCCCGCCCACCGCGTTCTCGTTCAACGTCCCGACCCGCAAGGCCAGCGGGGTGATGAGCACCGAGAAGGCCGGTGGCCGGGTCGAGAAGGCCGTCGTCCAGAACCAGGTCTACCTGGGCGGGATGTGCGCGCGCTGCGAGGGCATGGGCGCGGTCTCCGACTTCGACCTGACCGCGCTGTACGACGAGACGAAGTCGCTGCGCGCGGGCGCCCTGACCGTGCCGGGCTACTCGATGGACGGCTGGTACGGCCGGCTCTTCGAGGGGATGGGGCTCCCGATGGACAAACCGATCGCCTCGTTCACCAAGAAGCAGCTCGAGACGATGCTCTACGCGGAGCCGACCAAGATCAACGTCGAGGGCGTCAACCTGACCTTCGAGGGCATCATCCCGAAGGTCCAGAAGTCGATGCTGTCCAAGGACGTCGAGGCGATGCAGCCGCACGTCCGGCGGTTCGTCGAGCGGGCCATCACCTTCCAGTCGTGTCCTGAGTGCGAGGGCACCCGGCTGAGCAAGGAGGCGCGGTCGTCGAGGATCGGGGGCAGGAACATCGCCGAGCTGTGCACCATGCAGATCAGCGACCTGGCCGGGTGGGTCCGCGACCTCGAGGAGCCCTCGGTCGCACCCCTGCTCGCCGGCCTCCAGCACGCGCTCGACTCGTTCACCGAGATCGGCCTGGGCTACCTCTCCCTCGACCGGTCGGCCGGCACGCTGTCCGGGGGAGAAGCGCAGCGCACCAAGATGATCCGCCACCTCGGCTCGTCGCTCACGGACGTCACCTACGTCTTCGACGAGCCCACCATCGGCTTGCACCCGCACGACATCGAGCAGATGAACGGGCTCCTCCTCCAGCTCCGCGACAAGGGCAACACGGTGCTGGTGGTCGAGCACAAGCCCGAGACCATCGCGATCGCCGACCACGTCATCGACCTGGGTCCCGGTGCCGGGACCGGAGGTGGCACGGTCTGCTTCGAGGGGAGCGTCGAGGGTCTGCGGGCGAGCGACACCACCACTGGTCACCACCTCGACGACCGCGCGGCGATCAAGGACTCGGTGCGCGCGTCCACCGGAGCCATGGAGGTCCGCGGCGCCTCGACGCACAACCTGCGCGACGTGAGCGTCGACATCCCGCTCGGCGTGCTGTGCGTCGTCACCGGTGTCGCCGGCTCGGGCAAGAGCTCGCTCATCCACGGCTCGGTCGCGGGTCGTGACGGCGTGGTCGTCGTCGACCAGGCCGCGATCAAGGGCTCACGCCGCAGCAACCCGGCCACCTACACCGGCCTGCTCGAGCCGATCCGCAAGGCCTTCGCGAAGGCGAACAACGTCAAGCCGGCCCTCTTCAGCTCGAACTCCGAGGGCGCCTGCCCCACGTGCAACGGCGCCGGCGTCATCTTCACCGAGCTGGGGGTGATGGCCACCGTCGAGTCGACCTGCGAGGAGTGCGAGGGCCGCCGCTTCCAGGCCGCCGTGCTCGAGTACACGTTCGGGGGCAAGAACATCGCCGACGTGCTGGACATGTCGGTCACCGAGGCGGAGGCCTTCTTCGCCGACGGTGACGCGAAGACCCCGGCCGCCCACAAGGTGCTCGACCGGCTCGCCGACGTGGGCCTGGGCTACCTCAGCCTGGGCCAGCCGCTCACCACCCTGTCCGGCGGCGAGCGCCAGCGCCTGAAGCTGGCCGCGCAGATGGCGGAGAAGGGTGACGTCTACGTCCTCGACGAGCCGACGACCGGTCTGCACCTCGCCGACGTGGCGAACCTGCTCGGCCTGCTCGACCGGCTCGTGGACTCCGGCAAGTCGGTCATCGTCATCGAGCACCACCAGGCCGTGATGGCCCACGCCGACTGGCTCATCGACCTCGGCCCCGGCGCGGGGCACGACGGTGGGCTGGTGGTTTTCGAGGGCACGCCGGCCGACCTGGTCGCGGACCGCTCGACCCTGACCGGCGAGCACCTCGCGCTCTACGTGGGTGCCTGACCCGGCGCCGGGAGGACCGACGCCAGCCGGGCGACCGCCTCGGGCACCTGCTCGACGGTGATCCGGCGGAACCCCATCGCCAGGCCGGGGCGGGGCGTGCCGCCCTGGAACCGCACCGACACGGGTTCGAGCGCGACCCCGGCCCTAGCGGCTGCCGCAGCCACCGCCACGTCGTCGACCGTGCGGTCGGTGAAGTAGGTGCACACGTGGAGGCCGGCGGCCGAGGGAAGCACCTCGAGGACGCCGTGGGGCAGCGTGGCGAGGCCATCGAGGAGGGCCTGCCTGCGCACCGCGTAGAGCTTGGTGACCTTGCGGACGTGGGCCGACAGCAACCCCTCGCCCATGAACCGGGCCAACGCTCCTTGGGTAACGGCGTCACCCTGCCAGTCGGTGAGCAGCTTGGCCTGGCGCAACGTCTCCTGGAGTGACCGAGGGGCGATCAGGTAACCGACCCGCAGCGAGGGCATGAGGGTCTTGGAGAACGAGCCGACGTAGACGACGCGACCGTCACGGTCGAGGTTCTGCAGCGGCGCGAGGGGGCGGTCCTCGAACCGGAACTCGCTGTCGTAGTCGTCCTCGACGATGACGACGTTGCGCCGAGAGGCCCACTCCAGCAAGGCGATCCGGCGTCGTAGCGACATCACCGCACCGGTCGGGAACTGGTGGGACGGCGTCACGTACACCATCCGCGCGGCGCCGGGCAGGTCGTCGACGACGAGACCTTCCTCGTCGACCCGGACCGGCCGCACCCTGGCGCCGTGCGAGGCGAAGAGCCTGGTGGCCGCCGTGTAGCCCGGGTCCTCGACCACGACGACGTCACCCGGGTCGAGCACTGCCCGCGCGACCACGTCGAGGGCCTGTTGGGCGCCGTTGGTGAGGAGCACGTCCTCGGGGCTGGCGACCACCGACCTGGCCAGACCGGCATACCTCGCGACCTCGGCCTGCAGCCCCGGGTGGCCACCGCCCTCGTAGGCGGAGGCGGCGAGCAACGACGGCCGCAGGGTCGCGGACACCAGCCGGCGCCACACGGCGAGGGGGAAGAGCGTGGTGTCAGGTCCGCCGACCGACAGGTCGAAGTCGGTGGGTGCCGCGTCAGGCACCGGTGGTGGGAGCGCCGACCACACCTCCCGGGGGCGGAGGTCGCCGACCGGGGCCCGTCGGGCCCGCCGTGGCTCGATGTCGGCGCACACGAACGTCCCGGCGCCGACGCGGGTCACCAGGAAGCCCTCGGCCGTCAGCCGGTCGTAGGCCGTGGTGACCGTGCCGCGGGCGACGCCCAGTGACGACGCGAGCTCGCGACTGGGTGGGAGCCGCTCTCCGGCGGCCAGCCGGCCGTCGAGGATCGCCTCGAGCAGCTCGCGGTAGATGGTCGCGGACCGGTCGCCGGTCGTGGCGGGATCGAGGTGCAGGTCCACCTCCACAGGGTAGGGCGTAGACCGGAAATTGGCTCAATCAGTTTGCCCTCAAGTGGACCTTCTGACCGGGCCAATGAGCGGCGAGGCTGGTCCCATGACGAGCACCCCGACGACGGCGCGGTTGAGCATCCCCCAGGGCACCGCCCTGTCCATCGGTGCCGTGCTCGGCACCGGGGTCATCACACTGCCGGCCATCGCGGCCGGGATCGCCGGACCGGCCTCCCTCGTGGCCTGGGCCGCGCTGGTGGTGCTGAGCATCCCGCTCGCATCGACCTTCGCCGCGATGGGGGCCCGCTTCCCGGACAGCGGGGGAGTCTCGACCTACGTGCGGCGCGCCTTCGGTCCGCGAGCCTCGGCCGCCGTCGGCTGGTGCTTCTACTTCGCGGTCCCGGTGGGGGCCCCACCGGCGTCGCTGATGGCCGGGCACTACGTGTCCGACGCGGTGGGTGGCGGGCGGATGGTCTCCGTCGCGGTGGCCGCGAGCCTCATCGTCGGGGTCGCGCTGATGAACGCCGCCGGGCTCCGGCTGTCGGGCCGGGCCCAGCTGGGGCTGACCGCGGTGCTCGCGACCCTGATGCTGGTGACCATCGTCGCCGCCCTGCCGCACGCGTCGTGGGACAACCTGCGGCCGTTCGCGCCGCACGGCTGGGGGGCCGTGGGCTCGGCGGCGGCACTGCTGGTGTGGGGGTTCGCCGGCTGGGAGGCCGTGGCCTCCCTCGCGGGTGACTACCGGCGCCCGGCTCGGGACGTGCCCCGGGCGACCGCCATCGCGCTGGTGGTCGTCGGCACCCTGTACCTCGCGCTCGCGGCCACCAGCCTGATGGTGCTCGGGCCGGCGACCGGAACCAGTGCGGCGCCCCTGTCGGACCTGTTGGCAGCGGGCGTCGGCGGCGAGGTCCGGATCGTCACCGCCGTGGTGGCCGTCCTGCTCACGGTCGGGGCCATGAACGCCTACTACGCGGGCGGCTCGCGGCTGGGGGCTGCGTTGGCGCGCGACGGTGCCCTCCCGGCATACCTGGCGGTGGATGCGGAGAAGGGTGGCGTGCCGCGGCGCAGCCTGGCCCTCATCGCCGGGCAGTCCGTGCTCTGGTTGGTGGCCTCGGAGGTGCTGCACCTCGGGCTCACCCCGCTGATGCTGTTGGCCACGGGCTGCTTCACGCTGGTCTACGTCCTGGGGACCGCTGCGGCTGTGCGCCTCCTGGACCGCGGCTCACGAGCCTGGTGGACCGCCGTGGTCGCGCTGGTCTCGGTGCTGGGCCTGCTGGTGATGAACGGCTGGCACGTGGTGTGGGCGCTCGGTGTCGCCGCTTCGGCGGTGGCCTACCGGGTGTGGCACGACCGTCGGGGGGTCGTGGCAGGCTGCGTCCATGGGTACGACGAAGCCGATGCGGATCGGGACGCCGGGCGGGACCGCGGAGCGCCCGGCGACGTTCTTCTCGGGGCCTGAGGAGTTCGGCGCCTGGCTCGCCGCCAACCACGACACCGCCACCGAGCTCTGGATGGGTCTCTCCAAGAAGCACGTGCCCGACCGCGGTCTGACCTGGGAGCAGGCGGTCATCGAGGCGCTCTGCTGGGGCTGGATCGACTCGGTCGCCCAGCGGATCGACGAGGACACCACCCGCCAGCGCTGGACGCCCCGCAAGTCCACCAGCAACTGGAGCGCCATCAACATCGCCGCGGTCGAGCGGCTCAAGGCAGAGGGGCGGATGCAGCCACCGGGGCTGGCCGCCTACGCCCTGCGCCGCGAGGACCGTTCGGGGGTCTACTCCTACGAGAGCGCGGGCCAGCTCGAGCTGCCGCCGGAGTATGCCGCGCGGCTGGCGGGCGACGCGGCCGCCAGTGCCTTCTGGGAGATCGCCACGGCGTCCTACCGGAAGCTCGCCGTGCACTGGGTGGTGACCGCCAAGCAGGAGGCCACCCGCGCGAAGCGGATGGCCCAGCTGGTCGAGGACAGCGCAGCGGGGCGGCTGATCCCCAGCCAGCGCTACGGCACCCAGCCTAAGTGGGTGGAGCGGGCCGCCGAGGCAGCGCGGGCCGCCCGGTCGTAGGCTCGCGAGCGTGGCGTACAGCGCGGTCGACCGTGAGCGGTGGGTGCGGGAAGACCCTGCCACGAAACGGGCCGACCGGGACGACTTCTCCCGCGACCGGGCCCGGCTGGTGCACTCCGCGTCGCTGCGCCGTCTGTCGGCCAAGACCCAGGTGGTGCAGCCCGGCGACGACGACTTCGTGCGCAACCGGCTCACGCACAGCCTCGAGGTCGCCCAGATCGGCCGCGAGTTCGGGCAGGCGCTCGGCTGCAGCGCCGACGTCGTCGACTCGGCCTGCCTGGCCCACGACCTCGGGCACCCACCCTTCGGCCACAACGGCGAGCGCGCCCTCGACGAGATCGCCGCCGAGATCGGCGGGTTCGAGGGCAACGCCCAGACCCTGCGGCTGCTGACCCGGCTGGAGCCCAAGCGGGTCCACCCGGACGGCCGACCAGCAGGGCTCAACCTGACCCGGGCGACCCTCGACGCCGCCACGAAGTACCCGTGGCGCCGCGGCGCGGGGGACGACGGTGCCGCGGCCAAGTTCGGTGTCTACGTCGACGACCTGCCGGTCTTCGAGTGGTTCAGAGACGGCCGGCCGGACGGGCAGCGGTGCCTCGAGGCAGACGTCATGGACTGGTCGGACGACGTCGCCTACTCCGTGCACGACGTCGAGGACGCGATCGCCTCGGGCCGCCTCGACGTGCGCCGCCTCCGCGACCGCACCGACGTCGACTCGGTGCTCGCGGTGGCCACCGGCCTGTACGCCGCGGACCTCGGGGTGGACGCCCTCGGCGCTGCGCTGGAACGCGTGCTCGCCAGCGGTGCCGTGCCCACGGCATACGACGGGTCACGGGTGGACCGGGCGGCGCTCAAGGACATGACGTCGCGGCTCATCGGCCGGTTCGTCCACGGGGTGGAGGTGGCCACCCGCGAGCGGCACGGTGACGGGCCGCTGACCCGCTACGCCGCCGACCTGGTCGTTCCGGACGAGACACGGGCCGAGTGTGCCGTGCTCAAGGCCGTGGCGGCGCACTTCGTCATGCACGCCCTGGAGCGGGTCGACGTGCTGAGCCGGCAGCGGGAGGTGGTGGCCGACCTGGTGACCGGTTACCAGCAGGACCCGGTCGGACGGCTCGACCCCGACCTGCTCGGCGACTGGAAGGCGGCCACGGACGACGCCGAGGCGTTGCGGGTCGTGGTCGACCAGGTCGCATCGCTGACCGACGTGCGCGCGGAGTACCTGCACCACGCCTGGTCCTGACCTCATGGTCGGCCACGACGAGTCATGGCCACCACCTAGACTCAACCGCGACAAGGAGGGCCAGTGGCGGGTCGGATCAAGGCCGAGGACGTCGCGCTCGTCAAGGAGCGCTCGTCCATCGAGGATGTCGTGCGCGAGCACGTGACCCTGCGACCTGCCGGCCCGGGTTCGATGAAGGGCCTGTGTCCCTTCCACGACGAGAAGACCCCCTCCTTCAACATCCGTCCCGTGGTCGGCGCGTGGCACTGCTTCGGCTGCGGCGAGGGCGGCGACGTCATCTCGTTCGTCCAGAAGGTCGAGCACCTCACCTTCAGCGAGGCCATCGAGCGGCTGGCCCAGAAGCTCGGCATGGAGCTGCACTACGAGGAGGGTGGCCGGCCCCGTGACGGCGAGACCCTCGGGCGGCGCTCGCGGCTGGTCGAGGCGCACCGGGTGGCGCAGGAGTTCTACCACCACGCCCTGCTCAACGCGCCCGAGGCCCGGGTGGGCCGCGACTTCCTGCGTGAGCGCGGGTTCGACAGCGAGGCGGCCAAGAAGTTCGGCGTGGGCTTCGCGCCCCGCGGTGGCGAGGAGCTGTCGCGCCACCTGCGCTCCAAGGGTTTCACCGACGAGGAGGTCACCCTGGCCGGTCTCTCGGGTCGGGGCAGCCGCGGGCTCTACGACCGCTTCCGGGGGCGGCTGGTCTGGCCGATCCGCGACATCACCGGCGACACGGTGGGGTTCGGCGCGCGCCGGCTGTTCGAGGACGACCGGATCGCCGCCAAGTACCTCAACACCTCCGAGACCCCCATCTACAAGAAGTCGACCGTCCTCTACGGCCTCGATGCGGCCAAGAAGTCGATCGCGGGCGACCGCAAGGCGGTCATCGTCGAGGGCTACACCGACGTGATGGCATGCCACCTGGCCGGCATCGAGGGCGCCGTGGCCACGTGCGGCACGTCGTTCGGTGTCGACCACATCAAGCTGCTGCGCCGGATCATGCGCGACGAGGCCGACCTCGCCCCAGCCCGGGTGGTCTTCACGTTCGACGGCGACGCCGCGGGGCAGAAGGCCGCCATGCGGGCGTTCGGCGAGGACCAGCGGTGGGCCTCGCAGTCGTTCGTGGCCGTGGCCGAGGGCGGGATGGACCCGTGCGAGCTGCGCATCGCCCAAGGCGACGACGCGGTGCGTCACCTCATCGACGACGCGGTGCCGATGTTCGAGTTCGCCGTCCGCACGACGATCGCCCGGTTCGACCTGACGACTGCCGAGGGCCGGGTCCAGGGGATGCGTGCCGCCGCTCCCATCGTGAACTCGATCCGGGACAGCTCGATGCGCCCCGAGTACATCCGCACGGTCGCCGGGTGGATCGGGGTCGAGGTCGAGCAGGTGCAGGCGGAGGTGTCCCGCGCCCAGCGGATGGCCGCCCGTGACGCCAAGGAGGCTGCGGAGTCCCCGGCTGGTCGCGAGGGTCGGCCCGGGCAGCACGAGCGCTCGCGCGAGGCGGTCGTCAACCGGCCCGACGCCGACACGGTGCCCGAGCCCTCCATCGAGGAGGCGCGCGCCGCGCTGCCCGCCCCCGACCTGCGCGACCCCATCGTCTTCGCCGAGCGGCAGCTGCTCCAGACGTTGCTGCAGTACCCCGACAGCTTCGCCCCCGATGACGTCGACAAGGTCTCGGCCGACGCGTTCACCGCTCCTGCCCACCGGGCGGTCTTCGACGGGGTCCGCGGAGCCGGCGGGCCACAGCGGGGGCTGTCCGTCCAGGCCTGGGCCGACCGGGTGACGCAGGCAGCGCCGCTGGCCGTGCACGGGCTCGTCGCCGAGCTGGCGGTCGCGTCACTGCCGACCAGGTTCGACAAGGCGACCGGGCTGCCGGAGCGCCGCTACATCGACGCGTTGCTCACCCGCGTCCAGGAGGTCTCCTTGACCCGCAGGATCGCCGACGCGATGTCGGCCATGCGCAGGATGGCGACCGACCCGCACACCGACCCTGCCCTCGCGCGCAGCCTGAGCGGGGAGCTCCAGGAGCTCCAGCGCGAGCTGGCGACGCTGCGCGACCAGGCCTCGTGATGGCGATCTCGCTGCGCCGCCCAGAGCGGCTGCCGGCCGAGGTGCGCTCCGCCGTGGGGCTCGCGTCGGGGGAGCGGGTGCTCAGCTGGGGTCGCGAGGAAGCCAGCGGCGCGACCGTGGTCGCCACCAACCATGCCCTGTATGCCGTCGACGCGGCCGGGGAGCGAACGCTCCACCGCCCGTGGCACGAGGTGGACGGCGGCACCTGGTCGGCCGAGCTCAGCACCCTCACGGTCACCTGGGTCGACGGCTCGCGGCCCTCGCAGTGGGTGCTGGGCGCCACGAGCCTGGTGCCGGAGACCCTGCGCGAGCGCGTCCAGGCAAGCGTGGTGCTGGCCCAGCGGATCGAGCTCGGACCTCGCCGGACGGCCAAGGTGGCCGTGCGGCAGGACCTCGCGGGCGGCGGTCTGGTCGAGCAGGTGGTGCTCGGCCGAGGGGTGCGCGCCGACGACCCCGAGCTGGTCGCCCGCACCGAGGCGGTGCTGGTCTACCTGCGCGAGCAGGTCGGGCTCTAGGGACGCTGCGGCGACCCTCCACCCGCGCCTCCACCCGTTTTCAGAACTGCGCGCATCCTTTGCTATGGTTGCGCAGCGCCGAACGCGGGGGACCGCCGACGGACTTTCCCCTGTAGCTCAATTGGCAGAGCAGCCGACTGTTAATCGGCAGGTTGTTGGTTCGAGTCCAACCGGGGGAGCCACCCCACCAACGAGGCCCCAGACCATCAGGTCCGGGGCCTTCGTCGTGCCGTCGGCGGGCGTTCAGGCGGTCGTGTCCGCCGCTGCGGGGGCAGGGACGGCTGCGGCCTCGCGGATCGTGGTCCGCCCACGACGCGAGAGCCGGCGCTGCACCCGACTCGCGATCACGGTGAGGGTGAAGTTGATGAGGATGAACAGCAGCGCCGCCACGATGTAGGCCGGCAGGGTGTTGGCGAACGCCGACCCCAGGGTCTTGGACCAGACGAGCAGCTCGCCGTAGGTGATCGAGTAGCCCAGCGCCGAGTCCTTGAGGATGACGACGAACTGGCCGATCAGGGCGGGCAGCATGGCGGTGATGGCCTGCGGCAGCTGGATCGAGCGCAGCGTCTGCGACTCCGTCAGCCCGATGGACAGGCCCGCCTCGGACTGGCCCTTCGGCAGGGAGAAGACACCGGAACGAACCAGCTCCGCGATGACGGACCCGTTGTAGAGCGTCAGCCCGGTGACGACGCCGGCGAGGGGAGCAGTCTCGCTCGAGAACACGCCGGCTCGCGAGTAGTAGCCGTAGCTGGCGATCATCATGATCAGCACCGGGACGGCGCGGAAGAACTCCACGACCACGCCGGACGCCCAGCGGATCGGCGTGATGCTCGAGAGCCGACCGATGCCGAACAGCAGCCCGAAGGCGATGGCCAGCGCGATGGAGATCACTGCGGCCTTCAGCGTGCCCCACAGGCCGATGAGGAGGTAGTCGCGCCAGACCGAGCGGTCCGTCACGAACGGCTTCCACATGTAGCCCTCGAGCTGGTTGGCCGTCTGCATCTTGCGGACGACCACGTAGCCGATCGCGAGGACGAGCAGGACGCCGACGACCGACAGGATGGCGTGCCGCCGGCGAGCACGGGGCCCTGGAGCGTCGAACAGGACGGAGGCGCTCATCGCTTCACCGCCAGGCGACGCGACAGCGAGGTGAAGAAGACTCCAAGGGGCAGCGTCAGGATGACGAAGCCGAGCGCGAAGATGAAGAAGACCGACAGCGTGCCGGTCTCGTTCTCGATGATCTTCTGCATCAGCCCGCCCGCCTCGGCCGCCACGATGACTGCGGTGACCGTCGTGTTCTTGACGAGGGCGATGAAGTTGGACCCGAGCGGGGCAACGGCGCCCCGGAAGGCCTGCGGCAGGATCACCTCACGCATGCTCTGGGAGAAGGTCAGCCCGATCGACCGGGAGGCCTCGGCCTGACCGACCGGCACGGTGTTGACTCCCGACCTGAGGGCCTCGCAGACGAACGCCGCGTGGTAGATCGACAGCATCACGGCCGACCATCGCAGCGCGTTCTGCGTGATGTCCTGCTGGTCGAGGTTGAGGCCGAGGATGTAGGTCAGGCCCAGGATGCTGAAGACCATGAGCAGGGTCAGCGGCGTGTTGCGGAAGACGTTGACGTACCACGCGCCCAGCAGCCGCAGGACGCGCACCGGCGACAGCCGCATGACTGCGACGAGGGTGCCGATGACCAGCGAGCCGATGCCCGCCACGACGGCGAGCCGGATCGTGACCCAGAACGCCTTGAGGATCTCGGAACCGTAAGTGCTCAGGATGTCGCCCATGCAGGGATGCCTTCCGTCGCTGGGGTGGTGCGGACAAAGGCCGCGGCATGCCGCGCGCTCAGCTGAGCGCGCGGCATACCCATTGCGGCGTGGGACGGGTCAGGAACAGGCGTCCTGCTTGGGCGGGTTGGTCGCACTGTCGACCTTGAAACCAGCCGGGCCGAGGTTGGCGTCGATGGCCTTCTGCCAGTCGCCGGACGAGATCATCTTGCCGATCGCCGTGTTGATCTTCTCGCAGGTGGCGGTGTCGCCCTTCTTGAGGCCGATGCCGTAGCGCTCCTCGGAGAAGGTCTTGCCGACGACCTTGAGCTTGCCCTTGTACTGCGCCTGCGAGGCGTAGCCCGCGAGGATGGTGTTGTCGGTCGTGAGGGCGTCGACGCCCTTGGAGACGAGGGCGGTCACGCATTCGGAGTAGGTGCCGAACTCCTGGAGCTGCACGCCCGGGTACTTGTCCTTGACCTTCTGGGCGGAGGTGGAGCCAGTCACCGAGCAGAGCTTCTTGCCGGTGAGGGCCTCCGGGCCGGTGATCGACGTGTCGTCGGCGCGCACCAGCAGGTCCTGGCCGGCGACGAAGTAAGGACCGGCGAAGGAGATCTTTTCCTTGCGGGCATCGGTGATCGAGTACGTCGCGACCACCATGTCCACCTGACCCGTGGAGATCAGCGTCTCGCGCTGGGCCGAGGGGGCCTGCACCCACTGGATGTCGCCCGCCTCGTGGCCGAGCTCCTTGGCGACGTAGGTCGCCACGTCGACGTCGAGGCCGGTGTACTTCGCGCCCTCCTTGAGACCGAGGCCGGGCTGGTCGAACTTGATGCCGACCTTGAACTTGCTGCCCCCGCCTCCGCCGCTGCCCCCGTCCTTGGCGCTGTCGCCGCAGGCGGCCAGGCCGAGCGCGAGGACCGATGCGGCGGTCATGGCGCCAATCTGACGAATCTTCATTCCGTTTCCTCCTGATGTGTAGCCGCTGCGCTGGCGCGCCCCGGTGTTCAGTGCAGTGCGGTCTGGATGTCGTGGTCGGTCAGTGGGTGAGGATCTTGCCGAGGAAGTCCTTGGCGCGGTCGGACTTCGGCGTGGTGAAGAAGCCCTCGGGGTCGTTCTCCTCGACGATCTGGCCGTCGGCCATGAAGACGACCCGGTTCGCAGCCTTGCGGGCGAAGCCCATCTCGTGGGTGACGACGACCATCGTCATGCCCTCCTTGGCGAGGGAGATCATGACGTCGAGGACCTCGGTGATCATCTCGGGGTCGAGGGCGGAGGTGGGCTCGTCGAAGAGCATCACCTTGGGGTCCATCGCCAGCGAACGGGCGATGGCCACGCGCTGCTGCTGACCGCCGGATAGCTGGGCGGGGAACTTCTGCGCCTGGTGCGCGACGCCCACCCGCTCGAGCAGCTCCATCGCCCGCTTCTCGGCCTCGGCCTTGGGCACCTTACGGGCCTTGATCGGGCCCAACGTGACGTTGTCGAGGATCGTCTTGTGGGCGAAGAGGTTGAAGGACTGGAACACCATGCCGACGTCGGCCCGCAGCTTGGCGAGCTCCTTGCCCTCCTCGGGCAGCGGTACACCGTCGATGGTGATCGAGCCGGTCTCGAAGGTCTCGAGCCGGTTGATGGTGCGGCACAGGGTCGACTTGCCGGACCCCGAGGGACCGATCACGACGACGACCTCGCCCTTGCCGATGGACAGGTTGATGTCCTGGAGGACGTGCAGCTCGCCGAAGTGCTTGTTGACGCCCTTGAGGACGACCAGTGGCTCCGTCATGCCCGGCAACCTACCCGTTTGACGCAGTTCCCTGCCTCCTCCGTCCCCATCTGTCACCCAAAGGCAACCTGAGGCGTCCGCGAGCTCCGCGCCGAGGCACTGGTGGGGCAGGTCGCGCTTGAACCGACGACCGACGGATCATGAGAAGTCCCGAAGGTGCAGGTCAGGCGCTATTTCTTGCCGATTTGTGCTCAGTCGGTCGTGGTCGGCTGACACCAAATCGGTCGATTCTCAAAATGGTGTGCCACTGAGGTGCCACGAGAGTCGCTGCGCTTGAGGGTCGGACCCGCAACATACGGAGCCTCCGGTGTGGCGAGGCGCATGATGGGGTCGTGGATGTGCGGCTGCTGTACTTCGATGGGTGTCCCCATTCGGCGCTTGCCGATGAGCGGTTGCGGACGGCTTTGGCCCGCGTTGGGCGTGATGTCGAGCGGATCGAGCATGTGCTGGTGGAGACGCCCGAGGATGCAGAGCGTCTGGGTTTCATCGGGTCGCCGACGATCTTGCTCGATGGCCAAGACCCATTCGCGACAGGGGACGAGCAGGCGGCTTTGGCCTGCCGGGTGTTCTCTTCCGCAGAAGGCCGAGCCGGGTCGCCCACGGTGGATCAGTTGGTGGAGGTGTTGTCATGAAGCGAGTCGTGGGACTTGCTGGGGGTCTCTACCTCGCGGCGGCCGTCGTCGGGCTGGTGCGAGAGCGCATGGGGCTGATCGCTTGTGGCTGCGCGGACGACTGCTGGTGCAAGCGACCGGGCCTGAGCGTGTTCCGTTGGGTCTTCCCACGCGGTCACATGAGCTCCTGGACCGGTGGGCCGAAATCGCCAGAGGTCGTCTGAAGCGCGGGGGTCCTGTCGGTGAGGTGAGCAGACGGAGCCACCGATCCGTTAGCAGAGCAGGGGAGCCTGCCGGAGTGGTCGGGTCAAGGCTGGCCGCAGGCCATCACACAGTGACGCGCAGCGGCCTTGAGGCGTCCCGGAGGCGGGTGGACAGTGGAGCGTCGGGTCGGCGGCGGAAGGTGAGTGTCGCCGGGACGGGGCCACGGGGACCTCGGTCGGGGGATACAGCGGTGGCTGTACTATGACGGTCATGCAAATGGCGACCCCAAGCGATGTACTGGCCCGGTTCGGGCATGCCCTCTCGGATCCCACCCGGGCCCGGCTCCTTCTGGCCTTGCGAGAGGGTTCGTCGTATCCGAGTGACTTGGCTGACCTGGTGGGTGCCTCCAGGCAAGGCGTTTCGAACCACTTGGCGTGCTTGCGTGGGTGCGGTCTGGTGGTGGCTGTTCCGGAAGGGCGTCGCACTCGGTACGAGTTGGCGGACCGAAACATCGGACACGCGCTGGGTGACTTGCTGAGCTTGGTGCTGGCCGTGGACCCTGCGTGCTCGCCGGTCGATGTGTGCGACAAGGTCGGGTCGACGGCGTGACCTCGCTGCAGCTGACCACACCCTCGGTCGTGGCCCGTCGCGCAGTGCTGTCGCGTCGCATCCGGCTGCTGGTGGCCGCGACGATCACCTACAACGTCATCGAGGCTGTCATCGCGCTTTGGGCTGGGCGTGCGGCGTCGTCGACCGCTCTGGTCGGCTTCGGGCTGGACTCGGTCATTGAGGTGTCCTCGGCGGCCGCGGTGGCGTGGCAGTTCTCAGGGAAGGACCCGGAGTCGCGGGAAAGGGTTGCCCTGCGGGTGATCGCCTGCTCGTTCTTCGCCTTGGCGGCCTACGTGAGCTTCGAGGCTGTCCGCTCTCTGCTCGGGTCGGGACGGGCCGAGCACTCCACCGTCGGGTTGGCCTTGGCGGCCGTGAGTCTCATGGTGATGCCGGGGCTGTCGTACGCCCAACGACACGCGGGGCGGGAACTGGGCTCGAGGTCGGCGGTCGCGGACTCCAAGCAGACGTTGCTGTGCACGTACCTGTCGGCGGTGCTGTTGGTCGGGCTGGCCGTGAACTCGATGTTTGGGTGGACCTGGGCCGACCCGCTGGCCGCGTTGGTGATCGCCGGCGTGGCGTTGAAGGAGGGTCTTGAGGCGTGGAAGGGCGACAGCTGCTGTGCCCCGAACGCGGTCTTGCACGAGTCGAGGCAGACGGGCTCGGTCGCGGCCTGCGCGGACGGCTGCTGCAAGGACTGACAGCCCCACGAGAGCGGCGCCCGGGTGACTGAGAACCGGGACGCCGCTCTTCTGCTGTTCAGGCGTGGGGTGCGGTGGGGTGCGCGTGGCGCGAAGCGCCTAAGCGCGGGGCCCCATCGCGGGGCCCCGCGCCTCGCGGCGGAGCCGCGCTTGAGCCAGTATGGAAAGTCCTCACCGCGAGCATTGTGGGCAAGCATGTGTGTTCACGTGTGCTGTCCCGGTAGGTGCTTGACGGTCGTGCCTACGGGCCGAGATCCGGGAACGCCAGCGGCACCGGGAGCGGATCGCCAAGCTCGCGGCCGGCGACAGCCGGGCGCTGCCGTCCGAGCCGGTCTTGTACCTCACTCGGCTGGGCGAATCCGCGAGCGTCTGGTCGAGGTCGAGCGCGACAGCTGGATTCGCAGCCCAGATGCCGAGCGAAGTACGAGCACGAACGTGGGACACACTGTCCGCATGCTGCATCTGCGCATCTCCTCACCGGCCGCCCAGACCGAACGAATCGTGGCCCTGTTGGAAAGCGGACACCAGCGTGAGTGCCTTGTCCGTGGTCCGCGACGCATCCCTCCGCCCGGCGGGCGACTTGGTCCTGACCGATGTAGCCCGTGAGGGCGCGAACGCGGTCATCGACGGCTTGCGCGATCTGGGTGTCCACCAGGGCGGGTCGCTGCACATCGAGACGGTGACCACATGGCTCTCGAAGGATGGCTACCAAGCCGAGCGGCGAACACCGGGCAGCAGTGCCGACTCCGTGGTGTGGGCCGACGTGACCCAGCGGGCGTACGAGGATTCCGAGCTGAACTGGACGTACAGCACGTTCATGACGCTGGCGACGCTCATTGCGACCATCGCGATCGTCCTGGACTCTCAGATCCTGGTCATCGGGGCCATGGTCCTCGGTCCGGAGTTCGGCGCTGTCGCCGCTCTTGGGGTGGCGCTCGTCCGCCGCCGATACACACTGCTGCGCAGCGCCATCGTCACCCTCGTTGCCGGGTTCGGCGCCGCGATTGCGCTGACTACGTTGCTCGCGTTGGTAGGAAAGGCGCTGGGCTGGCTCGCTCTGGCTGACGTCACTGGGCCTCGTCCCGGCACCGACTTCATCTACTTCCCGGACACGTGGTCGTTCATCGTGGCCGTCATCGCGGGCGCGGCCGGTGTCTTGTCGGTGACCTCCGCCCGTACCGGTGGCCTGTCCGGGGTGTTCATCTCCGTAACCACCGTCCCCGCTGCCGGGAACATCGCCCTCGGGTTGGCGTTTGGCGTCGGTCACGAGGTTTGGCGCAGCACCCTGCAACTGGCGCTGAACCTGTCAGGGATGGCGTTGGCGGGGTGGGCGACCCTGGCCGTGCAGCAGACCGTCTGGGCACGCGTGTCCGCTAGACGAGCCCGCATCAGCGGCCGACTGAGGCGCCGGAGCCCCGACTGGCCGAGATAACCCGCACGCGCTCGACGCTAAGGGAGTATCAAGATTGGTACCTCGCCCGCTAAGGACGCGTCAAGAGCCACAGTCCTATAGCGGCAGTGGTGCTTCAGTCGGGCGGTGACCGAACTGCTGCGCATGCCCAAGCGTCTCCTTGTGGGCCGACCTCTACTGAGCTCGCAGATGGGCGAAACCCTGCTGCCGAAGAAGCTCGCCTTGCCGGTGTTCTGCAGCGACCCACTGTCATCCAACGCGTACGCCACCGAGGAGATTCTGCTGGTGCTAAGCCTGGGCGGCCTGACGCTGCTGCACCTCACACCGCTCGTCGCTGCCGGGGTCGTGCTCTTGCTTGTCGTTGTCGTGTTGTCCTACCGCCAGACCTGTTATGCCTACCCCAACGGTGGCGGGGCGTATGCCGTCAGTCGGGCCAACCTGGGGCGCGGCGCCGCCCTGGTCGCGGCCAGCGCGCTGCTCGTCGACTACGTCCTGACGGTGGCGGTGTCGGTGGCGGCAGGGGTGGCCAACATCGTCTCCGCCGTCCCGGAGCTGGCGCCCCACGCCCTCACGCTCTCGGTGGGGCTGGTGGCTTTGCTCGCCGTCATCAACCTGCGCGGAATCAAGGAGTCGGGAGCGGCGTTCGCGATCCCTACGTACGGGTTCGTCGCCTGTGTCTTGGTCATGCTCGCCCTCGGGCTGTACCGGACCGCGACGGGGGCGGCGCCGGTCGCCGAGTCAGCGCCGCTTGGGATTCGGGCCGAAAGTCACGTCTCCGGGTTGCTCGTGCTTGCCCTCGCCCTTCGGGCCTTTGCCTCGGGATGTACCGCGCTGACCGGGGTGGAAGCGGTGAGCAACGGAGTGCCCAACTTCAAACGACCCAAGAGCCGCAATGCCGCAGACACGTTGGCAATCATGGGTGTTCTGACCATCGTTATGTTTGTCGGGCTCACAGCGTTGGCCCTGATCGCCAAGGTCCACGTCGCACATGACCCATCCATGCTCATCGGGGCCCCGGACGGGTACACGCAGAAGACGGTGATCGCCCAGGTCGCGGGCGCCATCTTCGGTGGGGGCAGCATCGGCTTCTATGCGGTGCAGGGCTTTACGGCAGCCATCCTCGTCCTGGCGGCGAACACCGCGTTCAACGGCTTCCCGATCCTCGCGTCCTTGCTGGGGGAGGACGGATACCTGCCGCGACAGTTCGCTCGCCGTGGAGACCGACTTGTGTTCTCCAACGGCATCGTGATCCTGGCGCTGCTGGCGATCGGATTGCTGTGGGCGTTCGACGCGAACACGACCCGACTGATCCAGCTGTACATCATCGGCGTGTTCGTCTCGTTCACCCTCAGCCAGGTCGGGATGGTGCGGCACTGGCAGCAGTTGCTGGTCACACCCGCAGCAGCACGCGACCGGGCAAGCATCAGGCGCAAGCTGGCTGTCAACGCCGTGGGCGCCGCCGTGACCGGGTTGGTGCTGGTCATCGTCCTGGTCACCAAGTTCACCCACGGTGCTTGGCTGGTCGTGGTGGCCATGCCTCTGCTCATCGCTCTTATGACGCTCATCCGCAAGCACTACCGGACGGTGGCCCGAGCCCTTCGGCCGGCCGTCGGTGGGGTAGTTCTGCCAGCCCGGATCCACACCCTGGTGCTGGTGTCGACGCTGCATGCACCCACACTGCGGGCGCTGGCATTCGCCAGAGCGACCAGGCCCGCCAGCCTCCGGGCCGTCACGGTGCGCACCAGCGCGGGGGCCACCGAACGACTGACCGCGCAGTGGATCGAGCGGGACATCCCGGTGGAGCTGACCGTTCTGGACTCGCCGTTCCGCGACATGACCCGGCCGGTGATCGAGCACGTACGCGAGCTCCTGCGGGACCACCCCCGCGATGTCGTTTCCGTGTTCATCCCCGAGTACGTAGTTCGTCGGTGGTGGGAGCATTTGCTACACAACCAGAGCGCACTACGTCTGAAGGCCCGGCTGCTTTTCGAGCCCGGCGTGATGGTGACGTCGGTGCCTTGGCAGCTGTCCGTGGACCCGGGCGTCACTACAGATGGCTCGGACGGGGACGGGCCGAGCGGGAGGGTGGCCGTCCCTTCTGCGGACTTGTCCGGCCGTCCCGAAGGTCTTGGTGTGGCACGCTGAGGTCATGCAGCCGGCCGCACCGCGAGCGGAGCCCGCAGCGGGGCTGTTCCCTACCGGGGCGATGTCACCCGGGGCCACCGGGCTTTCTAGACGGCGCCTGCTGACAGGCTTGGGGCTGTGCGTCGTGGGCATGCCTTTGCTCACGTGGACGATGGTGGGCCTGCAGCCGTTGGGGCCTGGCGAGAGTGTGTTACTCGTCTACTTGCTGGCGGTTGTGGTGGTCGCTGTCGTAGGCGGGGTCCTGCCTGGCCTCCTGGCCGCGGTCGGAGGATTTCTTCTGGCGAACTGGTTCCTCACCCCGCCCTACCACACGCTCAGTGTCGGCGAGCCGGACGCGCTGACCGACCTCGTGGTGTTTGTCCTGGCGGCTGCCATTGTCAGCATTACGGTCGAGGTTGGCGCAAGGAACCGAGCCAAGGCAGAAAGAAACCGGCTCCAAACCCGCATGGTTGCCACCTTGAGCAGTGCGGAGATGCGCGGGGTAACCGTGCAGCAGGTTCTTGACCAGGTGCGCGAGCTGTACAGCATGGACACCGTTACCCTGGCCCCAAACGCAGAGCCGGAGCATCCGGTGGCATGGACCGGCCCCACAGCCGAGGGGCCAGCGGTGCTGTGCGTGCCGGCGTCGGGCACTTTGAGCTTGCTTGGGTACGGCCGCCCGCTGTTCGCCGAAGACAGAGTCCTACTGGAAGCCCTCGCCGGGACGGCCGGGCGGGCGTGGGAAACCGCGCGACTCGCTCAGGAAGCAGCTCGGGCGGAACAGCTCGCCCAGACCGACCGGGTCCGCTCGGCGTTGCTGACGGCCGTCGGGCACGACCTTCGCACCCCCTTGGCAGGCATCAAGACCGCCGCATCTGGGCTGCGGCAGCCCGACGTGACGTGGGAGCCGGGCGAGCAGGACGAGCTCCTGGCCACGATTGAGGAAGGCGCCGACAGGCTCACCGGCCTGGTCAACAACCTCCTGGCGATGAGCCGCATCCAAGCGGGCGCCCTGTCGGTGCACACCCACCCCGTGGACGTCGAGGAGATCGCCTCCCGGGCCCTGCTTACCCTCGATGCGCGCGGCGTCGTCCTCAAAATCGCGGAGGGACTGCCATCTGTCATGGCCGACGACGGCCTGCTCGAGCGCGTCCTGGCGAACCTCATCGACAATGCGCTCCGATACACCCCCGAAGGGCGCAAGGTCAGCATCGCCGCCACACCTTTGCCGACATCGCATGCCGCGTATATCCAGATCCAGGTCGCCGACCAAGGGCCAGGCGCCCACCCCGGCGGCTGGGAAGAGATGTTCGTTCCCTTCCAGCGCCTTGGTGACACCACACCCGGCGGGGTCGGGCTCGGGCTGGCCATCGCCCGAGGCTTCACCGAGGCCATGGGCGGCAGCATCAGTCCATCCACCACCCCTGGCGGTGGCCTGACCATGACCATCCGACTCCCGGCGGCGCCGCAATGACCAAAGTACTTATCGTCGAAGACGATCCCCAGCTTCGCCGAGCCTTGGCCATCAACCTGCGCGCCCGCCGGTACGACGTGCACGCCGTCGGCGACGGAACCACCGCCCTGGCGGCAGCAGCAGCGGACCTGCCCGACATCGTCATCCTCGACCTCGGGCTCCCCGACATCGACGGGGTCGACGTGGTCAGCGGTTTGCGCGGCTGGACCGACGTGCCCATCATCGTGCTCTCTGCACGGGACGCCCAAGGCGCCAAGGTCGACGCCCTCGACGCGGGCGCCGACGACTACGTCACCAAGCCCTTCGGCATGGATGAGCTCCTTGCCCGGTTGCGGGCCAGCCTGCGCCGAGCGGCCCCAGGAGGTGACGTGCCGACCCTTGCGGCAGGCACCTTGGTCATCGACCGACGCGCCAAGCGCGTCACCCGCGCAGGTCAGGACGTCCGCCTGACACCGACCGAGTGGCACCTGCTCGAGGTCCTGGTGCGCGACCCAGGCAGGCTCATCCCCGGCAGGCAGCTCCTCCAAGAGGTGTGGGGCCCCACCTACGGCGACGAGAGCAACTACCTGCGCGTGTACATGGCCACCCTGCGACGCAAGCTCGAGGAGAACCCATCCACCCCGCACCACCTCATCACCGAACCCGGGCTCGGTTACCGCTTCGAGCTCTGACTCAATCCTGCCGCACCCTGATGGGAGCCCTTTACATGGACAAGGCGATGGTGAGGTACACCGCGAGCAACACCACACCGACGCCGACGGACATCGGCAGCGACATCCGGTGGTTCTCCTCACGGTTGGCAACCGCCCTGCCGATGGCGAGGGTTCCTGCCGCTGCAGCAACAGCCAGGACGACGCGGACCGCGGTGTTCATCGTCGCCTCACGCTCGCCTCATGGCTTGGACGTAGCAGCGGGGTGGCGCAGCGTGGGCGTGGCACGGGTGGGGAGGGTCAAGGCCTGCCGCCATAGGGTGGCTCCGCCCCAACGTTCCCGCTACAGAGAGACGAAATGAACGCTCCTGACCCTTTGGTCATGCCCGCCCGAGTGCCGAGTCCCGCGACCCGCACCGAGTCCACGCGGCCTGGAGCCAAGTGGCTGCTCGAGCACCGCGTCCAGCCGGTCGGTCCTGAGTCGGGGGAGGAGCACGCGGAGCCTCACGCCTGGTGGAAGGTGATGACCCTGACCGGGGTCGACTACTTCTCCACCCTCGCGTACTTGCCCGGCATCGCCGCTTTGGCCGCCGGCGCCCTGTCCCCGTTGGCGACCCTGCTCATCGTGCTGCTGACCCTGCTGGGAATGTTGCCGATGTACTCCCGCGTCGCCAGGGAGAGCCCGCACGGGCAAGGGTCGGTCGCCATGCTGGAGGACCTGCTGCCCTTCTGGCGCGGCAAGGTGTTCGTCCTTGTCCTGCTTGGTTTTGTCGCCACGTCGTGGATCATCACCATCACCCTGTCCGCGGCGGACGCGTCCGTGCACGTGCTGGAGTCCCCGTTCTTCCCCGACGCCCTGCACGGGCACGCGGTGGCCATCACGGTGTTCCTGCTGCTCGTGCTGTGCGGGGTGTTCCTACTCGGCTTCAGCGAGGCCGTCAGGGTCGCCATCCCGCTCGTGGCCGTCTTCCTGGCGCTGAACGCCGTCGTCGTCGTCAAGGGACTGATGGAGGTGTTCAGCACCGACGGCGCCCTGTCCGCCTGGACGTCCGCCCTGGCCGACAGCGGCGGTCTGGGTGGGGCTATCGGCCCGGCGGTGATCGCGTTCCCGCTGCTGGTGCTCGGCCTGTCCGGGTTTGAGACCGGGGTGTCGATGATGCCGCTGGTCGCCGCCGACGGTGAGAGCGCGAAGGAGAAGCTCGCTTCCCGCATCCGGAACACCCGCAAGCTCCTGGCCGGCGCGGCGCTCATCATGTCGGTGTACCTGCTGTCCACCAGCTTCGTCACCACCGTGCTCATCCCCGCGCAGGAGTTCAAGACCGGCGGGGAGGCCAACGGCCGCGCCCTGGCCTACCTGGCGCATGAGATGTTTGGCGACGGGTTCGGCACCATCTACGACATCAGCACCATCCTCATCCTGTGGTTCGCGGGCGCCTCGGCGATGGCCGGCCTGATCAACATCGTGCCCCGCTACCTACCCGCCTACGGGATGGCCCCCGAGTGGGGCCGCGCGGTGCGCCCGGTCGTACTCGTCTACACCGTCATCTGCATCATCATCACCATCGCGTTTGGTGCCGACGTCAACGCCCAAGCGGGTGCCTACGCGACCGGCATCCTGGCCATGATGGTCTCGGGTGCGGTGGCCGTCACCATCTCCGCATACCGGCACCGGCAGAAGGTCGCCGCGGGAGGGTTCGCGGTCCTGACCCTCATCCTGCTGTACGCCCTGGTGGAGAACATCCGCGAGAAGCCCGACGGCATTGCCATCTCCGGGCTGTTCATCCTCGGCATCGTGGTCGTCTCCCTCATCTCCCGCATCAGTCGAACCACCGAGCTGCGAGTTGAACATATCGAGTTCGACGAGGACGCCCGCCGGTTCATCGAGGAGTCCGTCGCCCACGACGGGCTGCTGAACATCATCGCGAACAAGCGACAGGCCGGCGACGAGGCCGAGTACGTGGCCAAGGAGGCCGAGCAGCGCTCCATGAACCCGGTTCCGGGCCGTTCGGACGTGCTGTTCCTCGAGGTCGACATCGACGACCCCTCCGACTTCGCCGACGTCCTGCGCGTGCACGGCGTCGAGGTGGGCGGGTACCGCATCCTGCGGTTGGCCAGCCCGGCCGCACCCAACGCCATGGCCGCCGTCCTGCTTGCCCTGCGGGACGCGACCGGGCTGCACCCGCACTGCCACTTCGAGTGGTCCGAAGGCTCCCCGGTTGCCCACCTGCTGCGGTACCTGCTCCTGGGCCGCGGCGACACCCCTCCCGTTGTCCGGGAGATCATTCGCAAGGTCGAACCCGAYCCGTCCCGGCGACCTAGCATCCACGTCAGCTGACCCTCGCCGACGGCGAAGGTCCCGCCCGCGGTTAAGGAATTGGTCAAGGATCGTTGGCCGTCCGGGGAAGGTGGACTGGTGTCGGTGGTCGGCGCCACCCTCGAAGCAGCGGACAATTCCACATAAAACATGCAACCGCCGCATCTCCAGCACCGCGACCTCCAGCTCGGGGTCCAACTGATGCGGGCACGTCTCGGGCCGGTGAGACCGGTCGGTCAACGCCTCCAACCCGCCCTGCTCGTACCGGGCCAGCCAGTCGTGCAGGGTTTGCCGCGACACTGACCACGCGGCCGCGACCTCCTTGACCGTGCGGCCATCGCTGATGACCGCCAGCACCGCCTTGTACCGCTGCTCAAGCCACGCTCATCTCCCTCATCAAGGGAGTGTCAAGGATCAGCCGAAGTAACTGTCAACCATCAACCGAAACACTGTCAGGCATCAACCGAAGCCCAAACGTCAAGCATCAGGCGAACTCATACAAGGCACTGGTGGGGCTGAAGTCCCTCGGTTGATGGGTGACAGTTCTACTCCGGTTGATCGGTGACACTCTCGAGATGCGGGAGATGAGTGTGGCTGAGCAGCGGTATCAGGCGGTGTTGGCGGTGATCGGTGAGGGCGCGACCGTCACCGAAGTGGCGGCCCGGTTCGGGGTTGCACGCAAGACCCTTCATGAGTGGCTGTCGCGGTACGAGGGTGGCGGGCTGGAGAACCTGGGTGACCGGTCTCATCGGCCACGGTCGTGT
>NZ_JBFULM010000008.1:0-382020 GCF_054049895.1 Pedococcus sp. P5_B7
TCCAGTCGCGCGCCTCGGTCACCAACGGCACGGTCGTCTTGCGGCGGCCACCGAAGAAGATCGCCGAGATCGGCACACCCTTGGGGTCGTAGTACTCGTCGGCGAGGATGTCGCACTGCTCGATGGGGGTGCAGTAGCGGCTGTTCGCGTGGCTCGACAGCTCCTCGGAGTCCGGCGTCCAGTCCTGGCCCTTCCAGCTGGTGGCGTGGGCCGGGGTGTTCTCCAGGCCCTCCCACCAGATGTCGTTGTCGTCGGTGAGCGCCACGTTGGTGAAGACGGAGTTGCCCTTGTTGATGGTCTTCATCGCGTTGGGGTTGGTGTGCTCGTTGGTGCCGGGGGCGACGCCGAAGAACCCGAACTCGGGGTTCACGGCATACAGGCGACCGTCCTCGCCGAAGCGCATCCAGGCGATGTCGTCGCCGAGGGTCTCGACCTTCCAGCCCGGGATGGTCGGGGCGAGCATGGCGAGGTTGGTCTTGCCGCAGGCGCTCGGGAACGCGGCGGCGACGTAGTAGACCTGCTGCTCGGGCGAGATCAGCTTGAGGATGAGCATGTGCTCGGCGAGCCAGCCCTCGTCGCGGGCCATCACGGAGGCGATCCGCAGCGAGTAGCACTTCTTGCCCAGCAGGGCGTTGCCGCCGTAGCCCGAGCCGTAGGACCAGATCATCCGCTCCTCGGGGAACTGGACGATGTACTTCTCCGGGTTGCACGGCCACTTCACGTCGGCCTGGCCCGGCTCGAGCGGGGCCCCGACGGAGTGCAGGGCCGGGACGTACTTGGCGTTCTCACCGAGCTCCTCGATGCGGCGCAGCACGTTGACGCCGGTGCGGGCCATCACGCGCATCGAGACCACGACGTACTCGGAGTCGGTGATCTCGACGCCGAACATCGGGTTCTCGGCCTCGACGTGACCCATCACGAACGGGATGACGTACATCGTGCGGCCCTTCATGCAGCCGGCGTAGAGCCCGCGCATGAGGTCCTTCATCTCGTGCGGGTCCATCCAGTTGTTGGTGGGCCCGGCATCCTTCTCGTCCACGGAGCAGATGTAGGTGCGGTCCTCGACCCGGGCGACGTCGGTCGGGTCGGAGGCGGCGTAGAAGCTGTTCGGCTTCTTCTCCTCGTTGAGGCGCACGAAGGTGCCGGCCTCGACGAGCTTGTCGGTCAGTCGGGTCCACTCGGCTGCGGAGCCGGTGACCCACTCGATGTGGTCGGGGGTGGTCATCGCTGCCACCTCGTCGACCCATGCCTGCAGGCCGGCGTGCGTGGTGCCCCCTGCGCGCTGGTCGGTGTGCGTCGCCTCGGTCGTCATGTGATCGGCCGTCCCTTTCGTCCGGGGCGGTGCTCCCCCGGATCATGAGGTGATGCGTCCACGCCGACCCGGGTCATCCGACCGCGTGTCCACATGGTGAACGCTCCTGATCTGGCCAAGGTACGCCCCCCTACGCGCCAGTAGATACCGCGCACGGTCTAGACCGCTCGTGAAAAGCCTCACAACCGGGCAGTAGGAATCGATCGCTTGCAATCTTCTTGCAAGGGTTGCAAGAAGACGGCGGATTCCGTTGCGTTTCTTGCCTTTCGGCTCCGCCGCCCTGGGCCGACCAACCCTGGGCCGGGTCGCCTCGGCGCCGTGCTCGACCCGCCACGGCGAGAGGTATGCCGCGCGGCCGGCTGCGCCGGGCGGCATACCGATTTCGTGGGCGCGGGGTCGAGCCGGTAGTCTTTCCCGTCGTTGCTCTGGGCGATCCCACAAGGAATCTCAGGGCGACATTCGCGCCCGTAGCTCAACGGATAGAGCATCTGACTACGGATCAGAAGGTTAGGGGTTCGAATCCCTTCGGGCGCACTCTGTGTTGAGACAGACGTTTGGGGCCCTGACCTGCGGAGACGCGGTTAGGGCCTTACTCGTCCCTGGCATCGCTCGGGCTGCCTTGGTCGTCCGATGGGCCCAAGAATGGGCTCAACAATGAGACCTCGGCGGCTCCGGTCGCTTCGGGAGACTGGTGGTGTGCACCAGTCCTCGGGGGTCCTAGACGCGGGATCTGTCGTGCCCTCCCGTGACCACCAGACGGCTCCGGTCTGGCGTATTTCGGCATGAACACTGCAACTGCCCAGCGGGCCACCGAAGACACCCAGCCCACACTTCTGTTGACGCTTGGCGAGGTCGCATCGCATCTGCGGTGTACGCGGCGCAGCGTCGAGCGTGAAGTAGCACGCCATCACATCCACGTTGTTCGCATCGGCCGTTCCGTCCGAGTCGAGCGACGCGAGCTGAACCGCTACCTTCAATCCCTGAGGGACCCCGATGAAGGGTAGACGGCGACTCTCCGCCGAAGAGACCACCTCGTCCAAGTACCGGGGAAAGGACGGTCGGTGGCACGCGCGGGTGACCATGGGGACGCGGTTGGATGGCCGTCCTGATCGCAAGCACATCAGTCGAAGCGCCAAGGGCGAACTCGACCGGGCCGTCCGCGCGATGGAACGGTCACGGGACACCGGCCAGTACACATGGACCGAGTCCGACCCCACACTTGGTCAGTGGCTCGAGCACTGGCTCGAGAACGTCCTGCCCTCCACCGTCCGATGGAAGACGCTGTCGACGTACCGAAGTCAGATGGGAGTGCACATCGTTCCTGCGTTGGGTTCCGTTCGACTCAGCTCGTTGCGACCGGAAACCCTGGAACAGCACTATCGGCGAATGCTGGACGCCGACCATTCGGCCAGCCTCGTCCACGCCGTCCATCGTGTGCTCCGATCCGGGCTGAATGAAGCGGTACGGCGGCAGCGTCTTTCGTCGAACCCAGCCATGATCGCTCGACCACCCCGCATTCCCAGGCGCGAGGTCCAACCGCTCACCAGGGACGAGTGCGTGGCGATCCTTGACGTCGCTCGCACTCGCAGAAACGCTGCACGCTGGTCAGTCGCGCTGTCTCTTGGTCTACGACAGGGCGAGGCCCTCGGGATCCAGTGGCGTGACATCGACTGGGACAAGGGCACCTTGCGCATCCAGCGAGCGGTGCAGCGTCAAACCTGGGAGCACGGGTGCCGCCTGGCAGCTGGCGGTTCCCAGCCCTCGTGTGGCCGGAAACGGGGGGCTGACTGTCCAAGTCGGCGAAACGGTGGCATCCGCTTGGTAGAGACGAAGACCAACGCCTCCAGGCGCTCCATTTCCCTTCCCCCACCCCTGATCGAAGAACTGCGGCTTCACCGTCGTCTCCAAGTAGAGGAAAGCCTTCGCGTCGGCTCAGCGTGGGAGCGGGACCTCGATTTGGTGTTCCCGGACGAAACTGGTCGTCCTATGGACCCGGCCAGAGACTGGCGCGAGTGGAAGGCAATTCTGGGGGTCGCGGAGGTTCGCGATGCGCGACTGCACGACGCCCGCCATACGGCAGCGACCTTGCTCCTGGTGCAGGGCGTGGACCTTCGAACTGTCATGGCCATCATGGGATGGACGGAGATGGCGACTGCTCAGCGCTACGCGCACGCGGTCGACGAACTGCGGATCGAGGCGGCGCGCAGAATGGGGGCGGCCTTATGGGCCCAAACGCCGAGCGACGCCCTCGAGCCAGGTCGCGACGCGTTCGGACAGCGGGACGTCCGGACCTCGGAACGCTAGAACGCCGTCTGCGCCACTCGGGACCACCCGGCAATAGGGTGTGCATCGATGCCCGCAGACCCTCTTGTCGATCCCACGGCTTTGCGTGCCGCCCGTGAGAGGGCTGGACTTACTCAGCATGAGCTCGCGCGGTTGATCGGCGTGGCTGGCGGGGAGCGGGTCTCGCGTTGGGAGAGAGGCGCCTCGGAGCCGCGTCCGGAGGTCCTGCAACGGATCGCGGGCGTCCTGAAGGTGCGGACAGTGAATCTGCTTGCGGCGCCTGACGGGGCTGCAGACCTGAGGCGGTTGCGGGTTGTCGCCGGCCTCAGCGCGCGCCAAGTGGCTGAGCGTTCCCATGTGTCACTTCCGACCTATGCGCGGTGGGAATCGGGCCAGACGATGGCTTTGCCCCCGGCGTCGTCGTTGGACGCGCTGGCCGAGATCTTGGGCGTTAGGCCTGCTGAGGTGGCGGCCGCGCTCATGGCTGCTCGGCGCGTCGCAGAGTGAACAGGCCGGCGGTCGTGTGCTGGTCGAGGAGCACGATGTTCGCGACTATCCCTACCGTCATCCAGCCGCCGCCTTCTGCGGCGAACCGTAGTTGCCCGGTAGTGCGACCGGTGCGCATTGAGTCCGAGAGCATCTGAGCTGCCTGCTGGTCCTCGGGGTGGATCCACCTGGAGTCCGGGTGGGCCGGGTCGAGGGTCCAATGAAGGTCCGGAAGTGGGTCGTCGAGCCAGCGCAGGATGCGAAGGGTCTTCAGGTTGAACAGGGCGCGGTGCTCGCCTGGTTGGGCGATGCTTTCGAGTACACGGTGTTCGAGGACGACAGGGGGAGGGGCGGCCGGGGTCGTTTCCGCCGGGCCAATGTCATGGGTTATGCCGCGCAACACCACCTCGCTCTCGCCTTCGCGGCTTTCTGCCACTGCCCGGCAGGACAGGTGACCCGCTCGCATCTCCCCGTCATCGCGTCGGATTGCCCATACGGCCTGGTGCTCATCGCCGGGACGAGATCGGATGAGCAGGGCCAGCGCAGCGGCGCCATCGGTGTTCGGTACTAGGCGGGTGAATGCCTCCGCCGTAGCCCTCTCGGTCTGACGCTGCTCCGGCTGGACGCCGTATAGATCGAGCAGGTCGTCGCTGCCGCCGATCGTGTCGGTGGTGAGGTTGAAATGCCACGCACCTGCCAGGTCGCGTGGGGGCGGCTCTTCGTCCACTCGACCAACCCACGCCCAGACCCCGTGAACGTCACCCCGGTAGGAAATCAATGGGTCCGCTACCACGCGACGCCGCTCATCTCTGGCATGGAACACTTCCGGCGAGCCCGTTGTGATCACCTTGGCCACTGCTGCCTCTACGGCCTGCAGCGATCGGCCGCGGCCAAGAATCGTGCGAAGCGGCACCATGCGTTTTGGCGTCGCACCCACGCCGATGACGCTCGGCGGCTGGTCCCCGCCGAACGTTTCGATCAACAGCCAACGATCCGACATCGGAGGCCCTCCAGCCGCGGTGCGTTCCGGCAAGAGTCTAGGCGGGCCCGGTCCCAAGCCGCCGAGTCAGAGCTTGGTATCGGGCGCCGGTGAGCCGAGCCAAGGCGTCGGCGGCTCGCGCGTCGGCGCCGACCATGATGCGGCGCCGGCCCTTGGCCGAGCCGCGCAGTATCGCCGCCGAGGTCGCCTCGGGCGAGGTTCGCGCGATCAGGTCGTCGAACCGTTGCTGGATCCCCGCCCGATCCGCCGTCGAGGCGTAGAGGCCATTGCGCATGATGTCGGTGCGGACGCCACCGGGGTAGGCGCAGCTGACTCTGACGTGCCGGGGCACCTCCTGTTGCAGGGCTTCGGTGAAGCCCCTGACGGCGAACTTGGCGGCGTTGTAGGCGCTGTAGCCACTCACCCCCACTAGCCCGAAGGCGCTCGAGACGTTGACGATTCGCGCGCCGGGATTGCTGGCCAGTGCCGGCAGGAAGGCGTGGCAGCAGGCAATGGTTCCGAGCAGGTCGACCTCGACAACACGCCGGACGTCGTCCAGATCCGAGTCGATGAGCCGTCCGGCGTGGATCAGCCCAGCCAAGTTGAACAGTGCGTCCGGAGCGCCCAGCGTGTCGAGGACCTCCCGGGCCATTCTGGGCACGGCGCGCGTGTCGGCGACGTCGAGCTCCCACTGGGTGACAACGGCGCCTCGTGACTCGCACTGTGCCGCGGTGGCGGACAGGGAGGCTGGATCGTTGTCCACCAGCGCGAGAGCGCAGTCCGAGTCGGCGAGCTGGATAGCCAGGGCGCGGCCGATGCCTCCGCCGGCGCCGGTCACTACGGCGAGCTGGGGATGCCATCGCTTCAGTGCACTGGATACCGGCCGAAACATGGCATATCCTTTCCGCTACTGCGCCCGGGATGTTCTGCTCTCGGGATGGGCCTGCGCTCGGAGTCCATCGGCCTGGTCCCCTGCAACATAGCCGTGATCCGCGCCGCCTTCTCGTCGGCCGGACAGACGCCAGGGGACAGCACCTTGATTGCGCACATGGTCCGCTATCCAGATCCACGCCGCTGGGGCGGCGGTGTGTTTCGGGATGCGCTCGATGATACAAATGCACTAGTCTTACTGTATCGAGCGGGACACCACTGTCCACCACGGGGCCGCTACGGGCCTTAGTCCGATGACGTCGAGGAGAGACTGATGACGAACCGAAGCCGAGCGCGCGCAATCGGCCTGGCTGCGGCCACGGCCGCAGTGGTTCTGACCTCGGCCTGCAACGACCCCAAGCCGCCGGCAAGGACCTCGACCACTAGCACCACCGCCACGCCCACGTCGACGAGCAGTGTTACGTCGTCCCCGACGTCGCTCACTCCGGCTGAGAAGGACCTCAAGTCGGCGGAGGAGACAATCGGGCGCTATTGGGGAGTCCTCGACGAGCTGGCCGTCGATCCGAAGAAGAGCTTGAACGAAGTCACCACCGTGGCACGCGACCAGGCGGCGAACCAGTCGCGGATCGAACTGGGGACGCTACAGGCCAAGGGCTGGAGGCAGGTCGGCCAGGCAGTGGTGCGGTCATCGACCGCCACCACGAAGGACGGCAAGACCTTCTCGGTTTCGGCGTGCATCGACGTCAGCAAGGTCAACGTCGTTGACAAGGCGGGCAAGTCCGTCGTGCGACCGGGTCGCGCAGATCGTCAGCAGTACTCATACACCGTTGTGAAGGCGCCGCAGGGGTTCTTCGTCACCGTCGACACGCTCAAGGGGAAACCATGCTGAGAAGGTCGGTGGTCGTCCTGGCAGCCGTCGGAGTCTTGCTCGGGGGAGCCTTGCCGGCACTGGCGGCGGCCCCGCCGATCAGCTGCCCCCCAGGAACCGAACCATCGCCGAGGACGGGGGAGTGCATCATCGTCGTTACCGCCCCCGATGGCGGGGGCGGTGGAGGTGGGGGCCCCAGTCGTGACGCCGACCCCGTCTCCCTGCCAACGTGCGCGTGGACCTTGACCTCGCCGACGAAGGAGGTGCCCTGCTCCTCGTCGGATGGATGGTGGGTTCAGTCGCAGCAGTGCTACGCCAAGGTGTTGCAGCCGCAGCCACCGTTCAGCGACCCGGCCTGGGGTGGGCGCACGACCGGTCAGGTCTACGCCTGCACGAGGCCGGTGGGTACGGGTCCGGTTTCCGGGATCGCCTTCTGGCTCTGGCTGGCCACGCCACCGAACGGTGCGCCGCCGGACCCGCAGGTGCTGGCACGGCAGGCGGTCGCGCGGATGAACCTCCGCGCCATCAACATCGGCATCGTGCCGGAGCCGGGACCGGGGAGCGTCGGGATCATCGGCATGCCGACGTGGATGTGGGCCCAGAACCCCGGGGCGACGACGTGGGGGCCGCAGACGCAGTCCGCGTCGGCAGGTGGCTTCACGGTCACGGCCACCGCGAAGGCGGAGCGCACGGTCTGGACGATGGGCGACGGCGCCACGGTCACGTGCACCGGACCGGGCACACCGTATGACGACTCCTACGGCAAGCAGTCGTCCCCGACCTGCGGGCACACATACACCCGGCAAGGCACCTACACGGTGCGAGCCACCACCTACTGGGTCGTCACCTGGGCGGGCATCGGCCTGCGCGGCACGATCCCGTTGGACTTCACCGACACGACCACCATCACGATGGGCGAAGCCCAGGTGCTGAGCAGCTGAGCAGCTCGAGGGGGAACCGATGACGATGACCACCGAGACGGCCGACTCCGCCGCTGTGAGCGAGGGACGAGGCACGCGACCGGTCCGCCGGCGTCGATCCAAGGGCGGCGCCGACGGCGGTCAGGCGTCAGTGACGCCGGCGCCGAAGCTGCGTCGTCGACCGCTGTTAGTCGCCGCGTCGGTTGCGGCCGTCATCCTCGGCGCGCTGCTGGGGGCATGGACGTGGTCGTCGACGAGCAACACCCACGCGGTGGTGGCGCTGCGCCAAACCGTTACCCGCGGGGAGACGATCACCCATGGCGACCTGATGACGGTCCAGGTGGGGTTGGATCCCGCCTTGGAGAGCATTCCGGGCGAACGCCTGGGGAGCCTGGTGGGTCAACGCGCGGCGATGGACATGGCTGCCGGCAGCCTGGTCACGGCTGCAGAGGTGACCCCGGCGGTCCGGCCTGGGAAGGGCAGGTCGGTGGTGGGGGTCGCGTTGCCGCCCTCGCTGATGCCGGGGGAGACGTTGCTGGCCGGCGATCAGGTGAGGGTCGTGGCGACTCCGGGGCAGCAAGGCGAGGTGGGTCAGGAGCCGCCTGAGGCCATCTCCGCGACCGTGGTGGGGCTATACCCAAACGGTGAGAACGGGCAGACCGTGGTCTCCGTCGAGGTGCCGCAGGAGCAGGCCGCCGAGCTGGCGGCTCGGGCGGCGACCGGCAAGGTGGCGCTGGTCCTGGACAGCCGGGAGCGCTGAGCCATGGCCCTGATCGTGCTGTTCTCCGCCTCCGGGTCGCCAGGGGTCACAGCCTCGGCCCTGGGGCTGGCCCTGACCTGGGCGCGGCCGGTGCTGTTGGTCGAAGGCGACCCAACAGGCGGGTCGGCGGTTTTCGCCGGCTACCTGCGTGCCGAGTCGGCGCCGACGAACTCGCTGATCGATCTGGCGCTGGCGCAGCGCCACGGGCAGCTGAGCGAGGCGATCGCCGAGTCCACGCTGCGGATGCCAGGACCGCCCAACGCGGCGGTCACCCTGCTGCCCGGCACCCGCGCGCACGGGCAAGCGCGCAGCCTGATGCCGCTGTGGGAGAGCTTGGCGGCGGAGCTGAAGGCACTGGAGGCCACGGGCCAGGACGTCATCGTCGACGCGGGTCGGCTCGGCCTGGCCGGGAGCCCGGAACCACTGATCTACGCGGCGGATCTGGCCCTGCTGGTGACGAGGACCGACCTGGTGTCCCTGTCGGCGGCGCGGTCGTGGGCCGAGACCCTGCGAACCGGGTTCGAAGGCGTCGGCGGGACGTCGTCGTTGGGGTTGCTGCTAGTGGGGGAGGGGGAGCCCTACTCCGCCCGCGACGTTCAGAAGGTCCTGCAGATCCCGGTGATCGCCTCGCTGGCCTGGGACGTCGCGGCCGCCGACGTCTTCGCCAAGGGCGCCAAGGCGCCGCGCCGGTTCGACTCCTCCCGTCTCGTCCGCAGCCTCATCGCGGCGCGGACCTCGATCCAGTCAGCGGTGACCACCAACCGCGGCCAGCTCGCCACGCAGATCATCGGGGGGACGGCATGACCGACAACACCACGGTGAATCTCGAGCCGGGCAGTCACCCCGCGGACCCGGCATCCCTTCCGTTGTTCGCCACGCCACCGCCGGACCGCCCGGCCGCAGGCCCGGGCAGGGTGCGGGGATCGTTCTCGATGTCACCACCTGCCGACCCGGCACCGACCGTGCCGCGACCGCGATACCCGACCGAGCCCTACGGCGGCGGCGACCAGGACATGCCCCGCACCGACGTGCCCCGGATCCATCGGCACGGCGCCGACATCGACTGGGACCTGGTCACCGCCCTGCGGGGACAGGCCTCGGACCGTCTCAGTGCCGCCCTCGGGGACGATCGGGGCCGGCTGGGCTCGGCCGCGCAGCGTGAGCGCGGCCGAGCGATCATCCTCGACCTGCTCAACAACGAGCGCGACGAGCGGGTCAGCGCCGGCCAGGATGCCTGGAACGCCGCCGAACAGGACGCCTTGGCCAAGGCCGTCGACGACTCCCTGTTCGGGCTCGGGCGACTGCAACCGCTGGTGGACGACCACCGGGTCGAGAACATCCTGATCTTCGGCTGCGACTGCGTGTTCCTCGAGCTCACCGACGGCCGCCTGATCCCCGGGCCACCCGTGGCCGACTCGGATCAGGAGCTGATCGACTTCCTGGTCTTCCTGGCGTCCCGGTCGGAGGTCAACCCGCGGCCGTTCTCGGAGGGGCAGCCGCGCCTGCATCTGCGTCTGGACGGCGGTGCACGGCTGGCCGCGGCGGCATGGGTCACGCCGCGCCCGTCGGTGGTCATCCGGCGGCACCGGCTGCGCAGGGTCACCCTGGCCGACCTGGTCGACCGTGGGACGCTCACGGAGCTGGCGGCGTCGTTCTTGTCCGCGGCCGTGAAGGCCCGCCGCAGCGTCGTCGTGTCCGGCGCCCAGGGAGCAGGCAAGACCACCCTCGTCCGTGCTCTGTGCGCGGAGATCCCCCAGCACGAGATCATCGGCACCTTTGAGACCGAGTACGAGCTTCACCTGCACGAGCTCAAGGACCAGCACCCATATGTCTTCGCGTGGGAGGCGCGCCCCGGCTCGGGCGAGCGGGCCGCCGACGGCAGCCAGGCCGGCGAGTTCACCCTGAGCCAAGCCCTGTTCGATTCATTCCGGTTCGACCTCTCCCGCCAGATCGTGGGTGAGGTGCGAGGACCGGAGGTCCTGGCCATGCTCAAGGCCATGGAGTCCGGCGCCGGTTCGATCTCCACCACCCACGCCAAGAACGCGGAAGGCGCGATCGGCAAGCTGGTGACCTGCGCCATGGAGGCCGGGCCGCACATCACCCACGACTACGCGGTGCGGGCGATCGCGGCCAGCATCGACATCATCGTGCACGTCCACCTGGAGACCACCCCGCTGGCCGACGGCACCGCGCAACGCTCTCGCTGGGTCACCGAGATCCTCACCCTGACCCCCGGAGAGCGCGAGAAGGGGTACGCCGTCCAGCGGGTCTTCCTCGCACCGCCCGGCAGCCGGCAGGCCGAGCCTGCGGTCCTGCCCGATGAGTACCGGGAGCTCGCCGGGTGGGGATTCGCCCTCGAGGAGTTCTACGGGCGCAGCGAGGCCGCCTCATGACCCCGCTGGTACCGGCCGTGGCCGGGGCGCTGATCGTCGCCGGCTTGCTGGGCGTCGTCGTTGGGTTGCGGCCCCGCCCCGCTCCGCCCCCGGCGCCGAACCGCAGTGCCATAGGCAAAGGAGCCGCCCTGTTTCGGCTCGCGGGGCTGGACCGGCGCACCCGGCTGCTGCTGGCCGCAGGCGCCGCGGTGGGCGTGGTGGTCGCGCTCCTGACCGGCTGGATCATCGCGATCCCGCTCGTCCCTGCGGCGGCCGCAGGCGTGCCCGTCCTGCTGTCCGTCCCACCCTCGGCCAATAAGATCGACCGGCTGGAGGCGATGGAGGAGTGGACCCGTTCCCTGGCGGGCATCCTCACCGCCGGCGTCGGCCTCGAGCAGGCACTGGTCTCCACCCTGCGCTCAACCCCTGAGGCGATCCGGCCAGAGGTCACCCGCCTGGCGTCCCGGCTCCGCGCTCGGTGGGCCACCGAAGACGCCCTGCGCGCCTTCGCCGACGAGCTCGACGACGCGACCGGTGACCTGATCGCCGGCAACCTCATCCTCGCGGCCCGGCGCCGAGGGGCCGGGGTGGCCAGCGTCCTGGAAGCCCTGGCCGAGTCCACCGCAGCCGACGTCGCCGCCCGGCGAGAGATCGAGTCGGACCGGGCCAAGCCGCGGTCGACCGCGCGTTGGGTCACCCTGATCACGATCTCGGTCCTCGGTGTCTTGGCGTTGACCGGTGACTACGTCCGCCCCTACGGGACCCCAATCGGGCAGCTGCTGCTGGTGCTGCTGCTCGGCCTGTACGTCGCGACCTTGCTGTGGATGCGCACGATGTCGACCGGGAAGCCGCTGCCCCGGTTCATCGGGTCCGCCGCCAGGCAGGCAGCCCGATGATGGCCACCGGTCTGCAGCTGGCGCTGACCGCAGGCGCCCTGATCGGTCTCGGGGTGGCGCTGCTGGTCTGGCGCCTGGCCCCCGCCGACCCCGATCTGGGCGACGCGCTCGGGCGGTTGTCACCCGAGCACGCCAAGCGGCGCACGGTCGAGGCGGCGCACCCGGCCAGCGACACCCGCGAACGGTTGGGCGTCTGGGGGATGAAGACCCTGCCGGCGGGTGCCTGGGGTGCCATTCCGGTCCAGGAGCTGGCGATCCTGCGGACCCCGGTCAGCCGCTACTACGGCGAGAAGATCATGTTCGCCCTGCTCGGCCTGGCCATCCCGCCACTGCTGACCACCTTCTTCACCCTCCTCGGGGCCCGGTTGCCCATCGTCATCCCCGCCGTCGCGACGGTCGGTCTGGCCACCGTCATGCTCTTCCTGCCCAACTACAACGTCCGCGACGACGCCAAGAAGGCACGGGCCGAGTTCAGCCGCGCCCTCGGCGCATACATCGACTTCGTGGCGCTCGAGCGCAACTCCGGCGCGGGGCCCCGCCAGGCCATGGAGGTGGCCGCCGGTGTGGGCGACTCCTGGGTGTTCCGCCGCCTCGGCGAGGAGCTCGCCCGCACCCTGTGGTCCGGGCTGACCCCATGGGACGCCCTGCACGCCCTGGCCCTCGAGCTGGGGCTGCCCGAGCTCGACGACCTCGCCGACATCATGCGCCTGTCCGGGGAGGAGGGCGCCCAGATCTACCGCAGCCTGCGCGCCCGCTCCGCAGGGATGCGCAGCGCGATGCTCGCCACCGAGAAGGCCAGGGCCAACGAGGTCGGCGAAAAGATGTCCATCCCGATGAGCCTGCTGGGGGTGATCTTCTTGGCCATCCTCGTCGCACCGGCCCTGCTGCGCGTGATCGCAGGAAGCACCTGACCACCTCACCAGCCGCGCGTACCCACTGCTACACGAGCCAACCTCCGGGGCGCCGGGCCCCGACCAAACCACCGGACCGAACCAGGGGGAGGACCCTATGTACTACCTCGCCGCAACACTGCACACCCTCGGCGTCGCGATGCGCGACACCGCGATCCGCAGGGCGACCAAGGACCCCGAGCGTGGCTCGGTGACGATCGAGAACGTGATCTGGGCGGTGGCCGTCATCGCCATCGTCGGGATCGTCGTCCTGGCGATCACGAACTATGTGCGCACCAAGGCCGCAGAGATCAAGTAGCCAACCGTGCGCCGGCCACTGAGGTTCGTGTTCCTTGACCGCTGTTCGCCGGTCGAGCAACACGACCGTGGATCGACCTCGATCCAGATGGTGCTGCTGATGCCGGCGCTGTTCGCGGTGATGTTCCTCGGCATGCAAGGTGCCCTCATCTACCACGCACGGAACGTCGCACTGGCCGCCGCGCAAGAGGGCGTCCGGACCGCGGCTGCGGTGGGCGGGTCCGGCGCGGTCGGCGCCCACGACGCCTACGCCTTCGTCACCGCCGCGGGCGGTGACGACGTGCTCAAGGCGCCCCGGGTCGCCAGCTCCCGCGGCACCACCAACGCCACCGTGACTGTCACCGGCCGCTCGCTCAGCGTGATCCCCGGGTGGACACCCACGGTCACCCAGAGCGCCAGCGCCCCCGTCGAGAGGATCACCCAGTGAGCCACCCACGGCGCCAGCGACACCTCTGGGCCACTGGGCGCGAGGCAGGATCGGCCGTCATCGAGGCCACCATCGGGGTGCCTGCCTTCATGCTCTTCGTCGGGCTCATCGTCTTCGCCGGCCGGGTCGCCGTCGCCAACCAGGCTGTGGGCTCCGCGGCCACCGAAGCCGCCCGCTCCGCCTCGATCTCGCGGACCCAGGCCCAAGCCGCGGACACCGCCAAGGCCGCAGCTACACAGGCCCTGAGCAACCAGAAGCTCAACTGCCTGCAGATGACCATCAGCGTCGACACCAGCGGCTTCGCTTCGCCGGTCGGCACCCCCGCCAGCGTGCGGGCCACCGTCACCTGCGTGGTCAACCTCTCCGACCTGGCCGTGCCCGGAGTCCCAGGCACACGAACCGTGTCAGCGAGCATGTCCTCGCCGCTGGACACCTACCGAGAGCGGTGAGGCCATGCACCACACGGACCCCCAGCTCGTCAGCTCGACCCGCCGTCCCACAGCCCGGCTGCGCGGCACGCTCGGCCGCGGACGCAGGGTCGCCGTCGCGACCGAGCGCGGTTCCATCACCCTCTGGATCGTGACCACCGGCTTCGTCATGATCGTCCTGGTCGGGATGGCCGTGGACCTGGGTGGCCAGGTGTACGCCCAACAGCACGCCCGAGACGTCGCCCGCCAGGCAGCCCGGGTCGGCGGCCAGCAACTCCAGGCCGCACCGGCCATCCGCGGTGAAGCCGCCATCGCGGACACCTCTCGAGCAGTCCGGGCCGCCCGCACCTACCTCGCCGCCGGCGACGTCGCCGGCACCGCCCGCATCACCGGCGGCGACACCATCGAGGTCACCACCAGCGCGGTCTACACCACCAAGTTCCTGTCCATCATCGGGATCAGCCACCTCACCGTGACCGGCCACGGCCAGGCAACCATCACCCGAACACTGCAAGGGGTGCAGCAGCGATGACACTACGAACCCGGCTCACCGCACTGATCGCAGCCCTGACCATCGTGGCCATCGTGATCGCCCTGCCGATCACCCTCCTGGCCGTCGGCGCCAACCCGCTACCCGACACCTGGCCCACCCTCGACCAGGTCCGGACCGCGCTGACCAGCCCCGACGACGGAACACTGGCCCTGGGTGCGCTCACGGTTCTCGGGTGGGCGGCCTGGCTGTTCCTGGCCGGGTCTATCGTGCTGGAGATCCTGGCCAGGGCACGCGGCGTCCGCGCGCCGCGGCTGCCGGGCCTGCACATCCCACAGGCGGCTGCCCAGGGCCTGGTCGGCGCGGCGATCCTGCTGTTCGTGGCCGCCCCCCTGACCGGCACACCCGCTCAGGCCGCCCCAATGACGACCCAGACCCTCACCACCGCGGCCGCCCGCGCAGCCACCCCCGTCACCGGCGCCCATCACGGCATCCACACCCCCGAGCCCGCGGGCAGCACAGCCCGTCACACCCAGGCGCAGACCACACCAGCGCGCCCCGCTCCGGCGACCGTGGAACACGTCGTCCAGCGCGGCGAAACGCTCTGGTCCCTCGCGGAGCAGTACCTGGGGGCGGGAAACCGCTACACCGAACTGGCGGACCTGAACCGCGACGTCCTCGGACCCAACCCGGGATTCCTCACCGTCGGGCAGATACTCCAGGTACCCGCCGCGACGCCGACCACCAGCGCCCACTCACACAAACACATGGCGGAACACGTGGTTACCGTCCACCGCGGCGACACCCTGTCGCAGATCGCCGAGCAGGAGCTCGGCGACGGCGACAAGTACCCCGAGATCTTCAAGGCATCCAAGGACACCGTGCAGCCCGACGGTCGCCACCTGAGCCACCCCGACCTGATTGTGCCCGGCTGGAAGCTGTCCATCCCGGCCATAAGGGCAGCCGCCCCTACGACGCCCGACACGCACAGCGAGCCGATCGGCACCGAGCACCCCGAACCCAGCCCCTCCGAGCCGGCCGGCACAGCCCAGCCCACCCCGCAGACTGCTGCCTCACAGCCGGCACCGGGGGCGCCGGCCACACCACCGGCGGACGCGCCGTCAGCCCGGCAACCAAGTCCCACCACCGCGGCCACCAGCGGTGCCGCCCACCACGACTCCCGCGACGACTCTGATCCCCAGCTTGCGCCGTGGATGCTGGCCGGTCTGACCGGTGGGGGAGCGATGCTGGCCGGGGCCATGCTGCTGGCACTGCGCGGCCGCCGCAAAGCCCAGTTCCGGGCCCGGCGCCCGGGGCGCACCATCGCCTCCCCAGAGCCAATGCTCGCACCCGTGGAGAAGACACTCACCGCGGCCGGCGCCCCCGCCAGCGTCGACGTGCAGGTCATGGACGAGGCCCTGCGGCGCCTGGCCGCGGCGACCGCGGCCTCGCCCGCGCCCATGCCGGAGCTGGCGGCCGTGGAGCTGGCCCAGCGTGCACTGACCCTGCACCTGTCGACGCCGTCCACACTGAAACCGCCGTGGGTCGGGAGCACCGACCAGCTGCATTGGACGCTGCCCGCTGGGGCCGACCTGCGCGACGTCGGTCCGCTCACCCCCGACCAGCCGGCACCATACCCGTTGCTGGTCACCATCGGTGCCGGCGACGACGGCAGCGTGTGGCTGCTCAACATCGAGGACCTTGACCTGAGCATCACCGGGGACGCCACGTTCGGGCGCGACTTCGCCCGGTATCTGGTTGCCGAGATCGCCTGCAACCCCTGGTCGCACGGGGTTCGCGTCGACCTGGTCGGCGTCGCACACGAGGTCGCGGCCATGAACACCGACCGCATCCACGTCCACGCCGGCGGTGAAGCAGATCCGGCGGCGCAGGCCCTGGCCGACGCGAGCACCATGATCGACCGCAGCGCCGAAGCCGACGCCGACATCGCCACCGCCCGGGCACGCCAAGCCGGCGCCGACGCCTGGCCGGCGCGGCTCCTGCTGGTCGACGCAGCCGTGCAGCACCCGATGCCGTCAGCCCTGCAGCAGCTGCTCGAAACCGTCTACCGGCACGCCGGTCAGACCGGTACCTCCGTGGTCGTGTGCGGCGAGCGGGAGTGCGCCCCGGGGCTGGTCCTGCGCGTCACCGGCAACGGCCGGGTCAGCCTGCCTCATGCCGGCCTCGAGCTGGTGGCAGTTGGCTTGACCAGCGATGAAGCTCAAGGCTGTGCGGCCCTTCTGGCGCAGAGCGAGGACCTCGTCGACGCGCCGGTGCCCGTCGACCAGCACGCCCGCGACGGGTGGCGGGTCTGGTCGGACGAGGCCGGCGCATTGCGTGAGGAACACACCACAGCCCGACATGCTCCGGCCGACCACGACGGGGCGGTCTCGCTCCTGGAGCACGACGACGAGGACTACCTGCGCCAGGGCGCCACCACGCCGGACGACCTCGAGGCCCTCGCGCCCCAGGTACCGCAGCGGGTGCGCGACGCGGTGGCCGACGCTGACCCCACCCTGGATGACGACCTGGCCATGTGGTGGTCTCAGGACTGCCCACTGCCCCGGCTGACGCTGCTCGGACCGGTCGCCGCCCGGACCCGCGGCACCCCGGTCACCAAGCGCAAGCCGTACTACACCGAGATGCTCGCGTACCTGGCCACCCGGGCTCACGGCGCGACCCCGGAAGAGCTGGCCGACGCCTTCAGCATCACCTCGGCCAAGGCCCGGGACTACGTCCGCATCGTCCGCGACTGGCTCGGCATCAACCCGCGAACTGGCCAGGCCCACCTGCCCGACGCACGAAAGGCACCAGCGGCGATCGCCAGAGGTGTGGGCGTGTACCAGGTTCTCGACCTGCTCGTCGACGCGGACCTGTTCCGCAGGCTCCGCGTTCGGGGAGAGTCGCGCGGACCGGACGGCGTCGAGGACCTCCGTAAGGCGCTTCGACTCGTTCAGGGCCGGCCTTTCGATCGGCTCCGCGACGGCGGATGGTCCTTCCTGTCCGAGGGCGACCGCCTCGACCAGCACATGATCTGCGCCATCGTCGACGTGGCGCACCTCGTCACCACCTACAGCCTCCAGGCCGGAGATACCCGCCAAGCCCGGCTGGCCGCAGAGACGGCGGCCCTCGCAGCCCCGGACGAGGAGATCCCCAGACTGGACCTCGCCGCAGTCGCCGACGCCGAAGGTCACCCCGGCGAGGCAGATCGGATCCTGCGCGACGAGGTATGCAATCGCACCGACGACGAGGGCGCCCCGCCCGAACTCTCAGACCGAACCAAACGGGTCATCGCCACACGCGAATGGCACGAGCGAACCCGAAAGGCCGGCTGACTCTGGCGAGAGTGTCAGCAGCCCCAAAGCCCGTCCCGCAGTGGCAAACGGGTCGCGTGCGGACCTGTGTCGAACCGCCCACTATGGGCGCGGCGCCCGCCACCATCGACGGTGCCTGGAGGCGAACCAGGAATGCTGTGGGGGCGATACCCGAACGTGCCCTTCGAGAGCCAAACGTGAACAATTCGCGTCAGCACGCGACGGGTCGGCGGCTCGGCCTGGCGCGACTCCTGCGCACTGTCCACGTAACGATCTACAGCTGCGTCCGGCTCAGTGAATGGCCCGCCAAGTGCGGGCATCTCGTCATCCATGCAGGTGAGAGCGCCTGGGCCCGCCCGCGCTGTCAGTGCCAACCCCCATGATTGAAGCATTCACGGAGACGAGCCTCGGCTCCCCCAACAGTTAGGAAGGACGCCGCATGGCTAACCCCGACCACCCGGAGCACCCGGAGCACCCGGAGCACCCGGAGCACCCGGAGCACCCGGAGCACCCGGAGCACCCGGAGCACCCGGAGCACCCGAACCCGCCGGGACCGCCCGGACCTCCGGTGCCGCCTCCAGGTCGACCCGTCGGATGACCGACGCTTCACTGGAGCCGTCCCTGCCCCCTCCCTGGTGGGAGCGGTGGCCGGGGCGGCTCGAAGCAGAACTCGCGAGGTTCGAGCATCACGGACTTCCCGTCACGTTGATTGAGGACCCAAACGCCGGGGACGGCCGGCTGGTGGTGGAGACCTTTGTCGACCTGCCGGTGCGTGGGCGCACGCGGCTCCTAGTTCTCTACCCCGATGGATTCCCTCAGCGGCGATTCTCTATTGCTGCGCCGGACGTGCGCCTTTCCCGCCATCAAGCCTTTGGAGGGGATCTCTGCGTAATTCCGCGCGGGGCGGAGCACTGGCACCCCAAGTTCATGGGCGCCGACTTCGTGATCCATCGTGTCCCGCGACTCGTGGCGCTGGTGGATGCTGGTGGTGACGCGCTGCGGGCTGAGGAGGACCCGCAAGGTGAGCCGCTGACCACCTACTACAACTCCCCACTGTTGGGCGGGGTCATCGTTGAGGACCGCTGCTTGGTGCCCGACTTCGCTTCAGGCGTTGAGGGATGGATGCGAATCCACTTCACGCCGGGAGCTGGCTGGCTGAGCTGGCCCGAGGATCCGCCAGACGACTGGCGGCCAGGAATAGGTCAAGGACTCTTGATCTCGGTCAAAGACAGCTCCGGACAGGAACTCCTCGAAGGCGCGAGTCCTGACGCTCTCCTGGCTCGCTTCCCCGACGTCGCTGAGGGACGTTGGGTCTTTGTCTCCGAGCCGCCATATGCCGAGTCGCCTACCGACCTCTGGAACGCGGCCTGTGGCGCGAGCACGTCGGTGCGGCATTGGGCCCAGACAACTAACGGTCGCCAGATCATTGGCCTGTGCACTCGAGAAGAGGTTCGCCACGGCGAATACCAAACCGCATGGGTCTTCGTCACCCGTGAGGTGACAGTCGTTCAGGACCGTCGGGCACAGAAGAAGGGCAACCCGCAGAACCGGGGCCCTCGGCGGATCGAGGGTGAGCTCGTGTTCCTACGCGCGCTTCGCTGGGGAGACGAGGACCTAGGTGTTCGGATACCCGAACTTGCACCCCTGAGGGAACGCACGGTCACCGTATTCGGGCTTGGGAGTCTCGGAGCGCCCTTCGTGCAGGAAATGGCAAAGTCCCGCATCGGGTCCCTACGCATGGCCGACCATGACCACATCGACGCGGGCACGTCTGTTCGCTACCCGCTCGGGCTGGAGCAGGCGGGCATCGGAAAATGGTTTGCCCTCGCCCGGTGGGTGCAACTGCACAATCCGGAGGTTCGGGTCGACACCATCCCTATGCAGGTGGGCAGCGTGACGATGCAGACCCCTGAAGTCTCGGAGCGGTCGGCACTGCATCGGCTCATGAGCGGCGCCGATTTATTGGTCAGCGCCACGGCTGAGGACGACGTCAACCGCCAACTCGACGAGGTGGGCCTGGCCTACGGGGTTCCCCGTCTGTTCATGTGGAGCCAGTCCGGCTACGGCGGCGTCGTCGCGCTGCTCGAAGGAGGACGGACTGGCTGCTTCCACTGCCTGTCGCTCTTAGTCAGCGAGAAGGCACAGAGTGGAACTCCAGCGGTTGAGGTGCCGATGCCTGTCGACGGAGTTACGGTGGGCACCATCCAAGGTCGAGGTTGTGCCGACAAGACGTTCACAGCAACGCATGCCGATCTGTTGCCCATCGCGATCCAGGCGGCACGTGTTGCTTACGGACGGCTGTGTGGACCGGCGGGCGGGTACCCAGCCATGCAGGGGGACGTGTTTACGGTCCAGATTCGCCGTCCGGACGGTCAGCCGATACCGCCCTCATGGAGCACCTTCGACCTTCCCCCGCGCCCAGATTGCCCGCTGTGCAATCCTTCCTAAGCGGAACCCGCGCGTCCCTACACATCCCCGCGCTCGTCCTGTCACATGTCCAATACGCCGCTTGGCGAACATGGCCCTATGAGACCGGTGGCGTCCTCTTGGGACACGCCAACGAAGGTGGGGCCACGGTGACCGTTGCAGTCGGCCCCGGTCCTGACGCCCAACACTCTCGGTACGGATTCACACCCGATGCCGACTGGCAAGCGACCCAGGTGGCCGAAGCGTGGAATGTCGACGGGAAGATCGAATATTTGGGCGATTGGCACACGCATCCAGGTGGTACTACGCGGTTCAGCGATCTGGACCGGAGGGCCGCTGTGACGATCAGCGAGGCCCCTGCTGCAAGGCAACCGCGTCCCGTGATGCTGGTCCTCGCCCTAAAGCGGAATGGTCATACGAATCTGGCCGCCGCATATCTGGTGGGCGGCAGCCTGCGGACAGCGAATGTATTCGTCGAAGGGCGCACTTAGATTTTGCAAATCTAAGTGCGCCCCCGCCCGCGCCAGAGGCGAGCGAGCGACCTCAACAAGACAGACCACGGCGGCTCGGTCTTATCGGGGCCGCAATTGCCGTGATTCCACATAGGCGTGACAGCGTCCAGGGCTAGTCTGGGCCGTTCGGTCACAGCCGCTGCGGGGAGTGCACGTCATGGGTTTGTTCAGCAGGTCGAAAGACTCCGCCGTCCCTTCGCCGGCCGCTTGGCATCCGGCGCCTGACCGCCCGGGCTTCCTGCGTTGGTGGGACGGGCAGGCATGGACCGACAACTACCACCCCCTCCAGCAAGCGGGGCAGGTCGCGCGAGCTCAACCGGAGGCGGCTTCCTTCACCCGACGGGCAGATCCCGCTCAGACCAAACCGGCTCGCGGGGTGGCCTATCGAACGGCCAGCCCAACGGGCCGGTCGGTTGAGCCTTGGGCCAAGGCGAACTCATGGCAGAACGTGGCCGGGGAGTCGCACTACGACAACGCGTTCCGTGCCCTCCTCAGGCGCAACCGGCCACCACGCGGTGACTACGGGGCCGAGATGAATGGCCTCCCCGCGGCGATCGTCGCTGACCCCGGCAACCCGCACGACCCATGTGCGGTTGCCGTCTGGGTCCAGGGGGAGCACGTCGGCTTCCTGCCGCGGGACGCGGCGGCGGCCTACCACCCGGCCCTGGCCGATCTGGCGGAGCGGGGCGAGTACCTGCGGGTCGACGCCAGAGTTTGGGCGTACGACGAGGATGGCGATGTCCGAGGCAGCGTAACGGTGATCCTGCCGCCGTCCGATGGCGTCCAGTCATTCAACGAGCCGCCTGAGGAGGCCTATCAGACGTTGCCGCATGGCGGTGCGATGCAGGTGACCTGCGAAGAGCAGCACATGGAGGTGCTCGGACCTTTCGTCTCCGATCGGGACCGCCATGTCGCCGTCACCTTGCATGCCATTGACGTGCAGAAGACGCCTCGATCGACGGCATACCGCGCGGTGGAGGTGCGGCTCGGAGGAAAGCGGGTGGGGGAACTGACCAAGGGTATGTCGGAGAAAATCCTCGACATGGTCGACTTCATCGCCAGCAAGGGTCGCTTGCCGCTGTGCCGGGCGGTTCTCAAGGGTTCACCACTACGTGCCGAGCTCACGTTGCAGGTCGCCAAGGCCCACGAGGTGACCAGACGGTGGCTCGATGCCATAGAGGAGGTGTAGCGGTCGGGTGAAAGTCCCTGTCCCGATCCCGCTGGCGAGCCTCAAGATTGACCCCTCCGGGGCCGTTCAGGCCTCGAGGGAGAAGCCGCGCTCTGCGTAGCTGCGAGTGAGTGACCACCAGTCCATGTGCCGCTCATAGTTCCGGATCACCTCGTCACTGACCCCGATCAGCTTCATTAGGTGAAGTCGAACGATCAGGATGAATGTGTGGGCGACCAGCAGAGACTCCTGCGGGTCAGCCAAGTCCCTGTCGGCGTGCTTCACGGCCCGATAGGCACTGTTGGCCTTGGTCACCCAGGTGTCTAGATCGCCGACCATGGTCGTCAAGTCGATTGGAAGGCTGGTCGCTACCGTGCGAATGCGCTCTGGGAATGTCACCTCGCGGGCCGTGCGCCGAGAGATTCCCGACTTGACAGCGGTCAGGAACGCGAGGGCCTCGATAGAGACTCCCGCCTGCAAGAGGGCCACTTCAATGGCCGAGCTGCCGGCGAAGAGCAGTCGGAGCAGCGGTCGCGTAACGCGCTTCCACTCCGGGTCGAGATTGAGCCAGGCCGCCACCGCTGTGGGCTCGATTGCCTTCAGGTGGAAGGGGCAGGCAATGGGAAACATATCCACGCTAGATCTAGAATCCGGCGGGTGTGCGCGCAGGGTTGTCGTCGTGTAGATCCTTCGCCACACCGGACCTGCAGGATCCCCGCTCATAACTCGCTCGGGATTGTCCGTGCGCTGGACCATGTGCTCGGAGAAGTCGAGGGTTGCCCAGCCGGCCAATGCGATTAGGTCCCTGGCGTGGCGGTGCACCGCCAAGTGCTCCTCGATCGGGAGGGTCGCGGGGCTGTCGGTTTGAAAGTAGGTGCCTTCAGACAGCGTTGTCTGATGGCGATGTGGATAGTCGTTTCGCCAATCGGGTACCAAGCTGGCCCGAAGGCGGCCGACTTGACCGAGCTCCAGAGGAGGAGGCGTGGACGTCCGGATGACGGCTTCGGCTAGCGTGCCGTCAGCGTTCGGCTCAAAATTCACGTCACTCAGGCGCCAACCCGTGAAGTCATGCAATCCAGCAACGCGGGATCTAAGTGCGTGAAAGGTGGCGAAATCCTCGTCTGGGCTCTTCGCCTCGATGGCAAAGTCAGCCGCCAGAATCCCGGTCGCGACGCCGCCCTTGATGTGCCCCCGGTACCCAGCATTGCGGCAGTTGACCAAGTGGAGGGTTCCGCCGGTGTCAACGAACTTTAGATAGGAAGGGCATCCATCCTTGGTCGTGAACCAATGGGAGTACTCACTCCCGTAGCCCGGCGATAAGGGCAGTCGCAGTCGGATCCCTGTGCTGGTTGCGAAATCTATCGAAGCCGGAATGTGTGGCGTCGATTCGTCTTCGTCGAATAGAAAGCCCACACGCGGGAAGCCCTCATCATCCATGCGTGAACCTGCCCCTCATTCCGCGAGAATAGCGAGTCCTCCTCGGCGTAGGCCGTCGCCGAATCGCAACGGCTCCACAAGGCTGTGACCAGTTGGCGCGCCGAGGCAGAACTCAGCGTTCGGCGCGCCCCTGCCGTCATGGAGGAACCCTCGTCACTGCGGTCCCGGCGGCGCATCTTCCGCTGCCTCGTCCGTTCGGTGTGAAGACCTGTCGCTCCATCCCCCCTACCTAAGCGGGCACCCCGCGATCCATGGGTCAGGGCCGAGTTGGCCGCCGCCGGTCACTCGGTGTGTCCATGCCCGCACGCCGCTGCAGCCTGTGATCGTGGTGGCATGAAGCCTCACGTGATCTGGCCGATAAGTGGCACCGGGAAAGACCTCGCGGATGCGCTCGCCTGGGCGGCAACAGATGGCACGAACCGACTGTCAGGTACTGCTGGCGACATCGTCAACGGTTATCTGACGTGGGTGTCGAATCAGGTCAGGATGCTGCAAACGCGGCTAACAGCCGCCGACCTCGACCGGCTGCTCACGTCGCCCCGATATTGGGCGACGCTTGCCAACCCACTCGCTGTCCCCCCGACCGTCTCCGCAGTGATGGACGAGGTCCAGTACCGCGCTCGACTGATGGACGAGGCCGTCGTCGAGCTGACTCAAGCGACTGAGGCGTGGCGACCCGTAGATGGCGCATATACCAACCTGGTCGCAATGGACACCAACTTCTGGGTGGAGCAAGTGAACTCGTTCGATAACACCGACTGGCATGAGGTCGTAAACAGTGCCGACGGCCCAAGTGCTCCTGCGATGCAGGACGAGCTCCGCCTTGTCGTTCCCATGGTCGTCATCGATGAGCTCGACTCGCTTACCCACAAAAGCAATCTCCGCCCCAAGGTCACTGGCGCAACACGGTGGCTGTACAAGCATCTTGGCAACGCACCCGCCCGACCCGCGACGCTCACCGCAGCAACCGACACGCGAGGTGTTGTCACCGCCCAACTTGTTTTTGAGCCGCACGCTCACACCCGGCTACCGAACAACGACGACGAGATAGTTGAGACTGCTGTGCGACTCCGTGACTTTCTCGGCCACCCGAAGGAGCAGGTCTTCTTTGTGACCTACGACGCTGGTGCGGCCTTTCGAGCAGGACAGGCAGGGCTGATGCCTCGGCTGCTGACCAAATAGCCTCGCCGCGTCTTTTCGCCGCCTGACGGGCTTTGTCAGTGCCTCTACGTACGCTCGTGACACTGGTCCAAGGTCTCTAGGGGGAACTCAATGCAACCGAATCATGTCCTTGTGCGGCTGCGATGCAACGTAAGTCGCCAGGAGTTGACCTTCTGCGTTCGGGTTAACCGCGGTGTTCCGGATGAGCTGCGTTGCACGCCGTCTGGCGGCGGTGGGTCTGGCGGCGGCGCACCCTTCTGCGGGGATTGTTCAGCGCTATTGCAGGGCGATCGTCTCTCACGACGAGTCGACGAGCTCGTCCGGCGCGGTTGGTCAGACCATGTAAGAGCAGGCGCTGTAATCGTCACCTGCTGATCTCAGCGACGAGTCATTCCGCCGCAACAGGAGCGGCCTCCCGTACGGTCACGCGTCGGGGCGCGTGGAAGGACAGCAGGTTCACCATCGGTGGTTCGCGTTCGACCAAGGTGAGGCCGGGGAGCGCAGCCGAAGCGGCCGCGACCACGACACGCGTCTCCATGGTGGCTAGGCTCGCCCCGAGGCACCGATGGCTCCCAAGTCCGAACGCCAGGCCGGCGGTGCCTCCAGTCCCGGTGAGCCGCAACAGAATCGGTGCTCCTGCGGGCAGGCGCACATCCCCGATGGACGACGAACCTTGCGACTCTCGTCGCCACGTCGGAACGGACGATTCGTGCCGAAGCAGGTCGTCGACCGCGGCCGCCGCACGGCCGCCGTCTCCGCCGACCTGATGCCAGCGCTGGGGGTCGCCGATCAGCCTGAGGAAGGCCGTGGCGATGAGCTGGGACGTGGTCTCGTGTCCCGCAACGAGCAGGAAGTACGCTGCGGCGCAGGCTTCTCGCGTGGACAAGGAGGAGGCGGCAAGCTGCCCGAACAGGTCCGAACCGCCCACTTGTCTTGCTTGAGCGTCCTGTGCGCGAAGCCAGGTGTAGAACTCGGCGGCACTGTCGGCCAGCTCCTCCTGTCGCTCCGGGGTGGGCCACCCCCAGAACAGCTCGAGCGAGTCACGGCTCCAGCGCTTGAGGGCCCCAAGCTCCAGACCTCGCTTGTGCAGGCCAAGCATCTCCAACAGCACGGTGGCGGGGACCACGTCGGCCAACAGCGCGACCAGGTCGGCGCACCCGTCACGGTCCAGCCACTCCGCGACGACAGCCAGGCGCGCCTCGGCAAGGGCTTTGATCCTCGGCTCAGCGGCGGCGACGCGGGCAGGGCTGAAGAAGCCGGCCACGAGGCGGCGGGTCGGACGGTGGCTCGGCCCGGCATTGTTGGCCAACGCGGAAGGCAGGCTGAACCCCACCGACGCGAGCGTCCGCATCGCCACTGGGCTGATGGGCGTGTGCGCCGACAGGGCGCTGTTCGGCGGGAACGCCACCGGGTCGAGGAGCACTGCCCGGACGTCAGCAGGATCCTCGACCACCCAAGAGCCCAACGACGGGTCGAACCGGGCAGGGCAACTCATCCGCGCCGTCCCAGGGACGCGTCGAACCACTCCACGGGGGATGCGCAATTGACGTCCTGAGTCATGAGTGCCAACCAGCTCAAAGCCCGCCCCCACGCCCGCCTAGCCGACACGGGGCAGTGGCCTACTGTCGGCGCGCGCGATGGTGACGCTGCTCAATAGAACTCCCAAGTTCGACGATGAATTCGTGACGGTAGGGAATAGGCGGTGACCGTTCTCTGGCGTCTCAGTCTTCGGAAGCCATCACCTCGTCGAGGCGAAGTCACTCCAAGTTCGCGAGCGTCATTCTGCCGCCAAACGCGGTGCAAGAGGCGCAGTTGGGGCGTCAGCATCACCAGCCAGAGCAGCACGAGAGGCGCCCAACTGACGCTGGCCGCTAACTACACCAAGCGGATAGCCGATCGTATCGTCGGCGGAGTCCCGCGCGCTCCACAATGTGGACTTTCTGTTCCTTTACCTTTCCCTACCGCAATCATTACCTTCGCCAGTGCGGCAACGCTGTTCGTCGCGGGGCCAGAATCGCTGGCCGGGCGCTGGTGTCGTAGGGCCCCGATCGGCGTGTGCCAACACGGAAATGGAGAGACGCGTTGTCAGTTCAGGCGGGTGCTCGCGCCCTCGGCTCGCCTCGCGCCATGAGTCCAATCTTTGAGGCGTCGAGGGGCCTGCTGCGCGACGAGGCAATGCCGGTCGCGGACTTGTTCGCCGCACTGGCTGAGCGCGGCGCCGCGCTGGTGGACCGCCAGCATGAAGTGCTGGAAGCGCTGCAGCAGCGCGAGGAGGACCCTCAACGACTCGCCGGTCTGTTCAGACTCGACCACCTCGCCGCCCAGCTGCGCCGCAACAGCAACGCCGCGCTCGTCCTGGCCGGACTGCCAACCATCCGAAGCATTCAGGTGCCAACCATGCTAAGCGAACTAGCGTGCGCAGCGGTCTCAGAGGTCAATGGGTACCAACGCGTAACCATGGGTGCCTTCCCCGTCCGCCGCGCGCAGGCACACGTCGCATCCGATCTCGTCCACTTGCTGGGTGACCTCCTCGAGAACGCGCTGGCCGCGTCGCCACGGGCGGGTGGGGTGTGGGTTCGGGGTGAAGGGCCCGCATCGGCAGGAGCCGATGCGGCGGCCGTGATCAGGATCGGCGACAGCGGAAAGGGTATGCCGGATGCTGCTCTGCAAGACCTCAACGAGATCCTGGCTGGGCGAGCTTCCCCGGTCGGAACCGGGCCCGGGGTCGGACTGGTCGTCACCCGTGAGATCGCCCACCGGCACGGGGTGACTGTCCGATTCGGGCGGCTGGTGAGCGGGGGGCTGGTCGCGACCGTGGCGCTGCCCGATGCTCTTTTCGAGCCCACGCGTCGAAAGGACCCAGCCCCAACCAGGACCGACGACACGATCCCTTCGATGGGTGCGCTCTCACCACGTCTTCGTCTCGGACTCGGTGACGTTTCAGCCGCCAGTTCGCACGCCCGCTGAAGGGCAGGGCACGGGCCAAGGCTGCCCAGTCTTACAAACCTGTTGGCCCGCAAGACTTTCGGTCTTGGTTCGTCGGGACCTCGGCGCAGGGCGGGAAGCAGCCGTCGAAGCGGCCTGGTCGCCTTCGCGCCCGCGCCGTCGGAACGCAATCGAGTTTCCGTTGAACTTGGAGATCGGATGCGAGACGTGCCCGTTTCAGTCAGCTCACCGCCGTACGTCGCAGGCTGCTCGCTGATGGCGACGCAGCTCGTAGTACTCGCCGCGCGAGCCGGGTAGCCGCAACGACGTACCCGCTTCGCCAGCTCTACGGCGACTGACATCAACGGCACACCCAACCCAGCGGGGTCTTCGTTCCGCGTTGATGTTCGAGTGCCCTGCGACTCAACGGCCGCTATGGCCCACGCGGTAGTGCGTGAGCCACGTCACACCCAAGTCGCCGAGATACCCGACGGTAGCTTGGCCGTTCTGCTGTCTAATCCACATAGTCACAATCTGACGCCTTCGAGCCAGGCCATGACGCAGCAACGGACAGTCGTACAACGACATCCGGGTTGCCGCGGGTGATGTGAAGTCGGTTTGGGGACCATCGATTGTGAATGCGCTGGGGCCGCATCTTCGTGGGCGGACTGCACAAGGGCTGAACGGCGCCGTTGCCGTTGATGGCCCATGACCCGCCCTGACGCCGTGCGACCGGGCGGGGCCCGGACGCCGCACCACCCCGCCCGGCCTTGCGCCTTGATCGCCGACGAAGATGCGAACGTGCGCGCCGCACTGTCCGCGGCTGTGGGCCTGGTTGGTCTTGCATCCGTCACGGTGGAGGACGGACGACAGGCCATCCAAATGCTGGCCGACCTGCACCCGAGCGTGGTCCTGCTTGACGTGCAGCTGCCCAGTCTCAGTGGGATCGAAGTGTGTTGGTGGATCCGACGCCAGCGCCACCTTGCGGACGTTCCGGTGATCCTGCTCGGTGCGCGTACTTCACAGTTCGAGATCGATGCGGGCCTGCTGGCCGGAGCCAACCACTACGTGAGGAAGCCGATCACGAGTGCCCACATCACGGCCCTCGTCGCGCACCACCTCGTTGGCCGCCCCCCATTACCGCCCCCGGCCCGCGTGATCATTGCCGACTCGGCGGACTGAGCGGGCAAAGTTCATCGCCCACCCGTCCGACATACTTCTCGTCGAAACCCATTGACGTTGAAGCGGCTCGGGCCGCTTTGGAGGTTTCGGGGTGTGAGACCCATCCGCAGCCAAGTCACCGCTGCGCCAGACTCGCGCTCATGACTGCTGAGGCAACCGTCAGTGCCGACATCCTCCAGGTCGCTCGCGCGCAGGTCCTTGAACGCGGCGAGCCCCTGACCTACGAGCAGATCCTGGACGTGCTGCGGACACCGGACGACCAGCTCGAAGAGCTGCTGGCGCTGGCCCACGAGGTCCGGCTGCAGTTCAACGGCCCGGAGGTCGAGGTCGAGGGCATCGTCTCCATCAAGACGGGCGGTTGCCCGGAGGACTGCCAATTCTGCAGCCAGTCCGGCCAGTTCAGCTCCCCGGTGCGGTCGGTGTGGCTCGATATCCCCGAGCTGGTCCGCGCGGCGCGCCAGACCCGTGAGACCGGCGCGAGCGAGTTCTGCATCGTCGCCGCGGTCCGTGGTCCCGACGCTCGGTTGATGGCGCAGATGCGCGAGGGCGTCGCGGCGATCAGGGCGGAGGTCGACATCCAGGTGGCCGCCTCGCTGGGCATGCTCAGCCAGGACCAGGTCGACGACCTGGTCGACATGGGCGTGCACCGGTACAACCACAACCTCGAAGCCGGCCGCTCGTTCTTCCCGCAGGTCGTGACCACCCACTCGTTCGAGGAACGGTGGGACACCTGCCTGATGGTGAAGGAGTCCGGGATGGAGCTGTGCTGCGGCGGCCTGGTCGGGATGGGCGAGACGCTCGAGCAGCGGGCCGAGCTGGCCGCCCAGCTGGGCGAGCTGGCCCCGCACGAGGTGCCGCTCAACTTCCTCAACCCGCGTCCGGGGACTCCCTTCGGTGACCTGCCGGTCATGGACTCCAAGGACGCCCTGCGCACGATTGCCGCGTTCCGTCTCGCGCTGCCCCGCACGATCCTGCGGTACGCGGGCGGACGCGAGCTCACCCTCGGCGACCTGGGCACCCGTGACGGACTGCGCGGCGGGATCAACGCCGTCATCGTCGGCAACTACCTCACCACGCTTGGCCGGGACCCGAAGGAAGACCTCAGCCTGCTCGCCGACCTCGGGATGCCGATCAAGGCGCTCAGCGAGACGTTCTGAGAGCGGGACGGGTATGCCGGACGAGGACCAGTGGTGCGGCCGCTGCGGTCAGGCCCGGGAGGGGACCGACCACCCAGCGTGCGACCGTGCCCTCGCGCTGGAGCCGCCTCGGTTCTGCGGCCAGTGCTGTCGGCGGATGAAGGTGCAGGTCCTGCCGCGGGGCTGGTCCGCGCAGTGTGCCGTCCACGGAGAGACCCGCGGTGATGGCTGACCCGATGGCTGACGCGATGGCTGACTTCGACCGCTTGATGGCCTTCGACCGGGACCATGTCTGGCACCCGTACTCGTCCGCCGGAACGGCCTCCGCGGCATACCTCGTGGAGTCGGCGTCGGGCGTCCGGCTGTCCCTGCGTATGCCGGACGGCTCAGGTCTGGACGCCATCGATGCGATGTCGTCGTGGTGGTGTGCCGTCCACGGCTACGCCGTGCCACAGCTCGACGAGGCAGCCCGGGCCCAGCTGGACCGGATGAGCCACGTGATGTTCGGTGGCCTGACCCATGAGCCGGCGATCACCCTGGCCGAGCGGCTCGTGGAGCTGACGCCATCCGCTCTGCGGCGCGTGCTCTTCGCGGACTCTGGCTCGGTGTCCGTCGAGGTGGCGATGAAGATGGCCCTGCAGTTCCACGTCGGCACTGGCACACGGCGTACTCGCTTCTTCACGATCCGCGGCGGGTACCACGGTGACACGTTCTCCCCGATGTCGGTGACGGACCCGGTCGGGGGCATGCACTCGCTGTTCACCGGCATACTCCCGCAGCATGTCTTCGCGCCCATCCCCCCGGCCGGCATCGACGTCGCGGCTGACGATCCGGCCATGGCGGCCTGGGAGCGCGAGACCCGCAGCCTCTACGCGGAGCACGCGCACGAGGTTGCCGCCGTCATCATGGAGCCGCTGCTCCAAGGCGCCGGGGGGATGCGGTTCCACAGCCCCCACGTGGTGCAGGTCCTTGCCGAGCTGGCGCGCGAGCACGGTGCGTTGGTGATCTTCGACGAGATCGCCACCGGGTTCGGGCGCACAGGCACGATGTTCGCGCTGGATCGTGCCGCGGTCGTCCCGGACATCCTGTGCGTCGGCAAGGCGCTGACGGGGGGCTATCTCTCCCTGGCGGCGGTGTTGTGCACTGACGAGGTGGCCGTAGGCGTGAGCAGCGCACGGGCCGGAGGGGCGCTGATGCACGGGCCGACCTTCATGGCCAACCCGTTGGCCTGTTCGGTCGCGCTGGCCAGTCTGAACCTGTTGCAGGACCACGACTTCGGCACCCAGGTGCGCGATCTCGAGACGGGACTCACCAACGGCCTGAGGCCTGCGGAGGACCTCGACGCCGTGGCCGACGTCCGCGTCCTCGGCGGAGTCGGCGTGATCCAGCTGCGAGAACAGGCGCGCGTCGCCGAGCTCACCGCGGCCGCCTTGGAGCGAGGGGTGTGGATCAGGCCGTTCCGCGACCTCGTCTACACGATGCCGCCCTACGTCACGACTCCCGAAGACCTGGGCACCATCTGCGACGCCATGGTGCAGGCCGTTGCCACGGTCCACGGCTGAGAGGATGCACCGGTGAGCACGTTCCTGGACTGGCTGGCCGACCGGGCCGCCGATCGAGACCACCACGGACTGCGCCGTGAGGTCAGGCCGTTCAAGTCCGGTGAGCTGGTCGATCTGGCGGGCAACGACTACCTCGGACTCCGCCGCCACCCGGTCGTGATCGCGGGTGCCGTCGCTGCCGCCGAGACCTACGGCGGCGGGGCCGGGGCATCCCGGCTCGTGACGGGCACGCTCGAGATCCACGAGGAGCTGGAGCGCGCCCTCTGCCTCCTCACCGGCGCACCCTCGGCCCTCGTCCTGTCGACGGGGTACCACGCCAACCTCGCAGTCCTCACCTCGCTGGCCGACACCGACACCCTCATCGTCTCCGACGCCCACGCCCACGCCTCCCTCATCGACGGCGCCCGCCTGAGCCGAGGCACCGTGGCCGTCAGCCGCCACAACGACCTCGGCCACGTTCGGGAACTGCTTGCAGGACGCACGCAGCCACGGGCCATCGTCGTCGTGGAGTCGGTCTACTCGGTCCTCGGCGACGCCGCACCGTTGCGGGAACTCGCTGACCTCGCCGAGGAGTTCGACGCCGTCCTCCTCGCTGACGACGCCCACGGTCTCGGCGTCGTGGGCGACCGCGGTGAGGGCGGACCCGCACAGGCCGGCATCGCTGCCCGCAACCATGTCGTGGTGACGGTGACGTTGTCGAAATCGCTTGCAGCCCAAGGCGGGGCGGTACTGGCCAACCAGGCCGCACGCGAACACCTGATCAACACGGCACGCCCCTTCATCTACGACACCGGGCTCGCTCCTGCCGCCGCTGGCGCCGCGCTGGGCGCCCTCGACGTCCTGGCCCGGGACACCCACCTACCCGCCGTCGCACGAGCCAACTCGGCACTCCTCGCCGCAGCCTGCGGTGTCGCCAGACCGGCCGGAGCGGTCCTGTCGGTCGTCATGCCGGGACCTGACGAGGCACTCGCGGCGGTCGCACACGCCGAGGAACGAGGCCTTCGCATCGGCTGCTTCCGGCCACCCTCCACGCCGGACGGCAGCTCACGACTGCGCCTGACCGCCCACGCAGACCATGGTCCCGACGAGCTCGACCACGCCCTCGAGGTCCTTCGCGGACTGGTCGCACATGTCTGAACCGATCCCCCTACCCAAGGTCGTCCTCGTCACGGGCACCAGCACCGGTGTCGGAAAGACCGTGGTGACGGCCGCTCTCACCGTGATGCTGCGCCGACGCGGTGCAACCGTCGCCGTGGTGAAACCGCTGCAGACCGGTGTGACCGACGACGAGGACGGCGACATCCAGGTCGTCCAGCAACTCCTCGGCGACGATCCAGGCGTCACGTTCCACGAGTTCGTCCGGCTGCGTGCCCCACTCGCACCGGACACCGCCGCACGAATGCACGAGATCACCCTGCCCCCACTTGCTGAGCACGCCCGGACCATTGCTGCCATCGCGAACGAGGTCGACGTCGTACTGGTCGAAGGCGCAGGCGGGCTGCTCGTCCACCTCGACAGCAGTGGGGGGACCTTGGCCGACATCGGAACCGCGCTGCGCTCCAAGGGAATCAGCATCGGGTACATCCTCGTAGCCAGTCCAAGCCTCGGCACCCTGAACCACACCGCCCTCACCGCCGAAGCCCTCGCCACCCGAGACCTGCCACTGCTCGGGGTCGTTGTGGGGTCCTACCCAGCAGAGCCAGGTCTCGCCGAGAAGTTGAACCTGGTCGACCTTCCGCGCGTGGCCAGAGCGACGCTCCTAGGGCTGCTGCCGGAGGGAGCTGGCAATCTCGCTAGCCACCAATTTGTCCGCCACGCATCGGATTGGCTGTGAGGCCCCTTCGTCTCGTACGCAACGGTCGACGACAACCCGATCACGGGCCAGGACGCGGGCTGCGAACGCGGGCTGCCACCAGTGTTCCCCGCGCCCTGCTGACAGCGGACGGGTACTCCACCTTCACGTCGCGGCTGGCTTGAACGAGGACGATTCAACGGCCATCCTCCGCATCAGTGCCAAGCGCGCAGCGGTTGGGTACCCCATGCCGAAGTGTGGAATCCGCCTTGCATCGCGGACATTCACACGTGGAGAGCGGGCAGGGGTCGACCTGGTCACCGAGCCCCCTCGTGACCAGATCGACCTCTCAGAAGAGCGAGGACCCCCCTTGCTCCACTGCCCTGCCTCGAACCAAACACTATGGGAACAGTCAGCACGAGGTAAAAGAACGGTAAGAAGTCGTGACTGGTGGGGCCAGGCACCCTCAATGCCCGATTCATAGAACCCGGCTGTTCCATCTTGTGAGACGGCGTGAGGTGAGTCTGTCAGCGTGGCGGCACCCCCGCCTCGGAGGCAGGGGTTCACTTGAGACGGGGGGCCGTGCCCGAAAATTAGTGAGCCCCAGTTGGGGACCCGAACGCTCTGTGACCCGTATCACGAGACATACGTGGCCAAAGGGGCGAGTCCCCACGGCCGTATCGATGGGTGGACGCCCGGAGGCCAGACGCACGCCACGATCAAGCCCATCGACCGCAGTTTGTCCTCGACGTCTTGCCCGAATACGCAATTCACCTTCGAGAGCCACTGCGCGAACCACTCACCAGCCAGTTCCTGCTCAGTGGCGGCAGGACCTTCCAGGCCGCGCTGCCGGTCGTCACTCAACATCGCTTGGCCGCCACCATGATCGGCCGCCGGGGGAGCTTCCATCACGCTGATCCGGTGCCGACGCGTCATCGGCGAACCCGGAGGAGCGGCTAGGCCACGGCCGTGGCCTGCGGGGACGCTCGCCTTACGAGCAGCGCTTCGGCGCCCGCACCTCTCTGGCCCGCAAAGTGCACTCGATAGTGCAGTATGCTGCACCTATGGACGATGATGCGACTGCCCTCTCGCTCACGATCGGAGCGCGCGTGAAGGACTTGCGGCATGCCCGTCGCTGGACGCTGGACCAGCTCGCCACCGCAACTGGCGTCAGCCGTCGGATGCTGGTGAACGTCGAGCAGGGGACCGCGAACCCCAGCGTCGGGACGTTGCTGCGGATCAGCGACGCGCTGGGTGTCGGGCTGCCTGCGCTGGTCGAGCAGCCGGACCCCCAGCGGGTGAAGGTGACTCGCCGTGGCGCCGGCGCCGCCCTGTGGACCGGAGCCGCCGGGGGCCGCGGTGTGCTGGTTGCAGGCACCGCGCCACCGGACGTGCTGGAACTGTGGGACTGGACTCTGGGTCCTGGTGACCAGCACGGCAGCGAGGCGCACAGCCCCGGGACCAAGGAGCTCCTTCAGGTGTTGGACGGTGCCATCACTCTCACGGTCGCGGGCGAGTCCATCGTCCTGCAGTCCGGTGACGCGGTCTCGTTTCCCGGCGACGTCGCGCACGGCTACGCCAACCCCGAAACGGAAGCAGCCAGGTTCTCGCTGACTGTGTTCGAGCCCGGTGTCGGATCGCCCTCTGGGGCGGAGGCCAAAGGGTGACTGACCGCCACGACTTCAGGGCCTCCTCGAATGAACATGCCTCGACGGCCACGTCCCACCAGCTTCTCAGCAGCCATCTCCCAACCACCAACAACCCGCACCCCTGAAGGACACTGACATGCTCATCCACCCCTGGGACGCCGCCCTCGACACGACCGAGTGGCAGCGGTGGCTCGCCGGTACCGATCGGTTCGGGGTGCTCGCGGTCAACCACCTGGACCCGGGCCAGGCGCCGTTCGTGCTGCCCACCCACTTCACGTTGGCGGGTGATCAGCTGCTCCTGCACCTGGCACGGCCCAACCCGGTCTGGGAGCACCTCGAAGCCGCCACGCAGGTGCGGCTCGCCGTGGTCGGCGACTACGCCTACATCCCGACGGACTGGCGTGCCAGGGCCGGCGGGCCCGACGAGGACGGCGTCCCCACCAGCTACTACACCTCGGTGCAGTTCGTGTGCCGCCCCACCATCGTCGACGACCCTCACGACAAGGTGGCCATCCTCAACGCCCAGCTGGCCGACCTGCAACCCGAGGGCGGCCACGCCGCCGTGTCCGCCGACGCGCCGCCCTACGGACGCATGCTGGCCGGCATCCGAGGCATCCGACTACAGGTGCTCAGGGTCGACGCGAAGTTCAAGTACGACGACGCCAACCCCGTCGACCACCGTGTACGTGTCAGTGACCGCCTCGAGGAACGTGACCACGCGCTCGACAGGGGCGCCGCCGCCCAGCAGCGTCGCCGGTTGGACCGGATCGGGAACTGGAAGCCCCACCGGGACCCGGCATGACCACACGCGCTCGGTCTGTCGCGGGCCCGCCGTGGGCACTCGCCCTGACAGCAATGTTCTCCGTCCAGCTGGGCTCAGCCCTGTCAGTGGACCTGATCAACGCGGTCGGCGCGGCCGGGACCGCCTGGTTGCGGCTCAGCATGGGCGCCGTCGTCTTCCTGGTGCTGGCCCGCCCACCCCTGCGGCAGGTGCACCGCCGGGACGTACCAGCGCTGGTCGCCCTCGGTGTCACCACCGGGCTGGTCACCATCGCATTCCTCGCCGCCATCGAGCGCATCCCCTTGGGCACGGCGGTGGCTATCGAGTTCCTCGGCCCGTTGACGGTCGCGGCGGTCCGCACCCACCACCGCCGCTCCCTGGCGTGGCCCGCCCTGGCTCTGGCTGGAGTCGTCCTGCTCACCGAGCCATGGCACGGACACCTCAACCCCTCAGGCGTGGGCTTCGCAGCCCTGGCAGCCCTCGGCTGGGCCACCTACATTCTGCTCACCCAGCGCATCGGCGACCGATTCACCGGGCTCGGCGGACTGTCCATCACGGTTCCCATCGCCGCCCTCACCGCCGCAACCATCGGGATCCCCCAAGCGGCCGGACACATCACCCCGAGCATCCTGCTCGCCGCTGCCGGACTGGCACTCCTGCTGCCCGTCCTGCCGTTCGCCCTCGAACTGCTAGCCCTTCGACGGATGACCACAGCAGCATTCGGCACCCTGATGGCCCTCGAACCCGCCATCGGCGTCGTCCTCGGACTGCTCGTGCTGCACCAGGCACCGGCAGTCATCCACGTCGTCGGCATCACCCTCGTGGTGTGCGCCGGAGCCGCGGCACAGCGCCGCGGACGGCGCGGCACCGAAACGGACGAACACACGGAACACGAACCCGAACTCTTGGGTTCGAGCTAGCCACGACGCCCCCCGCGCGGCCTTTGACATCGGCCTACTGCCGCTTTGAGCGCATCCGCCGCCAATGCCCGGCAACCGATCTTGGGCCGATCCGTCCCGTTCGATCTCCATCTAGTGACCGAGAGGCCGCTCACTAGAATCGGGCAGTCGGAGCGGTAGCGGGTCTTCTAAGGCGTCGAGTCCGGTGACGGTCTCGGCCATGAGTTCGGGTGCGTCGAGGACCTCGGTCTTGGAGCCGAAGGGCAGCAGGTCCGTTGCTCTGTCGGTCGGGGTGCGCTCGAAGCGCCGGCCGAGCCGAGCCCAGCCGCGCTCGTCGCGCTCAACCGCGACGGCCGGGGCAGCTTGGGTGCCCGCTCGTGCAAGAGCGCGAGTCGCAGTTTGGCTGCCGGAGCGACGCGCACGGTCACGAGGAACTCGGGAGTGCCGACTCCGACAGGCGGCAGGCCACAGGTCGCCTCTCCCAAAGGGGGATCATCAGGCCGGCGGTGCTCTCGGGTGTGCCCTTCGCGAGCGACATTGCTGCACCCTCATTTGGCCGCCGCCAAGGGAGCGCAAGGCCTGTCGCACGAGAACGTCGGCGACTTGGGGTACAACGCATCGTTGCAGGTCACGCGGGGTCGTACCCCCCCATCGCGACACACGTACCCCCTCCTGATTGCCGAAGGACGGGGACGAGTCCGGGGACGCCTGACCGAGACCTTCCTGCCGTGTCCAAACGGCGGAAGGAATTCGAGATGAGTGTCGCAACACACCTGGGCCTGGCCGACCCCGACAGCGAGGTCCTGGCCGTGGCCCGGCAGCGCTGGTCGCGATGGCAGCTCTCCCATGAGGAGCTGCTCGTCGTCGACGAGCTGGCGGACCTCCCAGGCTGGCTGCGGGCCGCCGACTGGGCTGAAGCAGACCGTGTCCTGCTGGCCTTGGCCCAACTGTCGGCGCGGGACGGCGGCGACGACGTCGCCGCGACCGCAGCGCTGGCCTGGGTGCTCCTGCCCGGTGCCAGCCTGCTGGCGTTCCGTCTCGGGCGGCTCAGCCGTCGGATCGACGAGGTCCTTGCCGCCCAGCTGTGGGTCGAGGCCCGGACCTTCCCGTGGCAGCGCGGCCACAAGGTTGCCGCCAACATCCTGATGAACACGCGCAAGGGCGTGATGCGCGACCTCGGGATCGGCGAAGTGGGCGACCGCACCATCCCGTTCCCGCCCTCCGCGCAGTTGTGGACCGAGGCCGCCCACTGCGCCCACCCGGCCGGCCCCACGGCCGAACAGGAGCTGCTGGACATCCTCGAGCTCGCAATGAGCAAGGGTGCCCTGTCCGAGGACGACGGTGAGCTTCTGCTGGGCCTGGCCCACGCCGCGGACCGGGCCAGCCCCGCCCGCTCGGGTCGCGGCCATGCCGGCCTGATGGCGCCGGCAGCCTCCGAAGCCGTGGCCGCAGACCGCGGCGTCTCCGCCCGGACCATCCGCCGGCGCGCAGCCGGGTCGGTCTGCGCGCTGCGGACCGTGTGCAGCACCGACCAGCGGGCCTCGGCGTGAGTGGCCACCACCACGTCGCGGGCCGGCTTTGGGTCAGGAGGTGATGACCTTGACCGAGCAGACTGAAGTCAAAGGCCTGATCGCCGTGGCCACCAGCGACGGCGAGGCCCGTGCCGACCTGGGGGGATGCGTGGACCGGCTGCACCAGGGGCAGGCGGCGCGCGCCGCGCTGGCCCGACTGGACGCCCCCAGGCTGCGCGCCGTGCTCGACGCCACAGGGTCGGCGCTGGGGCAGGGGAGTGCCCAGTGACCTCCCTGACCACCCACCCGGCACCCCCGCGACCCGCAGTGAGCGTTGAGGAGCTCAAGCGCGCGTGGCAAGCCGTTCAGGTCGGCGACTTCCGCCGTCACGCGGACGCCAGCCCCCGACCGGCCGCACCGAGCAGCCATGAAACCGGCGGGCAACCGTGGGAACCCCACGAGGCCGTGCTCCCCGTCATCGGGTGCGCCGGATCGGTCGGCGCAACCACCCTGGCGTTGAGTCTCGCCACCGCGGCCGCAGCGGCCGCAGCTGCCACGGTGGGAAGCGCCCGCGTCGTGGAGTGCTGCACGGTGACGGCCTCCGGCCTGGCACCAGCCTCCACAGCAGAGCTGGGCCAGCACCCCACAGGTTGGCTCCATGGCACTCGAGGCGAGGTCCTCCTCGAGCGCAGCACGGACATGTACGTCAGCCCCGACGAAGTGCCGACACCCACCGACGCGGCACCGGCGGTCGGCCTGACCGTTCTGGACGTCGGATGGGAGCTGGGACAGGTGCTGGCCAGCCCGAGCTGGCTGTCCGACCGGGTGCTCCAAGCCGATCACGTGGTGGCCGTCACCACGGCCACCATCCCCGGTCTGAGGCGGCTGGAGGGGGCGCTGGCGCTGCTGGAGGGAACACCGGTCATCGGCGCCGTCCTCGGTCCACCGCGGCGCAAGTGGCCCCGGAGCCTGCAGCACGGCCTGGGCGCCTTGTCCCGGCAGCTCGACCAGCGCGGGGCCATCCACCTGATCCCGCTGGACCGCGGCCTCGCTGTGCGGGGCCTGGACTCGCAAGCCCTGCCCACACGGCTGCTCACCGCAGCGGACCATCTGCTCCGCGCCAGCGTCGCTGGAGCCACCCCGAAGGGACACCCGTCATGAGGACGCTCACCCGCGAGCTCGCCACCCTCGCGCAGGTCTGCCCCGTCGCCCCGCCTGGCGCGCAGCGCTACGCCGACCAGCTGATGGGCTACGTCCTGTGGGGCACGATCATCCTGTTCGTGCTCGGCGTCGTCGTGGGCATCGGCGCGATCGTCGCGGGCCGCATCTTCGGCATGCCGCACGCGTCCAAGGCCGGGATCGTCGGTGTGGTCGTCGTGTTCCTGGCGGTGATCGGCTACTTGGTGCTGCCGGGGATCGTGCGCGCGATGACCGGCAGTGGGTGTGTCTGATGAGCCGCGCCGGCCAGGACGGCGCCAGCGGCGGGTGGGGACGATCTCGCCTGCTGGCCACCCTCGCGGCCGGGGTGGCTGCGGCGACGTTGTTCGTGGCCGGCCTCGTCCTGGCGCTCTACTACGGCCTGCGGAGCGCAGAGGCGGCCTCGGCGCCCCATTCGGCGGCATGGTCGGCGTCGCCGAAGCCGGTGGCCTCCGGGAGCGGCCCGGCGTACCGCGACCGGGTGGCCGCGGCGCCGATGCTTAAGGTGGCTCCGGACGACGCTCGGCGGGGCGTCCCCGCCGCGGTCGCCGGCCCGGTCATCGACGTGCCGCCGGCCACCGGCGTGGGACCGGCGCAGGTGCCGACCGGCTTTCCTCGCACACCTGGCGGAGCGGTCGGCCAGTTGGGCGCCGTCGAGACGACCGTGCTGCAGGGGATGTCCATTCCCCAGGCGAACCAGGTCTACGAACAGTGGGCGCTACCCGGCGGGGCAGGCGTGGCCGACTGGGCAATGACCAAGAACGTCCAGAGCTTTCTCGCCAGCGCGGGGCAGGGGCAGAGCAAGGACCCCACGATCGCGGTGACCGCGACCCCCGCGGCCGGGCAGGTCAAAGGCACGGACGGGCGCGACTGGGTGCTGGCCTGTGTCCTGCTGGACGTGCGGGCCACCATCACCGTGCAGGCCCGCATCGGCTACGGCTACTGCGAACGCATGCAATGGCACGCCACGCCGACGGGGACGGCCGGGGACGGCGGGCGCTGGATGATCGCGCCCGGCGCTCCCGCTGCGGCCGCACCCTGCACGTGGCCGGGAACCGACATCGCCTTCAAGGCTGGGTGGCGGACCTGGGTTCTCAATGACCTGGCCAGCAGCGACGAGACCGGCGCGGCCGACACCCCGACCAGCAACCCGACCAGCACCGAGTAGACGCCATGGACTTCCTCAACCCCTTCACCTATCTCGGTTCAGCCGCCGGCAAGGTCGTCGCCGACGGGTGGACCGCGGCAATGCTCGGCCTGTGGAACGCCGGGCTCTGGCTGCTGAAGCTGGTCCTGACCATCGTCGACGCTTTCACCGTCCCCGACCTGAGTGAGGGCGGCCCCGGCGCGCAGGTGTACCAGATGACCTTCTGGATCGCCGGAGCCCTCATGCTCCTGCTGGCCATGGTCCAGCTGGGTCTGACCGCCGCGCGGCGGGACGGCAAGTCCATGGCGCGGGTCCTGATCGGGACGGGCCAGTTCGTGATGGTGTGGGCCGGCTGGATCGCCTTGGCGGTGCTGGTCGTCGCCGCCTGCGGAGGGCTCACCCGCGCCCTGATGTCCACGCTGCTGCACATCGACACGTGGGCCGAGTTCGACCCGCTCGGCACCCAGATCTCGACGCAGGACATCAGCGACGGGACCGTGGCCACCGTCCTGGGCTTCATGGGGATCTTCATGGTGTTCGCCGCGATCGGGCACCTGCTGGTCATGCTTACCCGTGCCGGCGCCCTGATGGTGCTGGCCGCGACCACCCCCATCGCCGCGTCGGGCCTGGTCAGTGACGCCGGGCAGAGCTGGTTCTGGAAGAGTCTGCGCTGGTTCATCGCCGCCGCGTTCACCCCCGTGGTGATGGTGCTGGTGCTGGGCATCGGGGTGCAGATGACCTCCGGGGTCGCCACCGGAATGAGCGACAATTTGCAGAAGGCCATCGGGACTGCCGTGCCCGGCGTGGTCCTGATCTGCATCGGCTGCTTCAGCCCCCTCGCCCTGTTCAAGCTCCTGGCGTTCGTCGACCCCGGCACCAGCTCCGGGTCCGCGCTGCGGGCCGGTCTGGCCGCCCAAGGCGGCCTCAGCGGTGTCCTCGCCGGCCAGGGTCAGGCCCAGGGCGGGTCCTCGGCCGCGTCGACGACCGACGCAAACGGCCGCTCCCAGGGCGAGAGCTCCGGGCAGGACTCCACCAGCGCGCGCTTCAGTTCCGGTGCGCGTGGGCTGATGCGCCAGGTCGGAGGCGGGCTCGGGCAAGCCGCCGGCGCAGGCATGGCAGCCATGGAGAGCATCGGACCGCGCGGGGCGGCCGTGGCCGCCGACGTGACCAACCAGATGGGTGTCGGCCACAACAACTACGTCCCGGACTTCAGCAACACCAAGCAGCGGTCGAGCCACAGGAGCGGCGGCACGCAGGCAGACGACGACAACCCCGAGATCAACGGCGCCGGCCCCCACACCACGCCGGGCCCCGGCATCACAGCCCCCGCAGCACCTGGGGGCGGGGCGCCGCCCGCGCCACCACACATCCCGGGCGCAGTGGCCGGTCCGGGTGGTGGTGCCGGTGGCGCGGGCGCCGCGGGGGGCGAGGCCGCGGGTGCCGCAGCGGCCGTACCAATCGTCCCCGTCTGATCACCCCAAACCGAAACCCTTGTTCGAAAAGCAGAGGAAGCTCTCGTGGCGGTCATCTACAGCGACTACAGCCGGGCCCGGATCGGGTGGTTCTTCGGGCTGTCCGGATGGCAACTGGCAGTAGTGGCCGGCTCGACGATGCCCGTGTTTTGGTCCGTCCAGGCCGGCGCGTGGATCTCGGCGGTGCTGTTCCTGGCACTGTGGGCCACGATCACCGTGGTCACCGTGACCCCCGTCCGGGGCCGGTCCACCTTCGGCTGGGTGGCCGCCTGTCTGGCCTTCGCCATCGGCGGACTTGTGGGGTGGACTCGCTTTCGTTCCAAGGCAACCCGGGGCCAGGTGGACGCCCTGCAGAAGGCCGACCTGCCCGGAGCGCTGCACGCCGTGCAGATCCACGACGGACCACCGCACGGGGCCTCGTTCTCCCGGGTGGCGATCATCCAGAACCACGCCACCCGAACGTGGGCGGTGACCGCGGCCGTCGTCCACCCGGGGATCGGGCTGCGCGAGATCGAGGAGCGGCAGCGGCAGGGTCGGGGCCTGAGCGAGCTGCTGGACATGGCCTCCCAGACCGGGCTGGTCGAGGAGATCCTGCTCCTGGTGCGCACCGTCCCCGAGGACGGCGCCGAACGGGACCAATGGCTGGCACGCCACCGCCGGCCCGGCGGTTCCCCGGGGGCCCGCCAGGTCAACGACGAGCTGCAGCAGACCCTCACGCGGGCCAGCGTGCGCACCGAGTCCTTCGTGACGGTCGTCATCCCCGAGGGACGGCTGGGCAAGGCGGCCAAGGAGTCCGGGCGCGGCCTCGAAGGACGCGCCCGCGTCATCTACGGCGTGCTGGGCGAGATCGAGGCCCAGCTGCGCGGCGGGCTGGGCATGACCAGCGTCACGTGGCTGACCAGCCCCGAGCTCGCGCTGGCCTCCCGGACCGGGTTCGCCCCAGGGGATCGGGCCGGGATCATTGACGCCCTCGGCGCCCGCCACGCCGACCCGGGCGTGAACGCCGACGTCCCGTGGGCGATGGCCGGACCGTCAGGAGCGGACCCGGTGGCCCGGCACTACAGCCACGACGCGTGGAACAGCGTCAGCTCCACCCTCAAGCTCCCGGTGAAGGGTGCCGCGATGGGTGCGTTGCTTCCGGTGCTGACCCCCACCGAGCCGGGGGAGCGTCGCTCCTTCCTGGTGGCCTACCCGATCCTGAGCCAGTCGGCGGCCGGCCGGCAGAGCGCCACCAGCGAGTGGGCCGCCGACATCGGCGAGGAGCTGCGCGCCAAGGCGAAGGTGAAGCAGAACGCCAAGGCCAGGGACGAGGCCGAGAAGGTGCGCCGGCTGGACACCAAGCTCGCGCGCGGCAACTCCCTGATCCGCCCATACGCCGTCTGCACGGTCACCGTCCCCAAGACCGTGAGGGCGTCGGAGTTCGGACGGCGGCTCGATGCGTCCGTGCGCCGAGCCGGGTTCGCGCCGCTGCGCCTGGACTTGGCCCAGGACGTCGCATTCGCCGCGTCGACCGTCCCGCTAGGGGTCAGCCTCACCCGGAAGGCGGACTGAACGATGAGCAGACCACCCCGCACGCCGCGCCGCCAGGAAGCGGGGCGCACCGTCTCGCGGCTGCTTGCCGACTTCGGCCACGATCTGCCCTGCGTGCCGCCCGTGCAGCAGGACGCTAGGGAGGCGCGGCTGTTCCGGCACGCGTCACGCCGCGGGCCGCGCCGGCCCGGCAGTGGTTGGGCGCCGGCATCGGCACCTGTCTCGAGCTGGCGTATGACCTCGGACCAGGCGCCGGTGCTCTGGCCGTTCATCTCAACCCCCGGGCTCCCACCGACCGGCGCCCAGATGGGCATCGACATGCTCTCCGGCGGTGCGTTCTACGCCGACCCCCACGGGTGGGTCCTGGACGACGATGTCCCGGTCACCAACCCCAATATCTTCAGCTTCGGTAAGCCTGGCCGCGGCAAGTCGGCAACCACGAAGGCGTTCTGCCTGAGGATGACCGACTTCGGCTACCGCATCCTGGTGCTCGGCGACCCCAAGGATGAGTACGAGGGGCTGTGCCGGTTCTTCGGGGTCGAACCCTTCGCGATCGGGCACGGCCTACCCACCCGCATCAACCCCTTGGCCTTCGGGCCCCTGCTCCAGGGCTGGGACGAGTTGGATGCCGCGCAGGCGCAAGGCCGCGCTGCGGTCGTCTTCGGGCGCTGGCTCACCCTGGTCCGCGGCCTCGTCGGGAGCCAGCGGATCGGGGAGCAGCGGGTCCCGTTCGGACCCACCGACGAGGTCGTCGTCAAGGCGGCACTGCAAACCCTCACCGGGTACACCCACGGCCAGTCCCACCTGACCGAGACCACCATCCCTGCGCTGTGGCATCTGCTTCATAACCCCACCGGTGACCTGATCGCAACCTGCCGGTACGCCGACGAGCGGCACTTCCTCGACGACACCAGGCTCCTGCGCGACGCCCTGGGCCAGCTCGTCAATGGCGCCCTGGCCGGCCTGTTTGACGACCACACCACCATCGACGTCGACTGGTCCGCCCCGATCCAGTCCCTGAGCCTGTCCCGCCTCGAGCCCCTGGGGGATGAGGCGATCGGGATCGCCCTGACCTGCCTCAACTCCTGGGGTCGAGGCATGCGAGAGATGGCAGCACCGGGGGACCTGCGGGTGGTCGTGCGCGACGAGTCGTGGAAGCAGCTGCGGCTCGGCCCGGAGGCGGTCAAGTCCTTCGACGCCGACTTGCGACTGTCCCGACGTGACGGGGACGTCCAGTTCGCCGTCGCGCACAAGCCCTCCGACCTGCTCTCAGCCGGTGACACCGGCTCTCAGGCCGTCGCCATCGCCAAGGACCTGCTGCACCTGGCCGACGTGAAGATCCTGCACGGCCAGGATCTGGGGGTGGCCCGCGAGCTGGAGAACATGCTCGGACTGGGCCCGATGGCGCGCGACTTGGTGACCGGGTGGGCCATGCAGGGCAAGGGCAGGGCTCTGTGGTGTGTGGGGGAGCAGCACTACAAGGTGCAGACCGTGCTGCACCCGGTCGAACGCGAGCTCACGTTCACCAACCAGGCCATCGCCGGCGCCGCCTGACCACGGCGGACCGGAGCCGACCTCATGAAGAAGATCGCGCTGGTCCTCATCCCGGCCTTGCTGCTGGTGGCGGGGCTGCCGGTGGCCGTTGCCCTGGTCGTGATGACGGTGAGCGCCCCGGCGGCCGCGCAGGAGCTGCGCACGATCGCCTGCGGAGGCGTCACACCGGTCGCCGGCACCTGGCGGCCCCCGTTCGCGCAGGGCTACACCGTGGGCCAGCGCGGCTTCGGCCGCGAGTTCCACCCGATCTACCGCCAGTGGCGCCCGCACACGGGGCAGGACCTGGTGTCGCAACCGGGACCCGGACCGGTGGTGGCGATCGGGGCCGGGCGAATCACCTTCGCCGGCGCCGTGGGAGGGTATGGCAACGTCGTCGATGTCGCGCATGTCGACGACGCAACAGGGGCGGCGGTGGTCAGCCGCTACGCCCATCTCGCCTCCGTGAGCGTGAGCACCGGCGCGACCGTCGTCGGCGGCCAGCAGCTGGGGGTCGAGGGCTCAACCGGCACCAGCACCGGCAACCACCTGCACTTCGAGATCCGCCTCGGCGGGACGCCGACCGACCCCGTGCCGTGGATGGTGGCCCACGGCGCACCACTCAACGGCCAAGCCGTGGCCAGCTGGACACCACCACCTGGAGAGGCTGTCCAAGAAGGTGGGGTCGGCTTCCCTTTGCCCCCACCGGGCACACCTCGGCAGGCGTCGCTGCGCACCCCGGCGCAACCGATCCCCGCCCAGGTCAAGGCGGTCTACCTCGAGGCCGCGGCCCGGTACAAGATCCCGTGGACGCTGCTCGCCGGGATCGGCATGGAGGAGGCCGCCCACGGCCGCAACGCCGGCACCAGCTCGGCCGGTGCGCGAGGCCTGATGCAGTTCATGCCCGCCACCTGGTCCACGATGGGGGTCGACGGCGACGGCGACGGCCGCGCGGACATCAGCAACGACGCCGACAGCGCCATGTCGGCCGCGAATTACCTCACCCAGTCCGGCGTCACCAACGGCCCGGCGGGAGTGCGGGCGGCCATCTTCGCCTACAACCACGCCGACTGGTACGTCAACGACGTCCTGTACTACGCCGCGACATACGGCAGCGGCACCGTGCTGGGAAGCACCACCGAGTGCGGGCCAGGACAAGGGAACCCTGACCTGCCACCGCTGACCAGCGACCGACTGCGAGTCGTCCTCACCTGGGCCACCAGCCACGTCGGGGACCGGTATGTCATGGGCGCCCACGGACCCCACGCGTGGGACTGCTCCTCGTTCACCCAGACCGCCTACGCCCAGATCGGCATCAGCGCGCCCAGAACAGCCCAAGCTCAACGCGACTGGCTCTCCGCCGGGAACGGCTTCCGGGTCGACCCCCAAAAGGCCAGGCCGGGCGATCTGATCTTCTACGACTCCTACCTCGGACCCAACACCATCGGGCACGTCGCCATGGTCTTCGACCCCAGCAAGCAGTCCACCGTGGAGGCGATGGACAGCCGACACGGGGTCACCTACGGCAGCTACGCCGGCAAGGCGACCACCAAGCACATCTTTCAGATCTGGCGGGTCGGCAATGTCTCCGACCAGCCGACCCGGGCGGCCGCGTGAGCGCGAACGTCCCCGTGGGCGGGCGTCGCGGCGGCATAGCGCAGGCCTGACCACCCAGCACCACTACTTGGCATTGGGGAGGCAGGAAGGGAGAGCCCATGCAGCGAGCACGTCGAACCAACCCCTACCCGTTAACTTGGGAGATCCCCGTGGTGGCCGTCGTCGCCACGGTCCTCCTGCTGGTCCTCGGGGTCCATGCCGGGCGAGCGTGCGCCAACCTCGTCGCCGGAGGAGGCCTCACCCTGCCTTCACGGGAGACGCTGTTCACCAGCGTGCCTGGAGTGCTCGGTGGCGACCCCGGCGCAGGCCTGGGCGGCGGCGCCGCCCACCTGGCCGGGCCGGTGGCAGTCAGGATGTGGATCGGCATCGTCGAGACGCTGATCCTCGCCCTGATCACTTGGGCCGGGAAGGTCAGTTTCGACCGGTGGGGGCCCGGACGGATCCAAGGTATGGCCACTCGGGAGGAAGCCGGGCGGCTGCTCGGCCGGAGCCGGCTGCGCAAGGTCGGGTCCGTCGTCCGGCCGGATCTGTATGGGAAGGGACGCTGAGGTGGCGTTCCGGGGCGACCACCGGCGGGGACCGTTCCGACCCGAACAGGTCGGCTGGCGCCTGGGCAAGGGGCAGCAGCCGCGCGGCGGGCAGCTGTGGGTGCCGTGGGACCGCACCGCCGGGGTGATCGGGCCGCAGGGCAGCGGCAAAACACTCGACCTGCTGATCCCTGCTCTGCTGCGGGCGCCCGGAGCCGCCCTGGTGACGCTCACCAAGGTCGACGACCTTCTGCTGAGCTTCACCTCCAGGCATGCGCCACGAGCGGGGGAGGATGAGCAGCGCCCGTGCGTGGTGCTCGACCCGTTCGGTCTAGCGATCGGTCTCCCGGAACTGGTGTGGGACCCGATCGACGGCTGTGTCGACCCCATGGTCGCCGAGCGGCGAGCCAAGGCCTTCACCGCGGGCACCGTGAAGGGCGCCGTGGCCGGCGGGCACGGCGACGACGCGGCCCGGTTCTACGCCGCAGAGGCGGCCAAGGTCATCCAGGCGTACTTTCACGCCGCGGCGCTGACCGGCCGGGACCTGGAGGACGTGCTCCGGTGGGTGGCCAACCCGCTCAGCGCCACCGACCCCAACGAGATCCTGCGCGAGCACCCGCACGCTGCCCCGTTCTGGCACGGGCTGCTCCACGGGGCGCTGCACGGGGATGACCGGACCGCGGGTAACACGGTCACCACGGTGCAGCAGGCGCTGAGCCTGTTCTTCCAAGAGCCGATCCGGCGTCGGTGCGTCCCCGGGCCGGGGCGCGCCGCAACCGACATCGCCGAGGTGATCCGCCGGGGCGGCACCATCTACCTGCTCGGCCGGGAGGACCCGTACGCCAGCGCGTCACCGCTGATGACCGCCGTGGCGGAGCATGTCCTGGACACTGCACTGGTCGAGGCACAGACGTCGCGGTGGGGTCGGCTGTGCCCGCCCATGCTGGCCTGTCTGGACGAGCTGCCCTCCACCGCGCCGCTGCCGACGCTGCGCACCCGGATGGCCAACGAGCGGGCCCTGGGCATCTCGTTCATTTGGGCCGCGCAGACCCGGCCGCAGCTGTCCGCCATCTTCGGGGACCAGGAGGCCCGCACCCTGCTCGGCCTGACGAACAACCTGATCCTGTTCGGCGGCTCCAAGGACGTCGCGTTCAACCAGGAGATCTCCGATCTGCTGGGTCCGGTGCGGATCTCGCGGACCAGCTGGCAGACCGGCCAGATGGGGGGCCGGACCACCACCGCCGAAGACATCCCCATCCTCACCGCCGCCGAGGTCCGGCAACTCAAGGAACGCCACGCCCTGGTCGTGTCAGAGAACGGCAAACCAATGATCGCCCGGCTCACCCGATGCATCGACGGACGAGCCGGGCGCACCCTGCTTGCGCAGCAGGAGCAGGCGAGGACCCTCCTCGGGCAGAGCCGGCACGCCGCCACCGTGTCGGTCGACGTCCGCCGCACCGCCGCACTCGTCGAGGCCCGCCGACGAGGCCTAACCAACCACAGCAGCTGAGCACGGAGATAAGCATGAAGCCGATGAGCAGCCCGGACCCGACATCCGGCCCCATGGTGGCCACGTTCCCGCACCCGGGACGCCAGCTCGAGCAGGCATACCGGGAGCTCGACCTCGCACTCAACGGGACCGACGAGCAGCGCAAAGCGTTGGGCAGCCTCAGAACGCTGCCACGGCCCTGGGACCCGGACAGCCTCACCCGTCCGCAGCTGCGCCGCGAGCTGTGGGACTGGCTCGAGGCCTTCACGATCTGGCTCAACAGCGAGTACGTATGGGACGTCGCCGGTGTCGTCCCATATTGCTGGCCGCAACACCCGCACCTGGTGCGTGAACTAGCCGTCCTGGCCGACCAACGTCGACGAGCCGCGCTGGCCCTCGGCAGCGACGCCCTCGAGGAGTGGCACCGCTACGCCCTCCCAGCGTTCACCGACCGGACGCGTCAGCGGGTCAAGGACCACTGCGAAGACGGACACCAGCAGTGGCCAGCCAAAGGCCGCCACTCGCGGCACCTGGGCGAAGCCGCCACGACCCAACGCGTGCACGCATTCGACCGGGACGTCGCCGCTCGCCAAAGCCGGCCTGCGGCGAGCGAGGACAGCGCCGGCCCACGGCTTCGGGTCGTCGACGGCCAGACCATCGACACCGGCACTGGCGAGATCGTCGACTTTTAGCAGCAACCTGCTCGGGCTCTGGAAATGGAGAGGACCGCTGCGGCCCTTTCCCCACCGGATTCGCAACTGGCCATCAGATGGGGAACGTCCGGGTCACTCAAAGATCGGTGGGCGGATTATGGCGGCGTTATGCCGATGCTCTGCCCCGCCCATCAGCCTCTTTGCCTCACGGGCTACTGAGCCGTGTCGTACGCCTTCAGAACATCCGCACTGATCCGGCCACGGTCGCTCACCTGATGACCATTGTTCTTCGCCCAATCCCGCACCGCCGCAAGATCAGTACGTGACTTTGCTCGAGAGGACGAGCGAACTGCCTTGCCACGACGGCTGCCGCGGCCTTGCTCAGTCGCCTTAGCGATGTAGGGCTTAAGCACCTTCTCCAGGGCGGCGCGGTTCTTCGCACTGAGGTCGATCACCCAGCTCCTGCCATCAAGGCTGAACGAGACCTCTTTCGCGTTGGTCGAACCGTCGAGGTCATCGGTGATGGTTACCGTCGTCTGCTTGGCCATGAGGAGAATGATTGCGCCTATAGCCTGAGATTGCTAATCAACCACGATGACTGCTGCCTTGTCCGGCATTTCGTAGCGGCTTCGAGACGTCACCAACGCGTCCGCTCCAAGTAGGACCAATTACCGCGATCCGTGCCCACGATGCCATTTCACTCGTCGAAGACCCTCCTCGCCCGGACCGAGCTGTAAGGCGGCGGTGTGACGCGGCCCCGAGCTAGGCCCGCTGACCGCCAGCTCACCGCCGGTCGGCCCGTTCTAGTCCGGTGAACGAGGAACGTGGGCTCGGAGCCGGTGAGCGGTTCGAGTTCACCCGGGGTTTCAGGCGGTACCCGGGGTGGCGGCAGACAGAATCTCGCGGATCACTTGGGTCTTCCAAACGAACCCGAGGTCAGACTGCTCGTTGATGCGGCCGGAGTACACCCCAAGGAGCTTCGTAACCGGCCCGCTGTACATGGCGGATCCACCATCACGCATCGGCACGAGCCCCGCTGCCGAATGGAACAGAACCGGTGATCCTGACTGGCCAGGCCGGGTTCGGCTATCGATGAGGAAGCACGGAAGTCCACCAAAGTCGACCTCTGGTTCCGTTGCGATTGCCCCTCTGGTCCACACGCCAAAAGAGCCGCCACCAGTGATCCCAAATGGAAACCCGACGATACTGACGTCTTGGGAAGCCACTACGGCGACGTCTTGGCTTTCGTCCCATGGGTCGTACTCGTACGTAGTCACGCCTGCTCGATTCGTCAGCCGGAGGGCGACGACGTCCACGGCCTTGCCATGCACAGGATGCTCAAGCCAGAGGGGTTCTTCACTTGTCGAGACGAGTGGCTCCTTCACGGCAATCCAGGTTCCGAGCTGCGCACCGTTATGCACGATAGTGACAGCATCTGGTGTCACCCCTCGGGAACTCAGCAGGCTGTCGTTGTCGCTCCGGCGACCGCTGAGGTTGTGGCGGTTGGTGATCAGGTATGGCGTGCCGGATGCGAGGACAACAAACCCAGTGCCGGTCGCCAGTTCGTTGTCGTTCCACGACATCTGTATGAGGACTGAAGCTACCGAGGGACGCTGAATGGTCATCACGGCTACGACCTTATGATTCGGTTCATCCATGGACCAATGACTGCTTGATGCGCGCATGTCTCGCGGCGATATGACGCGCCGTCTAGAGGCGCTACAACGTACAGGAGGGCGACAACACGCGACTCCCTCGTAGCGTCTTCGCTTCGAACGCCCAAGGCTCTCCCTCGAAGGCAAATCCAGTATCGGTGGCGCAAAGACCGGGCAATTCAACGTCCCGTAGCGTGCGTTAAAGCATCGATTGTGTTCTGGATGAGCTCTTTCGTTGTCAGGGTCTCTACAAACCAGTACAGGCCGGCCTCGGACCCAACCCCTGGCCCACCTCCCAGGATTCGGTTAGGCACTTCCCCAGCGCGGGGCACGGGCAACGACAGACCCTCTGGCGCTGGATATTTGAGTTCTGATCGCCGGTAGGAGGTGGCGGTTAACCACATGCCCGACGCGTTCTGGAGCGGCCCCAATCGGGCGTTATCCCGCATAGACCCAGAGGCATTTGGCCAATGAGGCTCGCCGTATGACACGACAAGATCGATGTCAGCCGCGTCGTTGGGCCCCAAAGCCTTTGACATCGCGGCCCCGGATTGATGCGGTAGCAGCGGGGTAGTCACGCCAGTCAGCGCTGCCTCACGGAAGCGAGCACGCTGCAGGTGCCATGTCCATCGGATGCGAGCCACCAGGTATGCCCGATCTGCGACTTTTATGCCATCGAGTGCTTGCCCCCTTCGCGGGATGGCGTGCGCAACCAGGTCTCCACGCGCTCTCATGGCCTCGGCGCTCTTGCGATCAACCTTGATGTGAAAGCGGTGGCCAGGCTGCTCATCGTTGGGGCCATGCGCAGACAAGTGCAGAGCGTCATGGCTCGCAAGTGGCTCAAGGTAAAAGTCAGTGTTCTTTGCTGTTATCCGCCAGACATTGCCCAAAGACGACGTTCCACCATCGGTCAATGCAACTAGGATTTCTTGCTTCGCCACGGCCAAGAGTATGTCAGGGGCGATCGCTCATGGGCCGGCGGCGAAGTGGGGCGTTGCTGTCCAAGGCTAAGACCATCAGGTCGAGTGAGCCGACTGGAACGTTGGGTTAGGGCCTGCCGTCGTAGCAGGGATGTGCTTCGAGGTCTTAACCATGGCTCGCGCACCGGGAAATCGCGGCGTCGCCCACTCCTGGCCGTCGGCATCCCCACTAGAAGGCAATCAGCGCTAATGTCACGATTCGTGAAGCTCGAGCGATCGCTTGCGCACGGCTACTTCCCGTCAGAGATGCCTCCGTCATACTCAACGAGAACTTTCGCCGTTGTCGCCGCAGGGCTCACGCCCTTGACGGGCCGGCCTTGGACCAGCCCCGTGCGGTTTAGTCTCGCGCGCACTGGTGGCCTGCGGCGGGCGACCGAGCTACCGAACCCCCTCGCTCAGCTGAAACTTGCCGGCTTGTGCTGCAACAACTGGCGCGAACTCCAGCGACATACTGCACGAAGTCCAATCTCGTTGAGTAGGCCTGTGGTGGGCAGGCAAGGGTCGCTTAGATACAAGACGACCTTTGCCAAAAGGCCCCAGATCGCAGCATCTAGGATGCCAGGCGGATCCGGCACCCTCCGGACAGACGTCAGTCAGTTTTATCCATCGGTCTACACACACGCCGTTGACTGGGCGATACGCGGCAAGGCGACCGCCAAGAGGCACCTGCGGACGCGACATCTGGGCGCCCTTCTGGACGAGGCACTTAGAGAGTCTCGATCTGGACAAACGGTCGGCCTATCGATCGGGCCCGAGACGTCATGGCTCGCATCTGAGGTCCTTCTGGCTCGCGTAGACGAAGCCATGTGTAAGGATTTTCCTCAAATCGCGAAGCGGGGCTTTAGGTTCGTGGACGACATGACTTTCTACTCGTCGTCTGCTGGGGAAGCCTACGAAGTCCTCGCGAGGTATGAAAAGTTGCTTGCCGACTTTGAACTGATACTCAACCCTACGAAGGTTCGCGTGCTCGACGGCTTGGAGCCCCCCGAGGCGCCATGGGTGACCCCGCTGCGACAAGTCCGCTATCGAGATGACAACGACGCGCATCTCGTCAACGACTTGGTAGATCTATTCAGTTTGGCGATGGATGCTGCTGTCCGACATCCGACCGAGGCTGTGCTCAGCTATGCGATCAAGCGCTGCGATCCCTTCCCAGGGGGGACTGAGAGTTGGCCCATCTACCGAGATTTGACGTTGGCTTCAATCTCGCGCGACGCAAGTACTCTGCGCCACGTTCACCCGATTTTGGTCTTTGCGAAGTCACGTGGACTTGACGTCGGAAACGATCGACTCGTGGAGGTACTCAACGAAGCGTGTGAGTCACACGCCGCGTTGGACCATGGGTTCGAGGTTGCATGGATACTCACGATTCTGCGCGACCTAGGGCTTCCTCTCGAGACATCAACGGCGCAGCGTGTCGCCACCATGGACGACAACTGTTCCCTTGTTTTGCTCATGGACATGCTCCAGTCGAGTGCAGGTCTTCGTTCCGTAGTGGACATGACGGGTGCACTACGGAGAGCCGAGGCACCGGAAGCCCTGTCGAGTGCCGATTGGTTGCTGGCCTACGAGTTTCGAGTGGCGAGATGGTGCGCACCGAAGAAGTGGGACAGCATCCCTCAGTGGAAGGAACTGAACACCGCGAAGGTTCGCTTCCTGGTCCCGCATTCACAGGCGATTCAAGGCGGTCGGCTCCGTCGGCGACGGCCTGCCTTTATGCCGAGCTGGTCATACCCCTAGGAACGGCGCCCCAACTGGGCGAGCTGACGTGGCGGTTAGACGCGCCTCAAGCAGGTCCATATCGCAATCGACCTGTTGCGTCTTTCCCTAGGCGGCGGGGAGCGCGGCGGCAGCGGCGGCAACCTTCGCCGCAATGAGGTCGAGCGACGACTCCTTCGTGCTTAGGCCAGCGTGCGAGGCGAGCATGGGGCTGACGTTGTTGAGGTCGTCGAAACTGACTCCGTGCAGTACGGGGATGACGCGACGAGTCGAGAGCAATACGGCGAGTTCCTTTTCCGCCACGCCCTCGCCCTCGATGCTCTTGAGCAGCGCTGGCGTGACAAGCACTATCCCTACGCGGGAGTTCCGTAGTCCCTTGTCAATCTCGCGGATCATGAGCGAACCAAGGGGAAGGTCTTCTTCGCTGAACCACACGGACGCGCCATTCGCCTTTAGGTGGCCGTGCAACTCTTTCGCGCTACCTTCTCGGTCGTCCCAGGCGTGGCACAAAAAGAGGTCGCGACGTTCGGGGTGCGCCTGAGCCTGCTCACTGGCCTTCTCCGTGAAGGGCTTGACGGTGCGCCATTCGGTCGGGGTGTACGACACCGACCGGCCGGTCCTAGTCCGACGCGAGCCTCCGCCACTACCGCCGGACGAACTGCTGTAACTCGATCCACCCCTGCCGCCGTACGACGACCCGCCGCTGTACGGGTACGACGAGTAAGACGAGCGGCCGTACCCCCTACCACCGCACGCAGGGCAATTTGCGCGCCCACTTGCGGTCCGGTGACCTCTATTCGGTGCTGTGCATTGCGCCATATGGGGATCGTAAACGAGCCGTCTGACGCTACGACGCACCACCGAGCTCTGATGTTGGTCGCCGACCCCCCAACGCTGGGGCTCGTTGGCTCGCGTTACTCGTCGAGGCGGCGCAGCATGTTCGCGAGCAAGATCACGGCGTCGGCGGCTATCCCGACCTCGGTTCGAGTAGGCGTTCCCCGGTGCTTCATAGCCTGAGCAGCCTCGATCGTCGTCTTGGCGAGTCGTCGCAGCTCTTCGTTCCCCTTGCCAGGCAACTTGGCACCGACGTATGAGCCGAGCCGCTTCTTAGTGTCGGAGACTTTCGGCTCTTCCTCTCCAGGGGCGCCGTGGACGGCGTGCACATAGACCTTCCGGCTCAAGGCTTCGGTCACACGAACCGCGACGAGGCCGACGGCTGCGCAGTCCTGAGGCGTCGTGGCCCGGCTGAACTGACGGCGGAGCTCGTTTATCTCGGCGTCCACATCCGGCCAACCAAGAGTGCGGTGGGGGGAGATCGCCTCGACCAACGTGGCGTCAAGCACTTGGTCCTGTGCTGCGATTAAGCGAGCGTAGGTCTCGTCGAATAGACCGCCGAGCAAATCGCGACGTGCCTGCCACGAGCCGTATCCGTCGTTCCGGTTCCACCAAGCACGCCAACTCGTGTGATCGCGAAAAGGCAGTTTGAATTCGTACCCCGCACGATCCGCGACGCGGCTCAGGACCCGTATCGCGAGGCGCATGTCCTGGTCGCTTAGCGACTCGCCCCCTCCGGTTCCCGAGGCTGTGAGGTCGTCTCGGACGAGATCCATCAAGGCGAGTGCGACGTCGAGGTCGGGCTCGACCCGGTCTGCTGCTTCGAGGAGCCTCGTCAACCTGTCGCGGTCGAGCTCCTCCGGATCGACCGGCTCCGACCAGTCACCGCCCGATCCGCTCGTGAAGAAGTCGCTGCTCATGATCGCCACGATCGGAGCCTAGAGCTTGCATCATCCGTGGGTTCGAACGACGGTCTTAGTGGGCGCTGTGGGGCGCATCGCAGGACAGCAGGAGCAGCCCGGCAACCGCGACTGCGCTGGCCTTGTCAACGGAGCTGGGTCTGCTGCGGACGCGGAGAGGGTTTGCCGGGCGTGCGGCGCTCTTGCGCTCGCGCGGCCCTGGAAGGTTGGTCCGCGATTGGGCTCCGTGGGGCTGCCGCGATGTCGAGTGGTAGGGCGGCGACAAGTCGGTATCGCAGGTCCTGGGCGGGCAGGTCCGATAGCGGTTCGTTCTCGACGAGCCGTCGCACGGTGGCCGCCACGTTGTGGCCGTCCTGGTGGGCCAGCTGCATCATGGCGGCAAGGGCCGGCCAGTCTGCCTCGGAGGCAAGTCGAGGATCGATTTCGGATGCCAGCGCAGCCCAGCGGTCGACGGCGATCGCCGGGATAGCAGCCGTGAGCCGAGCCTTGACGTCGGAGACCTCGTCGAGTCGGGCCTGCGCCGCGGCGCGCGGGTCGCGGTTCCACGCTTGGAGGCTGGCTCCTAGGCGGGCTCGGGCTTGGGCTTGGGAGAACCGCAGTCGCGCGGCGACTGTGTCGATGAGGGCAGTCCAGTGCTCTGCAGGCCTGGCCGCGAGGACCTGCACGGCGTCTTGCAGGGCAGCCGCGCCGGTCAGGTTGGTGAGCCGCTCGTCGAGCAGCAGCTCGCCGAGTGGCCGCGCAGTGGCCAGTGCTCGCTCAAGGGCGGGAGCGCCATCCCGGTTGAGCACGTCGGCCGGGTCCAGCCCGTCGGGGAAGGTGGCGGCCGTCGGGTCCAGTCCGTGCTGGGTGAGCAGCCAGTAGTCCCGTTCGGCGGCGACCCGTCCGGGCAGGTCCGCGTCGGTGGCGACGATGAGCGGGCGGCACAGGCCAGCGATCTGGCTGGCCTGCTCGTCGGTGAGAGACGTACCCAGTGGGGCGATCCCCACATGGCTCCCGCCGGTGGCGATGGTGACGGCCCACGCATCCAAAGGACCTTCGACGAGGACAAGTGTCGCGTTGGCGGGGTTCAGCTCGGGCACAAGGCCGAACACCTGCGCGCCCTTGTGGAACAGGGGGGTGTCGGCGGTGTTGAGGTACTTGGGTCCAGCCTTGTCGTCGTCGCCCAGGTCGGGGTCTCGCCGGGCCACAAATGCGAGCACCTGGCTCTCGTGCACGATCGGCATGACGGCGCGGTCGCGGAACCGGTCGATAAGCCGACCCGTGCGTGCGGGGGTGGCGACGCCGGCCTCGGTCATCTCCTCATCGGTGACACCGAGGCGGCGAAGGTGCCTGACCAGATTGGTCCACCCGGCGGGGGCGCAGCCCGGTCGCAGGCCCGGCGTGCGCGCGGGATCCTGTCCAAGTCGTTGGGCCAGATACCCCTGCGCCCAGCTGCCTTCGTAATGGTCGCAGTAGAAGTCGAGCGCCAGCTGGTTCACCTCGAGCATCCGCGCCGGAGGCACGGGCGCGAAGTCGAGCTCCGCGGCACGGGCAACCTGCAGCTCGACCTCGGCGTCGCTCGGTCGCAGCGGGCCCATGACCGATCGCTCGAGGGCTGCCAGCTGCAGCTGCGCGTCGACGGTGAGCTCCGTCTGGTCAAGCAGAGCCTGGTCCTCGAGCGCGCCATCGAGGAGCTCCAGCGGCGGGGGTGCCGTGCGCGCGGGTTCGGGGTCGGCGTCGAACGAGGCTGGCGCCGCCTCCCATACCTCGGGTGCCATCGGGTGCGGCGCATTCGCGCCCGGGTCGATGTCCCACATGTCTGGCGGGGCCTGGTCGTCGGGGTGGGAAAGGTCGAGTTCTTCGGCCGAGGGGGGCGGGTCGGTCAGCACGGACAGGCGCCAGACCATGGCCTGGGCGGGGTCGACGTCGCTGTCGGCGACGACCGCCACGTCCATCAGGTCCTTCAGGGGCCAGCCGCGCTGCAGGGCGTGGTCGACGGTGCTGACCAGCGCCGGCCACCAGCTGCCGGCCTGCAGCTGCTCGACACTGGCCGGCCCGATCTTGGTGGCCAGATCGGGTGCCCAGTCGGAGCTGAGGGTGTGCCCTCGGTCGATCTCTTGAGCCACGGCTGGGGCCACCTGCCGGCTCAGCCGCCACCAGAGTGCGGCGGCGGCGTGGTCGTCGGGCATCGGGCCCTGGTGCAGGGCACTGGCCAGGAGCTGTCGTGTGGGCAGGCCGGCGCGGGACATGGCGGCCAGTCGTTCGGCCAGCAGCGGGGCGAAGTCGTCGCGGGAGGCTGCCGGTGCGGTCCGGCGGAGAAGGTCGCCCCACTCCTGCAGGGCTGGGGTGCGGTCGCCTGCCACTGCGGTGTTCAGCCGCTGCTGCCACCGGGACGGCGCCTTCTGCAGCTGGGGTGCGCCGGTGGGTCGGCGGTCTTCGTCGTTCACTTGCATGGCGGCGCGCCACACGGTGACGTCGCCGAGGGTTGCCGGGTTCGGGCGGGCTGCCCCTTGCTGTGCCCATGCCGGAGTCGGGGCCGACTGGGCGCCGGCCCTGACGTGCGCGACGAGGTCGCTGACCAGTTCGGCGCGCTGGCGCAGGTAGGGGCCCCACTGCGGGTGCTGGGCCAGGCGTGAGGGGATGGCGGGGATCCACGGCAGGGGGCCAGGTCCGGCGTTGCGTAGACCGGTGTCATCCAGGCGCCAGTCCAGCACGGCGGCGCGGTCTGCAGCGCTGTCCAGCTCGCGACCGGCAGCAGCCGCAGCCAGGGCCTGTGCCGGGTCGGGTCCGGTGGCGGCGAGCAGGATGAGGTGGGCGCGCAGCGTGGGCCACGCGGCCTCGGCGGTCAGGCCAGGGGCGACGGTCTCCGCGGCCCGCTCGAGGCCCTGAAGGACGTCCCGGTCGAGCAGCTCCTCGGCGGCGACGTACAGCGCGTCGGTGTACCTGGTGACGGCCCTCCCGAGCTGCACCGAGGGGTCCGCGGCTTGCCTAGCCATGGTGGTTGCGGACAGGGGGGAGTCGTCCCGGGCCAGGACGCGCTCGAGCAGATCGGTCGCGGTGGGAGGGGCGACGCTGTCCGGGCGGATGGCGTTGTGCGGATCCCCGTCGCTGACGACCTCCAGGTACACATGGTTGGCCAGGCGGCCGCGGGTCAGCATCGTGTACAGCTGCTGCCGGGATTCCTGCCCGGTGGCCAGGCCATGCACGGTGTCGACGGACACGCCTTGGGCGGTATGAACGGTGGTGGCGTAGCCCAGTTCGGTCGACGCGGTCACATAGTCGGCAGGGAGCTCGATCACCCGGCCACTGCGGGTGTGCTGGACGGTCAGTGATCCGGCACCGGTGGGGGAGTCGACGTCGAGAACGGTCCACCTGTCGCCGTTCTTGACCCAGTCGGACGCGCTCACCCGCAGGCGCCGGTCGTTGGCGCGGGTGATGACCAGGTCTCCGGCGGAGGCTTGGTTGCCGTCGGCCATCGGCACGCTTCGGGCCGTTGGTTCGGGAGCGCTGGCCTGTACGAGCCGGTGGACCCGGGCGCGCCTGTTCAGGTCCGAGACCAGGTCGCGGGTGGGTGCCAGCATGATCGCGTCGAGTCCGGCGGCGCGGTCGGTTTCCCACGCGTCGAAGACGCCCTCGGTCATGGTGGCCAGGTCCCCGACGTGGACGCGGTGGTTGTCGAGGTAGAACCCGAGAGCGTCAACCAGGCCTTCGCGCAGCGCCAGTGAGGCGGCTCCCTCTGCCGGGTCGGCGAACCGCATGAGCTCGGTGAGCCGCAGCGCACCGTGGGTGGCATCGAGGTCGCGCAGCACCCCGCCGGCGCCGATCGCGGCGAGCTGTTGGTCGTCGCCGATGAGGCGGACGCTGGCTCCCCGTGCGGTGATCCAGTCGACGGCTGCGTCGAGGGAGAGGGTGTCGGCCATGCCTGCCTCGTCGATGACCACCAGCGTGTCGGGTCCGATCTGGGTGGCCCACTCGGGCAGGTCACCGTTGGCGAGGTGGTGGGTGAGCTTGGCGAGGGTGTCGGTCTCAACGGCCCCGTCCGTGGCGACCTGGTCGCGCAGGGCCGCGGCCGCGGCGGCCGACGGGGCGAGGCCGATGAGGGTCCCGCCGCCGTTCTCCCACGCCCTGGCCAGCGCCCGCATCGCTGTGGTCTTGCCTGCCCCGGCGGGGGCGATCGCCAGCTGCAGCCGGGCTCCGGAGGTGGCCATGCCGCGCACGAGGGCGACCTGTCCGGCGTTGAGGGTGACCCCGTTGGCTGCGGTCTCCAGCAGCGCAAGGTCGACTGCCTCGATGCTGACCGTCCGGCCATCCGTGTGTGCCGCCGCGGCGACCAGGCGTTGCTCGGCGGCGAGCACCCGGGCGGAGGTGTAGTGCTCGGCGCCGTGCACGGTGTACACGCTTTCGTCGTCGCGCCGACGCAGCAGTGCAGGCTCGGCGACCCCGTCGTCATCGGGGGAGAGGCGCACGGAGTGCTGGCTGAGTGCCTGGTCGACTAGGAGATCCACCACCCGGTCGACGTCACTGACCGCCAAGTCGGCGGACCGGGCTTGGCGCAGGGCTTCGGCCCGGACGTGCCACGCCTGCCACGTGCTGCGGCGGGCTTCAAGGGTGGTCACGATCCGCTCGGCGGTGTCCGTTATCCACGCAGCGTCGACCCGGGTCGACGCTGCGGTCGGCGGCGCCGTCGCCGCCCGCACCATGGAGGCGACAGCGGCCTCGTCGCCGAGGACCTCAACGGCCTGCTGGCGCCACGACCGCCGCTGCTCGGCGAGGCTGCGCGGTTCGTGCTTCGCCTCGCGGGTCTCCAACGTCGCCTGCTGCGCCAGCTGGATCGACTCGACCTCGGTGGGCGGGCGCCCGTGGGCGCTCTGGAACTGCTGGGCGAGCACGGCCCGGCGCGCCTGGATGCTGGCCCGTCGGGCCGACCAGCGCTCGTTCAGCCGCGGGTCGACCCCGACGACCTCACGCACCGGACGTTTGCGGGCATCGGGGTTGGGCCGCTCCTCGAAACGCAGGCCGAGTGCGGCGCGTAGGTGCTTCTCCAGGGAGGTGTTGTACTGCTCGGATGCCGACACGTTGGCCTTGAACAGCACCCGGCCGTCGATGCTGAGCCACCGGCCGGCGCCTCCTGGTTCGAGGGTCTGTACCTTGTTCGCCACCGCAACGTGGGTGTGCAGATCCGGGTCGCCGGCGCGGGAGTCACGGTGCGTGAAGGCGGTTGCCACCAGGCCCTGGACGTTGACCTGGCGGACCCCGTTGGTTCCCAACCTGGTGTAGAGGGCGTGCCCTTCCAGAAACGACAGCGCGTCCTTCACCGCCGCCTGATGTGCCCGCTCGATGCGTGCCGCCGTGGCCGGATCGGCGATGGCCCACAGGGCGCTGACGCTCTTGACGGGGGAGAAGGTCAGGTCGTACCCGGCGACCGCCGTGGTGCGGGGGCGGGAGTTCTTGGCAATGGTGGCGGCGACCTCCCGCGCCTCGTCGGGGTCCCGACCGTGCTCCCTGCGGAAGAACTCGACCGCGACCTCGGTGCGGATTCGAGCCCTCTCCTCGACCGAGACGGCCACCTCGCGGGCGGCGCTGCCGTTTACTCCTCGGCTGATGTTCAGCTCGGCGATGCGCTGCGCGACCTCGAGCCGGAACGCGGACACATCGCGCGCGTACACCTTGTACGGAACCCCCAGCCGGGTGGCGGCCTGGTAGTCCCGATCCGTCAGTTCGGGGCCCTGCAGCCGGTCGCGGCGCTGCTGGGCGAGCGGGTGGTGACCGGAACCGAACAGGGCCTGCATCTGCTCGGCGGTGACCACGTCGCCGGCCGACAGGCCGGCGATGCCGGCGATGCCGGAGCCGATCCACTGGCCCGGCGCTTCGCCCTTGGCGGCGTAGTAGCTGGCCAGGCCGGTGTGCCCCTTCTCGGTCACGTCCTGAGCGGCCACCTGGCGAGTCAGGTAGTCATACCCGCTGCCGGCCGTCAGCTTGTGGATCGACATGGTCACACCTGTCGGAAGCCCTGCGCGCCGGCGCTGGTGGACTGTGGTTGTGCGTTCAACGACCGGGAATGCATGAGGTGTGTGGGACATGGCGGTGGGCGGTTTTGCCTGGGGTACAAGGTCGCTGAGTCGGGAAGCGAGGCTCGGAGGCTGACGGTGCCGGGTGATGCGGCTTGGTTGTCCACTGGGGGAGGGGGGCGTGGCATACGTGGGGTGGCAGGTCAGTCACGACGAGAGGACGAGTGACATGGGTGAGTCGACGGGCAAGCCGGTGGGCAAGCAGAGTGCGCGGCAGGTGGCGCGTCGGGCGGCGTTGGACGCACAGGCGAAGATGCGGGCCCAGCGTGTCGAGCGGGAGAGGCGGGTGAGCGCGTTGGGGGTGCAGGTGATGGTGGCGCTGGGGGACCGCGACGAGGTGGTTGCTCGGTGCGAGCGGCGGGCCGGGGAGGCGCTGCGGGCCATGACCGAGGACGAGGGGCTTGGTCTGGCCGAGGCGGTGCAGTGGTGCGGCGAGGGGATGACGCGGCGAGAGGCGACCAGGTTGCGCGCTCTGGTGGACGGTGGGAGCAGGTCTGAGCGGGTGACGGCGAGGGGCTCGTCCGCGACGGACGGCGCGTGGCCGGCCGGTTGAGCCGGTGGGCGCTCGACGGCTTGACGAGCAGGGGCTGGCGGTTCTGCGGGCCGCGCTGGCAGACCAGGCGACTGTGGCTCGTCGACGCGCCAAGATCGTTCACGTGCCGGGCAGTGAGTGCTGGTGGTGGACTGGGGCGGTGAGCGGGCGCGGTCACGGGCGGTTCTGGTTCGCGCCCGGCCGGGTGATCATCGCGCACCGTTTCGGGTTCGCGCAGGTGGAAGGCGTGGAGGCGCTGGACGATGTCGAGGTGCTGGGGCATCGTTGCGACAACCCGCTGTGCCAGCGCATCGACCCCCGGCACGTGGTCGCCTCGTCCTACGTCGAGAACCGGCGCGAGTGGGCGATCCGCAAGGCGCTCAGTGGGTCGCCACTTGCAGACCCACGAGGCGCGCGAAGGCGGGCACGGGAGTTGCGCGACAAGGCCCGGCAGGATCCTGCGCTGGTCGCGGCCGACCTGCGCAGGTTGCGCGAGATGTACGGCGAGCAGCTGCCCCTGTGGTGAACGGGGCAGTGCCCGGAGCGTGGCCGAAGGCTCCGGGCACTGTGCCGTGGTGGGAGTGGTGGTCAGGCTGCGGAGGTGTCGTCCGCAGCCCTGGCCTCTGCGTCCTCGTCGTCGGCCTCGGTCGCGATGACGTCCTGGTCGTGCATCTCGCCGGAGGCGGACGGCGCGCACGTGCTCCCCACCGTCGTGGCTCGCGCTCGGCTCGCGGGCTTGGGCTTGCTCAGGCCCGCGGCGCGCTTCTCGACGTCGGACAGGTCGTAACCGTTGGCGGCGATGAACGCGAGGTAGTCGGCGGTCGCGGGCAGCACCCGCCGCCACGACTGGCGGTCGGTGCCCTTCTCGAGGCTGGCCAGCAGGCGACCCAGGGCGATCACCTGGGCGCGCCCGTCGGTGGCCTTGTCGACCAGCGCGGACCAGCCGTTGCCGTACCCGTAGCCGGTGTGCGTGAGACCGAACCACTCGGCAGCCAACTGTGACCCACCGACGCTGGCGACGACCTCGGGGTGCTCGGTGACGACGCGGGCGATGAACGCGGCCGTCCCCTTGGGCGCGGTCTTTCGGGCAGCGAAGGCGGCGAGCCAGTCGCGGCGCACCGGCTCGGCGGCGTCCCAAGCCCTGTTGGACTCGATCACGTCGCGACGGTCGGCCTTGGCCTGCTCGCGCTGCTCGGGCGACATGTCGGCTGCCTTGGGCTTGGATGCGCCGCCGTGGTTCCACAGGTCGACGTGGCCCGACGCGCGCCAGTCGGTGCACACGTAGTGCGGCTCGGCCTTGCGGACCCGGATCTGCTTGCCCTTCTCGTTCTTCTCCCACTCGATGGTGGCCACGAGGTAGGCCGCGTGACCGGCGCAGGTGGCGTGCGTGGCCTTGGTGTACGCCCGCCCGCCCTCCTTCGCTGCGAGCCGGTCGAGCCGCAGAGCCGTCTTGTCGTCGTGGCTGAGGCGCTCGACGACGCGGACCCCGTTGGCGGTCAGCTCCTCGGTCATGGCGGCGCTCGCGGCGGCGTCCTCGCGCGCGTCGCGCAGGCGCTGGGCGGTGTGGTCGAAACCGTGCCCGTCTTTGGCCGCGACCATCAGCGACTTGACGGCCTCTGGGTCGTCCTCGAACTCGGCGAGCGTGGCGGCCTGGTCGAGGGTGAGGAAGTCCCAACGCTGCGCGGCCTTCTCGGCCAACTCACTGCCCGCGACGGTCAGGGCCGCATCGACCTCGGTCCGGGGGCGGGCGGTGCGACGCTTGATCTGCGCGGCGGTCAGCCCGAACGCGGCGAGCTGCTTGACACCCGCGATGCGGTCGGCGGTGGTCATGGCGCTGCGGTGATCGTTCTCGGCCATCTGGTGCACGATGCGGTCGACGTCCTCGGGCCGGTTCACCACGATGGCGGGGATGGTCGCGCGCTTGGCCTCGGTGGCGGCGAGCGTGCGCCGTTGGCCGCGCAGGATCACGAACTGGCCCTGCTCGTCGTAGTGGCCGATCACTGGTTCCAGCACTCCGAGCTCACGGATGCTGGCGACGAACTCGGGGGTCAGCGCCGCCTCGCTGCGCACGTTGAGGCCGACGAACGCCTTGGCTGGGTCGATCTGCACGAGGGTGATCTCGTTGGTGGCCACAGCGGACCTCGGCCTTGGTGGTGAACATGTCAGGAGTCTCCTTCAGTCGAATAGAACGAACTGACATGCGCTAGTCTTCTCCGGTGAGCACGACTGCCACAGGGCACGCAACAGGTCTGTGGATTAACCCGCGCGAGCGACCACGGGTGTGGACACACTCGAAGCCGGGACGGGGGCGAGAGGCTGCGAGCAGCGGGCCACGGCCCAGCCTCCAGGCAGCCGTGCACGCTGTCCGCACAACGAGGCCAGGCAGCAGCGGAACCCGCCGGGAATGACAGCGGGTGGGTGTTAGGCGACGGGGAGGGATGAGGATGGCGGACGCGGTCGAGGAGAGGGTCGCGACCGGGATCTACTGGGACCCAGGAACGTGGCAGGACGCGCGCGCCGCCTACGTCGCCGACCTGGACAACGACCCGGACGGCCCGGACGCCTTCGTCGGGTGGCTGCATCGCGCGATCGAGGACCACATCTCCCGAGGGCCGGCGGGACGAGCCCAGCTGCAGATCCCGATCCCGCAGGGACGGACCGCCGGCCGCGGACTTAACCGGCATCATCCGCTGCGGGCTTCCACCCGCGCCGCGCTCGACGACGCTGTCGTGGCCGACCGCCTGGCCGGACGGCTGCTCAGCCGGTCGACCTTTGTCCACGAGGCCGTCACCGCCGCCGTAGACCAAGCCAGGACACGCGCCGGACGTTCCCTGACGCCGGTGGCGGGCCGGCTGCCGAACCGTCCACCGCGACGGCCCACCTGATCGCCGCATCCTGGCGGTGCCCGAGGACCTGATGATGCTCGCGCAGATGTCGTCCACGGTGGCCCAGGAAGGCCGCCTCGCTGCCGCGAGCATTCGCCGCCCGGCCGGCTGCGTCGCGTCACTTCCGAGTGTCACGTGCGGCTGGCGCGTCTTGCTCAAACTCCCAGGAGGTGGCCACCCGCACCGCGTCATGGGCCTTTCGGAGGCAGGAGGAAGGAGCCTGCCATGAACGATGGTCCGCTGAATGTCGCGGGCGTCGGTGAGGTCGCCGCCGTGGTGCCGTACGTGCTAGGGATCAACCCCCAAGATTCGCTGGTGGTCTTTCCTACCCGTCCAACCACCGTACCGATCGCGCGCATTGACATGCCTCGAAATCCACGGGAGCAGGAGCTCGCCGCTAGCAGCATGGCCCGAGCCTACGCAGGTCGCGGTGGGCAGGTGGTGCTGCTGGCGTATACCGACCGGCTCGACCTGGCTGAGGGTGCGTGCGAGCAACTGCGCGCTCGGCTGGAGCCTGAAACCGCAGTGGTGGCCGCGGCAGCGGTTCAGGGAGACCAGTGGGTGCGGCTGGACTCCGTCGACAGCGGCGCCATCGAACAAGACACCAGAGACCGGTTCGCTGCCGAGTACGCGTTCCGCGGCCACCGCGCCCCATACGCTACTGAGGAAGAACTCAAACGCTCCTTCCAGCCCGCGGCGCCACTGTCGGTCGAGGCGATGCAGACGGCGACAGAGGCCGCCCGCGAAGCCGTCGCCAGCGAATCCGCTGCCCAGACCGAACGGACCTGGATGACTCTTGCGTTCGAACGCTTCACCGCCATCGGCACGCCGCTCAGCGAGGCCGACGCCGCTCGGATGGTTTGCGATGTGCGGCACATCGGGCTGCGCGATCACGCCTGGGCCTCGATGGACACTCACAATGCGGCCACTCACGCGGCGTTCTGGAAGGACCTGCTCACGCGCAGTCCACAGGGGGCGCAGGCACCAACAGCGTCCCTGACTGCGTTCGCTCACTGGCTCAATGGCGACGGCATCCAGGCCCGTGTCGCGCTCGAGCGGGTCCCCGATGAGCCGATCTACACGATGGCCAGACTGGTGAACACGGCCTTGGAGGTCGGCCTGAACCCCAAGACCTGGTCAGTCCCACCCGAACTGCGACCCGACGCGGTCGAGAGCTCGATTGCCACGACGCAGCCAGTGTCCGGCCGCGAGAGGCGCGACCCACCAAACCTTGCACCAAATCGAGAGACCCCTCGCCCGGTCGATGAAGGACACGCGTTGAGCACCCATCACCCCACCACTGGCACGTCGGCCCTCGAGAAGGGGCTGCACGAGAACCTAGATCATTACGACCAAGCCCACTCCTCTGGCGAGGCGACGCAGGTCGACCTGACCTTCAGGGAAACGCAGCTCGAGCACGAATGAGTCAGCCATGGGACGTGGTCTGTTGGGGCTGCGCGCCGCGGCCTCGTCGTCTGACGCCGGCTTCGTCGAGGGCCCGGCGCACCGCCGTCTGGGTGCGGCCGGTGAGCTCGGCAAGCTCTCGCAGCGATCGACCTGCCTCATATTCTCGAGCGATGTATTCCACTAGGGCGCATCGCTGCTCTCGTGTGGGCCGGGTGCCGTTGGTCCCGGCGAACTGCGGCAGGACCGGAAGGGTCGGACGAGACGGGTAGGCCACTCACCCTCCTCATGAGCAGGTATTTCTGGCCAGCGTATCCAGCATCAGTGGCCGGAGGGTTGGGACGGGTCTCCGCGCTGGCGACCACCAACCGCAATGACCTACTTGTCGTGTTCGCGCCCGGACTCCCGCGGTGGCTGCAAGCTGCGATCCCCCGGACGCGGTGTGGACGTATTGTCGACGGTCGTGGCTGGCGCTGGGAATGAAGCCCCTGTCGCATTGGGGGTCCGGAACCCGCGCCGGGCACTCTGCCTGGTCGGGGACTGGCTCTGCGCGCTCATGCGCTCACCTCATCAGGCGCCACGAGGCTCGGGGCAGGGAACGACCGCCGCCGCGGGCACACGCCAGCACAAGAACGACCAGGTCGTCGCTGGGTGCCGGGCTGCGGGCTTGGGTCACGGGGGCCGGCGAACCGGGTGGCCGCCGCACCTTCAATGACGCGAGAGGACTTGCTGGAGTCCGAACTCGCTCAGGCGCCAATAGTCCCAGCGGATGCACCGGGCGCGTGCCCCGTCGCGCGCGCTGCAACCTTCTCAAGCCCTGTGGAACGGCGCAGACGCTCCGACCCGGTCTGGTCGACCGGCAGCAATCGCTCGCGCTCAGCGGAACTTGGTCGCGTGCGCGGGCGACCCTGCGGGATCCCATGCCGGTGACGAAGTCGCAACACCGTGCGGTTCGAGACACCGATCGCCTCCGCGATCTCGCGGTCGCAGGACCCTGCCGTCAAGAGCCCCCGGATAGCTGCGACCCGCTCATCCTGAGTTAGTTGCAGATCGGTATCGCACCGGGTGCCGGCGGACCCGCTGGTCACCACCCGGTCGACCGCGACTGAGTCCAGGGAGGCTTCTCCCGGCTCGTCACGCTGAGGCGTCGCCCGTGGGTCGTCGATCGTCTCGTCGTCCCACGCCAGTGGTGGGTGGTAGCCACGGGCCGCAGCTCGATCGCGAGCGGCCTGGGACGGGCCGAGGGTCATGCTCAGGCGGTCGTAGACGTCCCGCACCTGCCGCCAGCCCTCGACGCTGATCAGGTCGCGCGATCGCGTGACGAGCTGACCGGTGGGGACACCTTCGGCCTCGAGGTCCGCCTTGCGCCAGCCCAGCGCCATCAACGCCTGCACGCGGCGTACGGCGCCGACGCTCGGGACGTTTCCGCAGGCTCGGGCATACACGTCGTTCAGCATCAACGACGCGATCCGGGTCGCGGTCTGCCGCTGTACCTGTACATGGCTGCCGTCGATGATGTGCGCGACGGCGGTGTCGCTCAGGCCGCTGGCTTGCGCGATCGCCCGGATCGGGACGTGCGCGTCGACGAGCTCTTGGAGCGTGGCTCGTGTGTCGGTTGCGGGGACGTACCGGGTGCGGCCTTGGGCCCGGTCACGGGCGTACCCGACTTCCCATGCCTTGTTGTAACTCATCGGTCGGTCCTGACGCGTGGGCCAGCGGGCTATTCCGGGCTCGGCAACCAAAGCCGTGAGGCGGGTCCGGGTGGACAGCGATGAGGCCCGGCGGGGCTGTCCACCCGGGCGCTGCGCGATGTCTTTGGGCAGTGACAGGGCGCCACCGGGACGGGGCTTTCCCTACCCCTTTGCAGGCTGAGAGTCAGGGGCGTCATTTCCCGGCTGAACGGAGAGGAAGCGCGCGATGGTCGCGTTGACGAGCGAATCGGTGCTGGAGCCGAGGGTTTTGGTGCGACTGCGACACCAGCGGGTAGCCTCGCTGGCTTCGGCCGAGGTGCTCCGACGAACCCGGCACCCCCGGGCGGCGCAGCAGCTGCTGGCCGCCGCCGAGGATCTGGCTGCAGAGATCGACTCCGTTGAGGCGGGCGGCGATCCGCGGCGGCGTGCCTGTCTGATGTGCGGCTGTACGCAGGAGCGTGCCTGCCTCGGCGGGTGTGTCTGGGTGGGCGCTCCGACGGGTGTCGACCTGTGCAGCCGGTGCGCGGCGGTGGTGGATCCCAGGAACCCACCGGCAGGCTGTGYCGGCGCCCTGAGCTCCGTCTTGGACCCGGACGAGGCGGGGCAGCGATGAGTAGGATCCGGCCGCCATGGGGGAGCAGTCCCAAGCCGCCTGGCGCGCCCCAAGCCCGCCCGGCACAGCGATGAACAGCGCAGGAACGGGCCGCGCGGCCTGCCAGCCACCCCACTAGGTGACGGGCCGCGGCTCTGAACGGGCCTACGGCCGGGAGGCCACGACGGCGAGCTGGGGCCGATGCGCGGGGCCGGTCAGCGCATGGACGCGTTCGTGCACCTCCGGTGAGTTCGAGCAGCGCAGCAGGAAACAGGACAGGGCCTCCGCGAGCCCGGCCCGGCGCACCTGCTCGTCGCCGAGCTCGCGAATGGTGGCGCCCCAGGCCCGCTCCCAGACGCTCACGAGGTAGGACAGCGCCCCCACGAGGGCGATCACGGCGGCCACGAGCCACTGTCGCGCCGCTCCCGTCTGCACCGCGCCGATCATTGCCACGATGAACCGTGCCTTCCAGGCCCATCGCACCAGCGGCAACCATCGAAAAGTCCGCGACGCGCCGTCGGCGAGTCCACGGATGGCCTGCCACGGCAGCGTCCAGAACTGCAGCGCCGGATCGGAACGCACGGCGCCGCTGAGCACGACGCCGGCACCGTGGCCCACGACCGCAGCCGCCTGCTCGACGGGCAGTTGCCTGTCCCGGATCGCGGCCACCAAGCCGGCTGAGATCACGACGGTCCTGCGGCCTGCTCCCACGGCCGTGATCGGCGTGACACCCTCGCGCACTCGGAACCGAAGCGCTCCCATGTCGACGCCGTGATGGCACAGCAGCGCCACGGCGGGTGCCAGCGCCGCAGCCTCGGCCGAGCTGAGGTCACGGGCACGAAACAGGATCCGGACCGCCGGTCGCTCGCCGGCGCCAAGTAGCAGCGCCACCGTGGTGGCCAGACCTCCCACGAACAACGCCAGCCCCACCGTGGCGGGCAGCGCCGCGCCCACCACGAAGGTCAGCATCATGCTGACCACGACTGCGGGCCCGTACGCGAGGACCTTCCTTATTGTCGTCATCACCACTGTCAACTCCTCCTCGAGCTGACATGCACTAGTGCGAACACCTCTACTGCGGGCGGTGCTGACCTCCAGAGGGGCACCGGTGGCCATTAGGCCTACAAGAGCAGTGTCGTCCCCACCTACGACACCGCGGTGGCGCCGTGCACAGGCTCCGGAGGAGACCTGACGGGCCCCAGGCGGGATCTGAGTGGATCGGGTTGTACCCCTCTTACGAACCAAAGGAGACAGCGATGATGAGCGCCGACCATCGCCCCACCGACCTGGACGCCGCTGACAGCCTGGGCACGGTTGCGCGACTGCTGGCGCGCGCCTCGGACATGGCCTGGGACCACGCCGCTACCAATCCCGACCCGGTCCTGCGCTTCCTGGGACTGGGGCTGGACCTGGCCACGTCCCAAGCACTCGAGCTGCTGCCCGCGGGCGCCGATGCCGACGACCCCGCACCGGTCGAGATCGACCCGCTGGAACTGCTGCGCGCCGCCGAAGAACTCACCCGGTTGCACCCCATCGAGGCCTTCCCTCCCGGAACGTCGCAGCTGATCGCCGCTATCTGCGACCTGCTCAACGAGCACGCCCCATGACGGGCAGGGACAAACGCAGCGTCGGCGAACTCCTCCTCGAGTCCGACCACACCGCCCGAGCAATCCTGATGGACGTCGACGAGATGGACGCGGCCGCGATGCTGCGCACCTGGGGCGAGGTCGTCCAAGCTGCCGGCGAGCTCTGGCAGGTCCTGCCCCCAGCGACTCCTCCGCAGCCGCTCACTGGTGAACACCTTCCCGACTCCGCAGACCTCGCGATCCAACAACTCGCCGCGATGAGCGAAGCTACGCATCGCACCGGACGCGGGCGGGCGTGGCCCGGAGACGGGCCCGCAGACGAGCGCCTTATGCGCATCGCGGAGAGCTTCGCCCGCGCAGCCGACCTGATCAGCAGTCACGCCACTCCTTCGCCACCACTCAGCGAGCCCGAACAGCGCGACCTGCAGGCCGCCAGGACCAGGATCATTCACACCCTCTACATCGGCTCCCACGGGGTTGGCGTCGCCGTCGGCCGGCGGGCGCGCAAACTGGAGATGAAGATGGCCGCCCGAGGCGCTCTGACCAACGGGGACTCGCTCCGGCAAGCCCGCGCCGCGCAAGCGCGGCTGACCGCGTTCGAGCAGCACGCCGGCGCCGTCGTCAAAGGCACCTACCCCCGCGAACTGGCGGGCGAACACCGCGAGCCACCCGCAGCAAGCCGGCTCGCACAAGCTCTGGCCACCTGGGACGTCCAGGCACACCGCACTCTGACTCGCCGGGTCAACGCCGCCGACCTCATGCTCACCGCCCGCACCCAATCCTTGGTGCTCGCCGCCTGCAACACCCTGACGCGCGTCGCCGCAGACTTCGGACAGCTCGACCGGCAGCAGTACATGACCCGTCTCTCCCCGGCTGTGGAGGCAAGCCAAGAACGGTGGGAGACCATGGCCCGCCTCTGGAAAGACCTCACGCCACCGCACTCACGCCGCGTCGACACCCACCTCGCGCGCGCAGCACTGGAGACCCGGGCCGCGGTGCACGAACTCATCAGCGACGGCACGACCATCGCCCACACCTCAGCCATCGCCCAAAGGACCGACTTGAGCCGGATCGGCCGGCTCACCCAGCAGGTCCTGGCTACCAACGTCGACCTGGCGCACGCCACCCATGACGCCGCCACCAACCCAGAACTGACCGGAGCCGCACGTGCCGTCAACGTGCTGGCGATTGCCACGCGGCGGCACGACCCGCGAGACGCCCAGACCATCGACGACAGCCCCCTTGCGGCCTGGGTCAGGCCCCGCGACCTCCTCACCAACAGAGCCGTCCCCCTTCCCGACCACGTCCGCTCCGGCCTCACGGCGGCCGCCGGCAGCCTCGTCGACGCCAACATGACCGCCCTGAGCGCTGCAGCGTCCCTCGACCCTGTGTCCGCGCAGGACAGCCAGACCAGGCAGAACGGTGAACCAATCGCGCGTCGTGGTCGGGCTCAACAAGACCGAACGCTGCACAGCATGTCGAAGAGCCGTCCCGCCTCGCGCTGCGAGAGATGACAGTAGTAGCGGGTCAAGCTGTTTGGTTCCGGGCGACGCGCCAAGTCGGCTGTTGGAATCGTCCTGCCGTGCGGCAAGCGGGGTGCCGTGCACGCCTTTCCAAGAGCCAGATAGCGGTCGTTCGAGACGTCGGCTGGCAAACGAAGCGATGCGCACTACCTGACTTGCGGTGTTCCCGGGCAGGGTCGAACCGCCGACCTTCCGCTTTTCAGGTCTCGGCGGTCGTGGTCGGATGTCTGAAGGGGACTGTCGCGCAGCGCCGTTGGCCCTCCGAGGTCCACCCTCCGCGCTGGTTGTGTCCCGTCGCGTTGCTGTCAGTGCTGCTGTCCCGGCGTTGCGGCGTTGCGTCAACCAACCCGGACCGGCACAAGACCCTTCTCGTACGCCCTGGGGGTTAGTGTGGACAGTCACCGCAAGGTACCGCGGGTTCTGAACAGCTGACGCGACGAAACCATTCGTCGCGAGGGGGACAGCTCATGAACGAACACCTGCACGCGATCGAAGCAAGGAAGCGCAGCCGCCGTCGGCTGAGCGTGGCCGATCTCGCGGCACATCTTGACCATCGGCTTTACCAGCAACGAGCCTTCCCGGGGGCAACCAAGCAGGGGTGCGCGGACGCTGTCCAAGCCGGATTCGCGGCCGTCATCTGCCGCCCGGAACGCGTTGCCGAAGCCGCACGGGAGCTGGCCGGCACTGCGGTGGCTGTCGCCACCGCAGTGTGCTGGGACACCCCGGACACCACCCACCTGGACACGGACAGCATGCTCAGCCAAGCCCTGACGCTGGCCGGCCACGGCGCCAACGAGGTCGCCCTGGTAGCCACCAAAGAGCGGATGGGCGCCAGCGGCGCCGAGTTCGAGCGGCAGACCACCGCTCTGGTGGCCTCCATGGGTGAGCGAGACGTCCGCGTCCGCGTCATCCTGGACACCAAGCACCTGACACCGCACGCCATCGCCACCGCCTGCCATCAGGCCACCGACGCAGGCGTGTGGATGGCCCAAGCCGGCTCGTGGCGCGGACAGCGGACCGGGTTCACCCAGGTCGAGGCGATGAGGGACTCTCTCGGAGCGGACGTCCTGCTGAAATGGACCCAGCCGGTCCGATCGCTGGAGACCCTGCTGCTGTGCATCGCCGAAGGCATCGAGCGCTTCAACGGTGACGTCGACCAGCTCATGGCTGCAGCACGCCGCAGCGCTGCAGCCGGCCCGCTGACCGTGCCACTGCCCGGCACGGACTACTGACCCGCACGCTTCGCCCGTCACACGGCCGCGCTCATCTGATCGTCGCGAGCGGGCCAGCGGTTCTTGGCGCGGGCGGCGACGGTATACGGCCTGCCCCTGACAACGTTCGATAGCTACACATTCCGCGTCGACAAGCTCGCCCCGAAGCGACGTCCGGCCACGGTACGCCGAGCCAGACCTCGAACGGTGCGTCGTTCATTGGCGGTCATCCACGGTCCGTCGCCGCTCAGTCGCCGGCACCACGACGGATGTCTCGCACCGGCGCTCTGGTGATCACGCGCCCACGGAAGGCGGCGCCGTCGGACACATGTCAAGGCGGTGGCGCCCAGATGGTTGACGTCTTGGTTCAGCTGGTCGAGGCGAGCTCTGGCACGAATGCGGCCAGGGCCGAGGTGACCAAGGGTGCAAGGACCGACAGGGCGGTGATTGGGTGGCGCCGTAGCGGGATGTTGAGGTTGAGCGCACCCTCGAGGCGGTCACGCCGGGCGACCCAGCCAGCGGTGACTGCGGACGGATGACCGTATGGCTGCACGGCGTCGACGAATGCATGGGCGGCGCGGCGCCGCGCCACGCCGCGCCCATGGGGATGATCAAGATTGCGGCGATGACGGCGAACATGGCTCCGTACAGCCGACGTCGGTGCTGGGGAGCTGGGCGGCCAGTTTGCGGCCCGCTCTGGGTCGACCCGACGACGCAGAGAAACAGCCTGTGGGGTCCTCCGCCAGGGTCGCTCGACCGGGCGTAACTGGGCGGTCCTCAAGCGCAAGCACCGCCTCCGCCGCGCCGAAGCGGACGCGGGGTGCTTGACCAACTGCTTGACGGCTCGGGCGCGTGCGGCGGAAGTGAGGGCGGTTGTGCTGAACAGGACCCAGCGGCCGTTGGCGTAAAAGCATGCCGATCACATACATATCCACCTGCGCGGGGCCGGCGATCGTGTCCCGGTACCGCTGTCTGGCGGCGACCTACCTCGGTCGTCGGTGGGGAACTCGCGGTGACGTTCGCCATGGAGCGCCGTCGGCAGAGCTCGGCCCTTGCCCTCCTTCCAGAGTTTCGGCTTGTCCGCGATCATCCGGTCCATGACGGAGCGACACTGCGCGTCGTCCGGGTCCTCAGTCGGCGCGAAGACGCCTTCGAGGTCAGCTGCCCACGTCAGACCCAAAGGGAGATTGCGGCGGTGACGCCGGCCACGACGACGAGCGAGCGCAGCAGGGCCTCGGGGAGGCGGCGGCCTAGATGCGAGCCGAAGTAGCCACCGACCACCGACCCGGCCGCAAGGACGAGCACCGCCTGCCAGTCGACGGGGGCCATGAGCACGAAGACCACGGTGGCCACCAGGTTGGCCACCATCACTGCGAACGTCTTGAGTGCGTTGAGCATCCGGAACTCCAGCGATGTGCCCTGGCCCAGCACTGCGAGCATCATGACGCCCGATCCGGCGCCGAAGTAGCCGCCATAGACGCCCGTGACCGTTGCCATCAGGCGCGTCACCGGGGAAACGACTCCATCGTCGGCGGCAGGCCCGGGGCGCCGGCTTCGGGCCCACGCCTTGAGCCGTGGCTGGACGCCGACGAGCAGGCAGGTGCCGAGGATGAGCCATGGCACGACGACCTCGAAGCTCCTGCTCGGGAGACCGAGCAGGAGGGCTGCCCCTATCGCGGCGCCGGCAGCAGAGGTCACCAGGACGATGCGGGTGACCGCGGGGCGCTCGCGCAGCTCACGGCGGTAGCCGAACGAACCGCTGACCCCTGCCGGCGCCATACCGATGGTGTTAGAGGTGTTGGCCACGACCGGCGGCAGCCCGATCGCCAGCAGCACCGGGAAGCTGACGAGCGACGCCACGCCGACCGTCGAGGTGAGGATGCCGGCAGCCAAGCCTGCCAGCAGCACGGCGAGGCCTTCCGGAAGGTCCACGCGGCGTCAGCCGCCGAGGACGGCGCGCACTGCCGCTGCGACCTCGTCGGTGCGCCCACGCCGGACGGCCTCGGCGAGGGCTCGGACGTCGGCGGGGTGTCCGCCCGCTACGCCGAACTGGCGCATGCGGTCGGCGAGTGCTTGGTCGAGGCGTGCCAGCAGGGACTCGTCGTCGGTGAGGCGTAGGACGCACTCCCAGACCTCGTCGAGCTCACGGTGGTTTCCGTCATCGGCGAGCAGGGCCGACCGCCGAGCGGTGTCCGGGTGGGCGGCTGCCTGGGTGGCCAACTGGGACATCGTCGCCAGGCGCGCCCCCACCAGCTCGCGCAGCGGGGCGTCCTCGAGGGAGGGCAGTGCCACTCGGGCCTGCGGGTCGCGCACGACGGCACCGTCACCATGGCGGACCTCGAGACGGCCGCGGACCTCGAGCGCAACAAGGGCGCGGCTGAGGGTGGCCCGGCTGACACCGAGGTCCTTGGCGAGGCGACGCTCGGGGGGAAGTCGGTCACCAGGGGAGAGACCCTGGGCCTCGATGAAGTCCGCGATGTGGTCGGCGAGCTGCTCGTAGAGCCGCGGGCGCAGCATGCGGCGAGGGGTACCGGCGGCCGGCCCCGGACCCGCGGCGTTGTCATCGGCAGCCCCGGCGAGGTCGGGACTGGTCAACGGTCAACCCTTCGGCGTGGCGCTGTGGTCATGATCCCAATCTATTGACAAATGGCCTGTTGGCCAAGAGGCTAGGCCACTGAACCACGGCGCCACTGCAGCCGCCACGAGCAAGGGAGCTCACATGAACGACATCATCGCCCTGGGGGTACTCGCCCTCGTCTTCCTCATCGCCACCGTGCGGTCGATCAACATGGGCGCCCTGGCGCTAGTGGCCGCTGCCGTCGTCGGCGTTACCGTCTTCGACGTGGGTCCCGACGAGGTCGTCGGTGGATTCCCCGCGAACCTCTTCGTCATCCTCGTCGGAGTCACCTACCTCTTCGCCCTGGCGAAGAACAACGGCACGGTCGACTGGATGGTCCATGCCAGCGTCCGGGCGGTACGGGGTCGGGTCGCCCTCGTGCCGTGGGCGATGTTCGGCATCTGTGCCGTCATCGCCGGCATCGGCGCCGCCACTCCTGCCACGGTCGCCATCGTCGCCCCGGTGGGCATGGGTTTCGCCGCCCGGTACAAGATCAGCCCCGTCCTCATGGGTATGGCCATCACGCTGGGCGCCACCGGCGGCTCGTTCTCGCCGATCGGCATCTTCGGCGCCATCACCAACGGCGTCGTCTCCGACAACAAGCTCCCTGGCAACCCCGCGCTGCTGTTCGCCATGTCACTCGTATCCTGCTTCGTCATCACGGCGCTCGCCTTCGTGCTCTTCGGCGGGCGCGAGCTCCTCAGCCGGGGCCGCGATGCCGGGGCCGGGAGCGAGATCGCCGAGGCGGCCGTGGCTGTCAGCCGCACGGCGACCCGGTCCGCCGTGACGGGGACGCCGGAGTCGGCTGTGGAGCGGGCCCGCACCGGCGGGGTCGCCACCGACGCTGCCCCGGCGGAGGACGACGACAGCCGCCTCAACGTCGAGCGCATCCTCACCCTGGTCGGCCTCGCATTCCTCGCGATCTCAGCCCTGCTGCTGAAGTTCGACGTCGGCTTCACGGCCCTCGGCGTCGCAGTCGTCCTGACCCTGATCTTCCCGAATTCGGCCAAGGGCGCCGTCGACAAGGTCGCCTGGGGGACCGTGCTGCTCGTGGGCGGCATCGTCACCTACGTCAGCCTCCTGCAGGACCAAGGCACGGTCCAATGGCTCGGCGACCAGGTCGCCGGGGTGGGCGCACCTCTCCTTGCGGCGCTGCTCATTTGCCTGATCGGCGCAGTCGTCTCGGCCTTCGCCTCCACGACCGGCATCCTCGGCGCGCTCATCCCGCTCGCCGTGCCGTTCCTCCTCACCGGACAGATCGGTGCCGTCGGCGTCGTCATCGCGCTCGCCATCTCCTCGTCGGTCGTCGACATCAGCCCGTTCTCCACGAACGGCGCCCTGTGTGTCGCCAATGCGGAGCCGCGCGAACGCGACCTCGTGTTCCGTCAGCTGATGCGGTGGGGGATGAGTCTCGTGGTCGCCGCGCCGCTCGTGACCTGGGGCCTGCTCGTGGCCCCGGGATGGCTGTGAGCAGTGGGCCGCTCAGCGGCACCCTCGTCGTCGACCTCAGCCGTGCCCTCGCCGGCCCGCACGCGGGGATGATGCTCGGTGACCTCGGTGCGCGCGTCATCAAGGTCGAGTCGCCCGGCCACGGGGACGACACCCGCGGCTGGGGGCCGCCGTTCGTCACGAGCGAGGGCCGCGCGACCACTCCGGCAGACGGTGTGTCGACGTACTTCCTGTCGTGCAACCGCAACAAGGAGTCGATCGCCCTCGACCTGAAATCCGGTGAGGGTCGCGAGGTGCTCACCGCCCTCGTCCACAGGGCCGACGTCCTCGTCGAGAACTTCCGCACCGGCGTGCTCGACCGGCTCGGCTTCTCCGCCGAGCGCCTCCTCGAGCTCAACCCCCGGCTCGTCGTCCTCAGCATCACTGGCTTCGGCCACGACGGTCCCGAGGGTGGCCGTGCCGGGTACGACCAGATCGCCCAGGGTGAGGCCGGCCTGATGTCGGTGACCGGCCCTGGCCCGGACGACCCGCAACGGGTCGGCGTCCCCATCGCCGACCTCCTGGCCGGGATGTGGGGCGGGTATGGCGTCCTCGCCGCCCTGCTCGAGCGCGAGCGGACCGGGCGCGGACAGGTCGTGCGGACGTCGCTGCTCGCCGGGGTCGTTGGCATCCACGCCTTCCAGGGCACCCGGCAGACAGTCGCCGGTGAGACCGGGCGAGCGCAGGGCAACCACCACCCGTCGATCTCGCCGTACGGCCTGTTCCGCTGCCGCGATGGCTCGGTGCAGATCGCCGTCGGGAGCGAAGGTCTGTGGCGGCGGTTCTGCGACGCCTTTGGCGTCGACCCACAGACCACTGGTATGGGGAGCAACCCTGAACGTGCTGCGAACCCCGAGGCGGTCATCGCGCTGGTCGAGTCGGTCTTTGCGCCCTTCGACAGCGCGGACCTCCTCGAACGGCTCTCGTCCGCGGGCATCCCTGCCGGCCGGGTCCGAACCCTGGATGAGGTGTATGCATGGGACCAGGTGCGTTCGCAGGGCCTGCTGGTCGAGGTCGACCACGCCTCGCTCGGCCCGGTGACGCTTCCTGGTCCACCGTTGCGGTTCTTCGACGAGACAGGCGCCGAGCAGACCAGGACCGCGCACTCCGCCCCGCCAATTCTCGACGCCGACAGGGAGTCCGTCCTCGCCTGGCTGAACCAGCCATGACGCAGCGGCTGTCGGCCCACGAGCTCCTCGCACTGGTCCTCGACACCGGTTCCTACCAGTCGTGGGACGAGGCGCCGGTCGACGTAGGTCCCGACCCCGAGTACGCCGCGGCGCTAGCCGCTGCCCGGAAGAAGTCCGGGGTGGACGAGGCGATCATCACCGGTGAGGGGCGGCTGCGAGGCCGCCGCGTCGCCGTCGTCACCGGCGAGTTCGCCTTCCTGGCCGGCAGCATCGGGGTGGCCACGTCCGACCGGCTGACCCGCGCCGTCGAGCGGGCGACCGAGCAGGGGCTGCCGCTCCTCGCCGCCCCCGTGAGTGGCGGCACCCGAATGCAGGAGGGCACGGTTGCCTTCCTCCAGATGGTGCGCATCACCGCCGCCATCACGGCCCACAAGGCCGCCGGGCTGCCCTACCTGGTTTACCTGCGCAACCCCACGACCGGTGGGGTGCTCGCGTCGTGGGGTTCCCTCGGCCACGTCACCGTCGCCGAGCCGGGCGCCCTCATCGGCTTCCTAGGCCCGCGCGTCTATGAGGCGCTCTACGGGCGACCGTTCCCTGAGGGTGTGCAGCTCGCCGAGAACCTTTTCGCGCACGGCATCATCGATGCGGTGCTCGAGCCTGAGCGCGTCGCTGACGTCCTTGACCGTGCCCTCACCGTTCTCACCGCTTCCCGCACCCCTGCGGTTCCGGCGCTTCCCGCGGGTCTGGAGGACCTTGTCAGGGACGTTCCCGCGTGGGAGTCCGTCACGACCTCACGACGCAAGGAACGCCCAGGGATTCGGCGCCTGTTGCGGTATGCCGCCCGAGACGTTGTGCCCCTCAACGGAACCGGTGCGGGGGAGCACGATCCCGGCCTGCTCCTTGCGCTCGCCCGATTCGGTGAGGTGCCATGCGTCATCCTCGGTCAGGACCGGCGTGGGCAGACCGAGGATCGCCCGATGGGGCCTGCCGCCCTGCGCGAGGCCAGGCGCGGCATGCGCCTGGCGCGTGAGCTGCGTCTGCCACTGGTGACGGTGATCGACACCCCCGGTGCCGCTTTGTCGAAGGAGGCCGAGGAGGGCGGGATGGCCGGTGAGATCGCCCGCTGCCTGGCCGAGCTTGTCGACCTTGGTGCTCCGACGCTGTCCATCCTCCTAGGTCAGGGCACCGGTGGTGGAGCGTTGGCCCTGGTGCCCGCCGACCGCACACTGGCCGCACAGCACGGTTGGCTCTCGCCGCTGCCGCCCGAGGGCGCATCCGCCATCGTGCACCGCGACACCGACCACGCCCCGGAGATGGCGCAATCCCAGGGTGTCCGCTCGACCGATCTCCTCGCGCACGGACTGGTCGACCGCATCGTCCCGGAGTTGCCCGACGCCGCCACCGAGCCCGAGCAGTTCTGCCTGCGGCTCGGCACCGTCCTCCAGCACGAGCTCGCCACGCTGCTGGCCATGGAGCCGGGCGCCCGCCACCAGCAACGCCTCGACCGCTTCGCCCGGCTCGGACAGATGGCGGTGCCGCAGGCCTGACTCACCAGGAGGGGCCCACGACTGCCCTCGAAATTGCACGGTGCTCCACGCCTGCATCGTGAACCGGATGCGGCCGTCTCCAAGCGGATCGAGGGCTGTTATAACCCCGGCCGAATCCACACGAGCCCTGGACTCAACTGTCACTGGTGACGGATCAGCCGGTACGACCACGAGCACCCCGGGGACCTGATCCACATCGATGTCAAGAATCTCGGCAGGGTCCCGATGGCGGCGGATGACGCTACGTCGGGTGCACCGAAGGATGCAAGAACCGAGCCGTCATCGCGGCCCGGACCGGCGCACCCAGAGCGAGTATAGCAAGCCACTAATCGGCACCTGACCGCCGCCAGGTAGTGAAGGTGGCCCTTGCCGGTGCGCTGCTGCCGGTCCCGGCAGGCGGCGGTGAACTCGGCCAGGTCGGCCACGGTCAGCTGCTCCAGCCGCCAACCTGTTTGGATGAGCAGCCGGACCTGGAGGATGTCGGCATTGACGGGTGCCTCGACAGTCATATGCGGCAGTCTGGCGCAGCGGCGGATGAACCGCGATTGGTCCCACACCCCGAACGCAGCCACACAACAGTCAGCCAATGAATGTGGTTGCTGATTGATGACTTGTGGCGCCGGGGAACTTGTCGGTGGGTCCGCGATGCTCTGACTCAGTCCGCGGGGTCCGCGATGATCACGCGGGCCGGGGGGGCAACGGGGGCTGTCGAAGGAGGTGATGCGCGACCAGGGCAGTGATGTGGGCGCTCCGGAATGGCTTCGTGACGTAATGGTTGGCTCCAGCCAGCATGCCCGCATCGATCTCGAACTGTGAAGCGCGTTCACTGAGGAGGATGACTAGAACGTTCGCAAGGTGGCGCTGCCGACGCATCCACCAGCATACTTCGATCCCACTTAGACTCGGGATGTTCACGTCAAGGATGACTACGCTCGGGTGGAGGTCGGCCAGCATTTTGATGGCCTGTCGTCCGTCCTCAACGGGTACTGATGCTAGACCGACTAGCCTCACGGCCGCGGACAGTGTGGCCCGAACGATTGCGTCGTGGTCGGCGACCAGCGCGTAGGAGTGGTCTGGAGGGCGTTGCTTCCCGGGCACGCCCGTTCGGACGTCATGAGCGCGGCTCATGGGCCATCAAGGACAGCGTCGTTGTTCAGCTCTGTTGCCGTCTGCCGGCGTAAAGACGGCCCCAGTGCATTCACCATTGATGGTCCCAACGGACGTTCACGGCAATTCTGCTTGCCGGTGGGTGTGGACGAAGCCAAAGACGCGAGCATGGTACCATGTCACATGGCCTACGAGTTGGTGGGCTCCGAATAGTTCGGAAGTGGGCCCCGAATAGTAGGGAGAGCACGTGCCAATCGGATCCGCGGATAACACCACGACCACAATTGGTCGCTCCCCGCTGCTTCCCGGCGCATATATCGATCCCGCCCTTCTCGCACAAGCGCGGATGGAGATGGCCCTCGATGCTGTGCCGGGGGTCGGCATCGGCGTCTATCACCAGGGGCGAGTCGCAACTGCAGGGCTGGGAGTCTCAAGCGTTCTAGATCCCCATCCAGTCACTGGCGAGACGATGTTCCAGATCGCCTCGATCACCAAGACCTTCACTGCGACCGCGCTACTGCAGTTGGTCGAACAAGGTCTCCTGAGTTTGGATGACCCAATCCGAAAGCATCTTCCCGCCTTTGCTGTCGTCGACGCTTCGGTTTCCGCGGCGGTCACCATCCGTGACTGCCTAACGCATAGCTGCGGATGGGAGGGAGATCTATACGAGGATCCGGGCTGGGGCGACGACGCGCTAGCCACCATCGTCGGTCGGATGAAACAACTGCGCCAGGTCACTCCCCTTGGCGAGCTGTGGTCGTACAACAACGCTGCCTTCTACGTACTAGGGCGCGTCCTAGAGGTCGTTCAGAAACGGCCCTTCGAGGCGATCATGAAGGATAACCTCCTTCGCCCTCTCGGAATGAACGACGCATGCTTTTTCGCTCACGAAATGGTGTACCACCCCTTCGTGGTAGGGCATGCGCAGTACGGCGGCAGAACTGTGCTTGCTCGACCCTGGGAGATGCCCCGCTGCGGTGGCCCGATTGGTGGGCTAATCGCGAGCCCCGAGCACATGATGCGTTACGCCGACTTTCAACTGGCCGGCGGGGAAGCGCTCGGCGACGAGACGCGGCTGGCAGCCTTTGAGCCGAGCGGACCTCCGGGCGATCGCCCAGAGGTGGGACTCGGATGGTGGCTCGACGACAGTAGCGGCGAACGAGTCGTCAGCCACGGTGGCGGAGCCAACGGCCAGCCGTGCCTCTTTGCAATGATTCCGTCTCGTCAGTTCGCTCTAGCGATCTTCACCAACGGTGAACTTGGCTCGAGAACGGCCGACCGGCTGCTGAAGTGGGCAATGCGGACGTACTTCGGTCTTGTGCCGCCTGAGATGATGCGGGAAGCGCCAGCTGACGTCTCTGACGCGCTGGGGGTCTATGAGAGCCGACTCGAGCGACAGACCCTGCGCCAAGAAGGCGACCGTCTGTTGCTGGATAGGCAGTATCGGCCGTGGCTCGCTGAGATGTATCCGCCGCCGGGCGTGGATTGGGGAGTGGAGGTTGATGCCATCGGCGCGGACAAGTTGCTGATCGCACCAGGGCATCGGGCTCAACAGGTGGGCACGATCCTACGCGCGGGGGATCAGGCGCGATGGCTTCGGATTGGCAGGCGTGCGGCACTACGTGAGGGTTCATGAGCCGCCAACATTCTTCGCTGCCGGCTGCGAGCTTTCTCGAGATCTCGGGCTGAGCTCGTGAGGAAACCCAGCGCCTTCATGCTGGCGGAATCGAGTCTCCCAGCCACCCTTCCAATACCTGACGCGCTCGCTAGCGGCTGAACTAGGAACGACGATGCTACGACAGGGGAGACGCCCCAGGGTGCGCTGACGGCGCCGCATCCGCAGAGCCGGGCTTCGACCACCGGGAGTTTCGGGCCCGCGCGGTCAGGTCTGGCGCGGATCGATCCCCAAGCAGGCACGTGAAGGCGCCCCACGCCCAGCCCTCGCCCTTGACCGGCAGCCTCCCGCACAGAGAGCGCTGCCGCCAAGGACCCCAGACATCGCCCCTTGTGCCGGTGTAATGTCACATGTTAGTGTCGCGTTCACGTCGCAGTAAGGGATGCTCTGCCGGGCACAACTGCGCCGCCTACTGTTAGTCACCAGAGGACGGGAACCGCAATGAATAAGCGTCTGCTCGCATTCGCCTGTGTGCTGTCCGTTAGTGCGATGGCACTAGTTGGCTGTTCGGATAAGGCCTCCTCGAGCAAGTCTGAGGGCGGGCGCATCAGCGTCCTGCGTGTGGGCTCGGGCTCCGTCTCATCACTGAACTACGCCAAGAACTACAGCGCCATCGAGCAAAGAATGGGTTACCTCGTATTCGAGACCTTGGTCGTCCTGGACGACGAAAACAAGGTGAAGCCCTGGCTCGCTGAGTCGTGGTCGCAGACCGATCCCACAACGTATGTCTACAAGCTGCGACACGGGGTCAAGTTCTCCGACGGCTCGAAGATGACCGCACAGGACGTCGTCTTCTCGTATGATCTGTATCGCCAGCCCGGTTCGCCACAGGCCTTCCGCTTTCCGGCGTCGCTGAAGAGCATCACGGCCGTCGACGACTACACCGTCCAGGTGAAGCTCAGTGAGCCGAACGCCGCCTGGGCTGTCATTGCGGCCGACGGTGGTTTGGGAGTTCTGTCGAAGGCCTTCTACGAAGCCAACAAGGCAACCTACGGTCAGCCCGGGACCGGCGCCATCGGCACCGGACCTTGGCAACTTACTAGCCTTGATCCCACGACTGGCGCAGAATTTGCGACCAACCCAAACTATTGGGGCAGTGATGTGCCCATTGACAAGATCTCCTGGCGGTTCTTCTCGAATGAGTCGAGTGAGGCGGTCGCGTTCCGAGCCGGCCAGATCGATGTTGCCTTCCCTTCGGACACCCGTGCCTGGTCAGCAACGGCCGGCGCAGACCCGCAAGCGGGGGAAGGCGGATCGCAGGCCGACGTCCATCTGAACACTCTGGTCAAACCGTGGAACGACGTTCACGTCAGACGCGCAGTGGCATATGCCCTCAACAAAGATGCCCTGATGAATGCCTACGGCGCGCAAGCAGAGCCATTGGAGTCGATTATCCCGCCGCACCTCCTGCTGACGCTGGGTAGCCAGAAGGAAGTCAACGATGTCCTCGCTTCGATGATGAAGTATCCGTACGACGTCAATAAGGCGAAAGAGGAGATGGCTCAGTCCGCCTACCCCAACGGCGTGGACGTTGAGTTCACCGCGAGCGACGTTCCTGCGGAGAGCAATACGGCTCAAGCCATTGTCCAGATGCTGGCCAAGGTGGGGATCCGTGCGAAGTTGAATGTCGAACAGCTCAACCCTTGGCTCGACCATCTCACCGATGCTGATCGGAAGGCTGTGCCGTCCGGTTTTTGGGTCAATGGCGGCGTTGGGCCGGATCCAGGCGTGGCCTACGACTCAATGATCGGTAGCCGCAACGCCACCGGGGGCAACTGGAACGTGACGAACTGGAGTACTCCTGCGGTTGATGGACTCATTGCAAATGGCTTCTCCGCAACAGATCCGGCGCAGAGGCTCAAGGTGTACGAGCAGCTGGTCCAGCAGTTCGCCGATAACCTGCCCTACGTACCGTTGTTCCTTGTGCAGCCGACCGTCGCCCTGTCGAAGTCGATCAGCTGGCCGTCCTTTAGCGACAACTACGAGAGCCGTGGCCCGTGGCCGCTCAAGATCAGCGCGAAGTAGTCACGCACGGCGGGGACCGAACCGGCTCGTCGCCGGTGCCAGCTGGGACCGGCGACGCCCCCGGCGCGACTGGACGAACCGTTCCTGTCGCAGTACAGGATCTGGGCGCAGGGCGTTGTGCACTTTGATTTCGGGACATCGGTCCAGACGTCGTTGCCGGTAACCGACGAGGTAGGAGCTCGACTGCCGGTGACATTGACTCTGGGCGGCTATGCCTTCGCGCTAACGATGGTCATGGGCATCGGGCTCGGCGTCGTGGCAGCGACGCGTCCAGGTTCCGTGCTCGATCGGCTGGCGGTCGGGCTCGGTGTCGTTGGTTTGTCAGCCCCTGCCTTCGTGGTCGGCGTAGTCCTTCTTTACCTCTTCTCGATTCAGCTGGAGTGGTTTCCTGCCTTCGGTAGAGGGAGCGGGGTCGTCGACGAGTTATGGCACCTGACACTTCCAGCTTTTGCGTTGGCATTGACCAGCTTGGGGTATGTGCTTAACCACACGCGGTCTGCAATGTTAGGTGTGTTGGATCAGGACTACATTGTCTTTGCAAGGGCCCGCGGACTCTCGGCTGCCCGGGTCCTGATCAAGTATTCACTGCGAAACGCCTTGATACCGATCGTGACGATCAGCGGAATTGTTCTTTCGTCTCTGATCACCGGCGCGGTGCTCGTGGAGGCCACCTTTTCGGTGCAAGGACTTGGTGAACTGCTGGTGCAATCGGCCAATGCTAAAGACTTGCCGGTGCTCCAGAGCGTGGCTCTGCTCGTCGCTGTGAGCGTCATGGCGTGCAACCTCCTGGCCGACATCGTTTACCTTCTCGTCGACCCGCGAATCAGAGCGAGGCGAGTTTGAGAATGAAGATTGGTGTAAATTCACCGAGTTTCCGATCTCGACGACCCGAGTGGTTGTCCCTGACGGGCGTCGCGTTCCTGGTCGTGGTCGGCGTGATCGTGCTCGCCAGTTTCGGTTCCCTCCTGGCGCCGCAGGATCCCCACGCGCAGAACTTGACTGAGGTGGTGGCACCCGCTTCCGGGGGTCACTGGTTGGGAACTGACAGCTTGGGACGCGACATCCTTTCTCGTGTCATCGTTGGTGCCCGGACCGCGTTCGTGGGGCCACTGGTGATCACCGTCGGATCCTTCGTGCTGGGGAATCTTCTCGGTCTCTGGGCCGGCTATCGAGGTGGGAAAGTAGATGCATTGATCATGCGATGGGTCGATGTCATGTGGTCTATTCCCTCGCTCCTCATTCTCATCGTCGTAGCTGGGGCCGTCGGCGCCCAGTACTGGGGAGCCGTGGTGATCTTGCTTGCCCTGACCGTGCCATTCGATACGCGAGTCATTCGAGGCGCCACGATGGAGCAGGTGCCGCGGCCCTACGTGGAAGCCGCCAAGACGGTTGGCGTATCCGATCGCAGGGTCGTGCTTCAACATATTTGGCCGAACGTCTTGCCGGTTGCAATCGCGAACTCATTCCTTGTATTCGCGAGTTCACTGGTCACGTTGGCAGGGCTGTCATTCTTGGGGCTGGGTGTCCCCCCTGGTACGCCGGACTGGGGGCTGATGCTGGCCGAGAATCAGCCGCTCTTGTTCGTTCATCCGATGACTACACTCGCGCCCGGGGTCATGATCGTGGCAATGGCTACCGCGATGGTCCTACTCGGGGACTGGCTCCGCGCGCGCCTTGCTAAGGGGGGTGCTATCCAGTGATCGACAATGCTACGAACCGTTCAGGTGGCTCGGACAAGCCTGTATTGAGTGTTCGAGGGCTCTATGTCTCGAGGCAAGTCGGCGACGCTGTGCAGACGGTTGTCGATGGCATTGACTTGGTCGTTCGGTCAGGCGAGACAGTGGGTATCGTCGGGGAGTCTGGAAGCGGCAAGTCCATAACGGCCAAGGCGATCATCGGACTGCTGCCGCCCGGACTCGTCGCGTCCGGTGAAATCGAATACGCGGGCCAGAACTTGCTGAAGTTGCGAGAGCGGCAGTGGCGCGGTTTCCGAGGCGCCGAGCTCGGCATGATCTTGCAGGATCCGTTCACGATGTTGAACCCGATCATGCCGTGTGGGCAGATCATCACGGAATCCCTACAGGGTGGCCAGCGATTGAGCAAGAAGTCGCGGCGCGCGGAGGCGATTCGACGGCTGGCCGAAGTAGGAATCGGTGACCCAACGGTAGTTGACCGGTACCCGTTCCAGCTGTCCGGCGGGATGCGACAGCGCGTGGCCATCGCCGCGGCGCTTGCCCGCGACCCCCAGCTCCTGATTGCGGATGAACCGTCGACCGCGCTCGACGTGACTACTCAGCGGGAAATTCTAGCGCTGATCAAGCGTATTCAGGCGGCACGCGGAATGAGTCTCGTCCTTATTACACATGATCTCCGGGTGGCATTCTCAATGTGCGACCGGGTGTACGTGCTCTACGCCGGATCAGTGGTCGAGGTTGCCTCCTCCGAGCGACTCGACGCAGAGCCGCTGCATCCCTACAGCCAGGCGTTGCTGCTCTCCGAGCCTCCAGTCGACAGACGCGTTGCCGAACTCACTGCAATTCCTGGTTCGGTTCCCTCGCCAGGAGAGGTGGTAGATGAGTGCGTGTTCGCAGCGCGCTGCCGATGGGCGGCCTCGGCTTGTCGTACGCATTCTCCTCCATTGCGAGAGGTAGTTCCGGAACGGTTCACTGCCTGCATTCGGCTCGAGGAGATCCGATCCGGGATGCTGAGTCTGCGAACGCACGTGACCGAACAAGCCGTGCCGAGTGCACTGCGGGTGAGTGGTCCGGCCGTTCTCGAGGCTCATTCTGTGCGCAAGGTGTTCGCGGGACGGGTCCATGATGTGATCGCCCTCGACGACGTTTCCGTCGCGGTTGGCGAGGGCGAGAGTGTTGGACTCGTTGGCGAATCTGGCTCAGGCAAGACCACGCTGGGTCGTATGTTCGTAGGGTTGGAGCAGGCAACGAGCGGACGGGTAACCATAGGCGGGGTTCCTGTGGCCGACTGGACCAAGCTGAGCCGAGACGATGCCAAGCGGGTCAGGGGTACGGTTCAAATGGTCTTCCAGGACCCCTACTCAACGCTCAACCCGATGCGGAGCATCGGCTGGACGTTGGCCGAGGCGATCACGACGCATGCCCCCAACTCAAAGGGCATCCAGGCGGCTGTCGAAGATCTCCTCACGACTGTGGGACTGCCGCCTACGTACGCGCAGCGGCGTCCAGTAGCTCTGTCTGGCGGAATGAGGCAGCGCGTTGCCATCGCTCGCGCTTTGGCTGCCCAACCGAAGGTGCTTGTCTGCGATGAAGCGGTCTCCGCCCTCGACGTATCGGTGCAGGCTCAAATCCTGAACTTGTTGAACCGTCTTCGCGTGGAACGTGGCATTGCCAACCTTTTCATCACGCACGATCTCTCCATCGTCCGACAAGTAACCGAGCGCATATATGTCATGTATCGCGGCCAGATTGTTGAGGAAGGGGCGACTGACGAAGTCCTAGACCGTCCGACACATTCGTATACGCGAAAGCTGCTGGCTGCGGCGCCTAGGGCGGATCACAGTTGGCTGGAGCTGGCCGAGTGAGTCATAGCAATCCCACTAGTGGCGACACATGCCGCACGCAATGTCACATAATATCAGTCGTATAATTCGAGGAGCCTCACAATGACCAACATGCCGTGGCGGGGCATCTTTGTCGCAACCGCGATCCCATTCAATTCCGATTTGTCAGTGGACTTTGACGGGTTTGGAGAGCACGTCCGTTGGCTGGCTCAGAATGGCATGGACGGCGTGACGCCCAACGGTTCATTGGGGGAGTATCAGACCCTGACCGACGCGGAAAGGGCACGGATGGTCGAGGTCGCCGTGAATGCGGCACCCGACGGGTTTGGGGTCATGCCGGGGGTTGCCGCCTACGGCTCTGATGAGGCATGCAGGTGGATTGAGCAAGCGGCGCTGGCAGGCGCACAATCCGTGCTCCTGCTGCCACCAAACGCCTACAGGGCGGACCGCCGTTCAGTGCTGGAGCATTACCGTGACGCCGCAGACGTCGGCCTGCCGATCGTCGCCTACAACAACCCATACGACACGAAGGTCGATCTCTCCCCGGATCTCCTGGCCGAGTTGCACGGCGAGGGCCTAATCGTCGCCGTCAAGGAGTTCAGTGGCGACGTTCGCCGGGCATACGAGATTCGAGAGCTTGCTCCCAACCTGGACGTGCTTATCGGAACCGACGACGTAGTTCTTGAGTTGGGTCTTGCCGGCGCGGTTGGATGGGTCGCCGGGTACCCGAATGCTCTGCCGGACGCCAGCCGGAGGCTCTACGACCTGGCAACGTCCGGGTCCGCCGAGGACATCGATGCCGCTCTCTCCATCTATCGGGACCTGCACTCGCTGCTGCGTTGGGACTCTAAGGCTGAGTTTGTCCAAGCCATTAAGCTGTCGATGGATGTTGTGGGCCGAAAGGGCGGGGCCTGCCGACCCCCTCGTACCGCGCTGTCTCCCGACGTTGCTGAGCTGGTCGTGTCCCACACAAAGGCAGCCGTGGCCAAGGGCTACAGCTAGCGTGACCCAGCCAGAACGGCGGCCGCTCCAAACAGTGCGGTGGCCGGCCATGCAAAGAGGCCAAGGATGCGACGTCCAGTGAGTCGATCGACGTTCTGCTCGCAGCGTGGTAGGCGCCGTCCATGAATCTCCGGGGACTGGCCAACGACGCACGGCCAATTGCGTCGAACACAGGCTAGGTCGGGGAACTGTCGGGCCTCGTTCCACCTCGGATCGACCCAATTCAGTTCAGCAAAGAAGACACCTGAAGAGCGCCGGACGACCTTGGCTGGACCGGCGATCGTGAGACTTCCCAGGAGGGAATTGGAAATGCGACCCGACCACCCACGAAAGTCGGTCTCCGAGCTGGTCGCGAACGCAGTTAGCTCCGGTCAGACGTGGGCACAAACCCAGCTGAGCGAGCGCACAACCATACTGAACGCGGTCGCTGACGCCTTGGACGATGCTTCAGAAGGCCTCGTGCGCCTCGGTCAGCGGGAAACTCACCTCGCAGAACCGCGGCTACGCGGAGAGCTCAAGCGGACGACATTCCAACTCCGGTTCCTCGCCGAGTCGGCACGGACTGGATCGCCACTCGATCTTCGCGTGGATCACGCCGACTCAGACTGGCCGATGGGGGTACCGCGGCCCGACTTGCGTCGTAGCGCCGTGCCCCTCGGGCCGGTTCTGGTGTTTGGCGCATCCAACTTTCCATTCGCCTTCAGCGTCGCTGGGGGAGATACGGCCGCAGCCCTAAGCGCCGGGTGTGCGGTGATCTTTAAGGTGCATGAAGGCCATCCCGAACTTTCGCGGGCCACCGCTGAAATAGTCATCTCTGCGTTGGCTGCGGCCGGCGCCCCGTCGGGACTGTTCGCGACGGTTCATGACCCCACTGACGCCCGAGCGGTGCTCACACACCCGGACGTCAAGGCCGCCGCATTTACTGGGTCAATACCAGCTGGCCGGGCCCTATACGACTTGGCCCAAGCCCGGCCGGAACCGATCCCGTTTTATGGCGAGTTGGGCAGTGTGAATCCCGTTTTCGTAACCGCGGAAGCGGCAGCGAACAGGCCCGATGAGATAGTTGACGGATTTGTTCAGTCCTTCACGATGGGCGCTGGGCAGTTCTGCACCAAGCCAGGCGTTCTGATTGTCCCGGAAGCCTCAGACCTTGTTGACCTGCTGGCCAGGGCTCATCTGCCAGGACCGGTCCCACTTCTCAATGGGCGCATTGCCAGGGGATACCGTCGGGCGGTCGACGAACTAGGGGGCCGTCCACACGTCAAATTGCTTGCTAGCGACGCTGCGTCGAGTTCTGAACCGCCCCACCCCACCCTGCTTCTCAGTACCGTGGCCGATGTGCTATGTGACCTCGACGCCAGTTTGACTGAGTGCTTTGGCCCTGCCGCGCTGGTCGTCACGTATCGCCGGGAGAGCGAAATGCAGCAGTTCGCTGAGGCGATGGATGGACAGTTGACCGCGACTGTAATCGCCGAGCCGACCGATGCGGTGATACCGGAACTGATCCAGACCCTCGCTCGGAAGGCGGGCCGCCTCGTTTGGAACCAATGGCCGACAGGCGTTTCGGTAACACATGCGCAGCAGCACGGGGGCCCCTACCCCGCCAGCACCGCGCCAAGCACTACGTCTGTGGGCACAGCATCGATATCGCGATTCTTGCGACCCGTTGCTTGGCAAGGTTTCCCGGACCAATTGCTGCCGATCGAGCTTCGTGAAGCATCCACTCTCGACGTGCCGCGTCAAGTCGACGGCACGGTGGTCGCTGGAGGCGACAAGGCGTATTCAGAAGGCGACCGTTCTCGACCGGCTCGATGAGCCTACGGAGGCGCGCACCCGACGTCGTAGTGATCGGTGCTGGAGCCCTGGGTGCGGCCGTGGCGTGGCTGGCTTCGCGCGCCGGACTCGTCGTCGACGTGGTCGAGAGGGGGCCGATCGTCAGTGGAACCACGAGCGCATGTGAGGGCAACCTTCTCGTGTCCGACAAGGAGGCTGGTCCGGAGCTCGACCTAGCGCTCTACTCCTGGCAACTTTGGCGAGATGAACTGGCGGAGTTCGCCGACCTTTGGGAGTTTGAAGAAAAGGGCGGGCTCGTTGTCGCGACCAGCGAAGAGAGCGCTCGAGCCCTTCTTGCACGGAGCCAGCGGCAGCGTGCGGCAGGTATCGATGTACGCACTATCGGTGCGGACGACGTTCATACCTATGAACCCCACCTGACGCGCGAAGTCCACGGCGCGGCCCTGTACCCGCAGGATTGTCAGGTCCAGCCCATCCTGATGGCTGCACACTTCCTGCGGATGGCCAGAGAGCTTGGCGCGCGAGTGCGGACCGGGACAACGGTGACTGGGATGCTATGGAAAGGCGGCCGGGTCATCGGTGTCCGAACCGACAGGGGGCAGATCTTCGCTGCCAATGTCGTCAACGCCGCCGGCCCGTGGGCAGGCGAGATCGCAGCGCTGGCGGGCGTTCTACTTCCAGTCCTACCCCGGCGAGGATTCGTCCTAGTTACCGAGCCTTTACCGCCGACCATCTTTCATAAGGTCTACGCCGCAGACTACATCGCGAGTACTCAGAATTCGGATACCGCGTTGCATTCATCGACAGTTATCGAGGCCACACATTCGGGCACGGTGCTGATTGGATCCACGCGCGAGCGCGTCGGGTTCGATCAGACAGTTTCCCTGCCCGCGCTCAAGGAGCTTAGTCGGAAGGCGCTAGGGCTCTTTCCTGCGATGCAGTCTGTGTGCGTAATACGTTGCTACCTAGGGTTCCGACCCTATTGCCCAGACCACCTGCCGGCGCTCGGCATCGACGAACAGGCCCCAGGTCTCCTCCATGCCACTGGTCACGAAGGTGCGGGAATTGGACTGTCTGTGGGCAGCGCGAAACTATTGGTCCAGACGTTGCTTGGTGAGCGTCCAGATCTGGACCTGCGACCATTCGCACCCAATAGGTTTAGTTGAGAGGAACCTAATGAAGTCCATGGTCACCTTGTCGTTCAACGGCCGTCCCATCAGCGCCCAAGCCGGACAGAGTGTAGGCGCTGCCTTAATGGACGCGGGAATTAGGTCATGGCGGACTACCAGGCGCAATCAGCGGCCGCGGGGTCTCTTCTGCGGCATTGGGATCTGTTTCGATTGCTTGCTGACAATTGACTCTCAACTCAACCAGCGTGCGTGCTTGGTCACTGTTCGCGATGGCATGACTCTGGAAGCCGACGCAACAACTCAGGAGACCGACTCGTGATCCACTACGACGTTGCAATCGTCGGCGCTGGTCCCGCTGGACTTGCTGCCGCGGTGACCGCAGGCGAGCGTGGACTGCGCATAGCGCTCATCGACTCAGCACAGCAACTCGGAGGCCAGTATTGGCGACACTCTGCGGTCGAAATGGCCGAGGTCGAAAAGCCGTCAGGTCAACACATGTGGCAGCAATTCGTCGACCTTCGTACGAGACTTCGAGGTCTTGAAGACACCGCCACGGCGGGTGGGAGGGTGGACCGGTTCTCTGCCCACACGGTCTGGTTCGTGAACGCCAATCCCGGAAGATCGTTCGAGTTGCACCTCACCCCAACAGCAAGCTCGGACCGGGCAGCCATCCCGTCGATTAGGACAACTTCACTCGTCCTAAGCCCAGGCGGATATGACCGGCAGCTGCCGATTCCTGGTTGGGACCTCCCAGGAGTGATGGCCGCCGGTGGGGTGCAGGCGATGCTGAAAGGTCATGGAAGCCTCGCCGGGAAGCGAGCGCTGATTGCTGGAACCGGGCCATTCCTCCTTCCCGTGGCGGTTGGACTTGCCGAAGCGGGCGCCGAAGTGGTGGCTGTGTGCGAAGCGGGATCACCATCCGGCTGGGCGCGGACGCCGCTCGGCGCGGTCTCCGCACCGTCAAAGGGCCTTGAAGCTGCCAAGTATGCGCTCGCGCTCGTTCGGCATCGGATCCCGTTTCGAACCCGAACTGTCGTAACCGCCATTCGGGGGGAGGACCAAGTTTCTTCAGCTGTGTTGGGGAAGCTCGACGGTGATGGGCACCTGAAAAGAGATGCCGAGGTTAGGTCCGTCGATGTTGACCTGGTGGCTCTCGGCTGGGGCTTCACGCCGTCGCTCGAGCTCGTCACCGCACTTGGGGCAACCACCCGTCTTGATGTGGACGACTCGCAAGTGGCCGTAGTCGATGATTGGCAACGCTCCGACATCCCAGGTCTCTACGTCGCTGGAGAGGCCACCGGGGTTGGTGGCGCTGTGCTGGCTCTGCTCGAGGGCGAACTGGCTGCGATCGCTGCCAGTTGTGACGCGGGAGGGCCAGTGCCTCAGCGTCGAGTCCGCCAACTGCAACGGCGCATCGCGCGCATGCGTCGGTTCGCCAGATCCATGCACCGAGCGCATCCAATCCCGGCAGGCTGGAGGGAGTGGCTTGAGCCGAGCACGATTATCTGCCGTTGCGAGGAAGTCGCGTACGAGGAGGTATGCGCTGCTCGAGACTTGCTGGGCGCCGACGACATGCGAACTGTAAAACTCTTGGCGCGCCCTGGAATGGGGTGGTGTCAGGCGCGTGTTTGTGGGTTCGCTACCGCAAGTTTGGCGAAGCAGCCAAGCGATCGCGTTTCCGCCTCGGACCTGGCAAGCGTGTCCAAACGAACGTTTGCTGCCCCGATCTCCCTAGGCGAACTGGCGGGTCCAGACTAGGCATAGTCGACGTGGGCCGCGTTCGCTGTGGCGTCGCCGCGGTTGTTGAGGCTTTCGCACGCTTCGCGCGCACCGCACCCCCCATGAAGAACGCGCCTGCGGTACAAACAGCTAATCCGTGAGCGGTCCCACGCAACATCCAGCGAACCTCTACTTTGGCGACGTCACGGCTTCGCGATCGGCTAGTGCACGACATCCCGTGGACGTTCGGCGTCTCCGCGCAGGGTCAACAAGGTCAAGGCACGCTTGGCGCGCGGCTCGTGCTGACGGAGCTTTGGAAAGCTGATCCTCCTCGATCCTCGACGTTCTACAGACAGTCGTCGGAGCGGATGGGATCACAGGTGAAGCATCGGACCTGACGGCAGCCGGCGCAGATCTCCAACAACTGGCCACAATGGCAAGATCCGAGGTCGGCAGAGCTGTCCGGTTGGGACTTCCCTGGGTTTCCTGCACGGGCTCCATTCGCATCTTCCGGGCGCTGGCCCCAGTGCAGGCAGGCAAATGCGGCACGCTGTGCTTCCCTTCGCCGGATCGCATCGTCGAATCTTCGTCGTTCGATGTCGGTTCGAGGGATGAGCGGTGGAAGTGTCGGGGCTCCGCTAGGGTCACCAACAGCGACCATCGTGAAGTAGGAGCTGTTCACGTGCCGTCGAGCCCGTGTCTGAATATCATCTGCCTCTACACGGATGCCCACCTCCATAGAGGTACGGCCAACGTAGTTCACCGACGCTGAAAAGAGGACCAGCTCTCCGACGAGGATCGCTTCGTGGAACAGAACTCGGTCCACGCTTAGGGTCACAACATAGGAGCCGGCATACCGGCTGGCGCACGCGTAGGCGACCTGATCCAGAAGTTTCAGAAGGCTGCCGCCATGCACCTTGCCGGCGAAGTTCGCCGTATCAGGAGTCATGAGGACAGTCATAGCCAGTTGCGTCGGGGGTCGGCTCGCGTCCCCGGCAGATGGTTGGGAAGTCATTGGACCGTGCTCGACGTCGAGTTCGCTTTGGATCCTTCGAGGTCTGTATCCGCGCCTCGTGACCGGCTTCCTCGCTCGGCTCCGGGCCAGACGGTTCTGGCGCAAGAGCACGCTGCGTCGCAGGGCAAGTAGGTGTGCGCTGCGTGGTTGCATGCAGGGCACGGCATGTCGCGTGAAAGGGGGAGCTGCATGGCGCTCCACATACGAGCCTCCTCGCGGACCGAGAGACGAACTACGGGCAGAGTAACATGTACAATGTCACATGACAATGGTTCTGACCGAATTGCACTCGGTGCCCAGATCGGAACGCGGCCAGTCAGCGCAGTTTTCTAGACGTCGTGACCCCCAGCGTGGCCGGTGCGACACGCTGGGGGCGGGCCCAGAGAGTTGGCGTATAGCGCCGCATGCGTAGTTCCGACTACTCGGGATGTGCCCAACGGCCCCTTGTCTGCTGAATATGCGTCCGCATTAGATCCTCGACCTGGCGAGGATCGCGCGACTCGATCGCATCAAGAATGGTGTGGTGCTCGCGCGCAATGATCTCCAGCTCGCCCCGCTTGAGCAGCGAGGAGAGGCCGTACAGTCGGGTGTGATCGCGCAGGTCCGAAACGAGGCTATTCGCCCTGCGGTTGCCGGCATATCCCAGCAATCGAAGGTGGAAGGCATTGTCGGCCTCGGTGTAGGCAACCAAGTCCCGCGCAGCCGCATGGTCGACGATGGCTTGCGCCATGTCTCTCAGGGCCGGGAAATCGTCTGCTGGGATCTCAGGGGAAACCCGTGCCACGAGCGGGGGTTCGATCAGCATGCGTAGCCCGGTAATGTCGTTGAGGTCTGCTTCATCAACGACGGTTACCCGGTATCCCTTGTTAGGCACCGTTGCGACCAGGTTTTCACGGACTAGATCAAGCATCGCCTCACGAACAGGTGTCGCCGAGACGCCGAACCGCTCTCCCAACGCAGGTGCGGAGTACACCTGGCCAGGCTCCATCTCGCCAGACACGATGGCTGCGCGCAGCGCGCGCGACACTCGATCACGCAGGCTGACCTTCTCGAAGTGACGAATGTTCGTGATGCTGTCCATCCTCCCAACCTCTCCCATTCCCGGGGTGCTCTCACCGCTGGGGAGCATGCTACCGGCTCGACTGCTATATGACGTTGTACCCGTTCTGACCTGCATCTTGACTCGGTGAACGACCTGGACCCCACCGTTGAGCATCGAAACGCCGGTGACAACGCGATGCAATGTCACATGCTAGTCTGGATCCTTCTCCGATCGTCTCAGGCACATGCTCGGTTGACGCCTGCCGCCTGCCAAAGAAGGGACAACCCGTGTACACCAATGCTCCCGCTTACCAATCACTGCCGGGTGGACCGTTGACGGTCGATCGCGCCTTCTACGATCGAGTTGCGCAGTCTCCAGCGCGCACCAGCGTGAGCCGGTTCGCCGTTCCTGTCCGAGAGGGCCGCGCTTGGGTGGCGCCGGCAGGGAGCGTCATTCGGATATCAATCGCGGACGGTCCCCAGGTTGGGGACCTGAATGTATGGAACCTCCATGACCCCCGTGAGCGGTTCTGGGCCTCGCGGACCCGACAACTCCAAAGGGGGAGCGTCACGACATATGACCGCTTGTGGTCGACATTGCCCTTTCTTCGGCCAATGATGACCGTCGTCCACGACACTTTGGCGGGCCACCCAGATTCCGCTGTCATCCACGACCTTTTGGGTACTCGTTGCGACCCATATGTAAACAGGATGCTGGCCGGTCAAGATTTCGACTATCACTGTCACTCGAATCTCGTTCGAGCCGTCCAACCGTTTGGGCTAACCGAGTACGACGTCCACGACGTGCTGAATGTCTTCCAACTTGCCGGGCTCAATGATCGCACCCAATACTTCATGACCGACTGCCCCGCCGTTCCCGGTGACTACCTCGAATTCTTTGCCGAGATAGACGTGCTGTGTGCGTTGTCGACCTGCCCCGGCGGTGATCTATCCGTGGCAATGTGGGGACCAGATGCAGCCTCCACCGAAGAACAGCTTGAACACTGCCATCCCCTTAACGTGGAGGTCTTCGAGTTGGAGAAGAGCCTCCTTGACGGATGGATGAGTCCGTCGACCAATGCCTACGTCGGCCGCAACGGTCGTCACGCCCTGAGGCCGGTCCCGTTCGCGCCGGGACGCCCCATGTCGGAAACTCCTCGGGGCTGACTTCGCCATGTCTGAGGGAAGTGTGAATCCATCGCGAATGGGTGCTTGCGGCGCCCAGCGCTACTTCGCCCGGCTGCGCGTGGCCGCCGTCCCGGTACGGATGAACCTGTTGGGAGCATCCGTTGGTCACACTGACGTGTGCAGGACAGACTTGTGAACCCGCCGGCTCCTGCCGTCGATATCAATAGCGATCTCGGCGAAGGCTTCGGGTCCTGGCGCCGAGGCGATGACCTCGCGATGCTTGACATCGTCAGCAGCGCCAATGTCGCCTGCGGATTTCACGCGGGCGACCCGATGACAATGGTGCAGACATGTAGAGCGGCAGTCAGGCGCACGGTAACCGTGGGCGCGCATGTGGGATACCGCGACTTGGTTGGGTTCGGTCGCCGGTTTATCGACATGACCTATGACCAGCTCGTCCCCGAATTGCTATACCAGCTTGGGGCGTTGGACGCCGTCGTCCGTTCGGTTGGAGGCCGGGTCGCGTACGTGAAGCCGCACGGCGCCCTGTACCACGCCCTCGAACGCCACCCGAGCCAAGCGGCGGCGCTCATTGCGACGGTTGGACTCTTTGACGCGTCCCTACCGGTCGTCGGATTGGCGGGTTCGGGTTGGCTAGAGGCCGCCAAGGACGCTGGCCTCAACACCGTTAGTGAGGCCTTCGCTGACCGTGCGTACGCACCGGATGGCTCCCTTGTGCCGCGCGGAGTTCCCGGCGCCGTTCTGACGGACCCTGACGAGATTGCTAATCGTTGCGTCGACATGGTCCAACTGGGAAGGGTCCAGACCACTGCCGGCAATGTCATAGAGCTCGATGTCGATTCGATATGCGTCCACGGCGATACGCCTGGGGCTGTGAAGATCGCCGCTACGGTGGCCAAGGTGCTCAGCGACCAGGGTGTTACTGTCCGCGCTTTCTCGCGGGCTTGAGCGTTGTGAAGTTCCTCCCATGCGGTTCCCGCGCCTTGCTGATCGAGTTGAGTACTCTCGACGACGTGCTTCGGCTTGCCGCGGCCATCGATGCAGCTCGATGCTCGGGAGCGCTACCGGAGGTAGTCGATGTGACCCCTGGAGCGCGCACGGTGCTGGTTGTTTGCAGAGACGAACCAGGCAGCATTCAGCGCGCAGCCCACCGCATCGGTCGGCTTCCTACAGACGACGTTCCCGTGCAAACCCGGGCCCAGGTAGAACTGCCTGTTGTGTATGACGGCCCCGATCTCGAGGGCGTGGCGCGAGAGCTGGGCGTTGGCCCCCGAGATGTGATCGAGCGCCATACCGCCCGTCCCTGGATCGTTGCGTTCACGGGCTTCTCGCCGGGTTTCGGGTACTTGGCAGGAGGACATCCCGGGCTGCAGGTGTCCCGTAGAGCCGAACCACGTACTCGGGTCGCACCGGGCTCGGTGGGCTTGGCCGGAGAGTTCAGCTGTGTCTATCCACGGGAGTCGCCAGGCGGATGGCGACTCATTGGTAGGACGTCTGTGTCGATGTTTGATGTCCACCTTGATGGCGGTGCGCTTCTAAAGGTAGGGACCGCGGTGAACTTCGTGGAGGTGCCTCAATGAACTCGAAGGTTGAGGTGCTCACCCCCGGCCCGCTCAGCACCGTTCAAGACCTAGGCAGGCCAGGGCACTTTTCGTCAGGTGTGCCAGAGTCCGGCGCTCTGGACTCAGGCTCGATGCGGCTTGCAAACCGACTTGTCGGCAACGAGGTCGATCGGCCGGGCCTCGAGACGACCTACGGAGGGCTGCACCTCAGGTTTCATGGACCTGCCGTGGTTGCTGTGACTGGAGCGGTCGTGGATGTCCACAGGGGAGGGCGAGCGGTGTGCTCACATCAGTCCCTCTATGTGCCGCCAGGTTGCACCCTTCGCCTGGGAACACCGCTGAATGGACTCCGGAATTATGTAGCCTTCAGAGGCGGCCTCCAGGGAGCCTTGATGTTCGGATCGCTCAGTACGGACCTCCTCTCGGGGCTAGGTGCTCCACTTTCTCGCGGCCAGATGCTTACCATCGGAGCTCCCTCCTCTCGGCCTGTTCCCGCGGTCGACTTCGTCCCATTCTCGGCGAACAGCGCCGAGGCCGAGGTGCGTTTGCGCATCATCTATGGGCCTCGCCATGACTGGTTCACCCAGTCCGCGTTGACGAAGCTCACGTCTACCGCCTGGGCTGTTGATGCTCGGAGCAACAGAATTGGCATCCGTTTGGCCGGCCCAGCACTGCGTCGAAGGATCGGTACCGAACTTCCAAGCGAAGGCGTGGTGAAGGGCGCCGTGCAGGTCCCAGCAGACGGCCAACCCATCATCTTTTTGAATGACCACCCGGTGACGGGTGGATATCCAGTGATCGCGGTGGTCGTCGAGAATGAGCTCGACGTGTTGGCGCAGTGCAGACCTGGGCAGGTCGTTCGCTTTGAGTCCTCGGCGCCGTCACCCACCTTTGATGAGCGCCACGCCTAAGGAGGCCCTGACATGGAAACGGTGCTGCCGCTCGGCGAAGTCAAGCAGGTCAGCTCCAAATCCGTGGACGCCGCGAGTGGCCGACATTTTCGGCGCGACGCCGCGGGAAGCCCTCCCAAGAGATGAGCCTCACAACACAGGTCGCGCCAGGGACAACTCTGGGGGTGGCCCGCGTCCTGGGCCACGCAATCTCCGCCTGGCCCGTGTGGCGCCCTAGCCCTCTGCTGGAGTTGAAACCAAACCCGGCCTCTTGGTCTCGCCCGTGCGCCAGTGGCGCTGTTAGGCACCCCAAACTGCTTCGTAGACCCTGAGCCAATTCCCGCCCATGACCATGTCGATCTCAGCCTGGGACCACCCGCGCTGCGTCAGCCCAGTCGCCAAATTTGGTAACTGAGCGATGCTCTCAAAGCCCTTCACGTATAGGTCTCGACCTTGGCTGTAAGCTTCCGCGTCTCTTGTGGTTACGCTGCCGTTAGCTTGAAGAGGAGTCGCGGACCACTCCTCTTCCCAGCCCGCCATGAAATCAGGTGAGACTCCTATATGTGCGACGCCGACAAGCCCCTTTAAGTGATCGAAGTGGTCCAAATGCGCTTCTAGGTCGACCTGCGGGCTGCCGAGAGGGTCTCTGCCCGTCCGGACATGGAAATCATTAAAAGCGGTGATTCCAACTACGCCTCCGGTTTTAGCTATCGCCTCGATCACCCGATCACTTGTGTTCCTCTTGTTATCTACCAGGCTTCTGCAGTTCGTGTGGCTACATATCACCGGGATGCCCGATGTAATCTTTATTGCGTCGATGGAACTCTGCTCGCCCGTGTGCCCGCCGACGTCTAGCACGATCCTCTGCTCATGAATGCGTCGGACCAGTTCGCGGCCATTACGTGTCAGCCCGATTTCGGGATCGAAGCAGCCCCCACCGAAGACGTTGGCATTGTTGTATGCAATTCCGCAAATACGAAGGCCAAGTCCATGGTAGTAGGCGAGATCATTAATGGCAGGCCCGTCAATCGAGCCCCTGATCTGGAGTTGTGTCGCGTGCTGCCAGTGGAATACATACGCCATCTTTCCCTGCCGGTGTGCTCGACGAATGTCGGCGACGTTCAACGCGGGAACGATATGCTCACTGTGCTGCGAGATGAATGCATAGGACTCTTCGAACTCCGTACTCCAGCTGCCGACCCAGACAGTGACTCCAGCGGCCTTCTGGGCCTCCACGACCTCCATCGTCAGCATCGAGGGATCAGTTCCGTTGACAACGATCGATCCGAGCCGTGCATCACCCACCGAAGCCGTCTGAGCGGCTGTGCCCTGGGAAGGTGACCGCCGCCGGTGAGAGTCGCCGCTAGTTTGCTCTCGGTTTGCTGGCGTCATCCGGTTCGTCGCCTCACTCATATCCAGTGCAATGTACCATGATATAGTGTTCCGCGTCCAAGCGCCGGCAGCGGAACATGCGAAGGAGTGCGCTGGCCCGAAGCACGCACGGACCTGCGGCTTGCTGCTGGATGAGGCTTCCGGAGGTCCGGGGAAGCCCGGAATAGGGCCTTGCTGACGTTCTAGTCGAGGGGATGCGCGCACTTTCTGGAAGAGCACATAGAAGTGCTTGGCCGTCTCGTTTGTGGCCGAGGCAGTTTGCGATCTCGACAGTTCATCGGCAGCGGCGGGCAAGGGCTGGAGCCGCGGAATTGCCACACGTGGCTCGCAAGACGAGGGAGACGTCGTGACGGCCAGTCCGCCTTGTTGCGGTGCAGAACAACGCGCCACGCGGCCAGCTGGCCCTGCTGGCCAGCATCGACCCCGAACTACTCATTCCCAGATTCTAGATAAACGCCGCCAACTAAGGAGATCATTCAATGAACCGTCTCAGCAACTACATAAACGGTGGGAGCCTGCCTCCAATTGCTGGGCACTATGCGAGCGTCGTGGACCCGTCAACCGGTGAGGCGTACCTCGAGGCGCCCCTGTCTGACGCCGATGACGTCGAAATAGCGATCAGCTCGGCGGCCGCAGCCTTCCCTCACTGGCGAGCAACCACGCCGGGTGAGAGAAGCTTGGCGTTGTTCYGGATCGCCGACGCCTTGGAGGCAAAGCGGGAGGAGATCGTCCAAGCTGAGTGCCGGAATACCGGCAAGCCCTATCGAGTCATGCATGACGACGAATTCCCGGCCATCATTGACCACATCCGCTTCTTCGCGGCTGCTGCACGCGACCTGCGCGGAGTCGCGGCTGGCACCTACATGGTTGGTCACGACTCCAGCATGCGACGGGAGCCGATCGGGGTTTGCGTCGGCGTGGCGCCGTGGAACTATCCGCTCCACATGGGCGTCTGGAAGTTTGCGCCTGCCATCGCGGCCGGCAACACGGTCGTGCTGAAGCCTTCGGACACCACACCCGTATCCACTGTGCTGGCTGCCACCATTATCGGCGATCTGCTCCCACCGGGTGTCCTCAACATCGTGGTGGGCGACCGCGACACAGGACGAGCCCTAGTGGACCATCCGACGCCGCAGGTCGTCTCGGTGACCGGGAGCACGCGGGCTGGCAAGGAAGTGTCGGCAGCTGCAGCCAGCGATCTCAAGAAGGTCAGCCTCGAACTTGGAGGCAAGGCACCAATTCTGGTCTTCGAGGACGTTGACATCGAGGAGACCGCACGCGAAGTGGCGGCTGGGGCGTTCTTCAATGCTGGACAGGACTGCGAGGCTGCCACACGGGTCCTGGTAGCGGCTTCCATACATGACGCATTCGTTGACGCCCTGGTGCGCTGCGCAGCTGCCACTACCTACGGTCCGCCTGACGCGCCCGTCAACTACGGACCCCTCAACAGCGAGAGCCACCTGAAGAAGGTGCAAGGCTTCATCGACCGATTGCCGGAATACGCCAGCCTTCGCACCGGTGGCAAGGCTGACCGTCGTAGCGGAGGCTTCTACTTCCCTCCCACGGTTGTCTGCAATGTCCGCCAACAAGACGAGATCGTTCAGGAAGAGGTCTTCGGACCTGTGATCACTGTGCAGCCCTTCATTGACGAGATTGACGCCCTCAGCATGGCGAACGACGTCAGCTACGGCCTGGCGGCCGGGATTTGGACCAAGGATCACGCTCGAGTGCTCCGGGTCAGTGATGCGCTCGACTTCGGCAAGGTTTGGGTGAACTGCCACCTCCTCCTTGTGCCGGAGATGCCGAACAACGGATATAAGCATTCGGGTCACGGGAACGACACGTCCGTCTTTGCGATTGAGGAGTACACACGTGTCAAGCACGTCATGAGCTTCCGCGGGGGCAACTGATGCGGCCAGCACGTCCCGATCAGTGTCCCGAAGGCAGTGCCCCGACATGCTCGGCTTAGCGTGATCGACGTGTGCGCACTCGACTGGGGCGGCCAACGGCTCTCCGCGACTGGCCACTCGAACGCGGGTTTCGCCACCGTCTGCAAGCTCCGCACCGGAGTGCCCGGGCGGTCATACTGAAACGACTTGTCGCGCCGCTTCAACCGCATGCATGAGTCCAAGCGTCGCGGAGTCGTGTGATGGCCTTTCTCAGCCTTGGACCTCGACCACTTAGGATCGGCCCGCTGTTCGGGCCGGCGCACGCCGCAACTTGTTCGCCGATGCTCGCCGCGTGGGGCCGGGGCGCAGCGCGTGCCGAGGCGCCGGCGCGGCGCGGCGCGAGGCAGCTGCTTCCTTACCGCTGCCCGATTGCAGCCAGGATCGAGCACCGCTGCGCACCTAGCGACGCGCGCACTCCCTCCAGGGCATATCAGCCACCAAGACGGTGGTTGAAGTGGACGTGTGACATGTGACATGCTACTTCTGCCCTGCGGAAAGCTGTCCTGGGCTGAGGGCGTGCCCGCTGGCTCGTCCCTACCGAAACGTCGGCGGCACAACATCAGGAGACACGGATGTACGAGGCATTGGCCGGGATCTACACCGCACTTGTTACCCCCTTTGCCTCCGACGAGTCTTTGGACCATGACGCGATGCGACGCCTGGTCGACGACCAGATTGAGGCGGGAGTTGCTGGCCTGGTCGTTGGGGGCTCTACAGGGGAATTCGCAACCCAGACGGAGGACGAAAGAAAGGCAGCGGTTGAGACCGTAGTAGATGCGGTATCTGGGCGGGCGAACGTAATTGTGGGAATCGGCTCTGTGCGAACGCGTGATTCGGTGGCCATGGCCGAGCACGCTCTGGCTCAAGGAGCTGTATGCGGACTGCTCGTGATGCCCTACTACGAGCCACTTTCTGAGACTGAACTCTTCACATTTGTCGGCGACATTGCCTCGGTAGGCCTACCGCTGATGATCTACAACAACCCTTCGGCAACCGGCGTCTCGTTGAACCCCCAGTTCATCGCCCAGCTCAGCCGGATCCACGGAGTTGTCGCTCTCAAAGACACCACCCCAGAACCGGCGAGGCTTTTCGAGATCGAGAGACTGGCGGATCCCGGTCTCGACATTTTGAGCGGTTACGACCTTACGACGATTTTTTCCTTGCTCGCCGGTCGTCGGGCGGTCGTGTGGGGGGCGGCAAATGCGCACCCGGAGGGCTGTGTCGCGCTTTGGCAGCTTGCCGTAGGAGATCGAAACAGTGCCGCAGCCCTGCGACTATGGAAGGTCCTACACCCTCTTCAGAATTTCTTGGCGACACACGACTATCAAGCGTCCAACAAGGCCGGCGCCAACATTCGAGGCCTGAATATTGGCGTTCCCCGCCGTCCCATCCTTCCACTTGGCCCAAGCGAGACTGACGAGTTGAGGCATGTTCTGCGTGCCATCGACGCTGTGTTGCAAGCACTTCGAGCCGAAGGAGAGCTGACGCAGCGCAAGCCGCTCGGGTTGGCGGTGACCTAGTCGGCGCCCATGACGGGAAATCGGTCGACTCGTCGGAAAGGGGACACGGCGGCGGGCCAAGGTAACCGGTTGCCCCAGCACATGGCTGAACCTCTGCCCCCGCCCCGAGCCAGGCGGACCCGTCGCGCATCTGGCGACATCTGATTGAGATCAGAGTTGGAAGACATTGTCGACGTGGTTCGAAGCGGTCGGCGCGCTCGCGTCGGTGGAAGTACGTGCGGCTGCCTCTCCGTCTTTTTGGATCGCTGCCGCCAGACCGCCGCTCCGACAGCGAACCTCGTGCAATGCACTGCGGTGGCCACGGCAGCGTGAAGCCTGCGGCTCTGCCGGGGAGCGCGGGACCGGGGACGCCACGCATCACGCCGACACTCGGGCGTTCGTCTGCCGACTGGGGTGTCTGGTTATCGACGGTTCCGGCGCACGCAACCGCAGGGGCCGATGTCGCCAGGGCCCCGAGGTCACGGCCCGGCATCTGCTAAGCGGGCATAGACGGCATCACAGAGCCAGCCCGGGTCTGGTTCTCACACATCACCGACACACACATCGCCGACTTCGTCAGCAGATACGCCTCGGATCTGAATTCATACCCCTCATCCAGTCCAGGAGTCCAGGAGCATGACCACGCGACAGTCTCATGCGGTTCTGACCTGGATGTCCGAAGCCTCCTGCGTTGACCGCCTCGAGCTGCCGTGGCTGCGCGACCGCCACGATGTGCGCGACGACGACCGCGAGACCATGATGCGAATCTGTAAGGTGTGTCCCGTGCTCGCCAGCTGTGCCCGACACGCACGCGCCATCAACGCATCCGGGGGGTTCTGGGCTGGCGTGCACCGCGGGACGCGGGAGACCGTGCGGCTCCGATGGCGGGCATGAGCGTCAACCGGTGGAGGGCGGCGGCGATCAGTTGGGATGTGGTTTCGTCCCCCGCGACAAGCAAGAAGTACGCAGCGGCGCAGGCTCTCGCATCGATGGGCCGGAGGCGGCAAACTGCCCGAACAGGTCCGGGCCGCCAAACTATCTGGCTCGAGCGTCCTCGGCGCGGAGCCACGAGTGGAACTCCGCGGCACTTTCAGCAAGCTCCTCCTGTCGGTCCGGAGTGGGCCAACCCCAGAACAACTCGAGGTAGTCACGACTCCATCGCTTAAGAGCCCTCAGGTCCAGCCCGCGCTCGTGCAGACCTAGCATCTCAAGAAGCACCGTAGCTGGGACGACGTCGGCCAACACCGCTACCAGGTCGGCATACCCGCCACGGTCCAGCCGCTTCGCGACGACAGCCAAGCGTTCCACGGCAAGGGCCTTGACCCTCGGCTCGGCGGCTGCGACCCGAGCAGGGCTGAAGAAGCTCGCCACGAGGCGGCGGATCTGCCGATGGCTGGGCCCAGCGTTGTTGGCCAGCGCCGGAGGCAGACTGAAGCCCACCCCCGCAAGCAGCCGCATCGCCGCCGGACTGATCGGCGTGACAGCGAGGACATCCGTGGTGTCCTCACTCGAATGGTGGAGCGTCGCGGCCACACAGCTCATACCGCCTGCGACGGTGTCGAGGCAGTGGAGTTGCTTATGGTCGAGACCTACGACTACATGCTGCTGGACCTCACGATGCCCCGTATGAGCGGGGAAGACGTAGTGCGGTGGCTTCTGCAGCACCCCGGCCGCGCCCAAGGTCTGCGTGTAGTGATCGTGAGCGCCTGGGCCGGCGAACGGCGGGCCCACTTGCAGGAACTGGGGGGTCCACGCAGTTCTTCCGAAACCTCTCCGATCTCAGCAACTACAAGCACTGCTGGACGAGCCTCGCACCGACTGCTCGCAATAGCGGCGCGTGTTCTTCCTTGTCTCGAGCCTCACCAAGGGGTTCAGCGCCGGCCTGAGGTGAGCACGGCGAGGGCCGGTTTTATCTCACGCTGCCTCCAGTGCGCTGCTGGCGCGTTTCGTGCGTCGCACACCGAATCGTGCGGCGTGCACTTCAGAGCCTGGGCTGGTGGCGGCGGCGCGTCTTGACTGTCCAGCCTTCACGTCCAGGTCCTGTGTCTCGGCATCGTCGGCAGGCATGCCGAGATTCCGGAACGCGGCGTCGGGCCACGGCCTTGCCCCACCGCCGATCCGCCTCAAGCAAGGGAGCCCTTCCAGCGGCCACACGAAATTGCATACGTTGGTCGGGGTTACCGCGCAGGGCACGGCGGTTACTTATGACAGTGTAATGTCACATGCTATCGTACGCGAGCTCGCCTTCCCGAGCTGGCGGCATCCCCCGCGGCCTCTTCTCAACTGGACAGGATTCCGGCTCATGATCAAGCGACTTCGGACGATTGGCTTGTTCGCCGCTGCTAGTGCACTCGCGTTGGCCGGCTGTACCAACCAAGACGATGGCGAGAAGGGCGATGGAGCCATTCCGCTGTTACGCGTGGGTTCGAAGTCGGTTTCAAACCTGGACTACTCCAAGAACAACCTTGGTCACGAGATCTATCTGGGCAACCTCATTTTGGAGCCCCTCGTCGCCCTGAACCACGAAGGACGGCTCACGCCATGGCTTGCGGAATCATGGACCCAGCCCAATCCGACGACCTACATCTATCAACTCCGCCACGACGTCGAGTTTTCCAGTGGCAACGAGATGACAGCAACGGACGTGGCGTTTTCGTTGAACTACTACCGGAGGCCTGGCTCGGTGGCCGCCTACAACTTTCCCGCAACCCTGGCGAGCATCACGGCCGTAGACCGTTATACCGTCGAGGTAAAGCTCAGCAAGCCGAACGCCGTTTGGTCGATCGTCCCCACGGGATCAAACGTCGGCATCTTCGAAAAGGCCTTTTTTGACGATCATAAATCGACGTTCGGCCGCCCGGGCACCGGCGTAGTTGGTACCGGACCTTGGACCCTCACTAGCTTCGACCCGACTACGGGCGCGGAGTTGGACGCGAACACTCACTATTGGGGTGGTCGCGTTCCGATCCAAAAGATCTCGTGGAGGTTTTTCTCCAATGAGAACGGTTCTGCCATCGCAATGCGCGCAGGCCGACTGGACGTCGCCTTTCCCTCCGACAATCGGGCGTGGGCGGCGACGTCAGGGGTCGAGCCGAAGACTGCAGAAGGGGGAACGCGCCAAGGCGACTTCACCATGAACACACTCGCCGAGCCGTGGAACGATGTCCACGTTCGCCGTGCGGTCGCCTACGCACTGGACAAAGAGGCCCTGATCAACGCGGCCGGCGGATACGCGCAGCAACTGAACTCGCTCATTCCGGAGGCGTTCCTTCGCCTGCTAGGCGACCAGGAAGAAGTAGAGGGTGTGCTGGCTTCCCTCCCGCAGTACCCGTACAGCGTCGAAAAGGCCAAGCAAGAAATGGCCCTATCTGCCTATCCACGAGGCGTCGACGTAACGCTGACCACGGAAAATTCGCCGTATCAGGTCAACTTGCACCAAGCGATCGTGCCGATGCTAGAAGCCGTGGGCATTCATGCTCAGCTCAAGGTAGAGATGGCGCAGAACTTGTACGACCAGGAAACCAGCGCGGACCGCGAGTCTGTCCCGTCTGGGTTCTGGCTCAACGGTGCCGTGAACCCTGATCCCGGCGGCGCGTGGGACTCCATGATCGGAAGCAGGAATGCAACCGCCGGCAACTGGAATGTGACGAACTGGAGTTCCCCAAGGGTCGACGAACTCCTCGCGCTGGGATTCGCCGAGACGGACCCGAAGCAGCGGCTTCGCATTTACCAGGAGTTGCTTACCGAGTTCGCCGACAACGTGCCCTATGTGCCCCTTTTCCTCACTGATGCCACGGTCGCGCTCTCCGAGAATTTCACATGGCCATCGTTCCAACCCTTCCACAGCAACGCGGGGCCATGGGCGCTCGGCATCAAGGTCAAAGACTAAGGTGGATCGCCTTCCCCTTGGCGGAGGCACAGAGGGCGTGGAATGAGTGCACTTGGGGGGTGACACCCGCGCTGGGAGTGTGCGTTCCAGCGCGAAAAACTCCCGGAATGAACACCTCTCGCGGGCGATCATCGCGCAATATGCTCGCAATCGACTCCCTGCCGCCGCGATCACAGGCCGTGAGCCAGCCGTGCTACCAACTCTCGGTGCGGCCGGTGGCGCCCCGACCGGCATCGGCAAGGCCGTCGGCGCCTCAGCCGCCGGAGTACCAGGCGAAGTGGATGTCCTCGCGCCTGAGTTGACGCCAGACCTTGCGCCCGCACACCCGTAGTTCTCGTGGTGTGCCGATCGGCGCGACTCCAATTCGTGGTCGTCGATGACGCGCGGACCGTTCAGTTGGATGAACTCCAGCAGCGCCACGGAACTTGTTGTAGCGCCCGAGTGTCCTTGCTGGGTTAGCCGAGCCGGTCGCTATTCGCTCGTTCGCCGGCCGCAGCTCCTTTTGTGCTGGTCTCCGTGAGCCGACGATGCTGATTGCTGGACAACTCAGGCCGCTGTCCCGACGTCGATCTTTGGACTGTCTTGGAGCCCGGAAAGGTCGGACCGGTTCACGGTTGACGGCTCGGCCCGCACCGGTTCACCGAACGGACTGTACTAGCCCTGTCCGGACCCTTCTCATTGCTGGGCATGAAGCCGCCCAGGCCCGTGGTGGCAGCACTTCCACGGACCTGGGCGGTCTTGTTCATCTCGAGCCAAGCCCGATGTGGAGCATGGACGACACCAACGAACTTGGCCTCGACGAGCCGTGTGAGATGAGGATCGAACTCTCGACGCTACATCGACCGGCTCGCCAACGTCACATGCTGGCCGCGGTATCTCGAGCTGGTGACCTCGCGTCACGGGCTTAGCGGGTTCGGATCGCCGACTTTCTCGGGCATCTTGAGGTGGTGGCTGGCGCTGGAGGTGTCATCGCGAGTTCATTGGCGCAGCGCCGCCCGGTGACCGACGCGGAGCCAGCGGATCTCACCGTCGGCGTCTCGTAACACGGTCGCCACCTGCTCCCCGCGTTCGCCCGGAGCGATAAGTATGGTGTCTGGACCGATGGGCCTAACCTCGATACCCAGCTCCTCAGCAGGGGAGGGGTCCATATTGTCGAGCCATTCCTGCAAAGTCGTCCGGTCGAATACAAGCCGTTGTCCCTCGCGACGCAACGACCAACGTTCCAAGCGGGTTTCATAGGCTCCAAGCCAACCATCGAAATCGCCGCCCCTTTGGGCCTCCTTGCTGGGCGCATCGAGGCTGAAGTAGTTGTGCATTGCCCACTTCAGCAGCCGGTCGGCTGTCCTCGAGCCGTTTTCGCCATTGGTAAACACCACCAACGCAAATCGGCGCGATGGGATCATTGCAAACAGGCAGGGTTGGCCATTGGCTCCGCCACTGTGGCTGACAACTCGCTCGCCCGCGCTGTCGTCGAGCCACCAGCCGAGTCCGATGCTGGGGTCGTCGCCCGGGGGGCCGCTCGGCTCGAAAGCGGCAGTCCGCATCGTGTCGCTGAGCAGCAATCCTCCGTCCACTTGGAACCTCGCGTATCGCATCATCTCCTCTGCGCTGGCGATCAGTCCGCCGATCGGATTGCCGCAGCGGGGCATTGCCCACGGATGGGCGATCGAGGTCTCCCCCTCGCGCTCGACGTGCCCAATGGCATACTTGCGATGAAGCAGGTCGTGGGCGAAGAAGCATGCCTCGTCCATGCCGAGAGGTTCAAGCAGCTCCGTCCCGAGCAAGTCCTCGTACGGACGGCCGTGCAGCACCTCCAGAATGCGCCCGAGGACGTAGAAGGCTGCGTTGTTGTAGGACCACATGCGACGATGCGGGGTGACCTGGACCAACTTGGTCATTCGGGCGACCATGAGGGCGAGCGCGTCATCGCCCCAACCAGGGTCCTCATAGAAGTCTCCCTCCCAGCCAGGACTGTGCGTCAAGCAATCCCTGATCGTGACAACAGTTGAGACTTCTGGATCGGCGACGGCGAAATCAGGTAGGTAAGCACGAACGGGGTCATCCAGGCTGAGCCTGCCCTGTTCGGCCAACCGCAGGATGGCGGTAGCCGTAAAGGTCTTGGTGATGGAGGCTATTTGGAACAGTGTGTTGCCGTCCACAGGCTGAGGATGCACCACGTTCGTGACGCCGAGTCCGGCCGTCGCTGAGTGGCCCTCGTGATAGACGCCGAGGGCGACCCCCGGCACTCCGTCGCACCGCATTTCCGCATGGGCTTGCTCGATAAACTCGGGATCGATCTGGTGCGATGTTATGAGCGGGGCTCGCCCAACGACCGTCTCCGTCGTCGCCTTTCGCACTGCGGTCACATCAGCTCCTTCATTTGCGCTAATCCTACGTTGTATCATGTGATATTGTACACTCAGCGCACCTCGAAGTGGGCAGTGCAAAGGCGCCGCACGACCGTGCCCATCGCCGCCCTCACCGCCTCAACCATCGGCATCCCGCAGGCCCTCGGCACCTCACACCGAAGATTCTGCTCAGCTGCCGGGCTCGCACTCCTGGACACCCCAGCCAGCCAACGGCCCCTGCGCCACGCACACACCGCGGGAGCGCCCCGATGCGAGAGCGGACTCGGGAGTAAGGTCGGAGATCGATCGAGCCCATGAAAGCGAACACTCATGAAGAAGCGGGTCGCCACACGTCTGGTGGAGATGGCGAGCGTGATGTTCCCGGAGACCCCAATACTCCCGTCGGCCGCTGACGTGTTGGCTGATGAGCGGCTCGTGCAGGAAGCCCTGGAGGCCCTGCCTCAGCTGTCTCACACGATTGAGAATGTCCTTGCTTCGCTGCCACTCGACCCAAATCAGGCGGTCGTGGCCCTGGGAAAAATGGACGCCAAGAGCGTCTACGCGGTCACTACCGTGATTACCGGTTCGTACTTCCTGGCACCCGAAGTTCAAGCAGGTTTAGCGCGGTTGGGCTAACCCAACATCGGTCCCATTGTCCCGCTCGGCGCTTCTAGCCATACGTCTGCCCGCCTTGGAGTACATCTACTTCGGAGCCGAACTGCTGCACGCCGGGGGCTCCATCGAAGATCGACGCCCATCGAACTGTGCGCGACGCTGGTCTCCGAGAGCGGGGCCACCGGCACCCTCAGCCATGGCGGCACACATGATTGGGACCAGAGCATCCGCCAGACTCATGCGGTGCCGCGGGGACGCGCGATCCACTCGACGTCCTTGAAGTTGCAGACGTGGTGGAACCATGTGGTGCGGTAACGCGGTGGCACCACATTGGCTGTCAGACAGGCCGGGACCGCTCGTCGAAAGCATCACCTCGGCGGGCCCCAGCAGGTGTTGCGCCGAGCGCTCAGTTGTGAGGAGCACCGGTTGTGATCGCTCGGGGAGCGAACATGTGGCGGCCGCCCGGTGAGGGGCAGGAGAACTGTTGCGTTCGCGCATCACCAGTCGGGCTCGTCGTTCGATGTAACCGGGGAGGCGTTGACTTCTCAGAAGTCGCACCTACGGTGAGCTTCAATGATGTACGTCGCGAAACCGCAGCCAGCGCGAGAAGCCGACCCGGCCTCCCTCCGGCCAATGCTCCCGATCTCTGATTTCGGGGCGAGGTGAGAGGTTTGGTTTCAGGCGCGGAAGTTGGCGGCGTCGAGGAGCCTTGCGACCGCCAACCCAACGACCAGGCCCCAGAACGACGAGCCGATGTTCAGCGCGGTGACGTTGGCGACGGTTACCAGGAAGCACACCAGCGCGCCGGTGGAGAACGGCCCGGAGAAGGCGGTCGCGAAGGCACCCTGCAGTGCCCGCAGCATTGCCAGGCCACCGAGCACCGCGATGAACGCGGCCGGCGTGGCCAGCATCAATCGGACCATGCCCGGCGCCAGCACGCCGAGGGCGATCGCCAGCAGGCCGCACCACGCGGCTGCCGCGTAATGCCGTGACCGCTCCCCCGACGCGGTGAGCAACGCGTTGGTGGGGCCGGTCAGGCAGGTCGACACCCCACCGAGGAGCGCCGACGGCAGCGACATCGCGCCGCACGCGAGTGTGACCTGGTTCATCGGTGGCCGGTGGCCGGCGGCGTGCAGTACGGCCATGCCCTGGCCGTTCTGTACAACGAGGACGGTAATTGCCAAAGGCACCACCAGTTCCGCCGCCGCCGACCATGTGAAGACCGGCTCCTGCCACGCCGGCGAGGCCAACCACCGGCCGTCCACTGCACCCTCGGCCACCCGTCCGGACAGTAGCGTCACCGCGACACCGGTGAGCAGCGCGGCGAGGATCGGTGGCACCCACCGGTCCAGCCCGGGCACAGCGCTGCACGCCAGGAAGGCAAGCACCATCGGCGCGGCGATCGCGACGTCGCGGTCGACCGCAAGCACGAGCTCGAGCCCGAACTTCAAGAACACCCCCGCGACCATTGCCATCACCACCGGCATCGGCAGGAGCCCCATGATGCGGTCCACTTGTCCGGTGAGGCCGACGACCAGTATGAGCAGGGCGGCCAGCACGTACACCCCCACCACCTCCGGCCACGTCATGCCGCCGACCAGTGCCTGGCCGACCACCACCGCGCCTGGCATCGTCCAGAAGAAGCACAGCGGCTGCCGGTGGAAAAGCGAGGCGGCGATGGTCAACGTGCCATTGAGCGCAAACACCGCGAAGACCCACGAGGCAACCACCGATTCCGGCAGGTGGCCAGTCCGACCGACGGCCAGAATCACCGCGAGCCCGCCGGTGACCGAAAACAGCACCCCAACAAGGCCGTTAACGAGTTGGTCTCGGCCGACATCGCGCAGCCGGGGAGCGGTCGAGCGCCGCACGATCATGAAGAGCATGACAGGCATGCCTGCCCGGGTTCCGACGTTTTCCCCCGGCGAGCAACAACACCCGCGCGCCGCCGGAGAGCCAGCTTCGCGCAAATGCCAGCAATGTGGACGTGGGTGGGACCGCGAGCCGAGGACCAAGTCGGTGCCTTCTCACGGTTGCACAGACCATCCGACACGATTTCGGCGACGACATGCTCCTGCAGGCACACCACCCCGCGTATGATGCCGCGGGCGTCGTGCAGGCACCCAGCTGCCGCTACGGACGGCGAAGACGGAATCGCCCGTCTACGCGCACCCAACCCCATCGATCCGTCACCCCTCGCCAACCAGTCCTGGTACCGTCCATCCGCATTCTATTGTACTGTGACATAGCACCCGATCGCTCGGCCAACCCAAGATGTACGAGCTTGCCGGGTGTCGTGCCGTTGCGAATGGTTCTGCAGTGCGTCGAAGAGAGCCAGCCTCGCAACCTGCCGCAGAAACCCGGACTATGAAGGTGGCGTCGCCGAACGAGCGCCAGCGCATCCAATCGGTAGACCGGGCTGTTGCCTTGCTGCGCGCGGTGTCGATGATGGCCCCCGCAGAGGCAACACTCAGCGCACTGGCGGAGCGCTGTGATCTCAACCGAAGCACTGCTTGTCGGCTGCTCGCGACGCTCCGGCACCACCACTTCGTCGAGTACAACCAGACCACCAACAGCTATGGGATCGGCTATCGCTGCACGTGCAATATGACATGGTCAATTCACCAGGGGCTGGAGGCGCGGGTTTGCACGCCGCGTCTGCCTCGCGGGAGAGGGGAACGAATATGCCGCAGCCTCTGAGGGGGCTCTATCGAGCCGGCAGGTGCGCCTGGTCTGCGCGGTGCTTTTGGTGCTTGTGTCCAGCGCCCTGGTATCGGGGTGGCGCCCGCGCCGCCGCCCGCGTCGGCGGCAACGCCCCCCGGGCGGCGAGGTCTCGAACGAGGCGATGTGCTCCTGTGAGCACGGCAGGGCGCGGAGGGCTCTGTGCACCACCCGACACTCGTCAGTTGAGGTCTGTCTACGAGCTCTGAGTCATCCTGCCTCCTAAGTGGGAAGCCTGCTATGTGACGCGTGAAGCCTGCTATGTGACATAGCGCCCTCCCTCCACCAGAGAAATTGTCTACCTTTCGGGCGCAGGCGCCAGTGGCGAAGCACAGTCGAGTTGCTCCGACAAAGCGGACTAACTATCCCATCCCCTCCACCGGCCCCTCCGTGTGGGGCGCCGCCAGGGCCGCACACCCCGGGCCTCGGTGCGGGAACGGCGACCGACCTCGACGTGACGCGAAAACACCCATTCCGCAAATTGCCCGGGCTGAAGCCCTTGCCAGAACGGGCGTGCACGCCTAGTGTGCGTGTGCAATATCACATACCACTGGGCCGCGCGATCTTAGAACGGAAGTGAGGAACGGCATGGCAGAGGCGGGTGTGCGACACCGTCTGGCGGTCGATGTGGGAGGCACGTTCATCGACTACGTGCTCCTCGATGAGGCCACCGGAGAGGTGGTCGTGGAGAAGCAGCCGGCAACCGCGGATGCGCTGGTCAACGAGTTCATGACCGGTGTTGGCCGTCTGCCAGTGCCGCTGTCGCAGATCGAGTTGCTGATTCATGGCACGACGGTCGCGCTGAACACACTGGTGCAGCTCCGAGGGGCGAGAACCGGCCTCCTCACTACCAAAGGCTTTCGAGATGTGCTCGAGCTCGGTCGCGGCGGGCGCCCCGAGATGTTCAATCTCCAGATCACCGCTGCCGAGCCGCTCGTCGAACGGAAGCTACGTCGCGAGATCGACGAGCGGCTCGCGGCCGACGGCAGCGTGCTGCGCCCCCTGGATCTCGAGGACGTCCGGGGTGAGGTCGACTTCCTGGTCGACCAGGGGGTCGAGGCGGTGGCCATCACCTTCCTGCACAGCTACCGCAACCCTCTGCACGAGCAGACTGTCGCCGACTTCGTGAGAACGACCTACCCGCAGCTGTCCGTGAGTGTCTCGAGCGAACTGGTGCGCGAGTGGCGAGAGTACGAGCGCACCTCCACCACGGTGATCAACGCGTTCACCCAGCCCAACTTCGCCGAGTACGCCCGCGCCGTCGACGTCGCAACGCGCGAGGCAGGCCTAAGGAACCCCATCGCCTTCCTACGTTCCAACGGCGGGGTGACCCCTATCAACACCGCTGAGAAGCGACCCGTCGACACCCTGGGATCCGGCCCCGCGGGTGGCGTCGTGGGGGCCAGGGCGCTTCTGGCGGCAACGCGGTACCGCAACGGCATCTGCGCCGACGTCGGAGGCACAACGTACGACGTCGCCCTGATCCGCGACGGCGACGTGGTCGAGCGCTCGGAGACCATCGTCGAGAAGAGACCGATCATGGGCTCGGTCATCGACATCGTCTCGGTCGGTGCCGGCGGCGGCTCGATCGCCTCCATCAACCCACTGTCCGGAACCCTCAAGGTTGGCCCCGAAAGCGCCGGTGCACACCCCGGCCCAGCATGCTTCGGAAAGGGCGGGACCCGCCCGACAGTGACCGACGCACAGGTCGTGCTGAACCTGCTCGACCCGGACCGATTCCTCGGCAAGCGCATGACACTCGACCGGGAACGTGCCGAGAACGCGATCCGAGCGGAACTGGGCGAGGGCTCCAGCATCATCGAGCACGCGGCAGGCATCCTCGCCGTCGCACAGGCGAACATGGCCAACGCAATCCGTCAGATGACCACTCAGCGCGGCCTCGACCCCCGCGACTTCGTCATGATCTCCTTCGGCGGAGGCGGCGGCCTGTTCGCCGCTGGAGTGAGCGAGGAACTCGGCGTCCGCAACGTGCTCATCCCTCCGGCCGCCGCGGGCTTCTCGGCATGGGGCATGCTCGCCAGCGACTACCGCGAGGACTCGACGGCCACGATCTCCCTTCCCCTGGTCGAGGAAAACCACGAGGAGATCACCGACCACCTGCGCGACCTGCGGACCCAGGCCACTGACGCGCTCAGGAGCTACGGGCTCACGGCGGCCGAATCGACGTGCTCCTTCAGCGCCGAGATCCGGTACGCCGGTCAGGAGCACACCCTCAACATCCCGATCGACAACGCAGTCGCCGAGGCCGGGCAGCGCGAACTGCTAGCCGATTTGCCGAAGCTCTTCGCAGAGTGTCATCGAGAACGCTACGGACATGGCGACATGGACGCGTCCACCCAGGTGGTCACCCTTCGCTGTCGAGCGATCGCCGCAGTGGTCCGCCCGAGCTTTGTCCGGCCTCCGGTAGTCGAAGAGGTCGCTCCAGTCGACGCGCGCGACATCTGGTTCCCCGCCATGGGCTGGGCCTCGAAGGTGCCCGTCTACGAACGCTCCCACCTCGGCCTAGGTCTGACCCTCGAGGGTCCTGCGGTGGTCGACGAATGGACCACGACAGTCATCGTTCCGCCGGACTGGACTGCAGTCCTCGACGAGATCGGAAACCTCGAGCTCACCTACGAAGGAAAGGGACTCCCAGCGTGACCGTCATGGCAGATCCGGTCAAGGCCGAGATCATCCGCAACGCACTGGTGTCGTCAGCGCGAGAGATGCACGACACTCTCATCCGCAGCGCCTATAACCCCCTGATCTTCGACGTCAAGGACTTCGGAGTCACCATCCTCTCCGCCGACGGCGACCTATGGGCGGATGCTCCCGGACTACCGGTCTTCGTAAGCTCCCTTCCCGCAACGGTCCGGTCCGGACTGCGCCGCTGGGGCAAGGACGGGCTGCGCGAAGGCGACGTGCTCATCGCCAACTGCCCCTACCTCACCGGGACACACCTTTCGGACACCGCGGTCTACAAGCCGGTGTTCTTCGAGGGAGAGCTCGTCGCCTTCGCAGCCACCATGGCGCACTGGGCCGACATCGGCGGCATGAGCCCGGGGGGTTGGACGGTTGACTCTACCGAGATCTTCCAAGAGGGGATCAGGTTCACGAATCAGCGCGTCCACATCGCCGGTGAACCCAACACCGACCTGCTCGAGATGATCGCGGCCAACGTCCGGGTCCCGACCATCGTGCTCGGCGATCTCAACGCGCAGATCGCGACGTGCCTCACCGGGGCCCGCCGCGTTCAGAGCCTCTGCGAGCGGTACCATCCAAAGGAGGTCGCGGCAACCATGGACGACGTCATCAGCCGCACCGAACAGGCACTCCGCGCCGAAATCGCGAACCTGCCGGATGGGCGGATGGAGCGCGTCGTTGAGCTCGACTTCGACGGCGTCGACCGCAACTACCGCCCACGTGTCGCCGTCCAAGTCACGGTCGCCGGGGATCGACTCATCATTGGCTTCGAAGGCACCTCAGCGGCGGCGCCCGGGCCAATCAACATCGGCAAGGCGGCCACGGTCAGCGTCATCGCCGAAGCGGTCAAGGGCATCCTCGACCCGCTCGGACCCACCAACGAGGCCCACATGAGCGTGATGGACGTCGACTGGCCGGAACGGCGCTCAATGGTCAATCCAGACGAGCCTTCTCCCTGCGACTCCTACGGGTACGTCGGCAATGCGATCACCGAGCTGATCGTTCATGCGTTGACCGAGGTCGCACCTCACCGAGGCCGCGCCGCGTCGTACCAGATGGTCTGTGACTATGTCATGTCCACCACCGGCCAGCACTCCAGGTTCGTCTTTTGTGAGCCCGTCATGGGTGGTCACGGAGCGTTCGAGGGGCACGACGGCGGCACCTTCGTGTTCACCGGGGACGGCGACACGCTCAACACACCAGTCGAAGTCATGGAGTCCCGGTTTCCGGTTCGGTGCGAGGAGTTCGCACTCGACCCGTCGTCGGCGGGAGCCGGCAAGTTCCGCGGTGGCATGGGAGTGGTACGCGACATCCGAGCGCTCCAGGACAACTCCATGATCAAGACGGCCCTGGAGAACACCAAAGATAGCCTGGCGAACGGCCTGCACGGCGGTGAGGCGGGTGCACCGTCGAAGACTGTCCTGACCTACCCATCCGGCGAGGCCACGGTCCTGCGCGAGCGGGTCGGCGACATGCCGGTGCCCACGGGCACGGTGATGGGCATCCGCACCGGTGGAGGCGGCGGGTACGGACCTCCCCTGGAACGAGACCCCGCCCGGGTACTCGAGGACGTCGACAACGAGTTGCTGTCGCTGGCGGCGGCCACCCAGATCTACGGCGTTCATCTCCTGCGCGACGAGCGCGGGCAACTGAGCGTCGATGAGGACGCAACGCAGCGTGAGCGAATCGCTCTGCGCGCGAGCGGCGTCCTGCAAGACATCGCCCACTACGAAGCCGGAGGAAACCGATGATGAGCATCCACGCCCGACGCCGCGCGGCTGCGTACGTCGCGGCGACTTGCGTCGCCATTTCGACGCTGGCCGCGTGCACCGCGAGTGGCGACCAGAGCAAGGGCGACGCGTCGACGTTGCGGGTCAGCTTCGCCTCTGCGCCCGCGACGATCGATCCCGCCGACGGGTGCACCGGCGAGAACCGCCAGTTCACCTACTCGCTGTATACCCGCCTGGTCGCATTCGGATCCGCTGAGGGACCCCATGGAACGACACGGATCGATCCCACCACGGTGGCTCCCTCTCTTGCCAAGGAGTGGTCCACGTCCGACGACGGGACTACGTACACCTTCACCCTCAACGAGGGCTGGAAATTCCCGAGCGGCGAAGCCATGGACGCGGAGGCCGTGAAGTACTCCCTTGACCGGGCGCTGGACACGAAGGGCTGTGCATGGAGCATCCTCAACGACCTCTACACCGACCCGGACCTGATTAAGAGCATTGAGGCACCGGATGCGACAACCGTCGTGATCACGCTGGCCAAACCGGACCCACAGTTGCTCTCGGCGCTCGCCGACACCTCCGGGAGCATCGTCGACCCCTCGCTAGTCGAGGCAAACGGGGGCATCGTCAAGGACCAGGCCAACACCTGGATGGCCTCACACTCGGCGGGCGGTGGCCCATTCCTTCTGAAGTCCTACGAGCCGGGTACCTCGGCGGTCCTGGAGGCTAATCCGACCTTCGGCGGTAAGCCACCGGCTTCCAGCAGGATCGAAGTCTCCTGGACGACGTCGGCCTCCACGCAGCTCCTGAACCTCCAGAACGGGTCGACCGACATTGCCTTAGGGCTCAGCGGGGCCGCTCTGAACTCCCTGAGCGCTTCGGACGACGCCCGGGTCGTCTCATATGAGGACACGCAGTCGATGGTCATGACCATGCCAAACGGCAAGGCTCCCTGGACCAACCCCAAGGTACGTGAGGCCGTGGTCAAGGCGATCCCCACTCAGAAGATCATCGACAACGTCATCTACGGCTACGGCAAGGCCTACTACGGACCGATCCCGCCGTCCCTGCCCGGGTACAGCGAGCAGTACGGGCAGCCCGTCCAGCAGGATCTGGAGGCGGCCAGGCAGCTGATCGCCGAGTCCGACCTGGCCACCCCGATCAAGGTGACCCTCGACGTCCTCGCAGGCGACCAGAGCCAGAAGTCGATCGCCACAGTCGTCCAGAGCTCTCTCAAGGAGATCGGGGTCGACGTCACTGTCAACACGCTCACCTCGAGCGCGTGGAACGACGCCGTGTACAACCACAAGAGCCAGGCCGCACTGCGATACGACGGGCCAGCCATCGCCAACGCCGGCTACTACCTCCAGTACGACGAGAGCTGCAAGTACGTCGACTCCTACAACGTCGGCGCCATCTGCATCGACGCCAACACGCCGTTGTTGGAACAAGCACGAACGACGAACGACGAAGCCGAGCGGGACCAGCTCTACGCCCAGCTGACCCAGAACTGGGTGACCGCCTACCCGCGCGTCGTGCTCTACATGAGCCTGACGCCAGTCGTCCTCTCTCCGTCGGTCGGGGAGTTCTACTTCTCGAGCTCGTACGACATGAGTACCTGGGCCCGGTCTTAAGGTGTCGGCGCGAACAGTGACCTGTCGAGACGACCTGGCCATACCCGGCATCAGGGTGTGACTGCGATGTCTGAACTCTCACCACCGGGGCCGGCCGTCGCCCTTGCGGCCCCGGGCGTCGGTGCCGCCGGACGCAGGCTGCGCAGCCACTGGCCGATGGTCGTATCGGGGCTCGTCATCGCCGGATATCTGGTGCTGGCCCTGCTGGGCCTGCACTACCGACCCGAGGCGAACGTAGTCGACGTCGCCCACACCCTGCAGCCCCCGGGTTCCGGGCACATTTTCGGCACCGACGCGCAGGGCCGCGACGTCTTCCAGAGAGTGTGCGTAGGTGCCGGCATCTCGATCATCCTGGCCGTCATCTCCGTCGTGCTCGCGGCTCTCGGTGGGTTGATCGTCGCCCTTGCCTGCGGCCTCGGCGCACCGTGGGTGGACCGTATGCTGATGGCACCAATGAACGCATTGCTGGCGTTTCCGCAACTACTGCTTGCCTTGGCCGTGTCCATCGCCCTGGGATCTGGCCTGACCAGCGCGGTGATCGGTATCGCGATCACCAGCATGCCCGTCTTCGCTCTCACCCTGAGGGCTGAGGCTAAGCGCAGTCGAGCGGAGCCTTTCGTCGAGGCTGCCGTCACCATCGGCTTGCCTCGCTGGCGCATCGGCTTGCGTCACGTCGTGCCCTACCTGCGTACGACCTTCACCGTGCAGGTGGCGGCCAACTTCGGCGCCGCGGTCCTTACCTTGGCGGCCCTGAGTTACATCGGCGTGGGCGCCAAACCCCCGACCCCGGAATGGGGAGCGATGATCAGCGACGGACTCCAGTACGCCGTGAGCGGTCAGTGGTGGATCGGTGTGATGCCGGGCGCAGCGCTCCTGGGATTGGTCATCGTCGTCAACATCTTCACCGACCAGGTCGAGTCGCGCCGCAGGATGTCGCGGTGAGGTCGCCTGCAAGGAGAGAGCATCATGCTTCGTGACATCTACCGACGGACAGCGGACAGTGTCATCACTGTCGTCCTCGCCTCCTTCATCTCGTTCTTCGTGCTGCGCGCCATCCCCGGCGACCCGGCGCGATTGGTGGTCGGCCCATTGGGAACCGACGATGCGTTGGCGGCAACCCGCACGGCGATGGGACTCGACCGGCCGTTCCTGCTGCAGTACGTGAACTTCATCCGCGACTTCGTTCGGGGCGACTGGGGCTACTCCTACACGCTCGGGCAGGACGTCCGCCCGGCTCTCACGTCGCGGCTCGCCGCGAGTGGTGAGCTGGCCTCATACGCCTTCCTGCTGGCGGTCGTCGGTGCCGTCGTCTGTGCCTGTCTGGCCAGCTATCGACGTGGATTCCGGCAGTCGGTGGTCAGATTCCTTGCCCTAGTAGGGCTGGGCAGTCCACCGTTCTGGGTCGCGCTCGTCCTGCTTGTCGTCTTCTCTACAAAACTAGGTTTCCTTCCAGGGCCGAGTGGCCGGCTCACCAATACGCTCGATCCCCCCGCCCACGTGACCGGCTTGTACACCATCGACTTCGCGCTGGAAGGCAATATGGTCGGCGTCAGCGACGCCGCTGCGCACCTGCTCCTGCCGACCATCGCACTCGCTCTCATCCCCTGGGCATTCCTGACCCGGTTGCTTACCGCGACGATGATCGACACGGCAGAACAGCCCCATGTCCTGGTCGTCCGCAGCAAGGGCGTGAACGCGTGGACCACGCACTTGCGGCACGTCTTGGCCAACAGCCTGCTACCCACGGTGAGCTCGTGTGGGCTGATCATCGGGAGTCTCATCACCGGAAGCGTGCTGGTCGAGACCGTCTTCGAGTGGCCCGGCGTCGGGGGGCTCTTGACCGACGCCGTGTCCTCGCAGGACTTCGCGCTGGTACAGAGCTTCATCCTGCTGAGCGCGGTCATCTACGTCGTCTCAAATCTGGCCGCAGACGTGTGCAACCGACTCATCGACGCTCGGCTCCGCACCTCGGAGCAGAGCCGATGAGCACCACATCCACGCAAGCGGACCTGCCAGGGAATTGCACAAAGGACGCAGTCGTCAGGGTGTCTGACCTGCGCATCGCCTACGACGACACCGAGGTCGTCCACGGCGTCTCATTCGATCTGCCACGCGGAACCAGGCTTGGGATCGTAGGTGAGTCGGGGTCCGGCAAGTCGACCGTGGCGCGGGCCATCCTGGGACTGCTGCCGCCCGAGGGCCGGGTCACTGACGGGAGCATCCGCCTGCTCGAAACCGACGTGATCGCGTTGTCGGACAAGCAGATGAACCACCTGCGTGGACGGGTCGTGTCCCTGGTGTTTCAGGATCCGCTCACCTCCCTCGACCCCGTCAAGACGATTGGTAGCCAGATCGCAGAAGCGATCCGCCAGCATCAGCGTGACCTGTCGAAGGCCGAGGTCAGGCGGCACTGTGTCCAGCTCCTGGACGAGGTTGGTGTGGCTGACGCCGAGCGGCGGCTGAAGCAGTACCCGCACGAATTCTCCGGCGGGATGCGACAGCGGGTCCTGATCGCCATCGCCATCGCAAACCAGCCCGACGTCCTCATCGCCGACGAGCCCACGACCGCTCTGGACGTGACGACCCAAGCCCAAGTGCTCGACCTGCTCAGGACCACCGCAGAGCGGCACCAGATGTCCGTTGTTCTGGTCACCCATGACCTTGGTGTCGTGGCCGAGTTCTGCGACGAGGTCGTCGTGATGAAGGAAGGCCACGTCGTCGAGACCGGCGCCGCGCGCGATGTGTTCGCGCGTCCGCGTGAGGACTACACTCGCCACCTGCTCGAGTGCATTCCCAGACCCGGCGATCGGCGAGCAGGGCCGGAGATCCCCTACACAGCCGGAATGGCCCCAGCAACGGCGCTCGAGGTCACCGGGCTACGCAAACACTACGGCCGAGGCACGCGCAACCACGAGGTCCTGCGGGACGTCGATCTGACCGTGCACGTCGGCGAGACCGTGGGGATCGTCGGCGAGTCAGGCGCCGGCAAGTCCACCCTCGCCAGGACAGTGATCCGGCTGGAGGACAGCACTGCCGGAAGCGTCCGGCTCGGCGGGGCCGATCTTGCCAACGCCCGACGGCGGGAGCTGCGCAGGTTGCGGCGCAACATCCAGATGGTCTTCCAAGACCCATTCAGCTCACTCGACCCGCACATGCGAGTCGAGGCCATCGTGGCCCAGCCGCTGCTCGTTCACGGACTCGCAACCTCGGCGGACGCCCGCGTCCAGGCCGCCGAGATGCTCAGTCACATGGGCCTGGGCCACGAGTATCTCCACCGCCTGCCGCGCAGCCTCTCCGGCGGACAGCGGCAACGGGTGGCGATCGCACGGGCCCTCGTGGTGCGCCCGGCCGTCGCAGTCCTCGACGAACCCATCTCGGCACTGGACGTCTCAGTACGTGCGCAAGTACTCGGGCTCCTGCGCGCAGAGCAGCTCGCGCAAGGAACTGCCTACCTGTTCATCGTGCACGACCTTGCAGTGGCACGGTACTTCTGCGACCGGATCGCCGTCCTATTCGGAGGGCAAGTCGTAGAACAGGGGTCACCCGAGGAGATCTTCCAACGACCTCGACACGCCTACACGCGTCGGCTGCTATCAGCCATCCCCGACCCGTGGAAGCACCTGGACCAGACAGAGGAGGACGCGTGAGCGTCATTGGCCTGCGGGGAGCGACTGTCTTTGACGCCACCGGACGCGACCCCGTCCGCCGCGACCTATGGATCCGCGACGGCCGGTTTGTCCACCTTGACTCCGCGACGGGAGCAGAGCTGGCGAGTGAAGTGCTCGACCTCGAAGGACACACCGTCATGCCCGGCTTCATCGACGCCCATGCCCACGTCGGACTGCTCTCGCTCTACAACCAGGCACGGTGGACAGATGCCGAACAGGCGGGCTACATCTTCCGCAACCTTCACGAGGCATTAGACCAGGGATTCACGACCCTACGGGACCTCGGAGGCGTCGACGGCGGAGTCGTCAAGGCCATGGACGCAGGACTGATTGAGGGTCCACGCCTGCTCCCCAGCGGCCAGATTCTGTCGCAGATCGGCGGCCACGGCGACCTTCGACCTCCCTCCTCGGGCGAACCACACAATCCGGACCTCGGCTGTGGTGGCCTCGCGAGGAGCAACTACCTGTGCACTGGCGCGGACCAGGTCCGCGCCGCAGTGCGCGACCAGTTCCGACGCGGCGCTACCCAGATCAAGATGTTTGTCACCGGTGGAGTCCTGTCCGACGGTGATCCCCTCGAGATGCCGCAGTTCACCGTGGACGAGATCCGCGCCGCGCACGAGGAAGCGGAGAGTCGCGGCTCGTATGTGACGGTGCACGCCCACACGAGCGCCGGTCTGCTGCACGCGCTCGAGGCCGGGATCCGCTCGATCGAGCACGGCTCACTGATCGACGACGTGACTGCCGAAGCCATCCTGCGCAGTGGCGCCTTCGTCGTTCCCACGTTGGCGGTGGGCGAGGTCCTCAGCGCGGACCCAGCCGCGTGGGGAGTCCCCGACCACCTTCTGGCCGAATATGAACAGTTGAAGAACCGGCAACGTCACTGGATGCGGGTCCTCTACAAACTCGGAGTGCCACTCGGCTCCGGCGCCGACCTGATCGGTACCGAGCAGCGCACGCGCGCACGCCAGATCTACCTCATGGCTCAAGACATCGGCCTGGGACCGGCCCTCGAGTCGGCCACCCGCGTCAACGCCGAACTCCTGCGGATAGACCATCTCGTAGGCACCCTCGAGCCAGGCAAGCTAGCCGACCTGGTCGTGTACAAGGGCGACGCCGCGCACGACCCGGAGATCATCGGAACCCACCGCCCTTCGCACGTGCTCAAGGCCGGTCGTGTCATCCGCCGTGAGCACAGTGCAGCCTCCCCCGCCCCCCACGTCATCCAGTAGGAGTGCGTTGATCGGCGCCCCATGGCGCTGGCGCACGGCCTTACCCGAATCCGAGGAACGAAATGGAAAGCCCCGAGCACCCGAGCAGCGCTGCCGCAGGGTTGACCAGCGTCGGCTCACCGGTGAAAAGGACGAGAACCACTCCCATGCCGTGGGTTACCCCAGCGAAGACAGGTTGGAGTGCCAAGAAGGCCCTCGAGCGCGGACAGCGTGAGTGCCATCACTGCCGCGAAGAGCTCACCGACTGTAAGGGATGCGGCGACCCCGCTGTCTGAGGTGCGAGCCGCGCCTCTCCGACGATTGCCGGTGGACAATCTGACTTAACCCTCGATTCAGTCGACCCTGCGGCATAGCTACCTACGAACGCGCTCACCGGCGACTACCAGGCAGACCGGTGCGGGCTTGCATGTTGCGAAAAGGACGCTCTGGCCGGTCGGGTCGATGCTAGACGGAAGGTATAGGTTATCGGCTATCAAAGCGCGGGGAGCTGTTTGCGCAGGTCATCGCCACCTTTCGCATCATCAGATGAGCGAATCGCTCATCCAGCTAGCTACTTCGACCTGTAAAACGCCGAGTGCTGCTGATCGGGTCCGGGTCGGCGGCGGCGTGCCGGGTTTCGGTTCGGCGGGGTCCGCCCGGGTGGTCTTCAGCTGGCGAGTGCGCTGATCTTGATCAGGTTGTGGGTCAGGACCCCGTGGCCGGTCCAGATCCGGGCACCTTCGGTGGTGTCGAGGCGTGCGCGGTCCCATGCGTAGCCGCGTTTGAGGGTGCTGATCCTGCCTTCGATCCCCGTGCGCCACTTCACGTCGCGGCGGAAGGCTCTTCGGGTGTTCCTCGGCTTGTCGAGCCACCCCCGGTTTGCCCTTGCGGGGGACCACCACGTTGCGGACTCCGAGGCCCTGGAGGGCATCGTCGACCCGCTTCTCCCCGTGGCCACGGTCTGCGGTGACGTCCGGGGAGGTCGGCCGGTTCGCTCCTTGATCCGCTCGCCGGCCGAGCTGGAGTTGGGGCGCGTCGGCGGGATTGCCCGGCTCGACGTTGTAGTCGAGAACCACTCCGTCCTCGTTGTCGGCGACCTGGTCCTTGTGGCCGAACTCGACCGGCTTGCCGAGCCGGCCCTTGGCGATCGGACGGGCGTCCGGATCGTGCAGGCTGACCCGCCGGGGGGCGCCGTCGGCGGTCAGCCCCGACAGCCGCTGCCGGGTCTGGGCAGCGATCTGTCGGGTCGCCTCGAGCAGCTCGTTCAGGTCATCGACGGCCCGGGCTGCCAGCCGACCGCGACGGCGCCTCGCCGCCGGGTCGGACTCACCGTTCACGCGCTCGGCTTCGGCCTTGGCCCGGGCCCGCCGCAGCGCCCGCTTGGCGTTGGCCACCAGCCGCTCGGCGTCGCGGACCGCGGTCTCGGCCAGGTCGGCGAGCTCGCCGGTGGTCCGCCGGACCGCGGCCAACGCCTCGTCACGGCCCGCCGCGCTGCGGCTGCGCAGCTTGAACCCGATCTGGTGGGCGCGCCGGCCTACGGCCGGGACCGGTTCCGGACCTGGGTGCGGACCGCGCCACCGGCGGCCTGGATGCGCCGGGTGGTCGCCGCGATCTGCCCGATCGCCTTCGCGAGCGGGCCCGAGTCGGTCGGATAGGACACGTTGCTGGGCACCACCGTGGTGTCCACCCGCACCCGGTTGGTGCGTAGCAGCTTCGCCTCGGCGGCCTTGGCCAGCAGCGCCTGGTTCAACCCCGCCACCGCCGCCGACCCGCAACGGGTGGTCAGCTTCATCAGCGTGGTCGGGTACGGCACCCGGCCCTCCAACGGGATCCGGCAGAACCGCCGCCAAAGCCGGACTGCTCGGCTCGATGGGCCGCGTCGCCTCCAGCGTGGACAACGCCCTGATCGAGTCGTTCTGGTCGACCATGCAGCGCGAGCTCCTCGACCACCAGCCTGGTCATCCAAGGTCGAGCTGGCCTTGGGGATCTTCGAGTGGATCGAGGGCTGGTACAACCCCCCCGACGGCACACCAGCCTGGGCAACCTGTCCCCGCAGGAGTTCGAAACCCTTCACACGATCACGCTCACCGCGGCATGATCACCCAACCAAAACTGTCCGGGAAACCGGGTCAGGCTCCGTACACCTTGTACCGGTTGCGCCAGGTCCTACTCGTGGATCGACTGATCCCCACCTCACGCCGCGCCTCGCCAGGTGACCAGCCGCGAGCAAGTAGCCGGAAGAACAGATCACGTTTGGCTGACTGCGGGCGGCGACCAGGCCCTTCTTCACACGAGGCATCGATGACAACACGAGACCCCATTCTCCGGTCACGTGTTGCCACGACCACGCGAAACCGCCCCGCTGTGACACACCGCTCCAGCCGAACAGCACCGTCCCCCGTTATCAAAGCCCCGCATATCAGTCTGACTGACCGCGTCGCCACATCACTCACGCACCCATAACAGGCACACGGGCCGAGCACGGAGGCGCCGATGAGGTCAGAACCCGTCAGCGCCTCACCCTGTCCACTTAGCAGGCCGTCAGTCGGTATCAGGTCCAATGCGCGGAGCGTCCGGAGCAGGCACGGGCCTTGAGAACGTTGCTCATATCGACAAGGGAGTTCTTGTACCCCTCGAACGAGGCGCTGATCGATCGACTAGATACTATGACCAAGATTCTCGGACGAGAGGTTGCCACGTTGAGCAGGCGGGGGAAATGGGTTGGAGTTGGCTGACATGGTCCGGAAGAGCCGAGGCGCTATGACTGGCGAATCCGCGTTGGAGCCGAACCGTCGCGGAGTGGAGACACGCCACGCCATCGACCGGGCCGCCACGGAACTCTTCCACCGGCTGGGCTACCACGCCACCTCGATGCGCGCCATTGGCGATGCCGCCCACGTCCAGGCCGCGGCGATCTACTACTGGTACCCGAACAAGGAAGCTCTCCTGACACATCTCCAGGACGAGTTCATGCGCCAGCTCACCGAAGCTGTCGAATCTGCGGTTCAGCGCCAGACGCATCCGGTCTACCAACTAGCCGCAGCCGTCCGGCAACACGTCGTCTTCCACGGAATGCACCAGCAGGAAGCCTTCGTCACCGACAGCGAGATCCGTGCTCTGACACCGGGGCCGCGCGAGGCCCTCATGGCCAAGCGCGATGCGTATCAGCAGTACTTTCTCGACATAATCCTTGCCGGAACCCGTGCCGGCGACATCAGCCCCGCCGAGCCAAATGTCGCCACCTACGCCATCCTGCTCCAGTGCACCGGCGTATCCATGTGGTTCAAGTCTTCCGGGGCGCTCACCACTTATGTTGGTAACATCGCAGGTTGTCTTGAGTTTGGGAAATCCGTTCGCGTTGTGGCCCCTGGTCATGTTGAGTCGTGACCGCAGGGTCATGGGGGGGGTCTAGTCAACCGACGTCAGACGACCATCGCGGCCGCGCTGGCAGCAACAGCGATTACCGCCCTAAATTTGTCACTTATCGTTCTCACCTTCAAGTCATTATCTTCACGCCAGTAAGGAGAACCTTGTGCCGAGCGCGCCCTTTGTCCGCACTGTTCGAGGTGATATCCGACCGGACTCGCTGGGAATCACTCATACCCACGAGCATCTGATCATAGACATCACTGACAACCCACCCACCGACGCAACTGAGGAGTATCTCCGGTGCAACCAGGGACCTCTACGCCTCGACACGTATTACTACGCCCGCCGTCACAAGACATCGAATCACTCCCGGCTGTCCAGCATTGATGACGCCGTGGATGAGATAGCACTTTACCGTGCTGCCGGCGGGCGCTCAGTTGTGGACGCCACACCCAGGGGACTAGGTAGAGATCCCGCTGCTTTAGTTGCCATCTCGCAACGCTCCGACGTTCAGGTGGTGATGGGAGCCGGCTATTACGTTGTGGATTACCACCCGCCAGCAGTAGCCGAGAGGTCCACCTCTGACATCGCACAGGAAGTCATCGACGACATCATCGACGGCGTGGACGGTGTCAGAGCCGGCATCATCGGAGAGGTCGGGATGAGCTGGCCTGTTCACCCTGATGAGATGAAAGTCCTCGACGCTGCAGTCATCGCACAAAGGGAAACGGGCGCCGCGCTGCTGCTGCATCCGGGCCGAAACGAAGACGCCCCACGCGAACTCCTGGCCCGTGTCCGAAAGTCAGGCGGGGACCTCCACCGCACCGTGATGAGCCACGTGGACCGCACGCTTTTCAGCGACGACGCTCTATTTGAAATCGCCGAAACCGGCTGCTACATCGAGTTTGATCTGTTTGGCCAAGAATCAAGCCACTACGAATTCGGCCCGATCGACATGCCCAACGACGCGACCCGGGTCGACTACATCGTCTCGCTGCGTGACCGCGGCTACCTCGAACAGGTTCTGGTTGCCCAAGACATCTGCCATCAAACCCACCTCCACAAGTACGGCGGCGAAGGCTATAGCCATATCCTCGAGCACGTCGTACCCCTGATGCATCGAAAAGGTCTGACTCCTGAACAGGTTTCTACCATCACGACTAGCAACCCGGCAGCAATCCTCACGATGGGCACATAACCCAAGGGCGTGGCTATAAAAACCACATCAGCAATTCCGGAATGAACGACCCGCGCGTCGAGACCGGAAGAGCTGCCGCCCGGATGGTGAATTCAGCTCGCCAGACAGGAAAGGCCAGAAATGACTCGAAGGCAAGGGTATCTGGAACCAAGTCCATCCTGCCTAGGCAGGAAGCGTCCCGCCACGACTGCAAAATCAGGGTTGGTGCCCTGAGGAATCAACACCATCTGGGATGCTGCCGCCCGATTATGCGTCACGCCCGCAGGACGCAATTCAGCAAACACTCCTGCCTGGCTCGCACTTATGTCTGGTCATGGAATATATCAAAATGGTTGTGAAAGGATTGATAAGTAATGGGTTTAGGTATGAGTGAGGCCAGGGTGGGCTGCTGGAGGCTCCGCGGCATGGAACCTGTATATCAGCGGACGCAGAGGCCCGTCGGTGCCCTGGAAAAGGTCATAAGCTTGAAGTCATGCGGGAGAGGGAGTGCCGAGTGAGGCTGGACGCACTTTTCGTCAATGGGCGTTTTCACACTGTCGACGCGGCGCGACCACAAGCGCAGGCGCTTGGGGTGATCGGCGAGCACATTGTGGGGCTCGACGAAGAACTGGATGGGTGCTCGGCCGAGGTGGTCTATGACCTGCAAGGTGCGCCGGTCGTACCCGGCTTTCATGACGCGCACTACCACATGTCCTCCCATGGGATTGACCTGGCCAACGTGCGTGTCACGCCGGACGTGGCGCGAACGCTTGATGAGCTCTATGGACTGGTCAAGGCGCGGGCTACGCAGCTGCCTGCCGAAGCCTGGGTCCAAGCCTACGGCTACGAAGCATTCAAACTCGGTGGCCATCCTGACCCCGACGCGCTGGACCGGGCCTCGGGCGGCCGACCGGTGTGGCTTTTGCAGGCATCACATCACGGCGGGGTTGCCAGCCGCAGCGCACTGAGGCGAATTGGTTTAGGCGAGGGCGATGACATCCCGGTGATAGACGGAGGGTACATCGGCGTGGGGCAGGACGGCCGCCCGAACGGGGTGCTCGCCGAGCGGGCCAATGAGCTGGTTTACACCCAGATCGGACCGCCGGACTTCGAGGCCTTCGTCGAAGCCCTTGGGCGCGGCGCACGTGAGGCCGTCGCGATGGGGCTGACCAGCATCACAGAACCTGGCATCGGCGGCGGGTCGGGCAGCATCGCCGACCTAGCGGCATTCCAAGCAGCCCGGGACCGGGGACTGCTCAACCTGCGCGTCACCGTGATGCCGTTGATCAACGAACTGCACAAGCTGGCGGGCGACACTCCCAGTGGCAACAGTTTCGGGATGGACCTCGGGTTGCGCACCGGTCTGGGCGATGACTGGCTGCGCATCGGCGGGGTCAAGATCGTGAGCGACGGTGCTTTGGGGATGCGCACAGCCGCATTGTGTTGTGATTATACGGACGTTCCTGGCCAGCGCGGGTTCCTCCTCGAGGACGCCGAGGCACTACGGAGCAACATCGTGAACGCAGCCGCCGCCGGCTGGCAAGTGGCAACGCACGCCATAGGCGATCTCGCCGTCGATACCGTGCTCTCCGCATACGAGGAGGCCCGCCGCGCCGTACCGCACAACCGTATGCGCCACCGCATCGAACACATCGGGCTGTCAACCGATGAACAGATCAAGCGACTGCATGCCGCCGATATCATCCCCGTCCCGCAAGGCAGGTTTCTCGCAGAATTCGGGCACAACCACCTCGTGGCCCTTGGCGAGGAACGGGGGCAACTCCTCTTCCGCCAGCGGGGATTCCTCGACGGAGGATTGGAACTGCCAGGCAGCTCTGACTGCCCCATCGTCAACGGCTCACCGATTCTCGGCCTGCATGCCCTCGTCAACCGGGAAATCCCCGGCGGGAACGTGCTGAACCCGGCCGAACGCCTCACCCCGACACAAGCACTACGCGCCTTCACCTACGGCTCCGCCTATGCCGACCACCAAGAACACCGCAAAGGCACCCTTGCACGAGGGAAACTTGCCGACTTCGTCGTACTCACCGACGACCCGTTGCAGATCGCACCCGAAATGATCGACTCAATCCAGATCGCCGCGACAATCATCGGCGGCCAAATCCGCCACGGAGAACTGGCCGAACGTCATCGTAAAGCACCAGAGAGGCCAATACCTCAACATTCCCACTAGGCCAGCCCTGGACGACGAGACGTTGCCGTCACCGCCATGCCTCCCTGGGGACGACTTCGTCCAGGTCTACGATCTGCCGTGACGCCGGCGTCGCCTTTTCAGTTCTAACATCGGGCGCGAATTAGCGCAACTCCGAGCCCGACGGACACGTCGCTGGCATCGCGCCAAGATGGTCGCGCCTCTCTTAGGCGTCGGACTCGTCTAGGGCTCCCTCTAGAATCTCCGGCAACTCGTTCATCGAGTAGCGATCCACGAGGAGTGCAAGAATTTCGCGGGGACTTTGGGATGTCAGCTTATGGCGTTTTGAGATTGCAGCGAGGGCTGGCGCTGCCGCTTCTGGGTTTACGTCAGCTGTGTTCTCGGCGAACTCTCGGCCAGTATTGACAGTGACACGAGAAGGTAATAGCGCGGTCGGGCAGTCTTTTAAGTTGTCGGTAACGATCGCGCCTGCGTTTCCCACGATGAAGCGTCGGGGGTTTGATGCCGCCTCTTTATGAGTCAGAGAGACCCGGCCGACCCAGGCGGCGGATCTGGACCGGCTCGAGCCGGCGTATGGGCCGTACTCGCTGGAGTCGCACCCGAACGTCGTGGAGTGCACGTACCCGGTGCTGCCGGCGGGGACTGCGCTGCACGACCGGATCACCGGGACGGTTGACCCGGCGCTGGTGGCCGGCAGGGGCCGGGTCAACCAGGCCGTCACGTTCTCTACGACGTACGACCCGGAAATCGGCAATAACCTGTCCATAGTGACCTCCCAGACGGGCTCCGAGGCCGACCTGGAGGTCACGAAGGTCGCCGACCAGACCGCGGTCACCGAGGGCGACACCGTTGGCTTCACCGTCACGGTGGTCAACAACGGCCCCTCGGTCGCCACCGGAGTAGAAGTCAGGGATACCCCCACCGGCATGCGGGCCACCTCCCACAACGCATCGGTGGGGGCGTTCTCCGGGGGCGTGTGGAAGGTCGGGCGGCTCGAAGTCGGCGAAAGGGTCACCTTGTCCGGTGACTACCGAATCAGTGGGCCGGACGCCACGAACCGCGCGGTCGCCACCGGTGACATCTCCGACCCGGTGGTCGCGAACAACCAGGCTGGGGTCCAACTTCGTGTTTCACCGGCGCAAGCCCATACCGATGACAACAACGGCGACAGGACCGCTGATCTGCCACGTACCGGCAGCCCCTTGGGCGCCGGCATAGTGCAACTGGCGTTGGCGTTGATCATCGCCGGTGCCGGGGCCCTCCTCCTGAGCCGGCGCCGCCGAACGGACACATGAGGGGCTGGATGCGGGTCCTGCTGGTGGCAGCCGTTGCAACCGGTGCGGCGGCGTGCACCGGCCAGGGGGCCGACACCGCCACTCAGCCCACGCCGACGGCGTCGGCGACCGCGACGCCGTCGCCACCACCCCGTTTCAGCGGCGTGCAGCACAAGCTGCCCACGGGGCACAGCTGCGAAGCGACCCGGACCTCTACAAGATGACGACCTTGGGAAGCTGCCGCGAGGTCAAGGGCGGCTGGCAGGCGCAGGGAGCGGTCACCAACGACACAAGCAGGGACCTCGACTACTCGGTGCTTGTGTTCTTCACGGATGCCCAGGCGCGGACGGTCGACTTCGCCCGGACGAAGGTGGTGGCTCCCGCGGCGACCAGCCGGAAGTGGACGGCCACCAAGAAGTTCGCGGCGCCGGCGGCAGCGAAGTGCGTCGTCAGGGCCGTGCAGCCGGCGTCGTAGACGTCGGCACCGCACCGCGCCGTCTCAGCCCGCCTGGTACGAACGACTGCCGAGCAGCGTGGCGATCCCGAACCGGTTGTGGCGCCGAACCGCGATGACGTTGGCGAGTGGACCCTTCTCGCAGTGGCCGGTCGACGCGGCCGCCGCAGTGCTTGCGCGAGCGGGCTCAAGAACGGGCCCAAGAAGTCCTGCCATGCAGCAAGTCGGTAACGATCCGACAACACCCGCTTGGCGATGACTCCCGCCGTCTCCAGTGCCTTGACCTGCGAAGATGTGACTCTAGGGCACTGATTGAGTCGCGCAGAGTCGCGACCAGTCGCCGTCCGCGAATTGCTACGGATCAGAAGGTTAGGGGTTCGAATCCCTTCGGGCGCACCCGGTTGCCACGGCGACCACGCACTCTGCGTTGAGACAGACGATGGGGCCCCCGCTCGCGGAAACGCGACGGGGGCCTTACTCGTCCCCGCAGCCTGGCAACTGCCCGCATCACGCTACGCACGGTGAAGCGTCCTCGACTCTTTCGTTTTGATCGTCGCCATCACTGTTGGCGTGTTCCTCGGGGACGCAACCCGGCAACGGGTCACCAAGCCTTGGGTGCGCGGCTGTCGCGGCCTGCTCCAGGCCGCGGGTCGGCGATGCTATGCCGTGCCCCACGCTGAGGGGCAGGCGCGTTGCCCGACCCTCAGGGGCACTGCATAGCGTCGCGATCAGGCTCCGGCCTGGAGGCGGAGGCCGGCGAGGGTGAGGTCGAGCGCGGCCAGGAACTGCTCCCGGTCGTCGTGACCAGCGAACTCGTCGGCGATGCCCCGGACGAACGGGAACTGGTCGGGGTCCGCGGGCCGCCACGTCGCGGCATACCGATCGAGGAACTCGTCGCGGTCGACGGCGCCGCCCCTGAGGCTGGTCTCCATTCCAACGGCGGAAACGCTTCCTGCCTATCATTCCTCAGGAACCTTGTCATATATATGGCAAGGCAAGTATGTTCAGCCACGCACGACAAATCGAAATCTGAGGGGGACTGTTGAGGTTGAGAGCGTTCATGCGAATGCTGGCGGTAGGTGCGGTCATGGCCGTCACGGTGGGGGCCGTGGTTGCTTCCCCAGCAGAGGCGCAGGGGAAGTCGGGCCGACAGGTGGTGGCCGAATCGGTGGCACAAGACATCCGACCCGTGGAGAGAGGGGCTGTCATCCATGGCGTCAGCATCGGGGCACCCGGCAACCGGGAAACGTATGTGACTGACACCGCGATGATTGCGGTACTGGAGCAGGGGCAAGCGACCGCCGAGTTCTCGCTCCCAGGGCGGGGAACCGTGCAACCTGACGGATCAGTCCGCGTGGTGACATCTAAGGGCGTGATGGTGGAGATTGCGGTCCCCTGGGCGAAAGATGCCAACGGGAGGTCGCTCCCGACCTTCTACACGGTCACCGGGAACCGCCTCGTGCAGACGGTCGATACCAAGGGGGCAACCTTTCCCGTGGCCGCAGACCCGACCATTATCAATTGTGGTCTCTTCACTCCCTGCTTGAAGTTCACCCGCAGCGAGACCCTCAGCATCAGCGACGCAATGGTCGTCGGCGTAGCGGCCGGGACGGCGGCGCTGTGCGGTCGCATCCCGTGGTCCCCGGTGTACCTCGGTGCCCTGAAGGTGGCCTGTGCTGGGTACGTGGCGGCGAACTGGTCCACCATCCGCTCGAATGCCCTCACCGCGAAATCGATCGGTCGATGCTTGGCGCTGCGATTCACCACCACAGGGCTCCCGTTGGGTTCGCGAGTCGTGACGTGTTGAAGCGCGCCAAGCACATTGCATCGATGGTCGGAGTCGCGATGGGGATGGCCTTCATCCTCGGCTATGGACTGACGAAGGCTGTGGCGCCGCTGAAGTCCGCCTTCCTCGACTCATTCGTCTTGATCGTCGCCGTCACTGTTGGCGTGTTCCTCGGGGACGCGACTCGGCGACGGGCCACCAAGCCCTAGGTGCGCGGCTGTCAGCAGTCGAGGCGCTGCTTGTCTCCGGCCGCGGCCTGCTCCAGGCCGCGGGTCGGCGATGCTATGCCATGCCCCACGCTGTGGGGCAGGCGCGTTGCCCCGCCCTCAGGGGCATGGCATAGCGTCGCGATCAGGCTCCGGCCTGGAGGCGGAGGCCGGCCAGGGTCAGGTCGAGGGCGGCCAGGAACTGCTCCCGGTCGTCGTGACCAGCGAACTCGTCGGCGATCCCCCGGACGAACGGGAACTGATCGGGGTCCGCGGCCCGCCACGTCGCGGCATACCGATCGAGGAACTCGTCGCGGTCGACGGCGCCGCTGAGGACTTCCTCGGGTGGCTCCTGGCCGAGGTCGGCTGCGGTGCCGACCACCACCCCCACGATCGCCGAGACGGCGTGGAAGCGCTGCTTGGGTGTCAGGTCGAGGCGAAGCGTCTGCTGGCCGAGCTTCTCGTAGAGCAGCAGTGAGTTGCCCTGGACATCGGTGTTGCGCATGAAGTAAGCGGCCAACCATGGGCGGTCCACGATCGCGTCGAACAGGGTCACCGCCATCACCCGCAGGTCGGCGATCGGGTCGTCGCTGCCGGTCTGTCCCTCGACGGCCGTCAGCACCCCCGCCAGCACGTGGTCGGTCGCGCGGTCGAGGAGGTCGTCCTTGCTCGTGACGTACCAGTAGATGCTGCCGACGCCGGTGCCCAGGCGCGCCGCCAGCGCCCGGAACGTCAGGGCCGACTCGCCTGCCTCGTCGAGCAGCTGCACGGCCGCCGTGAGCACGGCCTCCAGCGAGTGCGAGGCGCGCTGGCGGCCGCGGGGACGGCGATCCACGGATCGCGTTCGAGGGCCTGCCATGCGTCCATCCAACCACAGGTTGCACATTTATCGAACAGTGTTCTATCGTATGGAACGTCGTTCGATAGCCGTGCGACGCCTCGAGAGGAGGGCCACCATGACCACCAACGACATGACCCGCAACGGCCTGACCTGCACCGACCTGACCACCACCGCCAGCAACACCCCCCAGACCGCGCCCACCGCGCACACCTACCCGTCCCTGCGTGCGGCGTGGAGCCCCCTGGCCGCGCTCTGCCTGGCCTTCTTCGTCGAGATGGTCGACAACACGCTGCTGTCGATCGCCCTGCCCACCATCGGTCGCGACCTCGGCAGCGGCACGACGGCCCTGCAGTGGGTCACCGGCGCCTACTCCCTGACGTTCGGTGGGCTGCTCCTCACTGCGGGGTCGATGGCCGACCGCCTCGGGCGCCGCCGGGTGCTGCTGTTCGGGCTCGCCGTCTTCGGACTCCTCAGCCTGGCCGTCGTCGCCGTCTCCACGGCCGCCGAGCTCATCACGCTGCGCGCCGGGCTCGGCATCGCCGCCGCGGCGATGGCCCCGATCACCAACTCGCTGGTCTTCCGGCTCTTCGACGACGCGGCCCTGCGGATGCGCGCGATGACGGTGATGATCGTCGTGGGCATGTCGGGGTTCGTCCTCGGCCCGCTGTTGGGCGGCACCGCCCTGGTCCATGTCCGGTGGGAGTGGCTCCTGGTCGTCAACGCGCCGATCGCCCTGGTCGCCTTCATCGGCGTGCGCCTCGGTGTCCCAGCCGACCGTCCGGAGGACCTCACCGACGACCGGCTCGACCTGCCTGGAGCGCTCCTGAGCGTGAGCGCCATCGGCCTCGCCTGCTACTCGCTGACCAGCGGTGTCGAGCACGGCTGGGCCTCCCCGCTCACGATCGCCTCGGTCATCGGCGCCCTCGTGGCTGGGGCCTGGTTCGTGCGGCAGGAGCGCCGCACCGCCGCGCCGATGCTCGACCTCGGCCTCTTCTCGAACGGCACGGTCCGTGGCGCCTCGATCGCCCAGGTCGGGACGTCGATCGCGATGGCCAGCGTGATGTTCGGACTGATCCTGCACTTCCAGTACGCCTACGGCTGGAGCCCCGTGCGCGCTGGCCTGGCGAACCTCCCGATCATCGTGACCATGATCGTCGCGACGCCGCTGTCGGAGTGGCTCGCCATCCGGTTCGGCCACCGCGTCGCCTGCCTCGTGGGTGCCGCCTTCCTGGCGGGCTCGCTGGTTGGACTGTCCTGGGGTGTCGACCACGGCTACCTCGCCATCGCGGTCTGCATGGTCCTCCTGACGATCGGGCTGCGCACGGTCATGACGATCTGCGCGGTCGCCCTCGTCGACGCGATGCCGGCCAACCGCACGTCGATCGGCACCGCGCTCAACGACACTGCCCAGGAGGTCGGCACGAGCCTGGGCACGGCCGTCGTCGGCACCATGATCGCCGCCCTGGTCACCACCCAGCTGCCGGCGGGCACGTGGAGCAGCGGCTTGGTCGCGTCGTTCTTCCACGGCGAGCGCATCACCTACGGTCTGCTCGCCGTCGTCGTCGGGGTGGTCGCCGCAGGAGGCGCGCTGACCCTGACGAACTCCCACGCGGTCGAGGAGCACCCCGTCGAGGACGTCGCCTGACAGCTGGCCGTCAGCTGTCGAGGCGGGCGGCCGGTGGGAGGAGCGTGGTGTCTGCGGCGGGCCAGTCCTGCGGGCGCGCACCGAGGAGCCAGAGCTGCTCGACCTGCTCGCGGCACCAGGACGAGACGGCGCGGCGCCCGTCCAGCACCTCGGGCGCGAAGGTCCGCCACGGCACCCACTCGGCGCCGCCCACCTCGGCCGGGTCGAGGTCGAGCTCCCGATCGGGCAGCACGGCGGTGAACACCGGGCACCGCTCGTTCTCGACCACGCGGTCCATCTCCGCGACGTAGGCGAACTCCGGCAGCACGAGCCGCAGCTCGCCCACCGTGACGCCCAGCTCGTCGAGTGCCCGACGCCTCGCAGCCGTGTCGAGCCCCTCGCCGGGCCCGGGATGCCCGCAGACCGAGTTGGTCCACACGCCCGGGAAGGTCGCCTTCGTCGGCGCGCGCTGGGTGACGAGCAGCGCCCCTTCAGGGTCGAAGAGGTATGTCGAGAAAGCCAGGTGCAGGGGCGTCGCACCGTGGTGGACAGTCGCCTTGTCCTGCGTGCCCACCGCGCGCCCGTGGTCGTCCAGCAGGACGACGAGCTCGGTCATGCCGACCGACCCAGCTCGTTGACGGCCGCGGAGAACACCCACGGCGCTCGGGCGGCCAGCGGCACGAGTGCCCGGCGAGTGACCTGCGGGCGAGTGGCCTGGAGCAACCCGTGGGTCAGCAGCGAGCACCGCCATGTGGCCGCGAGCCACCCGCGCTCGTAGTCGCCCGGCCGGTCGGCAGCGATGGCCGCGACGGCGGCCCGCGCCTGGGCCAGCCCCAACGAGATGCCCTCGCCGGTCAGCGCGTCCACGTAGCCGCTGGCATCGCCGACGAGCAGCACCCGGCCGGCGACGCGGTGGCGACTGCGTTGCCGCAACGGCCCAGCTCCTTGCACCGCTGAGGCCGCCTCGGCCCCGGCGAGCCGCCCGGCGAGCGGGGGGAACTGTGCGAGGTGCTCTGCGAACGGCCGCCGGCGACGACTCAGGACCGCGACGCCCACCAGGTCGTCGGAGACCGGGGTGACGTAGGCCTCGGCATCCTCGGCCCAGAGGACGTCGACGTGGCTCGACCACGGCGAGACGGCGAAGTGCTGGCGCAGCCCGTACCTGCCGGGCTGGGACGAAGGTCGGTCGAGTCCGAGGTGCCGACGCGTCCAGGAGTGCAGCCCGTCGGCAGCGACCACGTGACCGGCCCGCAGGGTCGGCCCGCCCTCGCCGCCCGGCAGCCGCGTGGTCACCTGGACGCCGTGCGCGTCCTGGCTGAGGCCGGTCGCGGACAGCTGGTGCACGCAGACGCCGGCGTCGGCGGTCGCCGCGGCCAGCCTCGTGTGGAGCTCCGTCCGACGGACGCCGAGCCCCGGGCCCCGGGTGAAGTCCGCGACCGCGACGCCGTTGCGGGCCAGGTAACGGATCCCGTTGAAGGGGTGGCCATGTGGCTGCACGCAGAGGTCGGCCAGGGCAGCCAACCCTCCGGGCATCAGGCCCTCACCGCAGGCCTTGTCCACGGGGCCGGGACGCGGCTCGAGCACCTCGACCGTGAGGCCACGGCGCGCGGCATACAGGGCTGTTGCCAGGCCCACCGGGCCGCCGCCGATGACGAGGAGGTCGACGCTCACGCGGCACCGGCTCGGAGCCCGAGCGCCTGCTCCTCCACCCGGATCCGCACCGACAGCAAGAGGAGGTTGAGGATCGTGAAGGCCGCCGCCGTCACCCAGGCGGTGTGGACCAGGGGGAGGGCGAAGCCCTCGACGACCACGGCGACGTAGTTGGGGTGCCTCAGGAGGCGATAGGGGCCGGCGGCGACCAGGGTGGCGCCGGGCACGACGATGACGCGGGTGTTCCACTGCGGCCCCAGCGTCGAGATGCACCACCAGCGCAGGGCTTGCGCGAGGACGACCAGGACGAGCATCGGCCACCCGAGCAGGGGGATGAAGGGCCGGTCGGCGGCGACGACCTCGACGAGCGCGCCTACGAGGAGCGCGGTGTGCAGCGCCACCATGACCGGGAAGTGGCCGCGCCCCGACTCCACCCCGCCGCGCGAGAAGGCCCACGCGGCATGGCGCTTGGACACCACCATCTCGGCGAGGCGTTCAAGCCCCACCGCTGCGACGAGTGCGGTGAACAGGACCTCGGAAGCGGCCATCGCCGTCAGCCCGCCGCTCGGAGCAACACCATCTCGAGGCAGAACCCCGGACCCATGGCCATCAGGACGCCGTACGACCCGGGACTCGGGGGCCGGTCGCGCAGGGTATCGGCGAGGACGTGCAGCACCGAGGCCGACGACAGGTTGCCGATCCGGTCGAGGGAGTCCCACGTCACGCCGAGCGCGTCCCGCGACACCTCGAGCGCGTCGGCCATCGCCTCCAGCACCTTGGGGCCGCCGGGGTGGGCGACCCAGAAGCCGATGTCGGCGCGGCTGAGGCCCTGCTCCTCGAGGAAGCCGTCGACGTCCTCGCCGAGGTTGGCCCGCACCAGCTCGGGCACCTCGACGCCGAGGACGATCCGCAGGCCGGAGGCGCCGACGTCCCAGCCCATGGCGCGCTCGCTGTCGGGGTACATCCGGCTCCGGGTCGCCAGCACCCGCAGGTCGTGGCCACTGTCCGGACCGAGCTCGGCCGCCTTGTCGGCGCCCACGATCACCACGGCGGCCGCCCCGTCACCGAACAGCCCACTGGCGACGAGGTTGGCGGTCGAGGTGTCGTCGCGCTGGACGGTCAGGCTGCAGAGCTCGGCGGAGAGGAGGACGGCGACGTCGCCGGGGTGGCCGAGCAGGTGGTCGTGGATGCGGGCGACGCCTGCGGCCCCGGCGACACAGCCGAGGCCCACGATCGGCACCCGCTTCACGTCAGGGCGCAGGCCGATGCGGGCGGCGATCCGGGCCTCCAGCGACGGGACTGCCAGCCCCGTCACCGTCGTCGAGACGATGAGGTCGACGTCGGTGGGGGTGAGGCCGACCGCCTTGAGGGCGTCGACCACGGCCTCGGCCCCGAGGTCCACCGCGACCGCGATGAACTCGTCGTTGGCCTCCCCGAAGTCGCGCAACGCGGCATACCGCTCCAGCGGGAGCGCGAGGTGACGGTGGCTCACACCGGCGTTCGCGTGGATCCGCTCCAGCAACAGCCGGTCGACCCCGTGCGCTCCGAGGACGGTCGCGAAGGCGGCGGTCACCTCACCCTGGGCGTAGCGGTGCTCGGGCAGGACCCCGGCGACGGACACGATGCGGCTCACGAGGAGAGCGTAGGCACACCGGCGGCGGTCCTGCCTCGGCAGGGCCGAACAGGGGCCGGTCCGGGACCGACCCGCCTAGGGTTGGCCCGTGCCCAGCGAGCCGGTGTCCGCGTCGTCGACGTCGCGCACAGCGCTGGTCCGGGCCTGCCACCCCGGTCCGACGCTCGCTGTCACGGTGCTCGTGGCACTGCTCTCGGTGGCCCTCGGCCTCGACGTGGCGACCGGAATCCTGGTCACCGCGGCCGTCTTCACCGGCCAGCTGACGATCGGGTGGTCGAACGACCTCATCGACGCGGCGCGCGACCGGGCCGTCGCCCGCCACGACAAACCGCTGGCTCGCGGCGAGCTCTCGGAGGCGCTGGTGCGCAAGGCGATCGGCGTCGCCGGCGCTTCGTGCATCGTGCTCTCGCTCGCGTGCGGCTGGCGTTCGGCCGCAGTGCACCTGCTGCTCGGGGTCGCGAGCGGCTGGGCCTACAACCTAGGCTTCAAGCGCACCGCCTGGTCAGCGTTGCCGTATGCCGTGGCGTTCGGTGCGCTGCCCGCCGTGGTCTCCCTCGCGGCTCCGGACCGGGCCTGGCCGCCGGTCTGGATGATGGTCACCGGCGCGGTGCTCGGGGTCGGCGCGCACCTGCTCAACGCGCTGCCCGACCTGGCGGACGACGACGCCACAGGGGTTCGCGGACTTCCGCAGCGGCTCGGCGCCGGGCGGGTGCGAGTGCTGGCGCCGGCGGTGCTGCTGGGTGGGTCGGTCGTGGCGACGTTCGGGCCCGGCGGCGCGGTGCCTCCCGGGGCGTGGGCCGGCCTGGCGGCGTGCGTGGTGCTGGCCCTGGTCGCCGTGCTGGGCCGCGGGAAGGGTCCCTTCGTCGCGGCCATCGGCATCGCCCTGGTCGACGTGGCGGTGCTCGTCCTGCGTTGACGGTGGGCGTCAGCGCCTTCGGCGTGCGCCGAGCGCGACGACGATCCCGATCAAGGCGACGAAGGGGCCGATGACGGCCCAGATCGCGACGCCGCTCATGCCGCTGCCGCCCAAGATGTCGAGACCCTGCAGGGTCCACAGGAGGCCGACCAGGAAGAGCAGGATGCCGAAGCCGAGCGCTACGCGAGGGTTCACGTCGCGAGCCTATGCCTGGCGCGGCCGGGCTCAGTTGCTCCGGTCCGCCGCGAGGTGGGCGCGGAGGGCGACGTAGACCTTGCGGACCCCGATCGCCCGCTGCAGGTCGTCCTGGATCCGGGTGAAGAACTCGCGGCGGTAGTTCTGGTCGATGACGGCCTGCACGGTGAAGTAGAGGCCCGCGAACGCCGACAGGAAGATCGCGACCGAGAACAGCTCGTCACTGACCAGGTGGAACGGTCCGGTGTAGCGCGGCTCCGAGCCCACCCAGGCCTCGATCACGCTGGGGCGGATGGCGATCGAGCCGAAGATGACGAAGAAGCCGAACACGATCAGCACCAAGGACAGCATCTGGATCGCCTGGGCGATGAAGAGCATGAGCATGAGGTTGCGGCGCTGCAGCGGGGGGAGCCGGATGCCGGCCACCTCGGTGGCGAGGTGCGGCTCGGCGAGGATCTCGCGGGCGGCCGACGCCACCGGGGTGCCGACGCACGTCGCCGCAAGCATCTCGCCCTCGACCTCGGCGCCGACCCGCTCGATCTCGCTGCGGAACGACGGCGCGAGGAAGGCGACCGCGAGCAGGGCGAAGATCCCCACGCAGACCCACAGCAACGGGCGGGGCAGTGCCGACGACACCTGCCAGACCTCGGTGTTGATGAAGAGGAAGGTGATGAACAGCAGTAGGAACGGCAGGGCTCGCGTCGCGAGCGGACCGATCAGCGACCGGTTCTCCCAGGCATGGGCCAGTGCCCAGCGGCCGATCCGCCCCACCCGGAACACCCTGACCGCCCGCCCCAGTGCGACGACCGTCGCGGTCAGCAGCCCGGCTGCGACCGCCTCGCCGACCCCGGCGTCGAGGTTGAGGGCGACGACCGTCACGAGCACGGCTGGCACCGCGGCGAGCACGGCCCAGAGGCCGACGATGCGCGGCACGAGGGCCCGCTGGATGGCCTCGTGGCCCGCCTCGACGAAGTACGGCAACCCGTGGGAGTCGAACCAGGCCTCGCACTTGGCGACGTCGTTCGTGGTGAGCACGACGTCAGCCTCTCAGGTGTCGGCGGCGAGGCCGAATCACCACGCAGCAGGGTCTCGTCACACGATGCACCTGTCACACCACACAGAATTCGTTGCCCTCGGGATCCCGCAGCGTGACCGCGTAGTAGTCCGCGCCCTCGGGGGCGTTGCGGTAGGCGATGCTCGCGCCGAGGGCGACCAGGCGCTCGACCTCGGCGTCCACGCTGGCCCGCCGGGCGGCATACGGCATCGCCTCGCGACCCGGCGTGTGCCTGACGTCGACGTGCAGCCGGTTCTTGACCGACTTGGGCTCCGGCACCTCCTGGAACCAGATGCGCGGTCGCAGGCCCTCGGGGTCGACGATCGCGCCGCTGCCCTGCTCGGCGCCCACGAGCTCTTCCTCGGGTATGCCGCCCGCTCGCCAGTAGTCGAGCCACGAGTCCCAGCCGGCCGGGGCCGGCTCGGGCACGTAACCAAGCGCCGCACACCAGAACCGTACGAGTCGGGAGGTGTCGGCGCAGTCGACGGTGAGGTGCCAGTTCGCGGTCATGCGGGCAGTCTCGCACCGGGGTGCGTCAGCCGGTCGGCCCTGCGGCGGCTGCCTCGCTGAAGCGCGCGGACCACAGGCGCAACACCTCGAGCACCTCAGGCGTGGCCTCCTCGAGCGTGAACGGCGCATCGACGACCCCGAGCCCGAACGCCGCCCACCCCGGGTGCACCGCATCCATCTCCAGCAGGCAGGACGTGTCGTCGATCGGGGTGACCCGCGCCCACCGACCTGTGCGGCGCTCGACCTGCTCGGACGGAGCGTGGACCCGGGCACGCACAACCACGCGGGTTTCGTTGCGGGACAAGCCCTTTCGCACGTATGCCGCGGCGTCACCTCCCGGCACCTCGCGCGCTCGGAAGCGGGCCCGGGTGCCGAACGGCTCGCTGAGGCGGTCGAGCCGGAACGAGCGCCAGTCCTGGCGGTCGAGGTCGTAGGCCAGGAGGTACCAGCGGCGCCCGACGGTGACGAGCCGGTGTGGCTCGACGTGGCGCCGCACGGCCTCGCCGGCACCCTGACCGCCACGCGCCAGGTAGGTGAAGCGGATCCGCTCTGTGTCCCTCGTGGCCTGGGCCACCGCGGCCAGGACGTCGGCGTGCACGGCCGGAGCCTCGGAGAACGGGGAGTCGTCCGTGACCGCGCGCAGCGCCTCGGCCCGCCGGCGCAGCTTGGGTGGCAGCACCTGGACGACCTTCGACAGGGCGCTGACCGACGCCTCCGACAGTGCGCCCGCGGTGAGCTGGGCTGCTCCGTTGAGCGCCACGACCATCGCGATCGCCTCGTCCTCGTCGACGGTCAGCGGTGGCATCGTCGCGCCGGCGCCGAGCTGGTATCCGCCCTCGATCCCGCGGACCGAGTCGACGGGATAGCCGAGCTCGCGCAGCCGCTCGACGTCGCGACGCAGCGTGCGTTCGGACACCTCGAGCCGGCCGGCGAGCTCCGGCCCGGCCCAGAACCGATGGGTCTGGAGGAGCGAGAGCAGTCGCAGGGTGCGGGAGCTGGTGTTGGCCATGACGTCAGGATGCCCGAGATAGCGGACAGAAAGTGGCCGGATGTCTCCCTAGCGTCGGAGGTGACAGGAAATCCACGACAGGCGAAGTCAGGAGAAGGACATGACCACGACCCTCGAGCTCCCCCGCGACGGTGAGCCCACGGCATACCCGCCGGCCGACAGCCGGGCAGGCACGGCCGTTGAGGTCGCGACGCAGCCCGAGACCCAGGCGGTGGCGCGTGGCGCCCTCCCGGTGGGCCGGGCGCGGACGATCGCGCTGCTCAGCCTGTTCCTCGCGTCCACGATGGAGCTGCTCGACACGACCATCGTCAACGTCGCGCTCCCGACCATCGAGTCCGGGCTCCAGGCCAGCGCCGCCCAGCTGCAGTGGATGGTGGCGGCCTACCCGCTGGCGTTCGCGGTCGCCCTCATCACCGGGTCGCGGCTCGGCGACCTCTGGGGGCGCAAGCGGGTCTTCCTCGGCGGGCTGGTCGGCTTCACCCTCATGTCGGCGGCTTGCGGCTTCGCGCCGAACGCCGAGTCGCTGGTCGGCTTCCGCGCCCTCCAGGGCATCGCTGCGGCCGCGATGATCCCGCAGGTGCTGTCGAGCCTCCAGGTGATGTACGCGCCGCACGAGCGGGCCAAGGCGATGGGGCTCTTCACGGGGCTGGCGGGGCTGTCAGCTGTCCTCGGGCCGGTCATCGGTGCAGTCCTGACCGAGGCCGACCTGGGTGGGCTGGGGTGGCGCTCGATCTTCCTCGTGAACGTGCCGTTCGGTGCGCTGGCGATCGTGGCCGCGCTGCGGTGGGTGCCGGAATCCATTGCCACGCAACGCCCGCGCATCGACCTGCGTGGTGTGAGTGTGCTCGCCGTCGGCCTGCTCGCGGTGCTCTACCCGCTCACCATGGGTCGCGAGCTGGGTTGGCCGACGTGGGTGTATGCCGCGATGGCTGCCGGTGTCGTCGTGCTCGGCTTCTTCGCCCGCTCGCAGGTCCGGGCCGAGCGGGCGGGTCGCGAGCCGCTGGTGGCGCTCAGCCTCTACCGGGGACGGGGTTTTGCTGCCGGGTCGGCGATGAACTCGTTGCTGTTCATGGCGATGGCCTCCTACTTCCTGTGCCAGACGATCTACCTCCAGGCGGGTCTCGGCTGGTCGGTGCTCAAGGCGGGGCTCGCGGGTGTGCCGTTCGCGCTCACGACGACCGTCTTCGCGGGGGTCGGGGTGGCGGTGCTGGCGCCGAAGATCGGTCGACGGGTGCTGCAGATCGGCGCGCTGACCTGGGCTGCCGGTGCGGTCATCCTCGGGGTGACGGTGCACGGGGCCGACGCCTCCACCTCGGTGTGGACGTTCCTGCCGGGCTTCGTCGTCGCGGGTGCCGGGTTCGGGCTGATGGTTTCGCCCATCGGTGTCTTCACGCTGGCGGACGTGCCGGTCGACAAGGCTGGTTCGGCGTCAGGGCTGTTCAGCACGACTGGTCAGCTGTCGGGTGCGGCCGGGGTCGCGGTGCTGGGGTCGCTGTTCTTCTCGGTCGTCGACGCCCACGGCTCGGCGTCGCCCGTACAGATGGTTGTGCCGGTCGAGGTGTTCCGCCCCGCCATGGAGGTGGCGCTCGCGGTGCTCGTCGGACTCATGCTGGTGGCGGCGGTCGTCGCCCGGCAGCTGCCGGCGATGCCGAGCCAGCCTGAGGACGACTGAGCCGCCTCGCTTCACCCCAGAAGGTTGACCTCCACCCCGAAACCGTTCCGGGGTGGAGGTCAACTTTGTCCCCAGACCCGATAAAGGTGGTGAAGGTGAGGGGGTGGCGACGGGTGCTCGGGTCAGGACGTGAGGGCGTAGCCGAGCCAGAGGGCGGGCAGGCCCAGGCCCAGGGTGAGGGCGAGGTTGGCGACGAACGGCTTCCACGCCCGCTCCTCCAGGAACACCCACGTCTCGAAGGCCAGCGTGGAGAACGTCGTCAGCGCGCCGCAGAAACCGATGCCCACCAACGGCATGAGCCACTCCGGCGGGTGAGGCACTCCCGCCACCAGCCCGAGGACGAACGACCCCACGACGTTCACGACCAGCGTGCCGAGGATGGTGCCGGCACGGGTGTGGTCGCGCGCCCACCGGTCGACGACGAACCGCAGCGGCGCCCCGACGGCTGCGCCCACCAGCACCAGCAGGGCGCCCGTCATCGGAGTGCCCGGGCGGCGCTAACTCGCCTTTTGCATGGGATAGCGACGGGCGGGGTGGTCATGGTCGCCGCCCGAACAAGCGCTCACCGAGGGTGATCCCCAGCGCCACCGCCACCAGGCCGACCAGGAGCGAACCCACGAGGTATGCCGCCGCGACCAGCCCGTGCCCCGCCTGGACCATCGCGTGGATGTCGAGGGCGTAGGACGAGAAGGTCGTCCAGCCGCCCAAGACCCCCACGCCGAGGAACGGCCGCAGCCACGGATGCGGCCGCGCCATCGAGAGCACCCACACGACGAGCACCCCCATCGCGAGCGACCCCGTGACGTTGACGAGGAACGTCGACCACGCGAACGCCCCGGAGACGTGGGGCAGCGCCAGCCCCACGGCATACCGACCGAGGGAGCCCAGCACCCCACCCGCGGCGACGGCCGCGAGCAGCCAGGAGTCGCCCCGCCGCACGACGTCCATCAGGCGCGCTTGGTCTCCAGGAAGTCCGCGATCCGCCCGATGGCCTCGGTGAGCACCTCGATGTCGGGGAGGGTCACGAGGCGGAAGTGGTCGGGTTCGAACCAGTTGAAGCCGGTGCCGTGCGTAACCAGGATCTTCTTGGTGCGCAACAGGTCGATGACGAACGCCTGGTCGTCCTCGATCGCGTAGACCTCGGGGTCGAGCCGCGGGAAGCAGTAGAGGGCGCCGTGGGGTTCGACGCAGGAGACGCCCGGGATCTCGTTGAGCAGCCGCCACGCCGTCTTGCTCTGCTCGTAGAACCGGCCGCCGGGGTGGATGTACTCCTCGATCGACTGGTAGCCGCCGAGCGCGGTCTGGATCGCGTGCTGCCCGGGGACGTTGGCGCACATGCGCATGTTGGCCAGCAGGGTCAGGCCCTCGAGGAAGTCGGCGGCCAGCTCCTTCGGCCCCGACACCATCACCCAGCCGGCGCGGTAGCCGCAGACCCGGTAGGCCTTGGACAGCCCGCTGAAGGTCAGGCAGAGGACGTCGTCACCGGCGAACGTGGCGGTGTGGTGGTGCACCGGGTGGTTGACCTCGTCGGCGAACAGGATCTTCTCGTAGATCTCGTCGGACATCAGGACGAGGTTGTGGCGGCGGGCGATGTCGGCCATGCCCTTGACGACCTCGTCGCTGTAGACCGCCCCCGTCGGGTTGTTCGGGTTGATGACCACCAGGGCGTGGGTGTTCTCGGTGATCTTGGACTCGATGTCGGCGAGGTCCGGGTTCCAGCCGTTCGACTCGTCGCAGCGGTAGTGGACCGGCGTCCCTCCGGCCAGGGTGACGGCCCCGGTCCAGAGCGGGTAGTCCGGCGCCGGGACGAGGATCTCGTTGCCGTCGTCGACGAAGGCGGTGAGGACCATCGAGATCAGCTCGGAGACGCCGTTGCCGATGTAGATGTCGTCGACGTGCGTGTCGGTCAGCCCGCGCGACTGGTAGTAGTGCGCGACGGCGGTGCGGGCGGAGTAGATGCCGCGGGAGTCGCTGTAGCCCTGCGAGTTCGGCAGGTGGTGGACCATGTCCTGGAGGATCGCCTGGGGCGCCTCGAACCCGAACGGGGCGGGGTTGCCGATGTTGAGCTTGAGGATCTTGTGCCCCTCGGCCTCGAGCCGCTGGGCCTCCTCGAGGATCGGCCCACGCACGTCGTAACGGACCTGGTGGAGCTTGCGGGACTGCGTGATTCGGCGCACGGGTTCAGTCTCCCAGCAACTCGACCGTCGTCACGACGGTGGTCACCGATGGGCGAGTCGGCGTCGAGCTGAACCCGAACCGGCACGGCGGGTCGACGTCGGCCAGCCGTCCCAACGGCACCCCACGCCACGCGCCGCCGAGACTCGTCAGCGAGTGCAGGTCGGTCGCGCCGTACCACTCGCGTCGCCCCTCCAGCGCGGTCCCACGGGTGCGGACCCCCCGCATCAGGATCCGCGCGACCGGGTCGATCACGGCGGCCCAGGCCGGCGCCGCGGCGAGCCTGCGCGGCACCGCGCGCAGGACCCAGCCGAGCGGCATACGCGGTCCGAGGTGCAGGTATGCCGCGAGGTGACCTTCGACGTGCACGTCCCAGCCGTCGCGGGTCACCCCCACCGACACCGGCGTCGTGCAGACCTCGTCGAACTCATAGGTCTGCTGGACGAACTCGGCCACCTCGTCGGTCGGGGCGAGCAGGGTCCGGTGACCCGAGGCGTCCTCGACCATGACATCGGCGAAGGCGCCCAAGGGTGAGTCAGTCCATCGCCCCACGACGAAGCGCACGCCGCTGGTCGATCCGACTCCGGCGATGGCGCCCGTGAAACGAAGTTGCTGCACGGGTGCCAGCCTGACAGGTGTGGGTGGTCGGTGGGTCGTCGGTGGGTCGTCAGTCCACCGGAGGTGCTTCGGTCAGTGCGTGGGCTTGGTGAAGCAGAGTGCTGCGACGACACCGATCAGGAGGACTGCGGCCGGGAGCAGCAACGTCTGCGACATCGCCGTGGCGAAGCCGTCCGCGATCTGGGGTGGGAGCTTCACCCCGGAGGTCCGCTGCGACATGTCCTGCGGCACCCCGGGGAGGTTGGCCGTGAGCCGTGCCTCGATGAGCGCGGCGATGGCGGCGCTGCCGAGGACGGCCCCGACCTGGCGGGTGGTGTTGTAGATGCCCGAGCCCGCGCCGGCCGACGACAGCGGCAGGTTGCGGGTCGCGGTCGCGGCGAGCGGCGCCCACATGAACGCGTTCGCGACTCCCATGAGGGCCATCGGGAGCAGGAGCGCCCAGGTCTTGCTCTCGACCGTGGTCACCCGGCTCAGCCAGAACAGCGAACCCGAGCAGAGCGCCAACCCGAAGGCCGTGATGGTCCGCGGGTGGATGCGGTCGGTCAGCTTGCCGGCGACCGGCGCCAGGGCGCCGGACAGCACCGCCATCGGGACCAGCAGCAGGGCGGAGTGGGTCGGCGTCATGCCTCGCACGACCTGGGCATAGAGCATGAAGGGGAAGGCCATGCCGGTGATGGAGAAACCGACCGCGCTGATCGCGATGTTGGACAGCGAGAAGTTGCGGTCGCGGAAGAGGCCCAGCGGCACGAGCGGCTCGGTGCGGATCCTGCTCTGCCAGAAGATGAACAGCCCGAAGATGAGCAGACCGGCGATGATGAGCAGCGGCACCGAGATGACGCCGGTGATCTGGCCCCAGTCGTAGGTCTCGCCCTCCTGGATGCCGAACACCAGCAGGAACATCCCGATCGCCGACAGCGCCACCCCGACCCAGTCAAAGGTGTGGCTGTGCGTCTCGAGCCTGGGCACCAGGCGCATCGCCAGCACGAACGCGATGATGCCGATCGGCACGTTGATGAAGAAGATCCACTCCCAACCCGGGCCGTCGACCAGCAGACCACCCAGCAGCGGGCCCACGAGGATCGCGACGCCGGCGGTGGCGCCCCAGAGCGACATCGCCTGGCCTCTTGAGGCGGCCGGGAAGGTGCGCGTGATGACGGCCATCGTCTGCGGCGTCATCATCGACGCACCGAGACCCTGCACGACGCGGGCGATGATCAGCATCTCGATGCTGCCGGTCAGCCCACACCACAGCGAGGCGACCGTGAACAGCGTGAGCCCGGTGAGGTAGACGTTCTTCGGCCCGATCCGGTCGCCGAGCCGCCCCGTGATCAGCAACGGCACGGCATACGCGAGCAGGTAGGCGGAGGTGACCCAGATGACCGCGTTCACGTCGGAGTCGAGGCCCTGCATGATCGCCGGCGTCGCCACCGACACGATCGTGGAGTCGACGAGGATCATGAAGAAGCCGATCACCATGGCCCACAGGGCAGGCCAGGGGCGGTAGTCGGCGGGGAGGTCGGTCCTCACGGTGGTGGGTGCGGCCATGGCAGGTCGCCTTTCTCGAGTCGGGTGATGAAGCCGTTGATCCAGTCCTGCTGGGCCACGGTCATGTGGCGGATGTAGCTGGCGGTGATCCAGTACGCCTCGGCCACCTCACGGGCCCTGGCCTTGTCGACGAGGCAGTCGATGTCGGACAGCTCGCGCTCGATGACCGCGAGGTGGTCCCGCAGGTCGGCGCACACGGCGCTGGCCGGGGCGTGGTGCGCCTCGGCCAGGGCGAGGGCGAAGGTGGGGAACTCGTTGACCGGCTCGCGCAGGATCTCGCGGATGCGGGAGACCAGGGCAGTGCGGCCGGTGGCGGTGATGGCGTAGGTGGTGCGTTCGGGGCGGTTGCCCTCCCGGCCCGTGCCGGTCGCCTCGGCCATCCCGTCTGCGGTCAGCCGGTCGACGGTGCGGTAGAGCGACCCGGGGGTCACCCGGACGATGCGGTCCTCGTGGCGCTCCAGCAGCAGCTGGTACATCTCGTAGGGGTGCATCGAGCGCTCGTTGAGCAGGGCGAGCGCGGAGATGGCGAGTGGGCTGAGCGTCATGCGGTGCCGATCTCCTTTCGCTGGTGCCCGGCGAGCGGTGGTTCCTCGCGGTGCCGAAGTGTTCCAGCTGAAATATTCCACGCGGAATATACGATGGTCCGTCCCGGTCGTCAATCCGCCGGCTGCTGGCGATCGCGATCGGGCCGCCCCGGGCTCGCGCCCCCCGCGCCCGCCCCCTGAGCATCCATGCGCCGGTTCGTGACGCAGGACATAGGCTCCCCTGCATGGCGTCCACGTCGGACCTCGGCGAACTCGAGGTCGAGCTCACCCGGTTGCTCCGGCGTGCCCGCAGTGCGCAGCAGCGCACCGCCGCCGAGGTGCACCCCGACCTCGACTCCGCGGGGTATGCCGTGCTCGTCGCCGTGCGCGAGATGGCCGCCTCCGGCGGCGGCGCCCGCGGGGGTGACATCTCCGACGTGCTGGGCCTGCACAAGTCGACGACCAGCCGGAACCTGACGACCCTCGAGGAGCTGGGGCTCGTCGAGCGGATCCCCGACCCGGCCGATGCGCGGGCCCGTCAGGTGCGGCTCACCACGGCGGGCTCCGAGGCGCTCGACCGCACCGTCGCCGGCCGCAAGGAACGGCTGCGCGCCCGGCTGGGTGACTGGGATGCCAAGGACGTCACCGAACTGGCCCGGCTGCTGCGCCTGCTCAACGACACCGCCCCCTGATCCTCCGAACAACGGGACAGGGCCGCGTGACGAGGGCCACGGACGTCAGCGGTTCCCGGGCTACCGATCGGTAACTAGGCTCGCGGCCATGACGACGCTCTCCGGCAAGACCATCATCATGTCCGGCGGCAGCAGGGGCATCGGCCTGGCCATCGCCGTCCGCGCCGCCCGCGACGGAGCCAATGTCGCGCTGATCGCGAAGACGGACCAGCCCGACCCGCGCCTGGCCGGGACCATCCACACCGCGGCCGAGGCCATCGAGGCAGCTGGTGGCCACGCCCTCCCGATTGTCGGCGACGTGCGCGACGACGACCTCCTGCTGGCGGCGGTGGAGAAGACGGCGGCCCAGTTCGGCGGGATCGACATCGTCGTCAACAACGCCAGCGTCCTCAACCTCAGCCCGACCGCGCAGCTCGAGCCCAAGCGCTACGACCTCATGCAGGACATCAACGTCCGGGGCACCTTCATGCTGACGAGGGCGGCGATCCCGCACCTGCTGGCGAGCCCCGACCCGAAGGTCCTCACCCTGTCCCCGCCGATCAACCTGGACCCGCGCTGGTTCGCCGGCCACCCGGCATACACGATGGCGAAGTACGGGATGACGCTCGCGGCCCTCGGCTTCGCGCACGAGCTCGGGCAGAAGGGCGTGTCCTCGACCTGCCTGTGGCCCGCGACCCTCGTGGCGACCGACGCGATCGGCAACCTCCCCGGCGGCGACCAGATGGTCAAGGTCAGCCGCAAGCCGGAGATCGTGGCGGACGCCGCCTACGAGGTGCTCACCACCGACGGCCAGGGCCTCAACGGCCAGACGGTCATCGACGAGGACCTGCTGCGGGCCCGCGGGGTGGCCGACTTCGCTGCCTACTCGATGACGGGCAAGGACGAGGGGCTGGCCCCCGACATCTTCCTGAGCTGAGCCAGCGCGGGGTATGCCGCGTCGCTCGCCTAGAGCTCTCGGAGCCGGCCTGCCTCGACGTGCCAGCGACGGGTGGCCTGCACGTCGGCGAGCATCCGGCGGTCGTGCGTCACGAGGAGCACCGTGCCGCCGAACGAGTCGAGGGCCTGCTCGAGCTGTTCGATCGCCGGCAGGTCGAGGTGGTTGGTGGGCTCGTCGAGGACCAGCAGGTTGACCTCGCGCGCCTGGAGCAGGGCCAGGGCGGCGCGGGTGCGCTCGCCGGGGGAGAGCGAGTCGGCCGGGCGGTGCACGTGCTCGGCGCCGAGCCCGAACTTGGCCAGCAGGGTGCGGACCTCGGCGTCCGGCCAGGCGGGGAGGGCGTCGCCGAACGCCCGCGCGAGCGTCTGCGGGCCGAGGAACAACCCGCGCGCCTGGTCTACCTCGCCCACCCGCACCGAGGAGCCGAGCCCGGCCGTCCCCTCGTCGACCGGCACGGTGCCGAGCAGCATGCCCAGCAGGGTGGTCTTGCCGGAGCCGTTCGCGCCGGTGACGACGATCCGGTCGGCCCAGTCGACCTGCACGTCGACCGGCCCGAGGGTGAAGTCGCCGCGACGGACCACAGCCCCCGCGGCTGACGCCACGACGGTTCCGGACCGCGGGGCCGCGGCGATGGTCATCCGCAGCTCCCACTCCTTGCGCGGCTCGTCGACCTCCTCGAGCCGCTCGATCATCCGCTCGGTCTGCCGCGCCTTGGCCGCCTGCTTCTCGGCCGACTCGGCGCGGAACGCGGGGACGAACTTGTCGTTGTCGGTCTTCTTGCGCCGGGCATTGCGGACGCCCACCGTCATCCAGTTCCGTTGCGTGACCGCGCGTTGCTCGAGCCGCGTGCGGGTGTCGGCGTACTCCTCGAAGGCCTCGCGGGCATGCCGCCTCGCCACCTCGCGCTCGGCCAGGTAGCTGTCGTAGCCGCCCTCGTAGACCGCCACCTGCTGCTGGGCGAGGTCGAGCTCGACGATGCGAGTCACGGTGCGCGCCAAGAACTCCCGGTCGTGGCTGATGATGACGGCCGGGCTGCGCAGCCCCGCCACGAACTGCTCGAGCCGGTCGAGGCCGTCGAGGTCGAGGTCGTTGGTCGGCTCGTCGAGGAGCAGCACGTCGTAGCGCGAGAGCAGCAGCGCCGCGAGCCCGGCCCGCGCAGCCTGGCCCCCCGACAGCGAGGTCATCGGCGTCTCGAGGCCGACCCCGAGCCCCAGCCCGGCCAGGGTCGCGGCGGCCCGTTCCTCGAGGTCGGCGCCACCCAGCGCGAGCCACGACTCGAGCGCCACGGCATACCGGTCGTCGGCGCCGGGGCCGCCCTCCCCGAGGGCGTGGGCGGCGTCGTCCAGCTCCGTGCCGGCGGCGCGCACACCGGTGCGGCGGGCGATGAACCCGGCCACGGTCTCGCCCGCGCGGCGCTCGGGCTCCTGCGGCAGGTGCCCGACCGAGGCAGTCGGCGGGCTCACCGTGACGGTGCCCTGCTCGGGCTCCAGCTCAGCGGCCAGCAGCCGCAGCAGCGTGGACTTGCCGGCGCCGTTGGCCCCGACCAGCCCCACGACGTCGCCGGCGCCGACGACGAGGTCGAGCCCCGAGAAGAGTGCCCTGGCACCGTGGCCGGCGGCGAGGTCGGTGGCCTTGAGGGTTGCGCTCATGTCGGGGGCGACGCTACCCGTCGGTGACCGCTCGCCGACACGGGGTTTCCGTTCGCGGACCTGTCCCTTCGCGGGGTTGTGGGATAGCGGTGTGCGCGGTGGGATGAAAGACATGACAACGCTGTCGCACACCGCCGGTGAGACCGACGTCCCGCTGCTCGAGCAGACCATCCCCGACAACCTCGACGCGACCGTCGCCGCCTTTGGTGAGCGCGAAGCCCTGGTCGACGTCGCGCAGGGGATCCGCTGGACGTATGCCGAGTTCGGCGCCGAGGTGGGTCGGCTCGCCCGGGCGCTGCTCGCCTCCGGGATCACCAAGGGGGAGCGGGTCGGCATCTGGGCGCCGAACTGCGCGCAGTGGACGGTGGTGCAGTACGCGACCGCCAAGATCGGCGCGATCCTCGTCAACATCAACCCGAGCTACCGCACCCACGAGCTCGAGTTCGTCCTGAAGCAGGCCGGGATCTCAGCGGTCTTCCTCGCCGAGTCGTTCAAGACCAGCGACTACGTCGCGATGCTCGACGAGGTGCGGCCGAGCTGCCCGGGCGTGCGGGACTCCTACGTCTTCGGGCAGGACTCCTGGGACGCACTGCTCGGGCGGGCCGAGGAGGTCACCGCCGAGCAGGTGGCCGAGGTGCAGGCCGGGCTCGACCCCCACGACGCGATCAACATCCAGTACACGTCGGGCACCACGGGCTTCCCCAAGGGGGCCACCCTCAGCCACCGCAACATCCTCAACAACGGCTACTTCGTCGGCGAGCTCTGCCGCTACACCGAGGCCGACCGGGTCTGCATCCCGGTGCCGTTCTACCACTGCTTCGGCATGGTGATGGGCAACCTCGCGTGCACCACCCACGGGGCCACGATGGTCATCCCCGCACCGGGTTTCGATCCGGCCGCGACCCTCAAGGCAACCGCCGACGAGCGGTGCACCTCGCTCTACGGCGTGCCCACGATGTTCATCGCGGAATGGTCGCTCCCGGACTTCGCGGCATACGACCTGTCCTCGGTGCGGACCGGCATCATGGCCGGATCACCTTGTCCGGCAACGATGATGACCAAGCTGATCGACGCCGGGATCACTGAGGTGACGATCGCGTACGGGATGACCGAGACCTCGCCGGTGTCGACCCAGAACCGCACGGACGACACCTTCGAGCAGAAGGTCGGCACGGTCGGCCGGGTGGGTCCGCACCTGGAGATCAAGGTGGTCGACCCGGTGACGGGCGAGACCCTGCCGCGCGGCGACGCGGGGGAGTTCTGCACCAAGGGCTACTCGGTGATGCTCGGCTACTGGGAGCAGCAGGACAAGACCGACGAGGTGCTGGTCGACGGCTGGATGCACACCGGTGACATCGCGGTGATGGACGACGACGGCTACGTGCAGATCACCGGCCGGATCAAGGACATGGTGATCCGGGGCGGGGAGAACATCTACCCCCGCGAGATCGAGGAGTTCCTCTACACCCACCCCGACATCCTCGACGCCCAGGTGATCGGGGTCCCGGACGAGAAGTATGGCGAGGAGCTCTGCGCGTGGATCCGGATGAAGGACGGTGCTGAGCCGCTCGACGCCGCGGCGGTCCGGGCCTTCGCGACCGGCAAGCTCGCGCACTACAAGATCCCGCGCTACGTCACCATCGTCGACGAGTTCCCGATGACCGTGACCGGCAAGGTGCGCAAGGTCGAAATGCGGGAGAAGACGGTCGCCGACCTTGGCCTCGCGACCTGATCCGACGCCCTGGCCGATTTCCCGGACGGATATCTCGACCCCCTCTGACCTGCGCAAATGTCGCCCCCGCCGGGTGGACGCAGCCGCAGGTCTGCCCTAGGTTGCGAGAGCCGGAGACCCCGTTCCGGCCCAACCTGGAGGGCTCATGAAACCCGTCATCTGGATCATCCTCATCATCGCGGTGCTCGCCGCCATCGGACTGTTCGCCATGCTCAGCCGGAGCCGACGGCTCGAAGCACATCGAGGTGAGGCCGCCGACCTGCGCGCTGAAGCCGACGTGCACGAGCGCGAGCGGCGCGAGCGTGACGCAGCAGCGGCGGAGGCCAAGGCGCAGGCCGACATGGCCCGTGCCGAGGCCGAGGAGCAGCAGGCTCGTGCCGCCCAGCTCGAGTCCGAGGCGCAGCGGCGGGCGGAGGACGCCGCCCAGGCCGGCGAGCAGCGCGACGAGCACCTGCGGCGGGCCGACGAGCGTGACCCGGACGTCGATGTCGTCGAGGCTGACGGTCGCACGCTCGACGTGGACGGCGAGACGAGCGACCGGCGCGAGACGGAGCACCGACCCGAGATGGAGGACCGACCCGAGTCGGACGACCGGCCGACGGACGACCGGCTGACGGACGACCGGCTGACGGAGGACCGACCCGAGTCGGAGGGCCGGCGCCTGACGGACGACCGCGACCCGGACCCCGTCGACGAGCGGCCTCGTCAGGTCTGACCCGAGTCGTGTGCCTGAGGCGTGGCTGCAGGGCACCGTTCTAGGGGATAGTTGAAATTCGAACTAGATCGGGAGTGACCATGCCTGCTGTCTCCGTCGCCGACCTCACCGTCCTGCCGCGGGTGCCTGCCGTGGCCCCGGCCGCGGTGCAGCGCAAGGTCCGCTCCGTGACGAGTGCGCCCAGCGGCTTCGAGGGCGAGGGCTTCCCGGTGAAGCGCGCCTTCGCCGGCGTCGACCTGCGCGACCTCGACCCGTTCATCCACCTGGACGAGATGGGCGCCGTCGAGTACGCGCCCGGTGAGCCCAAGGGCACGCCGTGGCACCCGCACCGCGGCTTCGAGACGGTGACCTACATCATCGACGGCATCTTCGACCACCAGGACTCGTTCGGCGGCGGTGGCACGATCACCGACGGCGACACCCAGTGGATGACCGCGGGGTCGGGGATCCTGCACATCGAGGCCCCGCCTGAGCACCTGGTCGTCAGCGGCGGCCTGTTCCACGGGTTCCAGCTCTGGGTGAACCTGCCGAAGGTCGACAAGCTCAAGGCGCCGGCCTACCAGGACCTGCGCTCCAGCGAGGTGGGCCTGCTCACCTCGGCCGACGGCGGTTCGCTGGTGCGCGTCATCGCCGGTGAGGTGGGTGGCGTGGCGGGCCCCGGCTCGACCCACACCCCGATGGCCATGGTCCACGCGACCGTCGCCCCCGGTGGCGAGCTGACGCTGCCGTGGCGCCGCGACTTCAACGCCCTCGTCTACGTCATGAGCGGCGACGGCTTCGTGGGGCCCGACCAGACCCCGGTCGGTCCCGGCCAGCTGGCCGTGTTCGGTCCCGGCGATGCCCTCCAGCTCTCCTCGGCGCGCACCCAGCAGGAGCGGTATGCCGCGGGCCTCGACGTCGTCGTCCTCGGCGGCCTCCCCATCCGTGAGCCGGTCGCCTGGGCCGGCCCGTTCGTCATGAACACCGAGGCCGAGGTCCGCAAGGCGTTCGAGGACTACCAGGCCGGCCGCCTCGGCCAGCCGGTGCCGCACGGCGACGTCGGCGGCGCCTCCGCCTGACGCGGTCGCCCGGCTGACCTGGTCGTCGCCCGCCAGATTGACCTGTCGTCCGCAGTTACGATACGCTCCGTAGCGTATTGAAAGGAGCGGAACCATGAGCCGTCACGCTGCCCGCAAGTACCCCCACGACTACCTGCACGAGAACCGCCCGTACGCCGAGACCCAGTCCGACATCGGCGGGGGCCTGTTCCTCGGAGCGATCACCCTGATCGTCCTGATGACCCTGATCGTGGTCGGCCTCGTCTGACCGCACCCCGCACCACCGCGCGCGTCGTCCACCCAGTGGACGGCGCGCGCGACTGTCCTCACATTGCCGCGCCATTGCGGCGGCGCACCCCCTAGGTTTGGCGACGTCACGGCCTGCCAGCGACGGGAGCAAGAGTGCGCATCGGAGTTCCAGCAGAGTCCAAGTCGGGTGAGACCCGGGTCGCCGCCACGCCCAAGACCGTGGGCCAGCTGATCGGCCTCGGCTACGAGGTGGTGGTCGAGCGGGCTGCCGGAGCGCGGTCTTCCTTCTCCGACGACGCGTATGCCGCGGCCGGCGCCTCGGTGGTCGACGGCCCCGCCGCGTGGGCGAGCGATGTCGTGCTCAAGGTGAACGCCCCGAGCGATGCGGAGATCGGCCACCTGCGGGCCGGGTCGCTGCTCGCCTCGTTGGTCTCGCCCGCACTCAACCCCGACCTGGTCGAGAAGCTCACTGCGGCCGGGGTCACGGCGCTCGCGATGGACGCGGTGCCCCGCATCTCGCGGGCGCAGTCGCTGGACGTGCTGTCGTCGATGGCCAACATCGGCGGCTACCGCGCCGTGATCGAGGCGGCCCACGAGTTCGGCTCGCTCTTCACCGGACAGGTGACCGCGGCCGGCAAGGTCCCGCCGGCGAAGGTGCTCGTCGTCGGCGCGGGCGTGGCCGGGCTCGCGGCGATCGGCACGGCCAGCAGCCTCGGCGCGATCGTGCGGGCCTTCGACGCCCGGTCGGAGGTCGGCGAGCAGGTCGAGTCGATGGGTGCGGAGTTCCTGCGGATCGAGGTCGAGGACGAGGGCCCATCGGCCACCGGCTACGCCAAGGAGATGGGCGAGGACTTCAACCGCAAGGCCGCCGAGCTCTACGCCGAGCAGGCCAAGGACGTCGACATCGTCATCACCACGGCACTGATCCCCGGCAAGCCCGCCCCGCGGTTGTTCACCGAGGAGATGGTCGCGTCGATGAAGGCCGGCTCGGTGGTCGTGGACCTCGCCGCCGCCAACGGCGGCAACGTCGCGGGCACCGTGGCCGACGAGGTCGTCACGACCGCGAACGGCGTCAAGCTGATCGGCTACACCGACCTGCCCGGTCGGCTGCCCACCCAGGCCAGCCAGCTCTTCGGCACCAACCTGGTCAACCTGCTCAAGCTGCTCACCCCTGGCAAGGACGGCCGGGTCGTCCTCGACCTCGACGACGTCGTGCAGCGCGGCATGACCGTCTGTCGCGACGGCGAGACGCTGTGGCCACCCCCGCCGGTGCAGGTCAGCGCGGCCCCCGGGGCTGCGGCCAAGGCGGCGCCCGAGCCCAAGGCCCCGAAGCCACCACCGGACCCTCGACGCAGGTACGCCGTGATGGCCCTGGCCGCGGTTGTCTTCGGCGTCGTCGCGGCGAACTCGCCCGCGGTGTTCCTCGGCCACTTCACGGTGTTCGCGCTTGCGGTGATCGTCGGCTTCTACGTCATCTCCAACGTCGCCCACGCCCTGCACACCCCGCTGATGGCCGAGACCAACGCGATCAGCGGCATCATCCTCGTCGGCGGGGTCCTGCAGCTCGGTAGCTCCAACGCGGTGATCCAGGTCCTCGCGTTCGCCGCCACGTTGGTGGCCAGCATCAACATCTTCGGAGGGTTCGCCGTGACCGGCCGGATGCTCCAGATGTTCCGGAAGGACTGAACCGGTATGAGCGGCAACGTCACCACCAACCTCGTCCAGGCGGCATACATCATCGCCGCGGTGCTCTTCGTGCTCTCCCTCGCGGGGCTCTCGAAGCACGAGAAGGCCAAGGAGGGCAACGCCTTCGGCGTCGCCGGCATGGTGCTCGCCCTCGGCGCCACGATCTGGCTGTCGGTCGACCGGGCCGAGCACGCCGTGCTGACCTTCGCCCTCATCGCCGCCGCCATGGCGATCGGTGCCGTGATCGGGCTGTGGCGCGCCCGGGTCGTCGAGATGACCCAGATGCCCGAGCTCGTCGCGATGCTGCACAGCTTCGTCGGTCTCGCCGCGGTGCTGGTCGGCTACAGCTCCTACCTGGAGTCGACCGACGCCGGCACCGACGACAAGCTCCACCTCGTCGAGGTCTTCATCGGCGTCTTCATCGGCGCCGTGACGTTCACCGGGTCGATCGTCGCGTTCCTCAAGCTCAGCGCACGGATCAAGTCCTCGCCGCTGATGCTCCCCGCCCGGCACTGGCTCAACCTCGCGGCGCTGGTCGTCTCGGCGGGTCTGCTGATCTGGTTCGTGCAGTCGCACTCGGTGGTCCCGCTGCTGCTGATGACGGTGGTGGCGCTGGCGTTCGGCTGGCACCTGGTCGCCTCCATCGGCGGCGGCGACATGCCGGTCGTCGTGTCGATGCTCAACAGCTACTCCGGGTGGGCCGCTGCCGCGGCGGGCTTCATGCTCGGCAACGACCTGCTCATCGTCACCGGCGCCCTCGTCGGGTCCTCCGGTGCGATCCTGTCCTACATCATGTGCAAGGCGATGAACCGGTCGTTCTTCTCAGTGATCGCAGGCGGATTCGGCCAAGAGGTGTCGGTCAGCGACGACACCGACTACGGCGAGCACCGCGAGACCATCGCCGCCGACGTGGCCGAGCTGCTGCGCGACGCCTCGACGGTCGTCATCACCCCGGGCTACGGGATGGCCGTCGCGCAGGCGCAGTACCCGGTCGCCGAGCTCACCAGCCAGCTGCGCAAGAAGGGCGTCAACGTCAGGTTCGGCATCCACCCCGTCGCCGGCCGACTGCCCGGCCACATGAACGTCCTGCTCGCCGAGGCCAAGGTGCCGTACGACATCGTCCTGGAGATGGACGAGATCAACGGCGACCTGGCCCACACCGACGTCGTCCTCGTGATCGGGGCCAACGACACCGTCAACCCGTCCGCCGCCGAGGACCCCACCAGCCCGATTGCCGGCATGCCGGTCCTCGAGGTCTGGAAGGCCCGCAACGTCGTCGTCTTCAAACGGTCGATGGCGACCGGCTATGCGGGAGTGCAGAACCCGTTGTTCTTCAAGGAGAACAGCCAGATGCTCTTCGGCGACGCCAAAGAACGCGTCGAGGACATCATCAAGGCCTTGTGACCTCCGGCGGGGGGTGGCCCTGGTCGGCGACGACGCAGAACTCGTTGCCCTCCGGGTCGGCCATCACCTGCCACCAGCTGTCGATCGCCTCCAGCAGGTCGGTCACGGGCTCGCCAATCCGCCTGCCGCCCAACGCTTCCAGCCGTTCGACCAAGGCCGGCACGCCCAGCTCCAGTGGGGGGTGGACGTCGACGTGCATGCGGTTCTTGCCGGCCTTCTCCTCCGGCACCCGCTGCAGGATGAACACCGGCCCCGGCCGCTCACCTTCGCGGGGTCGCAGCACCTCGAACTCGGGCAGCGAGAACACCGCGTCGTAGCCGAGCGCCGCCGACCAGAACGGCACGAGCAGGGTCAGGTCACGTCCGTCGAGGACCACCGAGAGTCGCATGGCTCCCACGATGCCGTATGCCGCGTGGTGACCACGCGGCATACGGGCAGGTCTGTCTGGCTCGGCCCCCGACAGGAGGCGCGCCTCAGGTGCTGGTCATGCTGGGGAGCTCGCCCTCCTTGGGGTTCCCCGACAACCGGCTGCTGCGGTAGCCGTAGGCGAAGTAGATGAGGAAGCCGAGCGCCATCCAGATGAGGAACCGGATCCAGGTCTCGACCGGCAGGGTCAGCATGAGGTAGCCGCAGATCGCCGCGGACACCCACGGGACGACCGGCGAGAACGGCACCCGGAACGGCCGCTGGAGGTCGGGGCGGCGCCTGCGCAGGACGGGGACGGCCAGGGAGACGAGGAAGAAGGCCGACAGCGTCCCGATGTTGATCATGAACTCCAGCTTGCCGACCGGCGTCAGTGCCGCGACGAGGGCCACGACCACCCCGACGATGACCGTGATCCGCAGCGGGGTGCCGGTGCGGTGGTTGGTCTTGCCGAGCCATGGCGGCAGCAGCCAGTCACGGGACATCGCGAAGACCACGCGGGACGTCCCGATCAGCAGGGTCATCACCACCGTCGTCAGACCCGCCACGGCGCCCGCGGAGATGAGGGTGGCGTAGCCGGACTTCCCGACGGTCTCGAAGGCCGTGGCCAGGGACGCCTCGGTGGACAGCTGGTCGTAGCGCACCATGCCCGTGAGGACGATCGCCACGGTGCAGTAGAGGACGGTGCAGATGACGAGCGAGGCGATGATGCCGATCGGCAGGTCGCGCTTGGGGTTCTTGGCCTCCTCGGCGGTGGTCGCGACGACGTCGAAGCCGATGTAGGCGAAGAACACCAGCGAGGCCGCAGCCAGGATGCCGGGGATGCCGAAGTGCGAGGGGGCGAAGCCGAAGGCCCACTCGATGAGGGGCGACTCGAGCGTCCCCTTCGCCTTCGCGGGCTGCGCGGGTGGGATGAACGGCGAGTAGTTGGCCGACTTGATGAAGCCGATGCCGGCCACGATGACGAACAGGACGATGAAGACCTTGAGGGCCACGAGGACCAGGTTGACGCGCAGGGACTCCTTGATGCCGATGCTCACCAGGACGCTCAGCACGACGACCAGAACGAAGGCCGGCAGGTCGAAGTGGGAGCCGTAGCCCACGGACTCGGGGATCGTGAACCCGAGGTGGTCGAGGAACACGCCGAGGTAGGCCGACCACCCCTGGGCCACCACGCTGGCCCCGAGCATGAGCTCGAGCAGCAGGTCCCACCCGATGATCCAGGCGATGATCTCGCCGAGGCTGGCATAGGAGAACGTGTAGGCGGACCCGCTGATGGGGATCGACGACGCGAACTCGGCGTAGCACAGCGCCGCCAGGCCGCAGCAGACCGCGGCGACGACGAAGGAGAGGACCACGGACGGCCCGGCGAGCTCCTTGGCAGCACGCCCGGCGACCGTGAAGATCCCGGCGCCGATGACCACGCCGACCCCAAACACGGTGAGGTCCAGTGCGGTGAGCCGCTTCTTCAGCTGGTACTCGGGCTCGTCCCCGTCTCGCATCGACTGCTCGATCGACTTGGTCCTCAGGATCGACATGGCCACGCCTCCGGGTCGCTCGGGTCAGCCGCGCGCGCGGCCCGATTCGAGCCAACCTAGCGTCGGTGGCTGCAGTGTGCCCATCGGCGGTCCTGCACACGAGACGTCCGGGCCGACCCCAATACAGGGGCCGACCCGGACGGCGTGGTGGTGCGGTGCGGCTCAGGCCAGGTCGAAGCGGTCCACCTCCATGACCTTGGTCCACGCGGCGACGAAATCGCGCACGAAGCGGTCCTGCGCGTCGGCGCTGGCGTAGACCTCGGCGATCGCGCGCAGCTGCGAGTTCGAGCCGAAGACGAGGTCCACGGGGGTCGCCGTCCAGCGGACGTCACCAGAGGCCAGGTCACGGATCTCGAAGACATCGGGATCGGACGCCGACGCCTTCCACTCCGTCCCTGCGGCCAGCAGGTTGACGAGCACGTCGTTGCTCAACGCACCGGCGCGGTCGGTGAGGACACCGTGCGGCGCGTCGGCGGACGTGATCCCCAGCGAGCGCAGGCCTGCCACCAGCACCGTCATCTCGGGTGCCGACAGCCCCAGCATGTAGGCGCGGTCCAGCAGCAGCGTCTCCGGCTGCAGCTTCGCGCCGGGCCGGACGTAGTTGCGGAACCCGTCGGCGCGGGGCTCGAGGACGGCGAACGACTCGACGTCGGTCTGCTCCTGGGATGCGTCGGTGCGCCCGGGGTGGAAGGGGACCGTCACCTCGACACCGGCGACCCGCGCCGCCTGCTCCACGGCTGCCGCGCCACCGAGGACGATGAGGTCGGCGAGGGACACCCGCTTGCTCCCGTCCTGGCGTTCGTTGAATTCGGCCTGCACGCGCTCCAGCGCTTCGAGCGCCCGGGCCAGCTCCTCGGGCCGGTTGACCTCCCAGCTGCGCTGCGGCTCGAGCCGCAGGCGCGCGCCGTTGGCGCCACCGCGCTTGTCGGTGCTGCGGAACGTGGCCGCCGACGCCCAGGCCGTGCTCGCCAGCTGCGACACCGTGAGCCCGGAGTCGAGCAGCGCCGTCTTGAGCGCCTCGACGTCGTCAGCGTCCACGAGCTCGTGCTCGACCGTGGGCACCGGGTCCTGCCACAACTGCGGCTCAGGCACCCAGGGGCCGAGATAACGCGAGATGGGGCCCATGTCACGGTGGAGCAGCTTGTACCAGGCCTTGGCGAAGGCCGTGGCGAACTCGTCGGGGTGCTCGAGGAAGCGGCGCGAGATCTTCTCGTAGGCCGGGTCGAAACGGAGAGCCAGGTCGCTGGTCAGCATGGTGGGCCGACGCTTCGGCGAGTCCGCGGTGGGACCGGGGATGACCTCCTCGGCGTCCTTGGCGACCCACTGCCAGGCGCCGGCCGGGCTCTTCTCCAGCTCCCACTCGTGGCCGAAGAGGAACTCGAAGAAGTCGTTGCTCCACTGCACCGGGGTGCGGGTCCACGTGACCTCGAGGCCGGAGGTGATGGCGTCCGCGCCCTTGCCGCTGCCGTAGGTGCTGCGCCAGCCGAGGCCCTGCTCCTCGAGCGGCGAGCCCTCGGGCTCGGGGCCGACGAGGCTCGGGTCACCGGCGCCGTGCGTCTTGCCGAACGTGTGGCCGCCGGCGATGAGCGCGACGGTCTCCTCGTCGTTCATCGCCATGCGGCGGAACGTCTCGCGGATGTCGCGGGCTGAGGCCACTGGGTCGGGGTTGCCGTTGGGGCCCTCGGGGTTGACGTAGATGAGGCCCATCTGGACCGCGCCGAGCGAGTCCTCGAGCTGGCGTTCGCCGCTGTAGCGCTCGTCGCCGAGCCAGGTGTCCTCCGGGCCCCAGAAGATCTCCTCGGGCTCCCAGACGTCCTCGCGACCGAAGCCGAATCCGAAGGTCTCGAAGCCCATGTCCTCGAGTGCGACGTTACCCGCGAGCACGAGCAGGTCGGCCCACGAGATCTGCTGGCCGTACTTCTGCTTGACCGGCCAGAGCAGCCGCCGGGCCTTGTCGAGGTTGCCGTTGTCGGGCCAGCTGTTGAGCGGCGCGAACCGCTGGCCGCCGTCACCGGCGCCACCGCGTCCGTCGTAGATGCGGTAGGTGCCGGCCGCGTGCCAGCTGAGACGGATCATGAGGCCGCCGTAGTGGCCGAAGTCGGCGGGCCACCAGTCCTGGGAGGTGCGTAGCACCTCGACGACGTCGCGCTTGAGCGCCTCGAGGTCGAGCTGCTCGAACTCGCGGCGGTAGTCGAAGTCGCTGCCGAGCGGGTTGCTGCGCGGGCTGTGGGCGTGCAGCACCGACAGGTCGAGGGCGTTGGGCCACCAATCCTGGAGCGTCCGTGGGCGGCCGCCGGTCCGGGGCTGGGGCGAGTCGAGGGCCGGGTTCTCGCTCTCGCTGCCCTGTGCCGACGCCGAGTCGTGCATGACAGGGCACCCGCCCTCGGCCTTGCGGTCCACCCCCTGCGGGCTCTCGGGTGCGCTGGGGTCGTGGCTGTCGGTCATGGGTGCGTCCTTCCGGGCGTCGCGGGTTGTTCCTCGGGGGTGGTGGTCGCGCACGAGGGGCAGGTGCCCCAGTAGACGACCTCCGCCTCGTCGACCACGAAGCCGTGGTCGACGGAGGCGGTGAGACAGGGGGCGTGGCCGACGGCGCAGTCGACGTCGGCGATGGCGCCGCACGAGCGGCAGACGACGTGGTGGTGGTTGTCGCCCACGCGGGACTCGTAGCGCGCGACGGAGCCAGACGGCTGGATGCGCCGCAGGAGGCGGGCCTCGGTGAGGGCGCGCAGGACGTCGTAGACGGCCTGGTGCGAGACGTCGCCGAGTCCGGCCCGCACGGCGCCGATGATCGTGTCGGTGTCGGCGTGGGGGTGGTCGTGCACTGCGCTCAGCACCGCGACCCGAGGCCGGGTCACCCGCAGCTCGGCCCCGCGCAGGGACTGCTCGAGCTCGACGGGGGTGGGCACGGCCCTAGGCTGGCGCATTGTCTTGAACGAGTCAAGAAAACGTCTGGCGACTGAGACGCCCTTCCCGACTCCTGGCCACCCATGCCGCACGAAGGTGCCGAATCCGGCGTCGGGTGGGCCACCGCTGGCCAGGAGTGCGGGGTGGGTCAGTCGTCGGCGAGGTCGCGCGGGTGCCGCTGCCTGATCGGGATGGGACCGGTGTCGGCGCTGCGGTCCCGGGCGCGCAGGTCAGGGCTGCGGTAGAGCGACCCCTGGCCCCGCGGAGCCGGGGACGGCGGCGCGGCGGGGCTGTGCCGCGGGTCGTCCCACCCGGCATACGGGTCGGGAAGGCCGCCACCCGAGCGCGCTCCTCGCGACGGACCGCCGCCGGACGGCGGGTCGTCCCAGCCGTCGTCCGGTCCGTCGAACGGCTGGTCGTACGGGTCGCCGTAGGGGTCGTCGAACGGGTTGCGGTCGCCGACCCCGAAGATCTCGGAGCAGATCACGCGGTAGTGGTGGTCGGGGTCGGGAACGAAGGTGACCTTGTGGAGCGCCTGGTCCTGGCCGGCGGACTCGAGCACGAACCGGCCGTAGCCGAAGATCCGCCCCGGCACCGACCGCTCGTAGGCCATGTCGGTGACCTTGGTCAGCGGCATCATCGGCACGCGCCGGGTGACGAAGCCGTGGAACAGCAGCAGTCGCTTGTCGGTGGCGATGAACCAGTCGTGCCGCCAGTTGACGACCTCCCAGCCCGCGCGCAGCACGAGCGCGAACCAGGCCCACCACGCCAGCGTGCTGAGCAGCCCGAGCTCGGGGGCCACCGTGGCGTCGAGCCATCCCGCGACGATGAGCCCGGCCAGGGCGGACCCGACCGGCTCGGCGACCCGACCCCAGTGCTGGTGGATCGCGAAGACGATGCGTTCCCCGTCGACCAGGTAGCGGTCGATCTCGCCGCGGCTGGGCGTGGGGCCCATGGTGCCTACCGGCGGCCGAGCAGGGCGTCGAAGAAGTTGCCGATGTTGCGGACGCCGTCGGCGAGCATGCTCCACGACGTCCTGACGATGTCGGCTGCCTGGTCCGGAGACGTGAAGATGGCGTAGGCGGCGAACGCGACGAGGACCCACAGCAGGATCTTCTTCACGCGCGTCATGCTCGGCTCCTCGGGAGGTCAGGGGTCAGTTCGCAGGGTGGGCGCGCCTGTCAGGCGCACCACTGGGTCCATCCTGACCGATGGCATCGGCCGAACGGGTGAGGCGCGCCGCGCGGCCCGGCCACGCGGCATACCCGGTAGGTCGGGTCAGACGACGCCGTAGAGGCGGTCACCCGCATCTCCCAGCCCGGGCACGATGTAGCCCTTGTCGTTGAGCTTCTCGTCGAGGGCGCCGGTGACGATCGTGATCGGGATGTCGAGGTCGGCCAGCGACTCCTCGACGTGCTTGATCCCCTCCGGAGCCGCCAAGAGCGTGACGGCGGTGATGTCGTCAGCGCCGCGGTCGGCGAGGTAGCGGATGGCGTCGACGAGGGTGCCACCCGTCGCGAGCATCGGGTCGACGACGTAGCACTGGCGACCCCTGAGGTCGTCGGGCAGCCGGTTGGCGTAGGTGATCGCCTCGAGCGTCTCCTCGTTGCGCTGCATGCCCAGGAAGCCCACCTCGGCGCTCGGCAGCAGGCGCACCATGCCCTCCAGCATGCCCAGTCCGGCGCGCAGGATCGGGACGATGAGCGGCTTGGGGTTGGACAGCTTGATCCCCGTGGTCGGAGCCACCGGCGTCTCGATGTCGAACGGCTCGACGCGCACGTCGCGGGTGGCCTCGTAGGCGAGCAGGGTGACCAGCTCCTCGGCCAGCCGCCGGAAGGTCGGGCTGTCCGTGCGCTTGTCGCGCAGGTAGGTCAGCTTGTGCGTGATGAGCGGGTGGTCGGCAACGTGGACGCGCATAGGCGAAACTTAGCGCGTGACCTCCACCCGCGGACCCTCGGTCGATGAGCGGTATGCCGCGTGGATGGGCCTCGCGCTCGACCTCGCCGCCGCAGCGGGGCGCGACGGCGACGTCCCGGTCGGGGCCGTCGTGGTGTCGCCGTCGGGTGAGGTGGTCGGTGAGGGGCGCAACCTGCGTGAGGTCGAGGGCGACCCGACCGCGCACGCAGAGGTCGTCGCGCTCCGGGCCGCCGCGCGAGCGCTCGGGGAGTGGCGGCTCGAGGACTGCACGCTCGTCGTCACGCTCGAGCCGTGCCCGATGTGCGCCGGCGCCCTGATGCTCTCGCGGATCTCGCGGCTGGTGCTCGGCGCGTGGGACCCCAAGCTCGGGGCCACCGGTTCGGTGTGGGACATCGTGCGTGACCGGCGGGCGACCCACCGGGTCGAGGTGGTCGGTGGCGTGCGGGCCTCAGAGTGTTCTCAGTTGCTGCTGTCATTCTTCGAGGGGCACCGCAACGGCGGCGCCGTCGAGCGGCCGGGGGAGCGCGCGTGAGCGGGATCATCAACAGCCTGGTCAACCAGGTGCTGGGTTCGCCGCCGTGGCTGGTCTACGTCATCATCGCGCTGGTGGTCTTCGCCGAGGACGCGTTGTTCGTCGGGTTCGTGCTGCCCGGCGAGACGCTCGCCATCATCGGCGGGGTGACCGCCAGCCTGGGCCACACGTCGCTGGCGTGGGTGCTGGTCGTCGTCATCCTGGCGGCGATCATCGGCGACTCGGTGGGCTACGAGATCGGGCGGCTGTTCGGGCCGCGAGTCATGGGGCTGAAGATCCTGGAGCGGCGTCGGGAGAAGCTTGACTCGGCGCAGGAGTTCCTGCGGCGCAGGGGTGGGTCGGCGGTCTTCCTCGGGCGGTGGACCGCGTTCTTCCGGGCCGTCATGCCGGCGCTCGCGGGGTTGTCGGGCATGCGCTACCGCGTGTTCCTCCCGTGGAACGCGATCGGCGGAATCGCTTGGGGCGCAACGGCTGTCACCGCGGGCTACCTTGCCGGTGAGTCCTACCACCGGGTCGAGAAGTGGCTGGGGCGTGGCGCTGCCGGGATCGTCGCGCTGATCGTCGTGGTGGCTATCGCCGTGTGGGTGGTCCGCCGCCACCGCGCGGAGTCCACCGCCCGTTCGAGGTAATTCGGGACCCGATTCCGGTCGCGGATTACCTCGAATGCCGAGGGATCCAGCCACATCTCCGCCTGAGTTCACCCGATGGCCACCCTGCAGTGCGTCGCCAGTTCACCTGACGGGTGGAGAACTCTTCTGTCCCCTCTGACAGGAGCCCCATGCGTCGTCACCTCGCCCTCGCCACCACCTGCGCCACTGCGGTCATCGCGCTCGTCTCGCTCACCGCGCCCACGGCGCAGGCCGTCGACGGCCAGCTGAAGTCGGGTCACGAGACCTTCGCCGTCATCGGTGACGTCCCCTACGGCGCTGTTCAGGTGGCCAAGTTCCCCGGCTGGGTGGACCAGATCAACGCCGACCCCGACGTCGAGCTCACCTTCCACGTAGGAGACATCAAGAACGGCTCCAGCCGCTGTGATGACGCCTACTACCGGATGATCCGCACCCAGTTCGACCGGTTCGCCGATCCACTGGTCTACACGCCGGGCGACAACGAGTGGACCGACTGTCATCGAGCCAACAACGGGGCCTACCAGCCCCTCGAGCGCCTCGCCTTCGACCGTTCGGTGTTCTTCGACAAGCCGGGGACGACGCTCGGCGCGCCGACGCCGGTGTCGGTGCCGGACGCGGCATACCCGGAGAACGTGTCCCTGCGGCACGCGGGAGTGGACTTCGCGGTGCTGCACGTCGTGGGGTCGAACAACGACCTGCAGCCCTGGACGGGGATCGGCAACACGACGGCGACGCCGGCCCAGGTCTCGGAGGAGGAGGCCCGCATGGCGGCCTCGATCTCGCTGCTGCGCAGCACCTTCGCCGACGCTCGCACGCGGCACGACCGGGCCGTCGTCGTGCTCCAGCAGGCCGACATGTTCGACCCGACCTTCACCCCCACCCCGCAGGACATCTCGGCGTTCCAGCCCCTGGTCCAAGCCCTGGTCGACGAGACGAACGCCTTCCCGGGTGATGTCTACCTCGTCAACGGTGACTCGCACATCTACAACTCGGACCGCCCCTTGGCGCCGGGGTCGGTGTGGCTGACGCGCTACGGCGTCACGGGATCCGCCGCCGGCCTGGAGCGGATCACGGTCGACGGCTCCGACAACAACAAGGACTGGCTCAAGGTGACCATCAACCGCCCGGGTGCTGCCGGCACGCTGAGCTGGACCCGGGTTCCCTACTCGGGCTAGCGCCTCGCGTCAGCGTCTCGGGGCGATTTCGTCGGCGTCGGCCGCTCTAGTAACCTGCTCCGCGGTGGCGTGTCCGAGCGGCCTAAGGAGCACGCCTCGAAAGCGTGTGTGGGTGAAAGCCCACCGTGGGTTCAAATCCCACCGCCACCGCCAAAACCGAGAAGGACCCGACAGTGATCTGTCGGGTCCTTCGTCGTGCGGCCCCACGCGAAGGCGGCCCATTGCCCGCTGCCGAGGGTCGCGTGCGGCCCTGGCCCTCAGGGGCTCTGCCAACTGCCCGACCTGCCGGCTGGCTGTCCAAGGCGGCCGCGGCATGGAACGGTGGGGGCGTGATCCCCGAGCCTGCTGCGATAGTCGCCCCCACGCCGGTGTTCTTCCTCGCCGGCGGCACGGGCATCTCGGCGGAGACACTGGGCAACCTCATGCTGGCGCAGTTCCCCAGCCTCACGTTCGCGCGCCGCAAGATCCCGTTCATCACGACGGTGGAGCAGGCGCGCGCGGTGGTGCTGGAGCTCGACGCGGCCACGACTGACTCGGTGACCGCGCTGGTCTTCTCGACCGTCTCGGACGAGGAGATCCGCAAGGAGCTGCAACGCACGGAGTGCGCGTTCATCGACCTGTTCGGCTCGCACCTCGACACGGTCGAGCGGGTGCTGCACGTCAACGCCACCCACGGCGTCGGTGCACTCCACGGAGTCGGCGACACCCGTCGCTACGACCTCCGGATGAAGGCGATCGAGTTCGCGATGGAGCACGACGACGGCGCCAGCCTGCGCAACCTCGAGCAGGCCGACCTGATCCTCGTGGCGCCCTCGCGGTGCGGCAAGACCCCGACCTCCATGTACCTCGCCCTCCAGCACGGCCTCAAGGTCGCCAACTACCCACTGGTCCCCGAGGACTTCGACACCGACGCCCTGCCGCGGCCGGTCAGGGAGCTCGGCGCGAAGTGCTTCGGACTGCTCTCGACGCCCGCCCGGCTCAGCCAGGTGAGGGGGGAGCGACGGCCGGGTTCGACGTATGCCAGTCTCGCCCAGTGCAGCTACGAGCTGCGCCGCGCCGAGGCGCTCTACCGGCTGCACCGCATACCGTCGATCAACTCCGCCTCGATGTCGGTGGAGGAGATGGCGGCGGTCATCATGCAGACCAGCCGTCTGGGCAACCTTGCCTGAGTCAGTGTCACCATGAAGGACAGCGTCACCATGAAGCACAGCGTCACCATCGCGGCCTCGCCGCCTGTCGAAAGGATCGCCGTGAGCGGCAACATCTCCTGGTTCAAGGACCTCGGGTTGGGCGACGTCGAGTCCGTGGGCGGCAAGAACGCCTCCCTCGGCGAGATGGTGCAACACCTCTCGAAGGCGGGGGTGCGTGTCCCCGACGGGTTCGCCACGACCGCAGACGCCTACCGCCGCTTCCTGGCGCACGAAGGTCTGGCCGACCGGATCAGTGCGACGCTGGCCGGCCTCGACGTCGAGGACACCCGGGCGCTCGCGGAGGCCGGCGCCCAGATCCGCGACCTCGTGGAGGAGCAGCCGTTCCCCGAGGACCTCGAGACCGACATCCGTGCGGCCTACGTGGAGCTCGTGGCCGGCGCCCCCGGCGAGGTGACCTGGGCGGTGCGGTCGAGCGCCACGGCCGAGGACATGCCCGACGCGTCGTTCGCGGGGCAGCAGGAGACCTTCCTCAACGTCTTGGGGATCGACAACATCCTGCTGGCCATCAAGAAGGTGTTCGCCTCCCTCTACAACGACCGCGCGATCGCCTACCGCGTGCACAGCAGCTACGACCACGACGTCGTCGCCCTCTCAGCCGGGATCCAGCGGATGGTGCGCTCCGACATCGGCTCGTCGGGTGTGATGTTCACCATCGACACCGAGTCCGGCTTCCCCGACGCCGTCTTCGTCACCAGCAGCTACGGCCTCGGCGAAGCGGTCGTCCAGGGTGCCGTGAACCCCGACGAGTTCTACGTCTACAAGCCCGCCCTGCGCGCCGGCCGCCCCGCCATCCTCAAGCGCGGCGTCGGCAGCAAGGCCACCAAGATGGTCTACACGCAGGACTCTGCGGTGGGTCGCTCGATCGACTTCGTGCCCGTCGACGAGGCCGAGCGTGGGCGCCTCAGCCTCACCGACGACGAGGTCACCGAGCTCGCCCAGCACGCCCTCAAGATCGAGGAGCACTACGGCCGGGCGATGGACATCGAGTGGGGCAAGGACGGAGTCGACGGCCAGCTGTACATCCTGCAGGCGCGCCCCGAGACGGTGAAGTCACGGCAGTCGGGCTCCACGCTCCAGCGGTTCCGGATGGACGAGCCGATGAGCGGGCGCGGCGAGGTCCTGGTCGAGGGTCGCGCGATCGGCCAGAAGATCGGCGCCGGTGCGGTGCGGGTGCTGACCAGTGCCGAGTCGATGCACGAGTTCCAGCCGGGCGAGGTGCTCGTCGCCGACATGACCGACCCCGACTGGGAGCCGGTCATGAAGCGCGCCAGCGCGATCGTCACCAACCGCGGCGGCCGCACCTGCCACGCCGCGATCATCGCCCGCGAGCTCGGCATCCCCGCCGTCGTCGGCACCGGCTCGGCGACGACCACGCTGAGCGACGGCCAGGAGGTCACCGTCTCCGCCGCCGAGGGTGACACCGGTCTGGTCTACGACGGGCTGCAGAAGTTCTCGGTCACCGAGACCGCCCTCGACGACATGCCCGACGTGGAGGTCAAGATCATGATGAACGTCGGCACCCCCGACCAGGCCTTCGAGTTCTCTCGCTTGCCGCACAAGGGAATCGGGCTCGCGCGGCTCGAGTTCATCATCAACCGCCAGATCGGCATCCACCCGCGCGCGCTGCTCGAGCTCGACGACCAGGAGCCCGCGATCAAGGCGGAGATCGAGGCGCTCATCGCGGCCTACGACAGCCCGCGCGACTACTTCGTCAAGCGCGTCGCCGAGGGGGTCTCGATGCTCGCGGCGGCTTTCGCGCCGGAGCCGGTGATCGTGCGGATGAGTGACTTCAAGTCCAACGAGTACGCCCACATGCTCGGCGGCGAGCGGTACGAGCCGGACGAGGAGAACCCGATGATCGGGTACCGCGGCGCCGCGCGGTACCTGTCCGACGACTTCGCCGAGTGCTTCGCCATGGAGTGCGAGGCGCTGCGGCTGGTGCGCGACGAGATGGGGCTGACCAACGTCAAGGTGATGATCCCGTTCGTCCGCACGCTCAAGGAGGCCGAAGGCGTCATCGACCTGCTCGGGCAGAACGGCCTGAAGCGTGGGGAGAACGACCTGCAGGTCGTGATGATGTGCGAGGTCCCCTCGAACGCCGTCAATGCCGACGCCTTCCTCGACCACTTCGACGGCTTCTCCATCGGGTCGAACGACCTCACCCAGCTGACCCTCGGGCTCGACCGTGACTCCGCCTTGGTGGCAGGTGGCTTCGACGAGCGCGACCCCGCGGTGAAGAAGATGCTGACCATGGCGATCGAGGCGTGCCGGGCGAGGGGCAAGTACGTCGGCATCTGCGGCCAGGGACCCTCGGACCACCCGGACCTCGCGGACTGGCTCATGGACCAAGGGATCGAGTCGATGTCGCTCAACCCCGACACCGTCGTCGAGACCTGGCTGCGCCTCGCCCGGAGGTCGCCGGAGCCCGCCTAGCCAGGTCTGGCCGAATGGGCGATTCGGGAATGAACGCCCGGGCCGATAGGGTTGCAACCACTGCGTGCGCACCGTCGTGCACGCCAGGTCGTCTGCTCCGCGCCCCAACTACTGGTTGGCGCCGTCAGCTCACAGGTTCGTGAGTGGTCCAGCATCTTCGGCCACTCCCTACTGCTGATGAGAGTTTTCCGTGTCCTCGCACACCGTGTCCTTGAACCGCGCCCCCGCGCCGCTGCCCTTTGCCGACCTCGGCATCCACCCCCGCGTCATCGCGGCCCTGAAGGAACGCGGCATCGACACGCCGTTCCCGATCCAGGCCGCGACGCTCCCTGACTCGCTTGCCGGTCGCGACGTCCTCGGCCGCGGCCGCACCGGCAGCGGCAAGACCGTGGCGTTCGCGCTGCCGATGGTCTCCGCCCTGGCCAAGTCAGGTCGTCGTCGCGCGCCGCACACCCCGCGTGCCCTCGTGCTGGTCCCGACCCGTGAGCTGGCGATCCAGGTCGCCGAGACGGTGACCCCGCTCGCCGCCGCGCTCGAGCTGCGCACCATGACCATCTTCGGTGGCGTGGGCCAGAACCCGCAGGTCTCCGCGCTCCGCCGCGGGATCGACATCGTCATCGCGACCCCGGGTCGCCTCGAGGACCTCATCGGCCAGGGCCACGTGCGCCTGGGTGACATCGAGGTCACCGTTCTCGACGAGGCCGACCACATGGCCGACCTCGGGTTCCTCCCCGCGGTGAAGCGCCTCCTCGACGCGACTCCGCGCGACGGGCAGCGACTGCTCTTCTCCGCGACGCTCGACAACGCGATCGACCAGCTGGTCAAGCGCTACCTGCACAACCCCGTCACGCACAGCGTCGACAGCGCCGCGTCGCCCGTCCCCGCGATGACCCACCACCTGTTCAACGTGAGCCGCGACAACAAGCCGGCCGTCGTGCGCGAGCTCGTTGCAGGACAAGGCCGCACGCTCGCCTTCACCCGCACCAAGCACGCCGCCAAGAAGCTGGCCAAGCAGCTCACGGCCTCGGGCATCCCCGCGGTCGACCTGCACGGCAACCTGTCCCAGGCCGCCCGCCAGCGCAACCTCGCCGCCTTCAGCGAGGGCCACAGCCGCGTCCTCGTGGCGACCGACATCGCGGCCCGTGGCATCCATGTCGACGACGTCACCCTCGTCGTGCACGTGGACCCGCCGGCCGAGCACAAGGCCTACCTGCACCGCTCGGGCCGCACCGCCCGCGCCGGCGCCGAGGGCGTCGTGGTCACCGTCAGCACCCCCGAGGAGCGCGGCGACACCCGCACCCTCATGCGTCAGGCCGGGATCAAGCCGACCGCCGTCGACGTCACCCCCGGCCACCCGGCCATCGGCGACCTGACCGGACCGGCGGCCGACCTCGTCACGCCGGCCCCTGTGGTCGAGCAGTCGAACAGTGGCAACGGCGGACGCTCGCAGCGTGGTCGTGGCGGCTCCAGCCAACCTCGCCAGCAGGGTGGCGCCGGCCGCGCCTCGGGCGGCGCCGGTCGCGCCTCGGGCGGCAGCGCTCGTGGTCGTCGCGGTGGCTCGCAGTCGTCGAGCACCGAGTCCTACCGCACCGAGACTCCGAGGTCGGGCGGCTCGCAGGGCGCCCGCTCGCAGTCGTCGCGCGGCGGCGCGCGGCAGGGTGGCGGCTCGCAGGGCACCTCCCGTTCCGGTGGCGGCATCGCCGCCTTCTCCGCGGGTCGCCGGGGGCGCTGAGCCCGCGCACGCCGGGGCACACGGCATACCGGTTGGTGTGACCCTGGGTCGCACGTCGTCCATCCGCACGCAAGGGTGGACCCATGCACGACGACACCACCCTGACGACCGGTCGCGTCACCCGCGTCCTCACCGAACGCATCTGGCCCGCGGTCCACGCGGTGTCCGTGCCGTTCACCGTCGAGGCACACACCCTCCCGGGTGAACCGGTGTCACCCTCCGAGGGCCTCGCCCTCCACTTCGAGCCGTATGCCGTGGGCTCACCGTGGGGTGCGGCCTGGGGCACCACGTGGTTCCGGTTGACCGGTGCGGTGCCGGCCGAGTGGGCTGGTCGCCGCGTGGAGGCGGTCGTCGACCTCGGGTTCGACGTGCCCGGGCCTGGATTCCAGTGCGAGGGGCTCGTCTACCGCCCCGATGGCTCACCGGTGAAAGCCGTGAACCCGCTCAACCACTGGGCGCTCGTGGCTGCGGCGGCCGACGGCGAAGAGCAGGTGGAGCTCTATGTGGAGGCGGCGTCCAACCCGGTCGTGTTCGGCCCGGTTCGGTTCAAGCCGACGACCCAGGGTGACCTGCTCACCGCATCACCCGACCTGCTCTACACCACCAGGCGGATGGACCTCGCGGTCTTCGACGAGGAGGTCCATGCCCTCGCGCTGGACCTCGACGTGTTGCTCGGGCTCCAGGCGGAGCTGCCTGCGGGACAACGGCGCAGCCGCATCCTCGAGGCCCTCGACGATGCGCTCGACGAACTCAACCTCCGCGACGTCTCCGGCACCGCGAGTGCAGCCCGGCAGCAGCTGGTCGAGGTGCTGGCCCGCCCCGCGAGCGCGTCCGCCCACCTGGTGTCGGCGGTCGGCCACGCCCACATCGACTCGGCCTGGCTGTGGCCGGTGCGCGAGACCGTGCGCAAGGTGGCCCGCACGACGGCCTCGATGGCCGCGCTCATCGACGAGACCGAGGACTTCGTCTACGGCATGTCGAGCGCCCAGCAGTACGCCTGGGTCAAGGAGCACCGTCCCGAGGTGTGGTCGCGGATCGTCGCGGCGGTGCAGTCCGGACGCTTCCTCCCCCTGGGTGGGATGTGGGTGGAGAGCGACACCGTGATGCCGTCCGGCGAGTCGATGGTGCGCCAGTTCCTCTACGGGCAACGGTTCTTCGAGGAGGAGTTCGGCCTCCGCTCGCAGGGCGTCTGGCTCCCCGACAGCTTCGGCTACTCACCGGCACTGCCCCAGCTCGTGCGGCGGGCCGGCTTCGAGTGGTTCTTCACCCAGAAGATCTCGTGGAACCAGGTCAACACCTTCCCCCACCACACCTTCCTCTGGGAGGGCATCGACGGCTCGCGGGTGCTCACCCACTTCCCCCCGATGGACACCTACAACTCCGAGCTGTCCGGAGCCGAGCTCGCCCTCGCCGACCGGCAGTTCCGCGACCACCGCATCGCGTCGGGATCGATCGCGCCGGTGGGCTGGGGCGACGGCGGAGGAGGGACCACCCGCGAGATGACCGGTCGCGCCGAGCGCCTCGCCGACCTCGAGGGCAGCCCGCGGGTGCGGTGGGAGCACCCCGACGACTTCTACGCGCGCACCCGCGACGAGCTGGTGGGGGACGACGGGCAACCTCGTCCAGGGGCCCCGGTCTGGGTGGGTGAGCTCTACCTCGAGCTGCACCGCGCCACCCTCACCTCGCAGCACCGCACCAAGGCGGGCAACCGGCGGTGTGAGCACCTGCTTGTCGAGGCCGAGCTGTGGGCCACCACTGCCGCGATCCGGACGGGCACGGCATACCCGCACGACGAGCTCGACGCGCTCTGGAAGCAGGTGCTGCTGCAGCAGTTCCACGACATCCTGCCCGGCACGTCCATCGCCTGGGTGCACCGCGAGGCGGTGGAGCAGTACGCGCGGGTCGAGCGCGCCGCCGAGGAGCTGGTGCGCGGCTCGCTCGCGGCCCTGGTCGGTGAGGGGCGTGAGCGGATCGCGGTCAATGGCGCGGGATCCGAGCGTCAGGGCGTCATAGCGGGGGCAGCGGTCGTCCGCGGAGAAGCGGGGGCCAAACCCGTGCAGGTCACCCGGGATGGTGCGGACCTCGTGCTCGACAACGGCGTGGTGCGCGTGACCCTCTCGGCGCAGGGCCTGGTCACGTCCGCCGTCGACCTCACCTCGGGACGCGACGCCATCGCGCCGGGCGGGTCTGCCGGCCTGCTGCAGCTGCACCCAGACCTGCCGAACAAGTGGGACGCCTGGGACGTCGACCGCTTCTACCGCAACCGGGTCCGCGACCTCCGCGAGGCCGACAGCCTCGAGGCATCGGTGGACGAGCGCGGCGTCGCGCACGTTGTCGTCCAGCGCACCATCTCGGCGGATTCGACTGTGCGACAAGCATTCTCACTCGCTCCGGGATCGCAGACGGTGCACGTCGAGCAGGTCACCGACTGGCACGAGGTCGAGACCTTCCTCAAGGTGGCCTTCCCCCTCGACGTGCGCGCGGAGCACACCAGCGCGGAGACGCAGTTCGGCCACCAGCGCCGGGCGACCCATGTCAACACCAGCTGGGAGGTGGCACGCTTCGAGACCTCGATGCACCGGTTCGTGCACGTCGACGAGCCCGGGTTCGGCGTCGCCCTCGTCAACGACTCCACCTACGGATACGACGTCACGCGGGACTGGGTCGAGGACGGCGCGCTCGCGACGACCGTGCGGCTCTCGCTCCTGCGGGCGCCGAGGTTCCCCGACCCCGACACCGACCACGGACCGCACACGCACCGCTACGGGCTCGTCATCGGCACCGGCCTGGAAGGGGCCGCGCGGGAGGGTGTCTGGCTGAACACCCCGGCGCGCGACGTGGAGGGCGCCCACGGGTTCGAGCCCCTCGTGCGGGTCGAGGGTCTGGGCGTCGCGCTCTCGAGCGTCAAGCTCGCGGCCGACCGGTCCGGCGACCTCGTCGTCAGGGTGCACGAGGTGCTGGGGGGCAGGGCATCGGGCTCCGTCCGCGTCGACGCCGATGTGGCGTCGGTCTCCGCGGTCACCCTCCTCGAGGAACCCCTGGGTCAGCCGGCTCGCGACGTGGCGACCGCGGATGGTCCCGGTGTACCGGCGGCCGGCGGCGCCAACTCGCCTTTTGCATGGGATAGCTCCGCGTGGTCAGGCGATGATGGCACTGCTGTCGTGGAGGTGGAGCTCGGACCGTTCGAGGTGCGGACCCTGCGCTTCAGTCGTCCTCAGCGGCAATCACCCTGAGCACCGCGTTGATCAGCCCGAGGTGGGTGAATGCCTGGGGGAAGTTGCCGAGGTGACGGCCGCTCTTGGCGTCGATCTCCTCGGCGTAGAGCCCCAGCGGGGTGGCCAGGCTGAGGAGCCGTTCGCACAGGGACCGGGCGCGCTCCATCTCGCCGACGATGGCCAGACACGACACCAGCCAGAACGAGCAGATGGTGAAGCTGCCCTCCTCGCCGGCCAGCCCGTCGTCGGTCTCCTCCACGCGATAGCGCAGCACCAGGCCGTCGTCGGTCAGCTCGTCAGCGATCGCCAGCACTGTTGCGTGCAGTCGTGGGTCGTCCGGGGGCAAGAAGCCCACCAGCGCCAACAACAGGTTCGATGCGTCCAGTGCGTCCGTCTCGTAGTGCTGGGTGAACACCCCTCGGTCGTCGGTGCCGCGCTCACAGATCTCCGCGTGCATCTCGTCGGCGGCGGTCTGCCACCGTTGGGCCAGCTCGTCGTCCTCACGTACCCGGGCGAGCTTGGCCCCACGGTCAGCCGCGACCCAGCACATGACCTTCGACGAGGTGAAGTGCTTGGGCTCGCCCCGCACCTCCCAGATGCCCCGGTCCGGGTCGCCCCAGTGCTTGATGGCCGACTCGACGAACCCGGTCAGGATCGGCCAGAGCCGCTCGTCGAGGGTGTCGCGCGACTTGGTGTGGATCCACACCGAGTCCAGGATGGCGCCCCACACGTCGAGCTGCTTCTGGTCGAACGCGCCGTTGCCGATCCGCACCGGCCGCGCTCCGTCGTAGCCCGTGAGGTGGTCGAGGAAGGACTCGGTCAGGTCCGTGGCGCCGTCGATGCCGTACATGATCTGCACGTCGTCGGACGACTCGGCGAGGTCGGCGATGAACCAGAAGAAGTCGTTGGCCTCCCAGTCGAAGCCGAGGGTGTCCAGCGCCCACAAGGCCAAAGTCGAGTCGCGCACCCACGTGTAGCGGTAGTCCCAGTTCCGTTCGCCCTTGGGGGTTTCCGGGAGCGAGGTGGTGGAGGCGGCCACGATGGCACCGGTCGGTGCATAGGTGAGTCCCTTGAGGGTCAACGCACTTCGCTCGAGGTGGGTGCGCCACGGGTGGTCCGGGAACCTTCCCCGGGCCAGCCAGTGCTGCCAGTGGTGGGCGGTCCAGACCTGTCGCCGGTAGGCCTCCTCGTAGCTCTGGGGTGCCTCGTGGTCGCTCCACGACAGGGCGATGAAGTGGGTGTCGCCCTCCTTGACCAGCGTCCGCAGGCCGGCCTGTGGGCCCTCGAAGCCCAGCCGGAAGTCGGTGGTCAGCCAGACCTTGTGGTCCTCGCCGTCGGCTTCCGCCACGGCCGAGTGGTAGCCGTCACCGGTGTAGGACCAGGTCGGTTGCTGCCGCCCGTAGTCGAAGACCGGCGTGCAGTTCATCACCAGCTGCACCTCGCCGTTCACGCAGCGGATGGTGCGCAGCAGCACGTGCTCGGCGTCGTAGTCGGTCGGCGTCCGCCGGTAGCGGTAGGAGCGCTCGGTCTCGTGGTGCCACGGTCCCATCAGCAGGGCGTCCCGGACGATGACCCAGCCGGTCGGCGTCCCCCATGAGGTCTCGAGGATCAACGTCCCCGGCAGGTATCTCCGGGCGGTGGGCACCATCATGTCCGCGGGGCCGAGCCGGAACCCCCCGGCGTCGCGGTCGAGGATCGACCCGAACACGCTCGGGGAGTCCATGCGGGGCAGGCACATCCACTCCACGTTGCCGCTCGGCGCGATCAACGCCGTCACCTGGCAGTCGGAGATGAACGCGTAGTCCGCGATCGGCGGGAAGGGCGACCGCGGGAGGTGCCACTTCGGTGGTGGCTGGTCGCCGGTCTCGCCGTGCGGCTCAGGGGTGCTGAGGGTCGAGGTCATGGCAGCTCCTCACGAGGCGCCGTCGCCGAGCGCGCGGCCCGACTCCAAGCGTCCCGCAGATGGTCGCCGTCCGCCATGGGTCGCCCGAGTGGTCCGGGGTGACAGCACGCGGCATGTCGCGTCCTGCCTCCCGCGGGCGGTGCGGGCCTACGTCCGCGGGAGTATGCCGCGCTGCCACCGTCGTGGGACGCCACGCCCTGACGGGGATGCCTACGCTGGCAGGCATGCGCGAGCCCGACGACCTGGCCTGGGGTCCCCCGTGGATGCGAGGTCCGCGGGGCCGATCCGGCAGCGCACACCCCGCCGCGCGCTACCTCCTCGCCTTCGCCGTCGCCCTGATCCAGGTCGGTGGCAGCTTCGGTGCCTCCCACGGGCAGCCCGACCGCCGCCCCCTCGACGCCCTTGCCGTCGTCCTGCTCCTGGTGGCGCCGGTGGCCATCACCGTGCTGCGGCGGCTTCCGCTGTTGGCCCTGGGGGCGACCGCGCTCGCGGCCTCGGTGTACCTCGCGCGCGGATACGCCTACGGTCCCGTGTTCCTCGGCCTCGCGATCGTGCTCGTCGTGACGGTCGTGCGTGGCCACCGGACAGCGGCCTGGTCGGGCGCCGTCGCGGTGCTGGCCGGTGACGCCGTCGGGCGCCTCGTCTTCGACTCGGCAGCGTGGTCGTGGCAGGCCATCGGCGGGCTGCTGGCCTGGACCCTGGTCGTGCTGGCCGTCGCCGAGGTCGGGCGGAGCTGGCGCGACCGGGCCGCGACCTACCGGCAGGCCGCCCGCGAGACGAGGCTGCGGCAGGCCGGGGAGGAGCGCCTGCGCATCGCCCAGGAGCTGCACGACGTCGTGGCGCACCACATGTCGCTCATCAACGTGCAGGCCGGAGTGGCCCTCCACCTGGCTGACCGGCGGCCCGAGCAGGTCGAGCCGGCGCTCGTCGCCATCCGCGACGCCAGCAAGGAGGCGCTCACCGAGCTCCGGTCGCTCATCGACGTCCTGCGCCTCGACGGCGCACCGGCCCCGCGCTCACCGGTCGCCAACCTGGCTGGGCTCGACGACATCGTCGAGCGCAGCGGCCATGCGGGCCTCCAGGTCACCAAGACGGTGAGCGGGCAGGCGCGGGCCCTTCCCGCGGCAGTCGAGCTCGCGGCATACCGGATCGTGCAGGAGGCGATCACCAACATCGTCCGGCACGCGCACGCGACCCGGGCCGCCGTGACCCTCCACTACGGTGACGAGGTGCTCTCCCTGACGATCGAGGACGAGGGCAACGGCGCAGCCGGGCTACCGAACCTCAGGCAGGGCAACGGGATCAGCGGCATGCAGGAGCGGGCGCGAGCGCTCGGCGGCGAGCTGCGGGTCGAGGCGGCGGCCGGCGGAGGCCTCCGGGTCGAGGCCGACCTCCCGACCGGCGGTCCACGATGATCCGGGTGGTGCTGGCCGACGACCAGGCCTTGCTCAGGGCCGGGATCCGGGCGCTGCTCGACGCCGAGGACGACATCGAGGTCGTGGGCGAGGCGGCCGACGGTGCCGAGGCGGTGGCGCTGGTCCGGCAGACCGTGCCGGACGTCGTGCTGATGGACATCCGGATGCCCGGCACGGACGGGCTCGAGGCGACCCGGCAGATCGCGGCCGACGAGCGCCTCTCAGGCACGCGGGTGGTCGTGCTCACGACGTTCGACCTCGACGAGTACGTCTTCGAGGCGGTGCGCATCGGGGCCAGCGGGTTCCTCGTCAAGGACACCGAGCCGGCCGAGCTCCTGCGAGGCATCCGCGCGGTGGCCGCGGGCGACGCCTTGCTGTCGCCCGGCGTCACGCGGCGCCTCATCGGCGAGTTCGCGACCCGCAGCCGCCCCCACGTGGCCCCGGCCGCGGACCGGCTCGGCGAGCTGACCGAGCGAGAGCGTGAGGTCGTCGCCCTCGTGGGCGAGGGGCTCAACAACGACGAGATCGCCCAGCGGCTCTTCCTCAGCCCCGCGACCGCCAAGACCCATGTCAGCCGGTCGATGATCAAGCTGCACGTCCGCGACCGCGCCCAGCTCGTGGTGCTGGCCTACGAGTCCGGTCTGGTGCGCCCGGGGTGGTCGCAGGAGTAGCTGCCGTCCGTGGCGTACGCCCGGGGGAGCAGCTGAGGTGCCGCCCCCTGTGGGATTCGGAAAGCGTTCTCCCGCCGAAGGATTGAGGAGTCAGCTCAATCCGACCAAGGAGTCACCATGACCACCGTCATCGCCACTGCGAACACCCTCGCCGCCCACGACCCCTCCTGGAACGGACCCGGTCCCTGGTGGCCGATCTTCCCCTTCCTGTGGCTGCTCTTCATCATCGGGATCTTCGCCAGCTTCCGCTTCTTCGGCATCCGTCGGTGGCGCCAGGTGCAGGGCTACGCCGGCACCCGCGCCGGCGAGGCCAAGCTGGCTGAGCGCTACGCGGCCGGTGAGATCGACGAGCAGGAGTACGAGCGCCGGCTCGCCACCCTCAAGCGGATGGGGTCGTCATGACCCGGACCGGAAGCGACTCGCGACAGGGCGTGCGCGCCCCGTCCTACGGAGACGGCCGAAGATAGCCAAAAGCGTTGGGCGGGAGGACAATCAAGGTGTTCGGCCCGCCTCGGATCGACGGACCGCCTTCAAGGAAAGGTGGTTGTGACCACCATGAAGCGATGGAACCATCCACAGGATCTCATTGCTCTGATCGCCGGCGCCTACGCAGCCCTCTCGCCGTGGTGGACCACCACGACTGACCGGGCGACCATGACCATGGTCGTGCTGGGTGCCGTCACCGCAGTCCTGGCTCTGATCGAGCTGTTCAGGCCGGACATGATGTCCGTCGAGGGACTCACGGTCCTCCTGGGCGCCTGCATGATCGCGGCTCCCTGGGTCATGGGGTTCAGCGGCACCCGGCCGATGGCGTGGACCGCCTGGATCGTCGGCGCGGTCGTCCTCGTGGTCGGTGCAGCCGACCTCCAGGTGACCCGGTCGCACCACAAGGGGACGATGGCGACCTCCCACTGAGGCGCCCTCAGGTGAGGCTGAGGAGGGCCAGCGCGTAGGCGCATTCGGGGTCAGGATCCGTGTAGGTCTCGCGCCCCTCCTCGGTCTCCACCGTCACGAGCCACTGCCCGTCCTCGCGACTCAGCGACACGAGCCGCTCGCCGATGAGGTCGCGCAGCTGGTCCTCGCGTGGCATCCAGAGCGCGGTGTCGAGCGTGACCGAGTCGAGGGCCCACTCCGTCGTGCCGTTGAAGCCGAGCAGGGGCTGCCCCTTGAAGGTGTGCACGTCGATCGTCAGGTGGCTGATCCAGAACACCTCGCCGACCACGTTGGGCTGGTCGATGGTGAACCGGTCGCCGGGAGCGGGTTCCCACAGCACACCGCCGTGGTTCAGGCTGCGCGACAGCTCCACCGTGATCATGCAGCGAGCCTACGGTGCGCCCCGTGGGGGCGCCGCTCCGCGAACCGGAGGTATGCCGCGCGGCCAGTGGCCCACGCGGCATACCTCGGTCTGTGGTGGCGTCAGAGCAGGTCGAAGGCGCGCAGCTCGTCCTCGCTCATCAGGCGTGACCGGATCAGGAACCGGACCCCCTCCGGCGCCTCGACCGAGAAGCCGCTCCCGCGTCCCTTGACGACGTCGACGGTGAGGTGGGTGTGCTTCCAGTACTCATACTGCGAGACCGACATCCAGAACTCGATCGGGTCGAGCAGCCCGCCCACGGTCAGGTTGTCCAGGTGGACGTCGGCGTCGCCGGTGATGAACTCGCCTTCGGGGTAACACATCGGGGCGCTGCCGTCACAGCAGCCGCCGGACTGGTGGAACATGAGCGGGCCGTGCTTCACGGTGAGGCGGCGGAGCAGGTCCGCCGCCGCACCCGTGAAGTCGACCCGGGTGAGCTGCGGGTCCGGCGCCGAGACCGAGCTGGGATCGGTGTCGGCGTCGGGGGCAGCCTCCGGTGACGTCATCGATCTAGAAGAAGCCGAGGGCGTCGGGGGAGTAGGAGACCAGGAGGTTCTTGGTCTGCTGGTAGTGGTCGAGCATCATCTTGTGGTTCTCACGCCCGATGCCCGACTGCTTGTAGCCGCCGAACGCAGCGTGCGCGGGATACTGGTGGTAGCAGTTCGTCCAGACCCGACCCGCCTTGATGCCGCGGCCCATCCGGTAGGCACGGGCGCCATCGCGGGTCCACACGCCTGCGCCGAGGCCGTAGAGGGTGTCGTTGGCGATCGCGAGGGCGTCAGCCTCGTCGGTGAAGCTCGTGAGCGACACGACCGGTCCGAAGATCTCCTCCTGGAAGATCCGCATCGAGTTGTTGCCCTCGAAGACGGTGGGGGTGACGTAGTAGCCCTCGGCGAGGTCGCCGTCGAGCACGTTGCGCTCGCCACCGGTGAGCACCTTGGCGCCCTCCTGACGGCCGATGTCGAGGTAGGACAGGATCTTCTCGAGCTGGTCGTTGCTGGCCTGCGCGCCGATCATCGTGTCGGTGTCGAGCGGGTTGCCCTGCTTGACCTTCTCCACGCGCTCGATCGCGTCACCCACGAAGTCGCTGTAGATCGACTGCTGGACGAGGGCGCGCGACGGGCAGGTGCAGACCTCGCCCTGGTTGAGCGCGAACATCGTGAAGCCCTCGAGCGCCTTGTCGTAGAACGCGTCGCTGCTCTGGGCCACGTCGTCGAAGAAGACGTTCGGGCTCTTGCCGCCGAGCTCCAGGGTGACCGGGATGATGTTCTGGCTGGCGTACTGCATGATCAGTCGGCCCGTGGTGGTCTCACCGGTGAAGGCGACCTTGGCGACGCGGTTGGAGCTGGCGAGCGGCTTGCCGGCCTCGACGCCGAACCCGTTGACCACGTTGAGCACCCCGGCCGGGATGAGGTCGCCGATCAGCTCGAGCACCTTGAGGATCGACCACGGGGTCTGCTCGGCCGGCTTGAGGACGACGGCGTTGCCGGCCGCGAGCGCGGGAGCGAGCTTCCACGTGGCCATCAGGATCGGGAAGTTCCACGGGATGATCTGGGCGACGACGCCCAGGGGCTCGTGGAAGTGATAGGCGACGGTGTTCTCGTCGATCTCCGAGCTGCTGCCCTCCTGGCCGCGCAGCACGCCACCGAAGTAGCGGAAGTGGTCGATCGCGAGGGGCAGGTCGGCGGCCAGGGTCTCGCGGACCGGCTTGCCGTTGTCCCAGGTCTCGGCGATCGCCAGGGCCTCGAGGTTCTCCTCCAGGCGGTCGGCGATCCTGTTGAGGACGAGCGCGCGCTCGGCGAGCGAAGTCTTGCCCCAGGCCGGCGCTGCGGCGTGCGCTGCGTCGAGGGCTGCCTCGATGTCCTCGGCGGTGCCGCGACCGACCTCGGTGAAGGCCCGGCCGGTCACCGGTGAGATGTTCTCGAAGTACTCGCCCTTCTTCGGCTCGACCCAGTTGCCGCCGATGAAGTGCCCGTAGCGCGGCTCGACCGTGACCTTCGAGCCTTCGGTTCCGGGGGGTGCGTAGACCGTCATCGCTGTTCTCCCAACGTCTTTGGTGGTGCCCCGCGTGTGGGGGTTGCCGTGACGGTAGGCAACGCAACGTTGCGACCACGTTGCACGCCCCCCCAGCAGCAACCTTTGCTAGCAAAGGTTGCTCGGAGACGTCGAGTCGCGGACGGGTCAGGCGCCGAGCTCGCGGTCGAGGCGCGCGATCTGGCCGACGACCAGCGGCCGCAACGGGGAGGTGTTGCCGAGGTTGGCGAGCTGGGCGGTCCACATCTCGTGGTCGTCGGTGCCCCACGCCGAGCGCGTCCAGGTCGACATCAGGTCTGGCTCACCACTGGCGAGCAAGGCGCGTCGCAGCTGGCCCTCGACGCTGCCCCGCAGCCGGCGGACCCCCGGTGAGGTCGAGGCAGGCAGCAGCGGTCCCCGATAGGTGCGCAGTGCGGCGCCGACTGCGCCCGCCGCGAGATGGGCCTCGACGGCCAGCCAGTCCGCCGTGACCTCGGCCGCGAGCCGGTAGGGCCGCGAGGCCAGCAGGTCGTCACCGAGGAGCGACCGCAGCCGGTTGAGCTCGGCCCGCAACGTCGACGACGTCACGTCCTCCTCGTACAGCAGCACCCCGAGCTCGTCGCCCGAGAGGCCGCGGGGTGCGGACGCCAAGAGGAGCAGGATCTCGCTGTGCCGGCGGCTGAGCCGCACCGTGCGCGGGTGGCCGCGACCGTCGTCCACGGTCAGCAGGGCCTCGTCGCGACCGAGGGCGTGGACGGCTGCGGTCAGCCGTGACGACGACTGGTGCGGCTGGTCGGCGCCCCGGGTGAGCAGCTCGCGCGCGAGCTCGGCCTCGGCCATCCGGGCCGCAGCCCGGACCATCGCCATCGTCTGCGGGACGACGATCTGGTCGCCCCCGGTGATGTCGAGGACGCCGAGCAGGGACGCGGTGGTCGGGTCGTGGATCGGTGTCGCGGCGCAGCTCCAGCGCTGGACGGAGCGGCGGAAGTGCTCGGCCCCGATGATGTTGACCGACTGGTCGAGGGCCAGCGCCATGCCGGGGGCGTTGGTGCCGGCGAGCCGCTCGTCCCAGTTGCTGCCCTCGACGAACCCGATGCTCTCCGCCCGCCGCAGCACGCTGGGCGTGCCGCAGACCCAGAGGAGCTGCCCGGCGGCGTCCGACACCGCCATGATCGCGTCGCACTCGCGGGCGGCCCGGCCGAGCACGTCGTCGAGAAGCGGGAACACCTGGGCCAACGGGTGTGCCTCGCGGTGGTCGCGCAGCGCGTCGGCAGGCAGCGTGATCGGCGCCTCCACGCAGTCGGCCTCCACCCCGGCTGCGGCGGACCTGACCCAGGAGTCGGCCACCTGGGCGCGCACCGCCGTCATCGGTTCCACCGCATCAGTGTGCGTGGGGCTCAGGCACCTGTCCACGGTCGTCCGGACTGGGTCAGCCCAGCGGCGACCTGCCGCGCCGAGCGGTCCGGGTCAGCGGACCGGCGTCAGCGGACCGGCATCAGCAGGTGGGGGTGGTGGCCGACGCCGCCGGCTTCTTCGGCGGGGCCGTCAGGGCGGTGAACTTCGCACCGAGGACGAGGTCGACCGAGGAGTCGGTGCGGCTGTCCTTGACCGCCTTCGCCCCCTTCACCAGGGCCAGCACCAACTTGCTGGAGGACGCCCCGGTCGGCCCGTACCGGACCTCGGCCGCCACCGTGACGTCGCGCTGCAGCGGGTCGTTGCTGACCGTGGAGATCTTGAATCCACGCTTGCGCACGTCGGCTGCCGTCTTGGCCGCGAGGCCGCTGCGCTCGGTGGCGTTGTAGACGTTCACGGTGACCTGGGCCGGTGTCTTCACGGTCGAGGTCGCGGTGCAGGTGGGCGCGGGCGACGCCTTCGCCTTGTTGCTGTCCTGGTAGTAGGAGTAGGCGTACCAGAACGCGAAGAACAGCATCAGCGCGACGACGCCGAGGGTGATGAGCGCCCTGCGGCGGCGCGCCCGGCGGGCGCGCGACGACCCCGACTCGACGACGTAACTCATGTACCCACCTCCGCCCGCGTCAGCGCGGCCCCGACATGCCTGGGGTCAGTCAAGCACGAGGACGCGCGCGTGGAGGGTAGGTCGCTGCTGAAGCGCGGCTCGCAGCGCGCGGTGCAGACCGTCCTCGAGGTAGAGCGTGCCCTTCCACTCGACCACGTGGGCGAAGAGGTCGCCGTAGAACGTGGAGTCCTCCGCGAGCAGGTGGCCGAGGTCGAGCGTGCGCTTCGTGGTGACGAGCTCGTCGAGCCGCACCATGCGCGGAGGGACGTCAGCCCAGTCGCGAGGGGTCTGCTTCCCGTGCTCCGGGTACGGACGCCCTTCGCCCACCTTCTTGAAGATCACCCCGCCACCATAAGGGTATGCCGCGTGCGCGGCCCGAGGCGTGCCCGCACGGTGGCGTGGGTCGAGGCGTCGCCGGCAGGGTCTGCCGTACACCTGCCCGGGTGCGTGGACGCGCCACTAGAGTGCCGAAGGTGACCGAGACGACACCTTCGCAGACCCCCTCAGAGCCGGCTGGCGCGAACAACGCGCAGCTCGACGAGATCCGCGCCGGGTACTCCTTCGAGGGTGGGGCCCTCCACTTCGGCGCCACCGTGATCGACGGCAAGGCGTATCCCGATGCCCCCGTGCGCATCCCGTTGTCCACCCTCAACCGGCACGGCCTGGTGGCGGGCGCGACCGGCACGGGCAAGACGAAGACGTTGCAGCTCATGGCCGAGCAGCTCTCGGGCCAAGGCGTGCCCGTCTTCCTCGCCGACATCAAGGGTGACCTCTCCGGTCTCGCGACGGCCGGGCAGGCGAACGACAAGGTCGCCGCCCGCGCGGCGGACGTGGGGCAGCAGTGGGTCGGCACGGCATACCCGACCGAGTTCCTGTCGCTGGGCGGCCTCGGCAACGGCATCCCGATTCGCGCCACCATCACGTCCTTCGGGCCCACGTTGCTCTCGAAGGTGTTGGGGCTCAACGAGACCCAGGAGTCCAGCCTCGGACTGGTCTTCCACTACGCCGACAAGAACGGCCTCGCGCTCCTCGACATCAAGGACCTCCGCGAGGTCATCGCGTTCCTCAGCTCCGACGAGGGCAAGGCCGACCTCAAGTCGCTCGGTGGACTGTCCTCGGCGACGGCCGGCGTCATCCTGCGCGAGCTCATCGCGTTCTCCGACCAGGGCGCCGAGGCGTTCTTCGGCGAGCCCGAGTTCGATACGCAGGACCTGTTGCGAACGGCCGCCGACGGCAAGGGCCTCGTCACGTGCCTCGAGCTGCCGGCCGTCCAGGATCGACCGGCCCTCTTCTCCACCTTCCTCATGTGGATGCTGGCCGACCTCTTCCACGACCTGCCTGAGGTGGGCGACGTCGACAAGCCGAAGCTGGTCTTCTTCTTCGACGAGGCGCACCTGCTGTTCAACGATGCGAGCAAGGCGTTCCAGGACGCGATCGAGCAGACCGTGCGGCTGATCCGGTCGAAGGGCATCGGCGTCTTCTTCGTGACGCAGTCGCCCAAGGACGTGCCCTCGGACGTGCTCGCGCAGCTCGGCAACCGCGTGCAGCACGCCCTGCGCGCGTTCACGCCCGACGACGCCAAGGCGCTCAAGGCCGCCGTGTCGACCTACCCGCACAGCGGCTATGACCTCGCCAAGCTGCTCACCTCGCTCGGCACCGGTGAGGCAGTCGTGACCGTGCTCTCCGAACGCGGCGCCCCCACGCCGGTCGCCTGGACCCGCATGATCGCCCCGCAGTCGCTGATGGCGCCGTCGGACGAGGCGACCGTCAAGCAGGTCATCGCCGCGTCCGCGATCGGCTCGAAGTATGCCGCGATGGTCGACCGCGAGTCCGCCTACGAGAAGCTCCAGGCCAGGCTCCAGCAGGCGCCGACGCCCGAGCAGGCCCCCGCGCCCGCTCCGAGCGGTGCCGCGACGCAAGCCAGCACGTCCAGGCCGACTCAGGCACGGCAGTCCTCCAAGCCTGAGCCGGGGATCGTCGAGCAGGTGGTGAAGTCGAGCGCGTTCAAGTCGATGGTTCGCTCGGCCGGGACGGTCATCGGTCGCGAGATCACCCGCTCGATCTTCGGCACCGCGCGCCGCTCGCGCTAGCACGCGGCATACCGGACGACCCATCCTCCACCCGTCGCCATCTCATGCATAAGGCGAGTTAGCGCCACCCGCACCGGCGCTAACTCGCCTTTTGCATGAGATAGCGCCGACGCCTCAGCCGAGGAGGGCGGCCACGAGCAGGATGACGGGGACGGCGCCGATCGTGGTGATGAGGATGGTGTCGCGGGCCAGGACCGTCGCCCGGTCGTAGCGGGTGGCGTGCACGAAGATGTTCTGGGCGGTCGGCAGCGCCGAGGTGACGACGATCGCGAGCAGCGCGTGGCCGTCGACTCCCAGCACCACGCTGGCGACGAACCACGCGACCAGGGGCTGCACGAATAGCTTGAGCGACGACGTGGTGACCAGCTCGGCCACCGAACCGGTGCGCCCGAGCCCGGGGCCCAGCCGCAACGCGATGCCGTAGGCGACCAGCATCGAGGGCACGGCCATGTCGCCGAGCAGCCCCAGTGGCGCGGAGACCATCGTGGGCAGGGTCCACCCGGTGAGTGACAGCCCGAGGCCGATGAGGGAGCCGACGGTCAGGGGATTCAGGAACGGCTTGGTCAGCAGCTGCCACCAGGACGAGCGACCACCGCGGGCATCGGCGTCGAGGAAGCCCAGGGCCACGGGCTGGAACACGAGCAGCTGGAAGAGCAGCGTCGGCGCCACGAAGGCCGCATCGCCCAGCACGTAGCTGGCAACCGGGATCCCGAGGTTGCCGGCGTTGACGTAGGACGACGAGAGGGCGCCGATGGTCGTGTCACCCATCGAGCGGTGCCAGAGCGTGCGCGCCAGCACGACGTACACGCCACCGGCGACCACCACGCCGGCAGCAGAGGCGCCCAGGTTCGCGGAGAGCACCTGGTGGACGTCGGCCCGCGAGAGCGTGACCACCATGAGGGCCGGGCTGGCGACGAAGAAGGCCAGCCGTGACAGGACCTGCTGCGCGCCGAGGTCGACGATCCTCAGGTGGGCCAGCAGGGCGCCCACGGCAATGACCAGGCCGATGGTGGTGAAACCGTTGAGGACTCCCTGCACCCCGTCAGGCTAGGCGGGCGAGGACAACACGGGTCCGAGGGTCTCAAGGACCGAGGCATCCTCGATCGTGCCGGGGACCGTGGGTGTCCTGCCGTCGGCCATCTCCCGCATGGTCTTGCGCAGGATCTTGCCCGACCTCGTCTTGGGCAGCGCGGCGACGACGTCGACCCGTTGCAGCGACGCGATGGCACCGACCTCGTCGCGCACCCGTTGCTTGAGCTCGGTGCGGATGCGCTCTCCGTCGGATTCGCCGTCGACGCCGGCCTTGAGCACCACCAGCGCCCGCGGCACCTGTCCCTTGAGGTCGTCGTGGACGCCGATCACCGCGCACTCGGCCACGGCGGGATGCCCGGCCAGTGCCGCCTCGATCGAGCCGGTCGAGAGCCGGTGGCCCGCGACGTTGAGCACGTCGTCGGTGCGACCCATCACGTAGAGGTAGCCGTCCTCGTCGACCAGGCCGCCGTCGCCGGTGAGGTAGTAGCCATCGAACGCCGACAGGTAGCCGGACACGTACCGGTCGTCGTCACCCCAGAGGGTCGGCAGGGTGCCGGGGGGCAGGGGCAGCCGGATGCAGATGGCGCCTTCCTCGCCGGCCCCGAGCTCCTGGCCGGCCTCCCCGAGGATGCGCACGTCGAAGCCGGGGGTCGGCACGGTCGGCGACCCCGGCTTGATCGGCATCGGCTCGAGCCCGCGCAGGTTCGCGGCGATCGGCCAGCCCGTCTCGGTCTGCCACCAGTTGTCGACGACCGGCACCCCGAGTCGATCGGTCGCCCACGCGTAGGTGTCGGGGTCGAGGCGCTCGCCGGCGAGGAACACCGTCTCGAGCGTGGAGAGGTCGTGACCCTTCATCAGCTCGCCGTCTGGGTCGTCGCGCTTGATCGCCCGGTATGCCGTGGGCGCGGTGAACATCGCCTTCACCCCATGGTCGGCGATCACCTTCCAGAACGCGCTCGCATCCGGCGTGCCGACCGGTTTCCCTTCGTACAGAACGGTTGTCGCGCCGGTCAGCAGAGGCGCGTAGACGATGTAGGAGTGCCCCACCACCCAGCCGACGTCGCTGGCGGTGAACCAGGTGTCGCCCGGCTCGATGCCGTAGACGTTGCCCATCGACCAGCGCAGGGCGACCGCGTGACCGCCGTTGTCGCGGACGATCCCCTTCGGCCGCCCCGTCGTCCCTGACGTGTAGAGGATGTAGAGCGGGTCGGTGGCCCCCACCTCGACGCAGTCGGCGGGCTCGGCGTCGGCGACCAGCTCGTCCCAGTCGAGCTCCTCCCAGTCGGTGTCGCGCTCGCCGACGGCGGCACGAGCCTGCTCGCGCTGCAGGACGATCACCGACTCCGGCTTGTGCGAGCTGCGGTCGAGGGCGGCGTCGAGCAGCGGCTTGTACTCGACCACTCGCGTCGGCTCGACACCACAGCTCGCGGCCACGATCACCACCGGCTTGGCGTCCTCGATGCGGGCCGCGAGCTCGGCCGGCGCGAAGCCGCCGAAGACCACGGAGTGCACCGCCCCCAGCCGGGCGCAGGCGAGCATCGCGACGACCGCCTCGGGCACCATCGGCATGTAGATGACGACCCGGTCGCCCTTGCCGACCCCCAGTGACGCGAGCGCGCCGGCGAACGTCGCGACGCGGTCGAGCAACGCGGCATACGTGATGGTCTGGTGGGTGTCGGTCACCGGGGAGTCGTAGTGCAGCGCCGGCTGGTCACCACGCCCCGCGGCCACGTGCCGGTCCAGCGCGTTGAAGCAGGTGTTGAGGGTGCCGCCGGTGAACCAGCGGTAGAACGGCGGCCGGTCGTCGTCGAGCACCCGCGGTGGGGGAGTGATCCAGTCGATCGCCTCGGCGGCCCGGCCCCAGAACGCTTCGGGGTCCTCGAGGCTCTGCCGGTATGCCGCGTGGTAGTCACCGTTGCCCATGTCGCCATCGTGGGCCACCACGCCGCGACCCGCCAGAGCGAACGGGCCACCGTGCCTCTAGCTGCCTCGTGGCCGAGCCGGTCGGGGTGATCGGCGCGGCGCCCCGGTGGTCGGTGGGTCAGTCCTTCGGGGTGCTCTGGTAGCGGATGTAGGCGCTGGAGTCGCGGTGCCACAGGCGGACGAGCGTCCAGGCGCCGACGAGGAGCAGCCCGAGGGCGAGGGTGCGCGCGAACAGCCCGGCGGTGGGCAGCAGGGCACCCGCGAACAGTCCGAGCGACAGGGGGAACAGCACGCTGGCGATGATCCGCGCCCACCGTGACCCGCGGGCCGTGGCCCGGGCCATGGCGAGCCAGATGAGGCAGCTGACGATGGCGACCGCGGTCGTCAGGCCGAGGGTGAACCGCAGCACGCCCTCGATGTCGGCGTTGGTGGCCGGCAGCTTGCCCACCGCCACCTCGTGACGGATCGCGTCGCGCAGCTGACCACGGGTGAGGAAGCCGCGCACCACCTCGAGCACCTCGAGCGCCGCACCGAACTGCATCAGGCGCACCGCGTCGATGATCGACCGTGGCGGGACCAACGGTGAGCCGGGACGCCACGTGGTGTCGTCCGGACGCCCGTCGTCGGGACTCAGGACTCCGCGCCAGTTGATCTGTCGGGCCATGCGGTGCGGCTCCTCCGGACGACGCCGGTGCCTGACGGGTCGGCCTCGTCGAGCGTGGTCGACCCGTCACGCACCCGAGCACGGGACCTGGTTTGTGGCGGAGGATAGGGGATTCGAACCCCTGAGAGCTTTCACTCAACACGCTTTCCAAGCGTGCGCACTAGGCCACTATGCGAATCCTCCGCCGAGGAGGCTACCTGAGCCGAAGCCCACCACTGAAATCGCTCCCGGATGGCCGGGTCGAGACCGCTCCGACGACGGTCGTCAGCTCGGCGACGACGGGGGCGGACCGACGAGCAGGGCCAGCAGGGTGAGGGCGCCGACCGCGAGGGCAGCGGCGCCCGCCGCGGCCACCGGTCGCGCCAGCATCCACGCCTGCACCCGCTCCGGGGCACTCTTCGGTGCCTCACCGCCAGGGGCCAGTCGCCACGGGCCGTCGAGCTGACCACGCCGCTCGGCCCGGCGGTCGAACCACACGGTCATGAAGGGCGGCACGGCGCTCGCCAGGGCGAGCACCGTGGTGCCGAGCCGCCACCGCTGGTTCACGGCGACGAAGACGGCGCCCAGGCAGTAGGCGATGAAGACCACTCCATGGACCATGCCGAAGACCCGGACGCCCAGCTCGGTCGTCTCGGTGACGTACTTGAGGAACATCCCGACGAGGAGCAGGGCCCAGGTCACCGCCTCGGCGATGGCGAGACGACGGAAGAGGTGCAAGGGGGACATCGCGTGCTCCAGGCGGTGGTCGGGCGGGTGGCCCATCGTCGCAGGACGGGGATTCGCTGAGTCGCCCGGGGCCCGTCTACACTTGTCGCAGGCACCCCGTGTGGTGGTACCTCTCCGAACTCCCCCAGGGCAGGAATGCAGCAAGGGTAGGAGAGCTCTTCCAGGTACGCGGGGTGTCCCTCTATGTCCCGACGGCTTGTGTCCCGACGGCTTATGTCCCGACGGCTTTGTCCCAACGCCGCGGGGGTATGCCGCGTGGCCGGCTCGCGACCTCGGCCGACTGGCCGAAGGGCCGGCGCCGCACGCCTCAGGTGCGGTGGCCCTCGTCGAGCAGCCTGACGCGTCGCCGCCCGAACGCCACCGCGGCATACGAGGCGAGCACGAGGACCATGAGGGCGTTCGAGGCGCTCGACCTCGTCAGCAGCGCGGTCGCGGCGACGCCGCCGATGATGGTGAGCAGCAGGGGCCGGGAGTACCAGAACGCCACCGACACCACGGCCGAACCCGGTGAGAAGAGGCTGACCGGCGGCAGCCCTCGGAACGCCGCCATCAGGTGGGCCCCGGCCACGAGCGCCACCATCGCGAGCGGCCAGACCACTGCGGCGAGGCCGGCGCCCGGCGCGGTGAGCACCACGGTGGCCCCGGACAGGAGCGCGACCACGGAGTACAGCACCGAGGGCGTCACCAGGTGGGCCAGCGCCTCCTTGCCGTAGGCGAGCCCGATCAGTGGCGGGGTGCCGGCGTTGTCGCCCTGGAGCCGAAGCCCCTCGGCCCAGGCGCCGTAGCCGAGGTAGCAGGACAGGGTCCCCACGAACGCGACGATGTTGGGCACGCCCGGGATCGTCGCGTGGGCGAGCGACCAGCAACCGGCGCCGACGAGCAGCAGGCCGACGACCAGCGCGCCGGGTGAGCGGCGAAGCCCCAGCAGGTCGCGCTCGGCGACGACGGCGACCGGACCCCTGGCGCGGAGCCGGGTTCGGCGTAGCCGGGTGGACGGGGAGGCGACGTCGAGTCGGGCCGCGCGCAGGTCGCCGGCCAGCACAGCACCACCCATCGTCACCGCCCGTGAGGACTGCGTGCGCAGCCCGACGTGGTGCAGCGCCCGCAGCGAGCGAGCGCCCCGGAGCACGGTCGAGGCACCCCGGGGTCCGGTCGGCCACGACCGCACCTGGCCCCACAGCCACGACCCCGCGAACCCGAGCCCGACCGCCAGCCCACCCAGGCTCGACGGCAGCAGGGCCCACGGCGACGACACGTCGGCGACGACCATCCCGGTGCCGATGACGGCACCGGTGAGCAGACCACCGATGAGGCAGCCGAGCAGGCTCAGCCGCCACCAGCGACGCAGCACGACTGCGCGGTCGAGCGAGCTGACGGCGATGTGGTCGAGGTAGGGGAGGTCCGGCACGACCGGCCCGCGGAGCGACCCGAGCCGGTGCCCGACGAGCCACACGGCGACGACGAGGACGCCGACGACCAGCACCCCCTGGATCCCGGTCAGGTGTCGGGAGAGCCAGGCCGGGTCGACGAACTCGAAGAAGGCCCGTGACGCCGGCACGCCGTAGGTGAGGGAGGCGATCACGGCGACGTACGCGGCATACACGACGTTGCCGTTGCCCTCCTCGGGCAACCCGCCGCGGATCACCCGACGCGCCTGGTCGAGGCGCTCCCGGTCGCTCGTCGGGCCGACTTCGCGGGCAGGCTCCGCAGTCACGGGGCGACCACGTCGATGACGCGGTCGGCGATCGCGGCCGTCATCTCGGGGTCGTGGCAGGCCACGACGAGCGCGTCACCAGCAGCCTTGCGGGCCACCAGGATCTCGGTGAGCAGGCCGCGCTTGTGGGTGTCGAGCCGCTGCTCTGGTTCGTCGAGGAGCAGCACCCGCGACGGGCGGAACAGCACCAGTGCGAGGTGGAAGAGGTGCTGCTGGCCCGACGACAGCTCGTGCGGGAACCGCTCGGAGAGGTGGTCGATCTCGAGGCTCACGAGCAGGTCGTCGGCCCGCTCGTCCGCGGTGCCGATCGCGCCGCCCCACGTGGAGTCGATGAGGACGAGGTGGTCGACGACCGTCAGGTCGCGGTATGCCGTGGGGTAGCCGATCAGCGCGGCGACGCGAGCGCGGGTGGCCCGGTCGCGTTCGTCGACACGGCCGCCGTCGAGGGTCGCGCTCCCCTCGGACGCCGCGAGCGTGCCCGCGAGGATGCGCAGGAGGGTCGTCTTGCCACTGCCGTTCTCCCCCCGGACCACGACGCACTCGCCCGAGGAGACCGCGAGGTCGATGGGGGAGAGGAGCACGTTGCCGTCGATGTGCTTGCCGACCCCGGCTGCCTCGAGGCGGATGGGTGCAGCGTCCTCGGACCCGCCGGGGGGCGGCTCGGTGGTGTCATGTCTGCGGCGCGCGAACATCTGCCTCCCTCGTCCGCGCCAGTCTGCCACCGAGGACTTCGCGGGCCCGCCGGGGCCCGCGGGAGGGGCCCGCGGGAGGGGGACGCGGATGTCCGCGGGGGCGACTAGGGTTCCCGAGGTGAGCACCGCCCTGTACCGCCGCTACCGGCCCGAGTCCTTCGCCGACGTGATCGGCCAGGAGCACGTCACCGAGCCGCTCATGCAGGCGCTGCGCACGGGCCGGGTCAACCACGCCTACCTCTTCTCCGGTCCGCGTGGCTGTGGCAAGACGACCAGCGCCCGCATCCTGGCCCGCTGCCTCAACTGCGAGCAGGGCCCGACCCCCACCCCCTGCGGCACCTGCGACTCCTGCGTCGCGCTGGCTCGCGGCGGCGCGGGCAGCGTCGACGTCATCGAGATCGACGCGGCGAGCCACGGTGGTGTCGACGACGCCCGCGACCTGCGCGAGCGCGCGTCCTACGGTCCGGCCCAGAGCCGCTACAAGATCTACATCATCGACGAGGCCCACATGGTCACCCCGCAGGGTTTCAACGCCCTGCTGAAGATCGTCGAGGAGCCGCCGGAGCACGTGAAGTTCGTCTTCGCGACGACCGAGCCCGAGAAGGTCATCGGCACGATCCGCTCGCGCACCCACCACTACCCGTTCCGCCTCGTGCCGCCCGGCCAGCTGTCCGACTACATGGCCTCGCTCTGCCAGCAGGAGGGGGTCGCCGTCGCGCCGGGAGTCCTGTCCTTCGTGACCCGCGCGGGTGGGGGGTCGGTGCGTGACTCGCTCTCGGTGCTCGACCAGCTCATCGCCGGCTCGGGCGACGAGGGCCTCACCTACGAAGGGGCCGCCGCGCTGCTGGGGTTCACCGACGCCGAGCTGCTCGACGCCATCATCGATGCGTTCGCGGCCGCCGATGCCTCCGGCGTCTTCCACCAGGTCGACCGGGTGATCGAGACCGGGCTCGACCCCCGCCGGTTCGTCGAAGACCTGCTCGAGCGCCTGCGTGACCTCATCGTCGTGGCCGCCGTCCCCGACGGGGCCTCCTCCGTGCTGCGCGGGGTGCCTGAAGACCAGCTCGAGCGGATGCGCCAGCAGTCCGCAGCCTTCGGCGGCGGTGCCCTCTCGCGGGCCGCCGACATCGTCAACGCCGGGCTCACCGAGATGACCGGCGCCACCGCGCCACGGCTCCAGCTCGAGCTGATCTGCGCGCGCGTCCTGCTCCCTGCCGCCTCCGGCGAGAGTGGGTATGCCGCGCGGCTCGATCGCCTCGAGCGTCGCCTCGACGTCGAGGGAGTGCCGTCGGCGGCACGCGCGGCCGCACCGCCCGCGTCGACTCCTGCCCCCGCGCCTGCCCCGGTGGCCGCTCCTGTGGCCGCGTCGGCTCCTGCTGCCGCGCCGGCTCCCGCTGGGGTCCCGGAGCCCGCCGCTCCTTCCTCCAGCGCCCCGTCGGACGCGAGCCACCGGCCATCGGACTCCCCCTCCGAGCAGGGTGCAGGCAGGTCATCAGACCCGGTCGACGACGAGCCAGCGGCAGCTGCGCCCGCTGCGGTGGCGCCCCAGCCGGTCGCCGAGCCCGCCGAGCCGGTGGCAGCGCCCACCGCGCCGGACGCCAGCCCGGTCGAGGATCCCGCGCCGACCACTGCGGTCGCGCAGCCGGGCGCCATCGCCGGCGGCATGGACGTCGCGGCCATCCGCCGCGCCTGGCCCGACATCCTCGGCTGGATCTTCAAGCACAAGCGCACGACCTGGACCCTGCTCTCGGAGCACGCCACCGTCCACGACTACGACGGCTCCAAGGTGGTGCTCGGCATCTCCACCGTCGGCATCGCGAACACCTTCCGCCACGGTCCGCACGCCGACCTCGTGCGTCAGGCCCTGATCGACGTCCTCGGCGTGGACGCCCGGGTCGAGGGCATCCCGACCCCCGACGCAGGGCAGTCCGCCCCCAGCGGGGAGTCCCACCCGACCGTCGTCCCGGCCAACCGCTACCCGTCCGACGACCCGGCGGTGAAGGGTGACAACCCCGCGCCGTCACGCCCGCGCGGCACCACCGATGACGGTGCGGCGGGCAGCGGAGGCGGTGCGGCAGGCGGCGGAGGCGGCACCGCGGCATACGCAGGCATCGCGGCCTCGAGCCCCCCGCCGGAGACCGGCGGCGGCTGGGCGACCGCGTCGTCGGGTCCGTCGAGCGGTCCGAGCTGGGCCACTGACGATGCCCCGGGAGGCGCGGCGCCGTCGGCCGGCACACCTGCCACGCCCGCGCCCGGTGCACTCGCCGAGCCGGGCACGGGCTCGAGACTGGCCGCCGCGAAGGCTGCGGTGGCGGCGGAGGAGCCGGCCCGCACCCCTGACACCTACGTCGCCGACGACAGCGCGGCCAGCGCCGACGACGAGGACATCGCCGAGCTCGGCGAGGTGGGCCGTCCGGTGATCGAGCGGCTCCTCGGCGGCAAGGTCATCGACGAAGGACCCTGACCGCCGCGATGAGGTCCGCCGAGCTGCTCACCCGCCCGACCTCGGCCGAGCGCTCCTCCCCGATGCCGGGCGACGAGGTGGTCGCCCCCGCCGATGTCGTCATGGACCGCGCCTGCACGCTCGACGCCCCGCCCGACGCCGTGTGGCCGTGGATCGTGCAGCTCGGCAAGCGACGGGCCGGCTGGTACTTCCCCGCGTGGTTCGAGCGGTTGGTCCCGCCCTCCCGCCGTGGGCTGCGCCGGGTCGAACCACGACACCTGGCGCTCGCGGTCGGCGACGTCGTGCCGGACTGGGGTGGTGCCGACGCGACCTTCACGGTGGTGGAGCTGGCGCCCGCCGAGCACCTGCTCTACGGGTCGACGCGGGGCCGCACCCACCTCACCTGGTGCCTCCAGCTGTCGGCCGTCGAGGGGGACCGCACCCGCCTGCACCTGCGGCTGCGACTGGCGCCGGTCAAGCACCCGTGGGTGGCGGAGCACCTGGGCGGGTTGGTCGACCGGCTCACCGTGATGGGGCTGGCCGCCGGGTTGCGTGAGCGGGTCCGGGGCGGCGACAGATCCTGAGCCAACCCCGGTAGTTCGGAAGATCCCCCGGGCCAGGACCCGGCGGTTGTTCCGAACGACGGGGCGGCGTCGCCGGCGGTGACACCCCGAGGGCATAGGCTCACGGACGTGTATGAAGGTGTGGTCCAGGACCTGATCGACGAGCTCGGCCGGCTGCCCGGCGTGGGTCCCAAGAGTGCCCAGCGGATCGCCTTCCACCTGCTGCAGGCTGACGCGATCGACGTCAAGCGCTTGGTCGAGGTGCTCACCGAGGTCAAGGCCAAGGTGCGGTTCTGCGAGACCTGCGGGAACGTTGCGGAGTCCGAGCAGTGCCGCATCTGCGCCGACCCGCGCCGCGACAGCACTGCGATCTGCGTCGTCGAGGAGCCCAAGGACGTGGTGGCCATCGAACGCACTCGTGAGTTCCGCGGCCGCTACCACGTGCTCGGCGGGGCGATCAGCCCGATCGACGGCGTCGGTCCCGACGACCTGCGCATCAAGGAGCTGATGACCCGGCTCGCGTCGGCCGAGGTCACCGAGGTCATCATCGCCACCGACCCCAACCTCGAGGGCGAGGCGACCGCGAGCTACCTCGCGCGGTTCCTGCGCCCGATGGGTCTGCGGGTCACGCGGCTCGCCTCAGGTCTGCCCGTGGGTGGCGACCTGGAGTATGCCGATGAGGTCACCCTTGGTCGCGCGTTCGAAGGCAGGAGACTTCTCGATGTCTGACGATCTGCAGGTGCTGGCCGACGAGTCGGCTGCTGACGCCCGCGCCTACCTCACGACGCTGACCGAGGTCGCGTCCGGCTCGGCCCCTGACGCCGCCATCCCCATGACCTTGCTGGCGCTCTCACAGGTGCTCGTCATGGGCGCGCGTCTCGGGGCGATCGAGGACATCGTGCCGGCCGAGCGGTTCGAGACCGACACCGTGGAGGCCGAGCTCGACCCCCTGCGCACTGGGGTGGCCAACCTCTTCGAGGGCCTCGACGAGTACGCCGACCTGGTCGACCCGGTCACCTCGACCGAGCTGACGACGGGGTCGCTGTCCAACGACATCGCCGTGGTTGCCGGCGCGCTCGCCCACGGCCTGCGTCACTACGACCAGGGGCGCATCTCCGAGGCGCTGTGGTGGTGGCAGTTCAGCTACCTGTCCGACTGGGGCGAGCGGGCGGCCTCCGCCCTGCGGGTGCTCCAGTCCCTGCTCGGCCACATCCGGCTCGACGCCGACGAGGAGACCATCTCCGAGGCCGAGTTCGACGCCCTCCACCCCTGACCCGGTTCGACGCCCGGATTAGTCCAATCGAAGGTTCGCAGCCGGGGCCGCCCAAGGGATCGTAGGCACCGCAGGGACGACTGAAGGGAAGTCCCATGAGGAAGTTGCTGATCTCTGCCTGTGGCGTCCTGGCTCTGGCCTTCACGATGGCCCTGCCGGCCCAGGCCGCACCGTTGGAGCGCGAGCACTACAGCGGCTCCGACTCCTTCGACTTCGACGACTGTGGCCCGCTCATCCACAACGAGACGACGTTCGAAGGCGTCTTCATGCTCAAGGCGCCCACGAAGCCTGGTGCGCCGCCCCGCTACTTCGACAACTACGAGGTTCACGAGGTCCTGACGGCCAACGACAGGAGCCTGACGATCGACCACAACGGTCTGTACAAGGACCTGCACGCGACGCTGGTCTCGGGCACGACGTACCGGTTCGAGGCCCAGGAGTCGGGTCAGCCGTTCGTCGTGCGGGACGACACCGGTGCCGTCCTCTTCCATGACCGCGGCGTCCTCAAGACCGCCTTCCTCGTCGACACCATGGGTGACAACGACCTCGACAACGACGTGTTCATCGAGGGCAGCTTCGAGCTGCTGGCCGACCACGGCAGCCACCCGGGGTTCTACCTCGACTTCTGTGAGGTGCTGGCCGACTACTTCGGCTGACCCCGCGAGCGATGGGTATGCCGCGTGGCCGAGGCGGCCACGCGGCATACCTGTGTCGAGCGGTGAGCCGTCAGGCGATGCGGGTGCCGTTGGGCAGGCGGCGGATCGGCGTCCGCAAGCGGCTGCCGGCCAGGACCGTCGCGCCGGCGCCGGCGACCAGCAGGAAGGCCAGGCCGTAGGGCCACACCGGGGCGGTGTCGAGGGCACTCTCCAGGGGGTCCCCGGAGTTCTCCTCGCTGAAGCCGCCGCGACTCCCCGACACATAGCCGGTGCACTCGTCGTGCACGTCGCTCGGCCCGTTGCGGGCGGCCCGCACCCCGGCGCTGATCCACCGCATCGGGGTGAACCCCATGGAGTACATCCCCTCGTCCTTGGGCGGCTGTGACGGGGCTGCGTCGGCCACCACCACGAACGGGTTGAGCGGCAGCATCCACCAGATCCGCTCGGTGTGCGCGACTGTCGCCGTGCGGGTGAAGGTCACGCAGTCGGCCCGGGTGGGCTCGGCCTGGCTCTTCTGGATCTGTTCGAGCTGCTCGGGGGTCAGGTTGGGGTCGGCGGGGTCGAAGGCCGGCGCCTGGTGCTCCTCGTACCACGAGTCCGGGACGCCGAAGACCTGCTGCTGCTCCTCCTGCGTCACCAGGAAGGCGCTGAGCCCGAACCCGATGGTCGTGCCGAAGACGAGCGCGCCCATCGTCAGGTAGGTGAGCACCGCCGAGGAGACCGGGCGTGCCGTGAGCGTCGAGAACATCAGGCCGACGGCGCAGACGACCGCGAGCACGAGCACCAGCACGAGCAGCGACAGCGCGATCCGGCCGCCGGAGATCCCGCCCTCGGCCCACGCCCACGCCAGGAACGGCAAGGCGGTCGCCAGGAACGCCAGCGCGACCACCCACGCGGACAGCAGCTTGCCGAGCGCGATGTCCCACTCCGTGAGCAGGGTCGTCTGGAGGGTGGCGAGCACGCCGTGTTCGCGGTCACCGTTCACCGAGGTCGCGGTGAGCGACGGGACGATCAGCATCGACAGGCCGAGCACGAAGAAGACGACGATGTCGTACATCGCGGAGCCGGACCTGAGGTCGGGGTCGTTGGTGGCCCAGTAGGAGAGGAAGCTGATGCCTGCGATGAGCAGCACCCAGATCCCGAAGACGATCGGCCACCGCGACGTGCGCAGGCGCTGACGCAGCTCGAGGGCGGCGATGGTCTTGATCCCGTGCCAGCTCATCGTCGGTCCTCCGTCGCTGCGAGGTAGGCGGACTCGAGGGCGCCCTGGCTCGGGGCGAACGCGATGACGCGGATGCCGTCGCCGACCAGGTCGGCCAGCAGGCGGGCTGCGTTCTCCTCGCCGGCCACCTCCACCTCGGTGAGGCCACCACCGACCTTGGTGGCAGGGACGTGTTTCTCCTCGAGCCAGCTCGCGAGCCGTTCGGGGTCGAGCGAGTCGATCCGCCACGACGCGGTGGCCGTCGCGATGAAGCCGGCGTCGAGGCTCTGCGTCTCGAGGCTGCGTCCGCGCGCCACGATGACGGCGCGGTCGGCCACCTCCTGCAGCTCGGTGAGGATGTGGCTCGAGACCAGGACGGTCTTGCCCTGGGCAGCCAGTCCTCGGAGCACGTCACGCAGCTCGATGCGGCTGCGCGGGTCGAGCCCGGATGCCGGCTCGTCGAGCAGCAGGACGGAGGGGTCGTTGATGAGCGCGCGGGCCAGCCCGAGACGCTGCTTCTGCCCCCGCGACAGGACCCGGGCGCGGCGGTCCGCGAGGTCATCGAGGTGCACGGTGTGCAGCAGCTCGTCGGCGCGAGTGCGCGCCTGGCCAGGCGCGATCCGGTATGCCGCGGCGATGGTCAGCAGCACCTCGCGCACGGTGAGCGCGTCCCAGGTGCCGAAGCCGTCGGGCATCCAGCCGATCTTCGCCCGGACCTCGGTCGGCTGGGTGACCGGGTCGAGCCCGTCGACCCGGATCTGCCCGTGGTCGGGCACCAGCAAGGTCGCCAACATCAGCAACAGCGTGGTCTTGCCGGAACCGTTGGGACCGATGAGGGCGGTGACCTCGCCCGGCTCAGCCGTGAGGCTGATGTCCTCCACGGCGAGCACGTCCCCGAATGCCCGCCGCACCCCCTGCACCTCGATGCTCATGCGCGAAGGCTAGCGGCGCGCGTCCCCCGGGACCTCCGCTTTCGTATTCACCTGCGCGTCCGGCATACGGCACTCGCGTCCCACGATGAGGACGGTAGATAGACTGACCGCCCGATCCACCCGCACTGCCCGCCGTGGTCCCAGGAGAAGCACCGTGCCCATCGTCGTCCAGAAGTACGGCGGCTCCTCGCTCGCCGATGCCGCGAGCATCAAGCGCGTCGCCAGGCGGATCGCCGAGTCGAAGAAGGCCGGCAACGACGTCTGCGTGGCGGTCTCGGCCATGGGCGACAGCACCGACGAGCTGCTCGACCTCGCCAACCAGGTGAGCCCGCAGCCACCCCCGCGCGAGCTGGACATGCTCCTCACCGCAGGCGAGCGCATCTCGATGGCGTTGGTGGCCATGGCGATCGCCGACCTCGGCTACACCGTGCGCTCCTTCACCGGCAGCCAGGCGGGGGTCATCACCGACTCCAGCCACGGCAAGGCGCGCATCATCGACGTCACCCCGGGCCGCGTCACCGACGCGCTCGACAAGGGGCACATCGTCATCGTGGCCGGGTTCCAGGGCGTCAGCCAGGACACCAAGGAGATCACCACCCTCGGTCGAGGGGGCACCGACACCACCGCCGTCGCGCTCGCCGCTGCCCTCAACGCCGACGTGTGCGAGATCTACACCGACGTCGATGGCGTCTTCACCGCCGACCCGCGAATCGTCCCGTCCGCCAAGAAGATCCACCGCATCTCCAACGAGGAGATGCTCGAGCTGGCGGCCTCCGGCTCCAAGGTCCTGCACCTGCGCAGCGTCGAGTACGCCCGCCGCTTCGACATCCCGATCCACGTCCGCAGCTCCTTCTCAGCGAAGGAGGGCACCATCGTCACGGACAAACCAGCTGAAGGAGACACCGTGGAAGCCCCGATCATCGCCGGTGTCGCACACGACCGCAGCGAGGCCAAGATCACCGTCGTCGGAGTCCCGGACCACCCGGGCAAGGCTGCCGCGATCTTCCAGACCTGCGCCGACGCCGAGATCAACATCGACATGATCGTCCAGAACGTGTCGGCGACCGAGACCGGCCTGACCGACATCTCGTTCACCTGCCCCAAGACCGACGGTCAGACCGGCGTGCACGCCCTGAAGAAGGTCCAGGAAGCGGTGGGCTTCGCGTCCATCCAGTACGACGACCAGATCGGCAAGCTGTCCTTGGTCGGGGCCGGCATGCGGTCACACCCCGGTGTCTCCGCGACCTTCTTCAAGGCGCTGGCCGACACCGGCGTCAACATCGAGATGATCTCCACCTCGGAGATCCGCATCTCGGTCGTGACGCGGGCCGACGTGCTCGACGACGCCGTCCGAGCCGTGCACTCGGCGTTCGGGTTGGACTCCACGGAAGGCGAAGCCGTGGTCTACGGAGGCACCGGCCGGTGACCTCACTCGCCTCGAAGGCCCCGCGCCCGACCCTCGCCCTGGTCGGTGCCACCGGAGCCGTGGGGGCGGTGACCCAGCAGGTGCTCGCGATGCGGGCCGACATCTGGGGCGAGATCCGCGCCGCCGCCGCGCCCGAGGACGCCGGCACGGTGCTCACCGTCTGCGGCCGTGAGGTCGTCGTGCAGGAGCTGTCGCCGGAGTTCTTCGACGGCGTGGACATCGCCCTGGTCGACGTGCCGCCTCCCGTGGCTGCGCACTGGGCGCCCATCGCTGCCGCGCGCGGCGCGGTCGTCATCGACAACAGCTCGGCCCTGCGTGGCGACCCCGACATCCCGCTGGTCGTGCCCGAGGTCAACCCGCTGCAGATCCGCAACCGGCCCAAGGGGATCATCGCCAACCCGGGCGCCACGACCCTGACGATGATCGACGCCCTCGGGGTGCTGCACGCCGGGTGGGAGCTCACCGAGCTGGTCGTCGCCTCGTACCAGGCCGCCTCAGGAGCGGGTCGCGTCGGCATGGCCCGGCTCTACGACGAGCTCGAGGTCGTGGCCGGGCACCGCGAGCTGGGACACCAGTCCGGCGACGTGCGTCGACTCATCGAGCACGAGCTCGGCACGATGTCGCCCTTCCCGGCGCCGCTGGCCCTCAATGTCGTGCCGTGGATCGGCACCGCGGCCGAGGACGGCTGGACGTCGGAGGAGCTCAAGATCCGCAACGAGACGCGCAAGGTGCTGGGGCTGCCTGACCTGCGCGTCTCCGCCACCTGCGTGCGCGTGCCCGTCATCACCACGCACTCGGTTGCGGTCCATGCGACGTTCGCGCGACGCATCGACGTCGCCGAGGCGCGTCAGGCCCTCGTCGAGGCCCCGGCAGTGGTCGTGCTCGACGACCCCGGCAGCCTGGAGTTCCCGACGCCGTCCGACATCGTGGGCTCCGACCCGCGGTTCGCCGGGCGCCTGCGACAGGCGCTCGACTTCCCGAACACGCTGGACTTCTTCATCTGCGGCGACAACCTGCGCAAGGGCGGCGCGCTCAACATGGTGCAGGTCGCCGAGCTCGTGGCGAAGGACCTGGCCGTCGTCCGCTGATCCTCAGTCGTCGAGGGTGGCCCGCAGGCCTGCCTCGCCCACGGAGAGCTGGAGCCTGCCCTTCGCGGGCAGGTCGACCACGGCGCAGCCCTTGAGGATGTCGACCTGGGGCGCCTCGACCAGCCGGCACACGGTATGCCGTCCGGTCGCCGTGAGCGTGAACGTCCCGTCCGCGTCGATGGTGGCCAAGGTCCCTCCGGCGCGGGTGACGTCGTCGTGCAGGACGCGCCCGCCCACGTAGGGCAGGTCACCGGTGCTCGGCACGTCGAGGCCGGCCCCGGAGAGGAACCCCAGGAGGGCGTCGTCCCCGAAGGCCGCGACCCAGCCGCCGCCGAGCGGTCGGTCGCCCTTGCCCGTGTCGTCGACCGCGACGACCTTGCCCTCGAGGCGGTCCGGGCCGCCGCACCCCGCGAGGGCCGCCACCGGGACGGCGAGCAGGACGGCCGTGGCAGCGCCGACGAGCCGGCGGCCTCCCGGGGCTCGGACGGGCAGCGCTCGCGCGGGCGTGCGGTCGGAGGCGGTCATGGGGCGACATCCTCGCGCACGGCCGCCCCGGCGATCACGGCTCGGTGACGAAACGGGTCGTCAGCGTGTCGCTTGACCTGTGACAGATGCGACTGATGTGACTATTGGGACTCGACGGAGCACGAGCCAGGGGGCAGCCATGAAGGACGAGAACCTCACACCGACGCAGCTGTGGCGCAAGCACCGGATGCGCCAGGTGATGCTGTTCGTCACGATCCCCGGCGTGATCCTCGGCACCGCGAGCATCACCGCTGCCTACTCGGCCGGGTGGATGACGCCGCCGGCTCCGAAGCCTGTGTGCAGCCCCGTCGTCGTGCCCGCGCCAGCGAGGGCGTCGTTCACCGTGAACGTCATGAACGCCACTGGCCGCACCGGCGTCGCCGGGCAGGTCGCGTCCGGCCTGGGCAAGCGGAAGTTCACCGTCGGTGGCATCAGCAACGCCCCCGAGTCCTGGTACGTCACCCAGTCGGCGGTCGTGCACCACGGACCCGACGGTCTCGATCAGGCCCTGCTCACCGCGTCCCAGATCCCCGGCGCGAAGCTCTTCGCCGACTCGCGCAAGGGCACCTCGGTCGACGTCGTCGTCGGGCTCGCCTACAAGGACATGGTCGCGATCCCGCCCCGGCTCAAGCCGATCCCGAGCGAGGTCAAGGTCAACGTCTACAACACCACGTACAAGACCGGGCTGGCCAAGACCGTCGCCGACGACGTCGCGGCCCGCGGCTTCAAGGTGAAGGACGTCTCCAACGACCCCCAGCGCACCATGCAGCTCGGCACCGCCGTGATCCGCTACGGCGAGCAGGGCGACCTCGCGGCAGCCCTGCTCAAGGGCCACGTGCCGGGCGCGCAGCTGGTGAAGGACGACCGCCTCGATGCGACCCTCGACCTCGTCATCGGCAACGCCTACACCGCGCTGACCCCCACCAGCGATCTCCCTCCCCTGCCGCCCCGTCCCAAGCAGCCGACGCCCACCATTGCCCGACCCTGCACGTGACACTCGTGCGGGTTGTTCTGTCGAATGGTTGGGGCGCGCTCCGATGGCGTGGGTTCAGATGGCCTGGATGACCGACTGGAGCAGCCGGTCCCAGTGACCTGTCGCAACCAAGCCGGCGACGATGAGCAGCAGTGCCCCGGTGCCCCCCTGCAGGCCCCGACTGACCTGACCGATGAATGTGCGTATGCGCGGCAAGCTCATCAGACCGAGCAGGACAGCGCAGAGTGGAGCGACCACACCAAGCACATAACTCGTCAGAACGAGGCAGGCAAGGCCGAGGGAGTGGATATGTGATGCAGCGACAACGCCCAGGCCCACCGCGGGACCTGCGCACGGTGTCCATCCGACGCCCACCGCCAGTCCGGTCAGGAGTGGCACCGCTCGGCCCCCTGCTCGTGCTGCTCGGTAGGTCAGCGTGCCCCCGCGGTTCGGCAGGACGCCAAGGACCAGGAGCCCAGCAAGCGCCAGCAAGGCGGCGGGGACCAGCGACCAAGGCGGCCGGAGCAGTGACACACCCGTCGAAAGCGCCGCCCCCACGGCCACCACGGCAGCCAGGCCGAGGGCAATGGATGATGCAAACACCACCACCGCGATGACCTTGGACCATCCGGTGCGCGGATCGGCGGAATAGGTCTTCGCGACCACCGCGAGCAGTCCAGGAACGACAGGCAGCGTGCATGGTGACAGGACGACCAGCGCTCCCGAGAGAAAGGCGAACGCTGCCGGGGTCAGCACCGGGATACCGCTGTTCGACCTTGGGCCATGGCAGTCACCAGTCCAACTTCTGCTCAACGCGTGTCTCCGTGAAAGGACTCGCTACCCGTCAGGACGTCGAACTGCGATGTTGATGACGCGAGGTCTTCGTCTTGCGGGTGTTACTCGGTCGAGCCTGCTGCCGGCGCCCACTGGGTGACCAGCTGTTGAGAGCGCGGCGCGCCCGGACTGGATTCGAGGGGGACGAACAGGGCACAGTGGGTGCCCGATGACGCCTCGCCCTGTGTATGCCGTGCCCCTGGTGTCCCTCGTGTGTCTCGCCCTCGCGGCGTGCGGGGGTGACCCGGGCGGCTCCGTCGCCCCCACCTCGGTGGCCACCACCACCCCGAGCGGCGCGACCACCACGGCCACGTCCACGACTGCGACGACCAGCCGGACGACGAAGCCCTCGACGACCACGACCACGACCAAGGCCGCGCCGCGCAGCACCACCGTGGCGCCACCGAAGCCCAAGCCGGTCACTGCACTCGCTCCCGTGCCGCGGGCCGGGGCCGAACCGACCGTCCGCTTCCCGAGGAACGAGCCCGCTGTCGGCTCGGGGGCCAACGCCTCGATCGCGCGGGTGCCGGACTCGGTCTGGAACCGCATGGTCGGGGTCTCGTGGACCCAGGGCTGCCCGGTCGGCCGCTCCCAGCTGCGCTACGTCCGCGTGAACTTCTGGGGCTTCGATGGCAAGCGCTCGCGGGGCTCGCTCGTGGTCAACGCATCGATCGCCGACGAGACCGCCGCAGCCTTCGCCCGGCTCTACTCCCTGCAGTTCCGGATCCGTCAGATCAAGCCGATGGACTCGACGTGGGGCAAGAACCCCAAGGGTCCGGGGGCCAACGACTACGCCGCGATGGAGGCCGACAACACCTCTGCCTTCAACTGTCGCTACGTCGGCGGGGAGGAGGCCAGCAAGGTCTACAGCAAGCACGCCTACGGCACGGCGATCGACGTCAACGACTTCGAGAACCCCTATGTCGCTGACGACGGCACGGTCTACCCCGACCGCTACTGGCTGCACCGTCGCGGCCCTGCTCCGGGGGTCTTCTCCTCCAGCGGGAGCGCTGCCGTGCGGGCGTTCACGAGCCAGGGCCTGCGCTGGGGCGGGCTCTGGAACAACCCCGACTACCAGCACTTCGACCGATGACCCGGCGACCGATGACCCGGCCCCCGACGACCCGGCTGCGGCTCCAGCTGGTCGGCGCGCTCGGCGTCGCAACGGCCCTCGTGGCCGGCTGCGGTGGGGGCGACCCCGAAGCAGCCGCCCCCACGTCTGCCACGACCGCAACCACGCCCTCGTCGACCACCACGAGCGCGACGACCACGAGCACGACCACGGCGACGACCACGACCAGGCCGGTCCCCAAGCCCAGCACGAGCACGCGCAAGGCGACCCCCACGTCGAGGCCCAAGCCGAGCCCGAAGCCCACGTCCAAGCCCACCGGCGCGACCTGCACGGTGCCGTCGGGGGTCAGGGCGGCGCAGGTCGTCCTCGTGACGTCGTCCGGCTCCAGCGCGACCGTCCGGGCCTGCCGCCGCACCTCGAGTGGCTACGTCCGCGACCTCGGTCCCTTCTATGGCCACGTCGGGCGCAACGGCGTGAGCTGGTCGAAGCGCGAGGGCGACCTCAAGACCCCCGCCGGCACCTACCCCCTGCGCGGCGGCTTCGGCGCCAGGGCCAACCCGGGCCTGGCCCAGGGCTGGTTCCGCGTCGACAGCAACGACGTCTGGGTCGACGACAGCCAGTCGAGCCTCTACAACACCCACCAGCGCAAGCCGGTCTCCGGTCGGTGGGACTCGGCGGAGAACCTGCTCAACACACCCGCCTACAACTACGCCCAGGTGATCGGCTACAACGAGTCGCGCACGCCGGGCAAGGGCTCGGCGATCTTCTTCCACGTCGACACCGGGGGTGGGACCGCGGGCTGCGTCTCGCTGCCGACCTCGTCGCTCCTGGCGGTGCTCCAGTGGGAGCGCTCGGGCGCGGTCATGTCGATCAGCTGAGGCTGGTCGCGCCCCACTCCGACGCTGATCCATGCAAAAGGCGAGTTAGCGCCGCAGAGGGGCGGCGCTAACTCGCCTTTTGCATGAGATAGCGCCGGGGACTCGGCTGAGCCCCACTCCTGAGACCACGCTGGCAGCGCCACCCCCGACACGGCAGAGTGGGCCGCATGACCCTGAAGACCGTCGCCATGCTCACCGCCGGTGGCCTCGCCCCCTGCCTGTCCTCCGCCGTCGGCGGCCTCATCGAGCGCTACTCCGAGGTCGCCCCGGACGTGCGGATCATGGCCTACCGCAACGGGTATGCCGGCCTGCTCACCGGTGACTCGGTGGAGGTCACCGACGAGGTGCGCGCCACCGCGCACCTCCTGCACCGGTTCGGTGGCAGCCCGATCGGCAACAGCCGGGTCAAGCTCACCAACGTCAAGGACTGCGTCAAGCGCGGGCTGGTCAAGGAAGGCCAGGACCCCCTCCACGTCGCGGCCGAGCAGCTGACCCGGGACGGCGTCGACGTCCTGCACACGATCGGCGGTGACGACACGAACGGCACGGCAGCCGACCTCGCGGCATACCTGCACTCCAACGGCTATGAGCTGACTGTCGTCGGGCTGCCCAAGACGATCGACAACGACGTCATCCCGATCCGCCAGTCGCTCGGGGCGTGGACGGCCGCCGAGCAGGGCGCGGTCTTCGCGCGCAACGTGATCGCCGAGCATTCCGCCAACCCCCGCATGCTCATCGTGCACGAGGTGATGGGGCGCAACTGCGGGTGGCTGACGGCGGCCACGGCGCTGGCCCACCACCAGTGGGTGCAGGGCACCGAGTTCAGCGGCTGGCTCGAGAACTCGCCCGAGCGCTGGGACGTGCACGGCGTCTTCGTGCCCGAGCAGCCGCTCGACATCGACAGCGAGGCGAAGCGTCTGCGCACCGTCATGGACGAGCTCGACGGCGTGAACCTCTTCGTGTCCGAAGGTGCGGGCGTCAGCGAGATCGTCGCCGCGATGGAGGCGGCCGGGCAGGACGTGCCGCGCGACCCGTTCGGCCACGTGCAGCTGGACAAGGTCAACCCGGGTGCGTGGTTCGCGAAGCAGTTCGCCGACCAGCTCGGCGCCGACAAGGTGCTCGTCCAGAAGAGCGGCTACTTCTCCCGGTCGGCTGCCGCGAACGACGCCGACCTCGCGCTGATCCGGGACTGCACGACGTATGCCGTGGACGCGGCGCTGCGGGGCGAGTCCGGGGTGGTCGGCCACGACGAGGACCAGGACGACGCGCTGCGGGCCATCGAGTTCGACCGGATCAAGGGCGGCAAGGCCTTCGACCCCACGACGGACTGGTACACCGCCCTGCTTGCCGACATCGGCCAGTCGTAGCAGGGTCGGGCGCATGGCACCCACCTGGCCCAGCCCCGTTCACCGCGCCCCGGGACCCAGCACCGCGGCATACCGGGAAGCGCGGGACACGCTCGTCGCACTCTCCGGCCAGCACGACCGCGCGGTGCGAGAGTTCCGTTGGCCCGACGTGGGGGAGCGGTTCAACTGGGCGGTCGACTGGTTCGACGCGATCGCCCGGGGCAACGACGCGACCGCCCTCTGGATCGTCGAGGAGGACGGCAGCGAGCGCAAGCAGAGCTTCGACGAGATCGCGACCCGGTCCGACCAGGTCGCCGGCTGGCTCTCCGGGCTCGGGGTGGCCAAGGGCGACCGGGTGCTCCTCATGCTCGGCAACCAGCTGGAGCTGTGGGAGGCGATGCTCGGGGTGTTCAAGCTGGGCGCCGTCGTCATGCCCACCACGACCGCCCTCGGGCCGGCCGACCTGCGCGACCGCGTCGACCGCGGCGTCGCGAAGGTCGTCGTGGCCAACGCCTCCGACGCGCCCAAGTTCGACGAGGTGCCGGGCGACTACCTGCGGGTGAGCGTCGGCGAGGCGGATGGCTGGCACACCTACACCGATGCGTATGCCGTGCAACCGCTGCCCTTCGAGACGGTCACGGCACCCAGCGACCCCATGCTCGTGTACTTCACCTCAGGCACCACCAGCAAGCCCAAACTCGTTGAGCACACCCAGGTTTCGTACCCGGTGGGTCACCTCTCGACGATGTACTGGATCGGCGCGAGGCCGGGTGACGTCCACCTCGCGATCAGCTCGCCGGGCTGGGCCAAGCACGCGTGGTCGTGCTTCTTCGCCCCGTGGATCGCGGAGGCGACGATCTTCGTCTACAACTACACGCGGTTCGACGCCGGGGCGCTGCTCGACCAGATCCGCCGGGCCGAGGTGACGACCTTCTGCGCCCCGCCGACGGTGTGGCGGATGCTCATCCAGGCCGACCTCAGCGGGGGCAAGGGTGAGCTGCGCGAGCTCCTCGCCGCCGGGGAGCCGCTCAACCCCGAGGTCATCGCCCAGGTCGAGCGCGCGTGGGGCCTGGTGATCCGTGACGGCTACGGGCAGACCGAGACGACCCTGCAGGTGGGCAACATCGCCGGCGAGCCGCTCAAGCCCGGGTCGATGGGCCGGCCGATGCCGGGCGTCCCGGTGGCCCTGGTCGACCCGCTCACCGGCGAGCTCGCCGACGAGGGGGAGATCGTCCTCGACCTGTCGAAGCACCCGGTCAACCTCATGACCGGCTACCTCGGCGACGACGAGCGGCAGGCCGACGCGATGGCCGGCGGTTACTACCACACGGGCGACGTGGCCCAGCGGGACGCGGACGGCTACATCACCTACATCGGCCGCACCGACGACGTGTTCAAGGCGAGTGACTACAAGGTCTCGCCCTTCGAGCTCGAGAGCGTGCTGATCGAGCACCCGGCGGTCGCGGAGGCGGCCGTGGTCCCGGCTCCCGACCCGACCCGGCTGGCCGTGCCCAAGGCCTACATCGCCCTCGCGCCGGGCTGGGAGCCCGACGCGGAGACCGCCAAGGCGATTCTCGGCTACGCCCGAGGCCACCTGGCGCCCTACCTGCGGGTGCGAAGGATCGAGTTCTTCGAGCTGCCCAAGACGATCTCCGGGAAGATCCGGCGGGTGGAGCTCCGCGAGCGCGAGCAGCACGCCTTCGACGGCGGGACCTCGCTGTCCGAGGAGTTCCGCGACGACCAGTTCCCCGACCTGTTGTCCTGACGCCGCGGCGCGCGATCCCAGTCTGCCGAGGGCATTCCGGCCATTACGGGCATCTGGGTGCCGGTGGTCGTGGTTGGTCTCAGTGGATGGTCGTTGAGGGCTTTCGAGGCCGTTGGACCCCGAGTACCGTGAAATCGGCGGTCCGCCGGGTCCGCTGGGGTACCAGAGCGGGCCGGGGCTGCCAGTGCGGACTTACCCATATGCCTTTCACGTCGCCCTCGACGGCAACGGACTGAACGGTCTCGAGGGCCGGGCGGGCGTGTGCCTGTTCCACTACGACCCCGTCACCGGCGACCACGCCTACAAGGTCACCTACTTCGGCGGAGCGTCCGGGGGGCACGCCCCGAGCGTCGACCCGAGCCGGCGAATCGGCTTCCTGGGCAACACCGGTCAGCACCTGCTCTTCTACGACCTCGCGACGCTGGAGGAGGCCGACCGGGTCTCGACGCTGCGGTTCGAGGTGCCTGACACCACGATCAAGGGAAGCACCCACCTCGTCTGGCTCGACGACACCCAGTTCGTCACCTCGATCGGCGAACACCTGTGGAAGTTCGACGTCAACCGCCTCACGAAGGCCGAGCAGGTCGCGCCGCACGGGCTGAAGATCCCGCACGCGATGAAGCGCACCGCCTCCGGCCGCTACATCGTCTACGGGGGGATGGACCACCCGAGCCGCGGCGTGGCCAAGGAGGTCGGGATCCTCGACACGGTGACAGGGGAGGTCCGCCGGATCACCCTGCCGACCACCTGCTGGCACGTCGTCTGCCACCCGGTACTCGACGTCTTCTACGCGATCTCGTTCAGGGTCAACGCTGCCGACCGTTCCGACTACGAACACTGGGGCATGGCCTGGTTGCGCCAGTACGCCTTCGAGATCGACGCCGAGGACGGTCGGGTCGTGCGTCACTGGGCGGCCGATCGCGACCTGCCGGCCCACATCAACTCCGACGTGACGATCTCCGACTCCGAGCTGATCTTCTGCACCGGTGGCAGCCACACGGTGGTCTTCGTCGACCTGCTCACGCTGAGCCGGCACCGGCTCATTGACGAGCACCCGGGGGCGCTCGAGAGCCTCGCGCTCACCCGTCAGTCGGCCAGCACCGTCGCGGAGTCGGTCATGCGCGGCAACTTCTTCAGCAACTCCAACCTGTATGCCGAGTCGTTGCGCGTGAGCCGCGGCGCGCTGGTCGACGGCATCTACGCCTGCCAGCTCTCGGCCGACCAGACCCTGCTCTTCACCGCGAACCGAGGGCAGAACCACATCACCGTCTACGACTACCCGTCCCTGGAGGTCCGCGACCGCATCGTCATGCCGGAGCTCCAGGAGTTCGACCCACGGTTGGCCGCCTGGGGTGACCCCCGGCTTGGGTTCCACCACTCCTACCTCGTCAGTCCCGACCCGTCCTCGTCCGACGCACCCAGTCCCGCAGGAGCTCTCTGATGGCCGACTACACGATCGACACCACCGTCTTCGGCGGGAACACGTTCAGCTCCGACGTCACCGCCGACGTGACCTCGACCCTCGCCGGGCTCGACACCATGAAGCTCACCCTTGCCGGCGGCACGACGAACACGAACAACGGCGAGAACACCGTCCACAGCGACGCCACCATCACCCTCGAGCCGGTCACGACGACGTCGACGGTCAACACGACGTCGAGCCTCGAGTCGAGCTCCGACGTCACGTCCAACTCCACCGTCGCCACGACGTCGAGCGTCGACCTCAAGCCGGTGGCGGTCGACACCTGCGTGCGACTCGAGCTCGGTCCACCACCGGCCACCGAGGTGTGCACGCCCTACGAGCAGACGTGGGGGTGGTCGGTGCTCGGCCTGGAGCTGTTCGCGCTCACCGTCCGTGGCAGCGCGACGGCCCACATCCGGCCCGAACACCACGGCCCCGTCGTGATCGACGGGTGAGCGCGTCATGACCACCGGCCGTCGCCGACCAGCCGCCGCCTCCGCAGGTGGGGGCGCACGCAAGGCTGCCAAGGCATCCGCCGCGAAGTCCCCTGCCACCAAAGCCCGTGCGACCAGGGGTGCCGCGGTCGACCCGGCGTCTCCCGATGCCATCGTGCTGACCGGTCCGCCGGGACTGCTCAGGGCGACCGTCTCGGTCGAGAACGCCGTCGACCAGCGTGTCGCCGTGCGGGGACTGACCCTGCACCGCACCGGGCAGCAGGCCCTCTCGGGTGCCGGCGCTGCGGTGATCGCCCCGGGGGCCACGGCCCAGGTCCCGGTGTCCTTCCGCCTCGAGCCCGACACCCCGCCGGGTGAGTACCCCGCGGAGGTGGAGGTCGGCGGCATCCGTCGGGAGGCGGTGCTGCGGGTCGAGCCCGACCTCTCGATGCACGTCTCGCCCCGACGGGTGCTGGCAGAGGTGGGCAGCACGGCCGTCACGATCACCGTGACCAACGACGGCAACCTCCCGATCCCGCTGGCTGCGGTCGTGCGCGCCCGCACCGACGACGGAGGGCCCGACCCGGGCCCCGACGTCACCCTCACCCTGACCGACGCGACCACGGCCACGCCGGGCACCACCACCACTCTCCGGGGCAGCCTCAGCGTCCCCGAGGACCTCGACCCCACCCGTCGGCACCTCGCCCGGGTCCCCGTCGGCACGGCCGACCTCGACGTCATCATCCTGCCTCGCGACCCATCGGAGTGATCACCATGAGCACCACCGCACCCGAGTACCTCACCTCCCTGCGCGACGGCTTCGCCGACGCCGTGCAGCAGTGGATGGACCAGTCGACGACCGCCTGGGACCAGTGGCAGCAGGCCTGGTCGCCGGTCGTCGAGGCAGCCGGGCTCGGTATGCCGGGTGGCACCGGCGCGGCCGCGGGTCGCAGGTCGAAGGGTCGAGCCGACCGCGGCCATGACCATGGCCACCACCACGAACACGGGCACGACCACCGGCACGGCGAGAAGGGGTGCGGCTGTGCGGGATCCGGCGGTTGTCGCGAGCACGGCCACGACCACTCGGGGAGGGGCCGCCACGGCCAGCACGACTCCGGCCACCACGGCCAGCACGACCACCAGGGCTGCGGCTGTCACGACCAGTGCGGATGCGGCGACGTCTGCGACTGCTGCGTGCCCGCGGCGGACGTGATCGTCCGCGCCCGGGCCGGTGAGGTGCGCGTGGTGCCCTTCCTGCTCCACAACCCGTGGCGCCGCGAGCGCGAGGTCTCCCTCGAGGTCGGGCCCTGGCACGGCTGCGACGGTGACGACCTCGAGATCCGCGCGGTCCTGGAGGAGGAGAAGGTCGTCCTGAAGCCGTGCGAGGACCGGGTGGTCAGGCTGCTGATCTCGACCCGGGGCGACGGCTCGTCGACCAGCAGGTCTGCCGACGTGGTCGACAAGCAGGAGCCGAAGGACCCGGCATCCGACGCGCCCAGCAAGCCCGCCAAGGCAGCCGCTGCGGCGACTGCGGTGCGTGAGCCCCTGGACGTGGTGGTCAGCTCGAGGAGCCGGACCGGCGACGTCGACTCGTGCGTGAGTGCCTACGCCGACGTCCGGTTCGAGGGCTGTGCGCGCCCGCAACGGGTCGCCGTGGTCGTGCTGCCCGCCGAGTGCGACGCGGTCGACGTGGGGTGTGACTGCGGATGCTGCTGCTAGGAGGAGTGTCATGACGGAGACGAACAGCACCGACGAGACCCTGGCCCGGATCACCGAGCTGGCGCGCCAGGCCCTGCAGTCGCAGTCGACCCTGGCCAAGCAGTCGTTGGAGCTGGGCCGGGCAGCCTTGTCGGGCGATGTCGACCGGTCCACCACCAGCAAGGCCTACCTCGACGCCGTGAGCCGCGAGGGCGCGCGCTACTGGCGTGAGGCAAGCGCCCTGGGGATCGACTACGCCAGCGAGCTCATGGCGCTGGGCACCCGCAGCGCGGCCCGGATCATCAGCGATGCATCCGCCGCAGGGGGGACGAGGGTGGGTCGCGGCACGACCGCCTTCCGCAACGGTGCTCCCCCCGCGCCACCCGCCGAGCCGGACGACGGGGTCAGGCGCTCGCGGGTGCACCTGCGTGCGGCCGTGGGGCAGACGGCCCAGGGCACGGTCACGGTGGTCAACCGGCATCCGCGCACCCGTCGGGTCGAGCTCGAGCCGAGCGACCTGCGCGACGCGACCGGCACCGTGGTCGCGCTCAGCCTGGAGGTCGACCCCGAGCACGTCACCATCCCGGCCGGCGAGGAGCACCAGGTCCGGCTCACGGTCGACCTCGAGGAGGCGGTCGTCCAGCCCGGCCAGCAGTACGTCGGGAGCGTGACGGTCAGCGGCGGCGACGAGGCCATGCTGGAGGTGACCGTCGAGGTCGCGGACTGACCTCCTCCGGATCCGCCAGTGGTGCGGCGACCAGGTCTCGGGCGGCGCGCACCTCGGGGTGCAGGCGCAGTCCTTCGCGCGCCCATCGGGGCAGGTGGGGGCTCACCGCCAGCCACGCCAGTGAGGCGGCCACCGACGCCCGGGCCGGCCGCGCGGCATACCCCAGCGCTTGGGCCCTGGTCGAGGTGTACCAGTAGAACCGGCCCACGGTGGAGGCTTCGTCGCGGGTGGTCAGGGGGGTGGCGTCGCGCAGCTGCGCCCACCACTCGGTCGCTGCCGAGACGGCCCACGCGCTGCCGGCGTCCATCTCGGCAAACGGGCCGGGGAGCCCGGCGAGGTCGGACACGAGGGTGTGGAGCATGCGCCAGCTGACATCCTCGCCGCCGAGCAGGTAGCGCTCGCCGGCCTCCCCGCGCTCGAGCAGGCACAGGTGGCCTGCACCGACGTCCCGCGCGTCGACGACGTTGCAGCCGCCGGGAAAGGTGCTGCGGGTCGGGTCGAGCAGGTAGCGCAGGACGATGGCGTTGCTCGGCGCGAGCCGCGTGAAGGGTCCACCCAGGACCACGGTGGGCAGGGCCAGCACGACCTCGAGGTCGAGCCGGCGACCGGTCTCCAGGGCGATCTCCTCCTGGGCGACCTTGCTGGCGTAGTAGGCCGGCGCTGGCTCGGACCCGAGGCGGTCTAGCTCGGAGCGGGCGCGGGGGAGCAGGCTCGACCCGCGGGTGACCGACGACGACGTGACGACGGCCCGCGAGACCCCGGCCGCTGCGGCTGCTTCGAGGACGGCCCGGGTGCCGTCGGTGTTCACCTGGTCGACTTCAGCGGCCCGCGAGTCACCGAAGGCGTAGACGGCGGCGCAGTGGACCACGGCGTCACACCCCTTCATCGCGCTGCGCAGGGCGGTCGGGTCGGTGAGGGCCGCGGTCACCGCGGGCACGCGGTGGACCCCGACCCGCACCTGCGTCCTGCGGTGGTCGGGGTCGGGCCGCGCGATCGCGAGCACCTCGTGGCCGGCGGCAAGGGCAGCCGCCACCACCTGGCCACCCACCATGCCGGTCGCGCCGGTCACGGCGACCTTCACCGCGCACCCCGGACGTGGCGGAAGCCGTGGGCGTCGACCTCGGGACCGGTCGTCCTCGCCGCACCAGTGGGGCCGTCGAGGTCGGGGCCCGCCGGGCGGTCGCCGAGCCAGTCGGTGACCGCACCGAGGACGAGGTCGAGCGCCTGCGTCAGGAGGGGTTCGGTCGGGTCCATGGGAGGTCGTCCGATCCGGAACTCGCGACCCTCGAAGCAGGCCTCCAGGTTGTCGAAAGTCGTCGTGAAGAAGCGTCGGTAGGCCTCCTCCAGCAACGGGTTTCGCAGCTCGGGCACGGCGGCGAGGTCGATGCCCGCCCAGGTCGGGGGTAGCGCGAAGAGCTGCCGCCCGCGCACCACCACCAGCGTGCCCGACGGCGTGCGCGTGAAGGTCAGGCTGCCATCGTCGAACTCCGCAGAACCATTGGGGCTGCTGACAGTTCGCCAGGTGAGGCGGTGCCGGTCGGCGCTGCGCTCGACCAGCTCGACCTTGCAGACGTCGATCGGCTCGCCACCCCAGGCGGCGAGGTAGTTGGGTTGGGGCAGGTAGAGGTTTCGCTCGGCCTGGCGCGTGCGCGTGGTGCCGCCCGAGGACGCCGACGAGACCGTCACCCTCCGACCGCCGAGGTAGTCGGCCATCAGGCTGATGCCCGCGGCCACGTCAACCCGGGCCACCCACTCGTCGAAGTCGGCCCGGACCTCGCGAGCCACCTCGAAGACGGTCGCCCCGTCCACGAGCCGCCAGCGCATCCCGTCGCCGTTCTCCGGCATGCCTTCCACCATCGCGTCGAACGCGGCGAAGAACGTCGGCAGCGCGTCATAGGCGCTGACCGGGTATGCCGCGGGGTCGAAGCCGAGGGGCACCTCGCGCCGGTCGACGGTGTCCTTGTCGACCCCGGTGGACCAGGCCAGCGCGCCCTGTCGGGCGGCGCCGACGCCACCGAGGACGGCCGTGAGGGGAAGGTGCCCGGCAGGGTCGTCCGCGGCGACGACGAGCGGCGTGAGGACGGCGCGCACCGTCGACAGCACCGGGTCCGAGGCGGTGCCACCCTCGTCCGGTCCGCCCGTGGCCGCGCTGAGGACGCGGGCGAGACGCGGCTCGGCGGCCACCGCCCGCGCCGCGGCACGCGACAGCGGATGGGCCGCGCGGGCGCCCTCGAGCTGCGTCAACCGCCCCTCGGTGCGCCCCGTGGAGGGACCGACGACGAGCAGCGCGCGCTCGAACAGCGGTGACGTCGACCGGTCCTGACCCAGGAGTGCCGCGATGGTGCCGTCCGCCGCGAGCAGGTCGTTGGCCACGACGAGCGTGCGGCTGTCGAGGGGCTGGGCGAGGCGGCCACCGTCCGGTCCCACGCTCGCCTCGAGGGCATCGACGACGACGAGCGTGGGCGGGAGGTGGCTGAGCAGGTCGGCCGCGACGTCGGCGGCTTCGGCGCCGGCCACCTCGGGAGCCGCGCCGAGGAGCGTCGTGAGGCACGCGGCATACCCGTCCGTCAGGTCGGTGACTGCACGGCCGACGACCACCCGCGTGGGCGACTCGACCCACGCCCGTGACGCGGGGTGCCCAGACAGGACACTCGTGTCCGGCACCGGGGCGGCGACGAGGTCGCTGCCGAGGTCGACCACGTCGTACGCGGTGCCGGTCGCGGTGCGGCCCGTGAGACCGGCCAGCCGCGCCAGCTCCTGCACCGAGTGGTGCCCGCGGTCGCGGTCGTAGGCGTGCACGGTCGCACCGACGACAACAGGGCTACATCCCTTGTCCTGCAACAGGTCCACCACCGCGTGGACGACGGCGGCGGCGACCGGTGTCGGCTGGCGCAACCGCACCATCACGACCGCGGCCCCGGAGAGCTCCGGGGCGAGGGCGGAGACCGCCGGGCCGAGGGCGTCGACCGCCCCACCACCGACCACGATGCAGGCCAGCGGGTCCCGGCTCGGCACGCCGCGGGGTGCCACCCGTCCATGTAACCAGCGCGCCCTCGCGAGCGACAGGGGGCGATGTCATAGTGAGGAGGTGGCCGACGACATCGACATCCAGCAGCACATCAAGGGACTCATCGACGAGGAGCACGGCCTGCGCAGCAAGCTCGGCGCCGGCGAGATCAGCGTCGACGAGGAGAACCAGCGCCTGCGCAGCATCGAGGTCGAGCTCGACCAGTGCTGGGACCTGCTGCGACAGCGTCGGGCCAAACGCGAGTTCGGGGAGGACCCGGCTGCCGCAGAGGTGCGTGACGCCGGCACCGTGGAGAACTACCGGGGCTGAGCCACCCGCCGTTCACCCGGCGTTCGGCGTGGCGGACTGGACACCTCGGTGAGGAGTTCTACCCTCGAAGGAGGCCGGAACCCGACACAAGAGTTCTACCCTCGAAGGAGGCCGGAACCCGACACAAGGGGGTGCGCCATGCGCACAACACTTGCCCACCTGCACGTCCCTCACCCACACGTCGCCCACCACGAACCGACGTGGTGGCTGGGCCACAGCCTCGTGGCCGTCGCGACCGCCGCACTGATGATCTACGGTGCAGCCGTCCTGCTCGTCCTGGCCGGGGTGCTCCTCTTCGCCTGACGCCTCACCAGCGTCGGTCGACCCACTCCTGGAGGTGGGGCAGCTCGTGCCCGATCACGGTCGAGTCGCCGTGGCCGGGGAGCACCACCGTGTCCTCGGGCAGGGTGAACAGCCGCGTGCGCACCGACTCGATGATGGTGTCGAAGTCGCTGTAGTCGTGGCGGGTGGCTCCCGGACCACCCGGGAAGAGGGTGTCGCCCGTGAAGACGACCCCGAGCGTCGGGGCGTGGAAGCAGCACGACCCCGGCGTGTGGCCCGGGGTGTGGATGACCTGCAGCTCGACGTCGCCGACGGTGAGGACCTGGCCGTCGGCGAGGGCGCCGTCGGGGGTGACGGGGTAGAGCTCGTCCCACAGGAAGCGGTCGTCCGGGTGCAGGTGCGCGGGCGCGCGGGTGCCGTCGCAGACCTCTCCCACGGCGTCGATGTGGTCGAAGTGACCATGGGTGATGAGGACGCCCTGCACGCGCTGCTCGCGCGGGATCGACTTCACGATGGCGCGGCCGTCGTGGCCGGCGTCGATGACCAGGCACTCCTTGTCGTCGCCGATCACCCAGGTGTTGTTCTCGAGGGTCAAGGCTCCCTCGGGTCGGTCGAAGGTGCCTGCGGTGACGATGCGCGCGACGCGCACGCCGCCCGGGGAAGGTGCGATGTCCGGCATACCCCCATCCTCACCCATCGCGGCTAGGCTCGCGAAGGTGAGCCGGATCTTCACGACGAGCGTCGCCGCGGTCTACCCCCACTACGTGAACAAGGTGGCGAAGAAGGGCCGCAGCAAGGCCGAGCTGGACGAGGTCATCGAGTGGCTGACCGGCTTCGACGAGGCGTCGCTGACCCGCCACCTCGAGGGGGAGACGACCTTCGAGGACTTCTTCGCGGCGGCCAGCCTCAACCCCGACGCCTCGCTGATCACCGGGTCGATCTGTGGCATCCGGGTCGAGGACGTGGAGGACCCGTTGATGCAGAAGATCCGCTACCTCGACAAGCTCGTCGACGAGCTGGCCAAGGGCAAGGCGATGGACAAGGTCCTGCGCAGCAGTGGCAGCTGAGGCCTCGTCGGCCGCCACCGAGCCCGGCCTCTTCGTCTACGGCACGCTCGCTCCTGGCCGCCCCAACGCGCACGTGATGGACGGCATGGTCGGCACGTGGGACCCGGCCACCGCTCGGGGCGACCTGCTGCCGGACGGGTGGGGTGCAGCTGCTGGCTACCCCGCGATCGTGCTCAAGGACGACGGACCGGAGGTGCCGGGGTTGCTGTTCCGCTCGGAAGACCTGCCGGCGCACTGGGACCGGCTCGACGAGTTCGAGGGCGAGGGCTACGACCGCGTGCTGACGACCGTGCACCTGCACAGCGGTGCGGATGTGCGCGCCTTCGTCTACGCCCTGCGCCGGTAGCGTCGCCGCAGTCGGTCTGGCCCCAACGCGGTGCGTCGTCAGTCGCCCGGGATCCACTCGACGAGGCCGTCGAGCACGGCCCGGTCGCCAGTGATCTCCAGTGTCTCCAGCGGGATCCGGCCGTACATCGTGAGGACGATCTCGCTCGCCGAGGCCAGGCCCGTCATGGTTGCCGCGTCCTTTGCGCCCCCGTCAGGAAGGCGGGCGAAGCGGGCGCCGTCGGCGTCGAGCTCGAGCCGCCAGGCGGGGCCCTCGGTCGACACGTAGTCGAGCGTCGCCGGCTCGTGCGGCCAGGCGTACGTGGTGGCGTTGCAGGAGGAGAGGAACTCCTCGACGCCGTCGACTGCCGCTTCGTCAGGTAGGGGCTGCGGAGCGCCGAGGGCGACCTGGGCGTCGTAGGTGTGCACCGCCACCTCCTGCAGCTGGTGTCGAGCCACGGCACCAGCAGTGAGCGGCGACTGCGACTCGTCCCACCAGGCCCAGCACCCGCGGTCCGGTCCGGCCGCGCGCAGGGCGGAGTCCAGCTCCGCGACCGAGTCGGCCAGCCAGGCCTGCAGGGCCGCACGGTCCCGGGGCGCATCCGCGCCATCCCCAGGGGCCGTGCCCGCCGGTCGCTCGTCGGACGGGCCGACGGCCACGATCGTCGCCCAGCGCTGTCGCCCTTGGCCGATGTGCTCGGCGAGGTCGAACAGCGTCCACCCCGGGCAGGTCGGCACCGGCACGTCGAGATCGGGCGCCGCGGCCACCAGGGCGAGGAAGGCGGTCGATCGCTCGTCGATCAGTCGCAGCAGGTCGGGGAACTCCGGCGTCGTGTGCACCCCGGCTGTCTACCAGCCCGCGACGGCCGTTGGATACCGAGTTTCGCGCCGGTCGGTATGAAGCTCGCGCCTTTCGATCCTTTCTTGCCGCGCACCAGGGTGCAGCAGCGCCCTGGTGCGCCACCAGCCGGGTATGCCGCGTGGTCAGGCGCGGTCAGGCGTGGTTGCCGGCGGCGATACGTGCGCGCAGGCCGAGGCTGAACACTTCGGCGGGCGGCTTCTGCGACGACTCGAGCCTGCGGTAGGCCGTGGGGGTCGCGCCCACCTCCGCGAGGAACTGGCGGTTGAAGTTGGCCATGTTGCGGTAGCCGCTCAGCTCCGCCACCTGGGCGATGGAGGCGGGGGTCGTGTCGAGGAGGCGGCGGGCGTGCGCGATGCGCAGCTTCTTGACCATGTTGCTGAACGTCATGCCGGTGGCGCTGCGGAAGTACTTCGAGAACGTCGGCTCCGACATGTAGGCGAGCTTGGCAGCGGTGGAGAGCCGGATGTCGTCGGTGAGGTTCTCGAAGATGTAGGCCAGGCCGGCCTCGACGGCGTTGAGCGAGTTCGGGTCGGTGGGGCGACCGAGCCACTCGCTGGCCACGACCTCACGCTCCTCCTGCGGGGCGCGCGCGAAGATCGACAGCAGGCGGAACAGGCTCGCCACCTGCTGCGTGCCCTCGGTGTGGACGACCTCGAGGATGTTCTCGGCGGCGCGCCAGGCGGTGGCGCCCGAGAAGACGATGCCCCTCGCCGACTGGGCGAGGACGTCGTCGATCTCCTGCAGCTCGGGGATGAGCCGCATGCACTCACGCACCCACTCGTCGGTGAACTGGATGACGGCGTCGCGGTCGGGGGCGACCTGCCCGGGAGGCAGGTCGCTCACCCAGTCGTGCGGGAGCAGCGGGCCCATGATGCTGACGTGTCCCGGGGCGAACGTGCCCACGTGGTCGCCGGCGATGAAGCTGCCGTGGGTCTTGGTGATGAGGTGGATCTCGTACTCGGGGTGGGCGCCCCATCCACAGATCTCACTGGGGAAGTCATGGGTGAGCGCCCGGAAGGCGTGCTGCGGGTGAGGGGGGATCACCTCGCGACGGGGGGCGGCTGGGTAGGGGTTGCCGGGGCGGTGGGCCGAGTGGAGCTCGACCACGTCCGGGGGCGCGAAGCCCGCGAGGGGGCGCCTCGGCGTGCCCGTCGACTGATACGAAGTCCTCACCTCCATCTGCTCCGCCGTGGGGTCAGACCCGATTGAGACCTCAGTGTGCCGCACGGATGCTCAGGCGTGAAGTGCCCTGCTCAGATGAGCGGAATGGGAAAGTATCGAAAGACTGGCGAAGGCGTCATTGTCCGGTCGCCTGCGTCGCGGCCACGCTGAACTCATCCCGGCACCGCGGCCAGGACCAGGTGAGCCCACCTCGTCCCCTGCGGACGGCGGGACCTCGAGTACCAAAGGCTCACCTACCAAAGGAGTTAGGCATGCTCTGTTCGAAGCGCGCCCTGACCGCGGGTGCGGGCGTGGTGGCAGCCGCGCTCGCCATGGCGGCCTGCTCGTCGGGCAACGTATCCAGTGGCGGCGGCGGAGGCGACGGCAAGAACGTCACCCTCAACCTGGCCACCGTGAACAACGGCCAGATGAAGGACATGGAGAAGCTCAAGGGGGAGTACGAGACTGCTCACCCCGGCACCAAGATCAACTTCCAGGTGATGGAGGAGGGTGACCTGCGCGCAGCGGTCACCGCCGACGTCGCCAGCAAGGCCGGCCAGTACGACATCGTCACCATCGGCGCCTACGAGACCCCGCAGTGGGGTGCGAACGGCTGGCTGGTGGACCTGACCGGGYCGCTCAAGTCCGACGCGGCCTACGACGTCGACGACCTCCTCGCGCCGGTGCGCGAGGCGATCTCCAACGACGGCAAGCAGTATGCCGTCCCGTTCTACGGCGAGTCGTCGATCCTCATGTACAACAAGGAGATCCTCGACAAGGCGGGTGTCACCCTCTCCGCCAACCCCACCTGGCAGCAGGTCGCGGACGCGGCCAAGAAGGTCAACACCTCCTCGCGGGCCGGCATCTGCATGCGCGGCAAGCCCGGCTGGGGTGACCTCTTCGCGCCGCTCACCACGGTCGTGCAGACCTTCGGTGGGAACTGGTACGACACCAGCTGGAACGCCACGGTCAACTCGCCCGAGTGGAAGCAGGCGGTCACGTTCTACAAGACCCTGCTCGACACCTCGGGTGAGAAGGACCCGGTCTCCTACTCCTTCAACGAGTGCCTGACCGCGCTCAAGGAGGGCAAGGCCGCCATGTGGGCCGACGCCTCCGTGGCTGCCTCGATGCTCGAGGCCGACGACTCCCCGGTGAAGGGCAAGATGGGCTATGCCCATATGCCGGTCGACAAGACCAAGGAGTCGGGCTGGCTGTGGAGCTGGAACCTCGCGGTCCCGGCGACCACGAAGAACAAGGACGCCGCGATCGACTTCATCAAGTGGGCGACGAGCAAGGACTACCACAAGCTCGTCGGCGAGAAGCTCGGCTGGTCCCTGGTGCCCCCGGGTGCCCGCCAGTCGACCTACGACCTGCCGGAGTACAAGCAGGCTGCCGCGGCCTACGCGCCCATCACCCTGGACGTGATGAAGTCGGTGAACCCCAAGCAGCCGGGCGTGAACCCGCAGCCCTGGGTCGGTATCCAGTACGTGTCGATCCCTGAGTTCCAGGACGTCGGCAACCAGTGCGCCCAGCTGATCGCCGACTACCTCGCCAACCGCGGCACGGTGGACGACGCACTCGGCAAGTGCCAGGGCATCGCCAAGAAGGCGGGCGACGCACACAAGTAGTGCCTGCCCGGTCCTCCGGGACGTCCGTCCCGTCTCGCACGGAGGAAACGGACAGGGTGCCGGGGTCGCGACTCGCGCACGACCCCGGCACCACCCCAGGACCGCCCACCGCCTTACCCCCGTCCACCCCACATCCCGCCCATTGCAAGGGGGAGTTCCCTCATGGCTGTCACCGAGCTCGACACCGTGGTCGCCGAGACCGCCACCGACAAGCGGCGCGTCAAGACCACCTCGAAGGAAGTGTGGACCGCACGGTGGCTCCTGCTGCCGGCCGTCATCTTCCTCATCCTGCTGACCCAGATCCCGTTCCTCACGACAGTCGGCTACTCGACGATCCGGTGGAACCTGCTCTACCCCAACGACCGTGGCTTCACCTGGTTCAAGAACTACGGGACGGCGCTGTCGTCCGGTGACCTGTGGCCCTCGATCGTCGCGACCGTCGTCATCACCGCGTCGGCCGTGATCTTCTCGCTCCTGTTCGGCATGATGTTCGCGCTCCTGCTGAACCGTCCGTTCCACKGGCGGGCGCTGGCCCGCACGCTCATGATCACGCCGTTCCTGATCATGCCCGCGGCCTCCGCGCTGATCTGGAAGTACTCGATGTTCGACACGAACATCGGCATCCTCAACTGGCTCTCGCGCACGCTGCACCTGCCGGTGGTCTCGTGGAGCACCGAGCACCCGCTCCTGGCCGTGGTCATCGTCCTGACGTGGGAGTTCACGCCGTTCATGATGCTCATCCTGCTGGCCGGGCTCCAGGGCCAGGACACGGGAATCCTCGAGGCGGCCCAGGTCGACGGCGCCGGCCCGTGGCGCACCTTCACGTGGATCACGTTGCCGCACCTGCGGATGTACGTGGAGATCGGCGTCCTGCTCGGCGCCGTCATCATCATCCAGGTCTTCGACCCGATCGCGATCCTGACCAAGGGCACCGGCGGGACCAAGACCCTCGCCTACCTGCTCTACGAGCGCGCCTTCATCGGGCTCGACGTCGGTCAGGCCGCGGCATACGGAGTCATCACCGTCGTGCTCACGATCATCGTGGCCACGGTCGCGCTCCGCACCCTGTTCAAGGTCTTCATGGCTGGAGGAAGTCGATGACACGCACTGCCCGGGGAGGCCTCGTCACCGCACTCACGTGGGTGCTCGTGCTGGTCTTCTTCTTTCCCGTCTTCTGGATGATCATCAACGGTTTCAAGCCTGAGTCGGTCGCCTCGTCCATCAACCCGAAGGTCTTCTTCAGCCCGGTGACCACCGGCTACCGGCTCGCGATGGACCGAGGGATGAAGGGCTACCTGCTCAACTCGGTCACCGCGTCGGTGACCGCGACGATCATCGCGGTGGTGCTCGCCATCCCGGCTGCGTACGCGCTCAGCATCCGGCGGGTGAAGAACGTCGAAGGTGCCCTGTCGTTCTTCATCTCCACCCGCTTCATGCCGATGGCCGCGGTGGTCCTGCCGCTCTACATCATCCTCAAGAACCTCGGTCTGCTCGACAACATCTACATGCTGGCCGTCGTCTACGGCGCGGTGAACCTGCCCGTCACGGTGTGGATGATGCGGTCGTTCTTCCTCGAGGTGCCGTTCGAGATCGTGGAGGCGGCCCGGGTCGACGGGGCCGGCCTGTACCGCGAGATCGTGCGGATCGTCCTTCCGCTGGTGCTTCCCGGCGTTGCCGCGGCGGCGCTGATCAGCTTCATCTTCAGCTGGAACGAGTACTTCCTCGCCACGCTGCTGACGAGCAACGCGGCCCGGACCACGCCGCCGTTCCTCGGCAGCTTCGTCGACGGACGTGGACAGTTCCTCGCGGTCCTCTCCGCGGCTGCGACGATCGCGGCGCTGCCAGTCATCCTCGCCGGGTGGGTCGCGCAGAAGCAGCTGGTGCGCGGGTTGTCCATGGGCGCCATCAAGTAACCGACGGCCAGGACTACTTCCGTGACACACGAACCCACCGTCCACCACCGTGCCGCGGCCGGGGCGACCCTGCTCCCCGTCGTGCCCGAATGGGTCTCCCAGCCCACCTATGACCGTTCGCAGGTGACGGCCTCGATCGTCCACTTCGGCGTCGGCGGCTTCCACCGGTCCCACGAAGCCGTCTACCTCGACACCCTGATGAACCAGGGTGAGGCGCTCGACTGGGGCATCTGTGGGGTCGGCGTGCTGCCGCACGACCGTCGCGTCATCGACACCCTCGACGCCCAGCGCGGCCTCTACACGTTGATCGTCAAGCACCCTGACGGGAAGTGGTCCGCCTCGGTGGTCGGCTCGATCGTGGAGGTGGTCTTCGCGCCCGCCGACCGCGAGTACGTCGTCGACCGCCTGGTCGACGAGCGCACCCGGATCGTGTCGATGACCATCACCGAGGGCGGCTACCTGGTCAACCAGGAGACGGGTGACTTCGACGCGGACGATCCCGACATCAGGCTCGACCTCGAGCCGGATGCGGTGCCGCACACCGTCTTCGGCTACGTCGTCGCCGCCCTGGCCCGGCGCCGCGCCGAGGGTCGCGAGCCCTTCACGGTGATGAGCTGCGACAACCTGCCCGACAACGGCGACGTCGCGAAGCGGATGATCTGTGCCTTCGCGCGGCTCAAGGACCCCGACCTGGCCGACTGGATGGAGTCCAACGTCGCCTTCCCCAACAGCATGGTCGACCGGATCACGCCGGTCACGACCGAGCAGGACATCGAGCGGCTCACCGACCAGTTCGGCGTGACGGACCTGTGGCCGGTGGTCTGCGAGCCGTTCAGCCAGTGGGTGCTCGAGGACAACTTCACCCAGGGGCGTCCGCCGCTGGAGGGCGCCGGGGTGCAGCTGGTCGAGGACGTCGTGCCCTACGAGCTGATGAAGCTGCGGCTGCTCAACGCCAGCCACCAGGCCATGTGCTACCTCGGCTACCTGGCCGGGTACCGGTATGCCCACGAAGTCTGTCAGGACCCGCTCTTCGTCCGCATGCTCGCGACGTTCATGGAACAGGAGGCCAGCCCGACCCTCCAGCCGGTGCCGGGCGTCGACCTCGCGGAGTACCGGCGCCAGCTGCTCGAGCGGTTCGCCAACCCCGAGATCCGTGACCCGCTCACCCGGCTGTGTGCCGAGTCCAGCGACCGCATCCCCAAGTGGCTGGTGCCGGTCATCCGCCACAACCTCGGCAACGGTGGCGCGGTCGACGTCTCCGCGCTGATCGTGGCGTCCTGGGCCCGCTACGCCGAGGGCACGGACGAGCAGGGCAACCCGATCGAGGTCGTCGATCGCCGCAAGGACGCCGTGGTCGCCCGAGCCGCGCGCCAGCACGAGGACCCGTGCGCGTTCCTGCGCGACCCGGACCTCTTCGGCGACCTCGCCGACAACCCGCGCTTCACCGAGGCCTACACCCGCGCCCTCACCGACCTGCACGAGCGCGGTGCCGTGGCAGCCACCGAGGCTGCCCTCCAGTCCTGACCCGGCCGACCAACCGTGACGCAGGTCGGCCGGGTCAGCCCCACAGTGCACCGAGGGCTGGCGTCCCACCCCGATGCCGGTATGCCGCGGGCAGGGCAGGCTGCGCGGAAGCGGACCGACGCGCCCGGGCATAGAACGTCGCGGAGGTGCGTTGCGCGACGAGATGGACGCACCCGTCCACCTCGCGCGCAGCCTTGCACCCAGGAGTCACCATGAAGATCGCAGTCCTCGGCACCGGCAGCGTGGGGCAGGCCCTCGCCGGCCGCCTCCTCGAGCTCGACCACGACGTCGTCGTCGGCACCCGCGACCCCGACACCACCCGCAGCCGCAGCGAGTCCTTCGGCAGCTGGCTCGACGCCCATCCCGCCGCGAGCCTGGCCACCTTCGCCGAGGCCGCCGCAGCCTCAGAGCTGGTCGTCAACGCGACGAGTGGCCCCGGGGCCCTACCGGCCCTGGAGTCCGCCGGCGCCGACAACCTGGCCGGCAAGGTGGTCATCGACATCTCCAACCCGCTCGACTTCTCAGCCGGGTTCCCTCCCACCCTCTTCGTCAAGGACACCGACTCGCTCGCCGAGCAGATCCAGCGCACGTTCCCCGAGGCCCGCGTGGTCAAGACCCTGAACACGCTGACCGCCTCGCTCATGGTCAACCCCGCGGACCTCGGCGCGGACTCGTCGGTCTTTGTCTCGGGCAACGACGAGGCGGCCAAGGCGACGGTCACCGAGCTGCTCCAGAGCTTCGGTCACACGGACGTCATCGACCTCGGCGACATCACCACCGCGCGTGGCCCGGAGATGCTGCTCCCCGTGTGGCTGCGGCTGATGGGCGCCCTGGGCACGTCGTCGTTCAACTTCAAGATCGTCCGCTGACGGGCCGACTGTCCGTGCGAGGCGGATGCCTCGGCTCGACGGGCGGCATCACTGGCTGGGGTCAGGCTCATGCCCCGCGAGAAGCCGAACCCGCTCGTGGCGCTCGAGGGCTGCGGCGGCTAACATCACTCCTGGCGCCTGCCCGGACCCGCAATCGCCACTTTCGATGGCGCAGGTCCGGGTCCAGCAGCGTGGCTCGGGGAGACCAAGCCGTCCGGTCGTCGTCTGGCACCACAGGGGAGCTGGCGGCGTCGACCGAAAGGCAGTGCCCCTGCGTCTCGACGCGGGGGCACTGCTGTGGCTGAGGGCCTTCGGTGCATCCCCCGATGAGGGAACATTCGGCGTAGTGTCAGGCATGCCGCGTTGGGATCCGCTGGGTCCGCGCCGAGTTGAGGTCGTCCCGCCATGAAGATCGACACCGCCACTGCCGTCCCGGCACCGCGACGTTCCTTGGCCGAGATGGCGGACGACGTCCGCGTGGCACGCGAGGAGGTGGCCGCACAGCGAATGTCGCCAGTGGTCCAGGCCAGCTTGTTGTCGGCCCGTCAGGAGCTGCTGCGCGTCATGCAGGTCTACTCCGATGAGCTGATCGCACGCCGGCTGCCGGTCCCGCCACAGCTGCGCGACGACCTGCGCCTGCACCGTGACATCCGACGCAACCCCGGCAGTGACTGGCATCGGAGGGGCGGGGCCCTCTAGGGCGGCCCCGAACGCGACGAAGGCCGGTCCGGCTGACGCCGGTCCGGCCCTGTGTCTGGTCGGGGTGACAGGATTTGAACCTGCGGCCTCTTCGTCCCGAACGAAGCGCGCTACCAAGCTGCGCCACACCCCGTGGCAATCGCCACCCACGCCAGTTCGACGGGAGCAGCGACAGTGAAGGATAGCCCACCCGACCCGGCCACTCCCAATCGGTATGCCGCCTGCGCGGCCCACGCACGCAGGCCTGGGCTCAGGAGCGCGGCACCAGGGTGAGCAGGGTGGCCTCTGGGCGGCAGCAGAACCGCACGGGCGCGTAGGGGGACGTGCCCAGCCCGGCCGACACGTGCAGCCACGCGGCGTCCGCGGGGGCGTCGGACGACGGGGCCGACCCCGCCCCCGGCCACCAGCGCGAGACCCCCTTCGCCCGGTTGGTCGGCAGGTCGCAGTTGGTGACCAGCGCGCCGTAGTAGGGAAGGGCGAGCTGGCCGCCGTGCGTGTGACCGGCGATCAGGAGCCGGGCGCCGTCGGCGGCCATCGGGTCGAGCACGCGCTGGTAGGGGGCGTGCGTGACGCCGATCGTCACGGCGGCGGATGTCGAGGCCGGGCCGGCCACGGCGGCATACTCGTCCTTCCGGATGTGGGCGTCGTCGGTGCCGACGAGCTCCACCTCGGCCCCGCCGACCGACAGGGTGGTGCGCGCGTTGTCGAGGTCGACCCAGCCACCGTCGCGCAGGCCGGCCCGCAGGTCCTCGATCGGCAGCCGCACCCGCCCGGGCGGGGCATGGGCGTGGCGCCGGGTCAGGTAGCGCGCAGGGTTCTTCGGCACCGGCGCGTAGTAGTCGTTGGAGCCCATGACGAACACGCCGGGAAAGGCGAACAACGGCTCCATCGCCTCGAGCGCTCCCGGCACCGCATCGAGGGCCGCGAGGTTGTCGCCGGAGTTGACGACCAGGTCGGGCGACAGCGCGGCGAGCCCACGCACCCACTCGATGCGGCGCCGTTGGCGGGGCACGAGGTGGAGGTCGGAGACCTGCAGGACCCGCAGGGGCGGCGACCCGGGAGCCAGCACCGGCACGGTGAACCGGCGCAGCGCGAACCAGTTGCGCTCGACCACGCTGGCGTAGCCGACGCCCGCCACGCCCAGCGCGGCGACACCGGCGACCGTGCCCAACGCGGCGCCCAGGGGAGTGTTCATCCCCGCCATCCTTGCAAACCGGATCTCGGTGGGTCGGACCACCACCCGCCTGCGAGACTGGGGCCATGACCCAGCAGAGCCTCAAGGCCACCGTCCAGAGCGACCTCACCGACGCCATCCGTCAGCGTGATGCGGTGCGGTCCGGCACGCTGCGCCTGGCGCTCACCTCCATCACCAACGAAGAGGTGTCGGGCACGCAAGCGCGGGAGCTCAGCGACGACGAGGTGCTCAAGGTGCTGGCGAAGGAGGCCAAGAAGCGCAAGGAGGCCGCGACCGCCTACGCCGGCGCAGGGCGTCCCGAGCTCGCCGCCAAGGAGGAAGCCGAGCTGGCGGTCCTCGAGGCCTACCTGCCCGCCCAGCTCTCCGACGACGAGCTCACGACCATCGTCGCCGCCGCGATCGAGCAGACCGGGGCGACCGGTATGCCGCAGCTCGGCCAGGTCATGAAGGTCGCCCAGGGCGTCGTGGCCGGCCGCGCCGACGGCGGACGCGTGGCTGCCGCCGTGAAGGCGGCCCTGACCAAGGGCTGAGCCTGCCGTGGGTGAGCTGAGCTGCAGTGGGGTGAGCTGCCCACGCGGCCGGCTCCGCGGCATACCTGACAGTCGAAGGGCCCCCACCGATGGTGAGGGGCCCTTCGACTGTCACCGAGGTGGTGGCGGACCCTTGGTCTTGGTCGGCTTGGGGTCAGGCGTCTTGGTCGGATCGGGCTTGGGCGGCGGGTTGAAGCCGCTCGAGGTGTAGAGGCCGATCGTCGACCCACGCAGCGCCGAGCCGCTCGGGTTGGTGTAGACCACGATGCCTTGCGGGTAGCCGCTGTTGGCCTGTCCGGCGACCTGCACGAGGAAGCCGGCCTCCTTGAGCCTGGCGGTGGCCTCTGCGACGGACATGCCGCCGACGAAGGGCACCGAGATGCGGTCGCCGTTGACGATCTTGTTGCTCGGGTCGTCGAACTGCCGCTCGGGCAGGCCGTTCGACGCGTTCTCGATCAGGTTCTTCCAGATCGGTGCGGCGATGTCACCACCGAAGACGCCCCTGTAGTAGCTGCCCCCGAGCTGGATGCCGTTCATCCCACGCTGGGAGTACGGCGTGCCGACCCACACAGCCGCGGCCCGCTGCGCGGTGTAGCCGACGAACCAGGACTCGACATGCTTGTCGGTGGTGCCCGTCTTGCCCGCTGCCGGGCGGGAGCCGAGCTTGGCCCGGCTGCCGGTGCCTTCCTTGATGACGCCCGTGAGCAGCTCGGTCGCGCCCTTGGCGACGTCGGGGTCGATGACCTGCTTGCAGGTGGTGGCACCGATCTTGAGCGGCTTCCGGTCGGCGGTGGTGATCGACAGGATCGGGTTCGGGGGGCAGTACTTGCCGTTGTTGGCGAGGATCGCGTAGGAGCTGGCCAGCGTCATCGGGGTGACGTCACCGGTGCCGAGGACGGTGCTGGCGTAGCACGGGAGGTTGGTCCCCGAGCCGGTGTGCAGGTGCATCTTCGTCATCGTGTTGAGCACGTTCCTGGTGCCCAGCTTGAAGGTCAGCGACGCGAAGGCGGTGTTGATGGAGTCGGCAGTCGCCTTCTTCAGCGGCAGCGGCTTCCCGCCGATCGCGTAGTCGTTGTGGATCGTGTAGGGCCCGCCCGGGGCGCAGGAGCCGATCTCCTGCGGGGTGTAGACCGCGCCCTTCGTGGTGCTGGCGAACTTCGACGGCACCGTGCCGTTCACGGGGGTGCCGGTCTCGAGCGCGCGCACGATCGCGAACATCTTGGCGGTCGAGCCGAACTGGAAGCCCGCCGTGCCGTTGTACTTCTCGTCGACGTTCCAGTTCACCTCGGTGTAGCCGTAGGCGTTCTGCTGGGCCTTCGTCGTCGGGTACTTGGTGTTCTGCACCATGGCGAGCACGCGGCCGGTGCTGGGCTCGATGATCGTGCCGGCGCTGCCGACCATCCTGGAGTAGCCCGCCTTGGTCTTGTCCTTCGGGTCCTTCCCCATCGCGGTGTTGGCGAACGGCACCCGCTTGGTCAGGTCCTTGAGCGACTGCTCCTGCACCTGCGGGTCGAGCGTCGTCTGGATGGTCAGGCCGCCGCCGGTGATGTTCTTGATCCGCTCCGGGCGGGTCTTGCCGAGCACGTCGAGAGCATGGTTGTCCATGTCCTTGAGGTACTCCATGACGTAGTTGCAGAAGTACGGCTCGGACGACGCGGCGCAGTTGCTCAGCGGGTTCTTCAGCTTGAGCATCTTCTTGACCGGGATGGCCTTCGACGCCTTGAGCTGCTTGGCCGAGATGATCCCGAGGGCGTACATCCGGTCGAGGACCACGTCGCGACGGGCCTGGGCCTTCTCGGGGTAGTTGCGCGGGTCGGTCCGGCCCGGGTTCTGCACGAGGCCGGCGAGCAGGGCCGCCTGCGGGATGTTCAGCTTCGACGCGCTGACGCTGAAGTAGTGCTGCGCGGCCGCCTCGACGCCGTACGCGAGGTCGCCGTAGTAGGCGAGGTTGAGGTAGCCCTGCAGGATCTGGTCCTTGGTCATCTCCTTCTCGAGGGTGACCGCGTACTTGATCTCCTGGATCTTGCGTGCAGCGCTCTTGCGCACGGCCGCCTGCGCGGCCTCCTCGTCGTTGTTGCGCAGTGCGTTCTCCTGCAGCGTCAGCTTGACGTACTGCTGGGTCAGCGTGGACGCGCCCTGGACGTCGCCGCCCTGGGCGTTCGACGCCACCGCGCGCAGGATGCCGCGGGGGTCGACACCGCCGTGCTCGTAGAACCGGCTGTCCTCGATCGCGATCTGCGCCTTCTGCATGATCGGCGCGACCTGCTTGAGGTTGACGATGATGCGGTTCTCCTGCTGCGGAGTCGCCAGGATCCCGCCCCGCGCGTCCTTGATCGTCGACTGCTGCGACAGCTGGGTGGCCGTGAACTCACCCGGCAGGTCGTCGAACATCTTCACGCCGGAGGTCGCTGCGCTGCCCGTGGCGCCCACCGCGGGGATCAGCAGACCGGCCGTCAGCAGGCCCATGACCATCGCCGTGGCGACGAAGGCTCCGAGCAGGCTGACGACATTTCCCAGGTTGGTGGCGCGTCCTTGCATGCCGACAGGGTAACTGCCGAACCTTGAGCAGCCCGTTTCCCGCGACTACGGATGCGGAATGGGGTGTTTGCGCCCGGTTACGGCCTAGTTTTCGCACCGCCCGTTGGAGCGAGACGAGATGGCTCGGAATGACTAGTCCCTTTGGTCATGCCAGAACTACACGAATGGGCCATGTCGTCGGAGTGCCTTCAGTTCCTATCGTTTCCACACGTCGATACGGACATAAGACGCACGGTGAAGCGTCTGAAGCAGGAGTATCTGGAGGCACTGAGAATGACTATCGCACCGGAGCGGCCGAACAGCGGGCCTGCGGGGACCGTGTGGATGGATGACTGGGCCCCGTTGGGTTCCTGCTCCAAGTCAGACCCTGACGCCCTCTTCGTCCAGGGCGCGGCCCAGCAGACCGCCAAGGTCGTCTGCCAGCGGTGCCCCGTCATCGCCGAGTGCCTGGCCGACGCCCTCGACAACCGCACCGAGTTCGGCGTGTGGGGTGGGATGACCGAGCGCGAGCGTCGGGCCCTGCTCAAGCGTCGCCCCAACATCACCTCCTGGGCCGCCCTGTTCGCGCAGGCCCGCAACCAGACCCCGGCCGAGGCCGAGAGCGCCTGACCTCCTTCACCTGAGAACGCCGCGGCTCCCGCGGACCCCCCGACGCAGTCCCTGACCCATCCCCCGCGGGTCAGGGACTGCGTCGTGGGTCTCCAGCCGGGGGATCGGGAGGCCTCACCCGAGAAGGTTGACCTTCACCCCGGAACGATTCCGGGGTGAAGGTCAACCTTCCCCCTAGACCCGATAAAGGTGGGGCGGGTGGGGTTCAGGTGGGGGTGGTGGCGGTGAGGGCGGCGGCCACCTCGCGGAGGCCGTCGAGGTCGTGGATGTCCTGGGCCGAGGCCGGCACCTCCACCACGGGTATGCCGGGGTGTCCGGCCGTGAACCGCGCCGCCAGCCGCTCCTGCCGGTCTGCCGTCTCCGCCAACGACGCATGCAGGCGCAGCAGCCCTTCGGTGGTGGCGGCCGTGGTCGACCGGGTCTCCGCGTCGGCCAGCTGGTCGGCCGCGGCCAGGGCTCGGGAGGCCGTCAGGGACGGTGCGGCCACGCGCTGGATCCGGTTCACGACGAGCCCGGCGAGCGGCATACCCTCCTCGTCGAGGCGACCGGCGAAGAACGAGGCCTCGCGCAGCGCGTCGCGCTCGGGCGCGGCGACCACGACGAACGCGGTCTCGGGGGCCTTGAGCAGCGCGTAGGTCTGGTCGGCGCGCTCGCGGAAGCCGCCGAACATGGTGTCGAGGGCGGCCACGAAGGTCTGGACGTCCTGGAGCAGCTGCCCGCCGAGCACCCTCGACAGGGTGCTGGTGACGACGTTGACCCCGACGCTGAACACCTTGAAGCCGGCCCGACCGCCGGCCTTGGCCGGTGCGGAGAGCAGCCGGATGAACCGCCCGTCGAGGAACGAGCCGAGCCGCTTGGGGGCGTCGAGGAAGTCGAGCGCGGACCGCGACGGGGGAGTGTCGACGACGATGAGGTCCCAGCGGCCGGCCCGCCCGGCCTCGGCGCGGAGCTGGCCGAGCTTCTCCATCGCCATGTACTCCTGCGTGCCCGCGAAGGAGCTCGAGACCGCTTGGTAGAACGGGTTCGCGAGGATCTGGGCGGCCTTCTCGGGGGTGGCGTGCTGCTCGACCACCTCGTCGAAGGTGCGCTTCATGTCGAGCATCATGGCGTCGAGCGAGCCCCCCGGGTCCCCGGTGCCGCCCGGGTCGCCGGTGCCGCCCGGGTCGCCGGGGCCGCCCGAGTCACCCGAGCCGCCCACCCCCGCCACCGGTCGCGGGGTGTTGTCGAGCTCGGTGAGCCCCAGCGACTGGGCCAGCCGACGGGCCGGGTCGATGGTGAGGACGACGACCCGACGCCCGTGCTCGGCCGCCCACAGCCCCATCGCGGCGGCGGTGGTCGTCTTGCCCACGCCACCAGCACCGCAACAGACGACGATCCGCGTCTCGGGGTCGGTGAGCAGCGCGGCGAGGTCGAGCCGCGCGGTGGCGGGGCGAGCATCGGACTTCGCGGAGGCCTTGGGCCTGGACGAGCGGGTGCGGGGCGGCATCAGACCATCCCCTGCTCGGTGACGGCCTGGGCCAGGACCGTGATGCCGCCGCCCTCGGTGCCCTCGGCGAGCAGTGGCAGCCGCACGGTCAGCCGACCCTCCTGCGCGAGGATGGCGTCCTGCTCGCGCTCGAGGGCGATCCGGTCGGCGTGGTGGCCGGCGTCGGCCAGCAGCCCGGCGACCATGCCGTCGGTGACCTTGACCCCGACGGTGGTGAGGTCGGCCGCGACGCCGTTGGCCAGCCTCGCGTTGCGGGAGCGCCGCACCGCCGACAGCGCCTTGTCGGTCAGCAGGGGGTCGCGCAGCTGGTTCACGACGATCGCGCCGAGGGGGAGGTCGGTGCGGCGCAGCTCGGCCAGCGCGTCGACGGTCTCCTGGACGGGCATCTCCTCGAGCAGGGTCACCACGTGCACCGCAGTGGTGTGGCTGCGCAGCATCCGCGTGATCGAGTCGGCCTGCGAGCGGATCGGGCCCACCTTGGCGACGTCGGCGACCTCGGCGTTGACGTTGAGGAACCGCACGACCCGGCCGGTGGGTGGGGCGTCGAGCACCACGGCGTCGTAGGTCGGGGCGGCCGGGCCCTTGCCGGACCGTCGTCCAGCCGCCTCGTAGATCTTGCCGATCAGCAGCACGTCGCGCACGCCGGGCGCGATCGTCGTCGCGAAGTCGACCGCGCCGAAGCGATCGAGCACGGTCATCGCCTTGCCGACCTTGTAGAACTTCTGGAGGTACTCGCGCAGGGAGTCCTTGGCATCGACCGAGATCGCCCACAGCTGGCCGCCGCTGCGGTCCTGCAGGATCCGGGTCTCGGTGTGACCCAGCGGTGGCACGTCGAACGTCTGCGAGATCCCCTGCCGGTCCTCGACCTCCGCGAGCAGCACCCGCTTGCCCTGTCGGGTCAGGGCGAGGGCCAGGGCCGCGGCCACCGTCGTCTTGCCCGTGCCACCCTTGCCGGTCACGACGTGCAGGCGGACCTTCGACAGGTCGGGGGCCTCGGGCATGACCTCAGCCTAGGAGGCCAGCAGGTCCACGGCCTCGAGGACCCGGGCGAACGCCGGGTGCTCGGGGTCGATGAGCCCGTAGTGGCCGCCCTCCACGGGCGTGAGGCGCACGTTCGGCGCGTGGTGGGCCGCGGCATACCGCTCGCTCAGCTCGAACGGCACCACGTCGTCGTCGCGCGCATGCAGCAACAACGTGGGTATGGCGGGTGGGAGCCCCGCGGGGTCGGCCGCGGCATACGCCTCCGGGACGTCGGCCGGCCGGCCGCCGAGGAACGTCGTGATCGCGTCGCCGCCCACGCCGTTCGCCACGCCGTGACCGAGGTCGACGACTCCGGCGAGGCTCACGACGCCACGTATGCCGTGCGCCCACGACTGCGCCGCGGCCCAGGTCACCAGCTGGCCGCCGGCGGAGTGACCGACCAGGACCCAGGGCTGGTCGAGATCGGGGTCGCGGCGGACCGCGGTGATGCCGTGCGCGACGTCGTCAGGGGTGCCCGGCCACCCGCCACCGGGCATGCCGGGGCGGCGGTACTCGAGGACGGCCGTCGGGTAGCCGGCGTCGGCGAAGGCCTGCGCCTGGCGGCCGGCGTGGGCGCGGTCGTACTCCGGCCGCCAGAAACCGCCGTGGACCACGACGACCGTGAGGCTTCGCGTGACGCGCTCGGGCAGACGCACGTCGTAGACCTGGGCGGGGTCGTCGCCGTAGGTCGTCGTGCGGGTCGGCGGGCCGGCCCGCTCGTCGAGCACCTCGATCGGGTCACGGGCCATGCGGCCATCCTGCCAGTGGTGGCTAGGCTGCAGGGCATGAACCTCGAGCCCCTGACACCCTGCCCCTCATGAACAAGTGGGAGTACGCGACGGTGCCACTCATCGTCCACGCGACCAAGCAGATCCTCGACCAGTGGGGCGAGGACGGCTGGGAGCTCGTCCAGGTCCTCACCGGTCCTGACGGCAACGGTCTGGTCGCCTACCTGAAGCGGGAGAAAGCCTGATGAGCGCAGTTGAGGACCGTCTGGCCGAGCTCGGCCTGACCGTGCCCGAGGTCGCCAAGCCGGTGGCCGCCTACGTCCCGGCCATCCAGGACGGGCGCCGGATCTACACGTCGGGCCAGCTCCCCATGGTGTCCGGGGCGATCGTGCAGACCGGCAAGGTCGGCGAGGGCCACGGGCTCGTGCCGCCGGAGGACGCGAAGAAGCTCGCCGAGATCTGCGCGCTCAACGCGATCGCCGCGGTCAAGAGCATCGTCGGCGACCTCGACAAGGTGACCCAGGTGGTCAAGCTCGTCGGGTTCGTCGCGTCCGACCCGGCCTTCACCGGTCAGCCCGGCGTCATCAACGGCGCCAGCGAGCTGATGGGCAAGGCCTTCGGCGACGCCGGCATCCACGCCCGGTCGGCCGTCGGGGTCGCCGTGCTGCCGCTGGACGCCCCCGTCGAGGTCGAGATCGTCGTCGCCCTCGCCGACGAGTAGTCCCGGGGTGGTCCCGGTGGTCAGGCGCGAGTTCCCGATCGCCGACTCGCCGTCGCTGCGGGCCAGGGCGGACTCCTGGCTGAGTGCGCCCGACCCGTCGGGACCGGTGACGCCCAAGCGCGCCGCCACGGTGATGTTCGTCCGTGACGGTGGCGCGGGCGTCGAGGTCTTCATGCTGCGACGGGTCGCGACGATGGAGTTCGCGCCGCGGATGATGGTCTTCCCCGGCGGCGGGGTCGACCCGCGCGACGCCGATGCGGCGCTGCCGTGGGCCGGCCCGAGCCCGGCGGAGTGGGCCGACCGGCTCGAGGTCGACGAGCCGACCGCCCGCGTGCTGGTCGCTGCGGCCGTGCGTGAGGTGTTCGAGGAGTCCGGCGTGCTGCTCGCCGGACCGTCACCCGACGAGGTGATCTCCGACGTCAGCGGCGAGCACTGGCACGAGCAACGGCGTCGCCTCCTCGACCGCGAGGCGTCGCTCTGCGAGGTGTTGCAGGAGCACGGGCTGGTGCTGCGCTCCGACCTGCTCGGCTACCGCGCCCACTGGATCACCCCCGAGTTCGAGTCGCGTCGCTACGACACCCGGTTCTTCAGCGCCGCCGTGCCGCAGGGGCAGCGGGCCGACGACGACACCACCGAGGCCGACGTGGCCGACTGGGTGCGACCGGCCGACCTGCTGGAGGCCTGGCGCGATGGACGGGCGCTGATGCTGCCGCCCACCATCGTGGCGGTCGAGGAGGTGGCCGCGGCGACGTCGGCGGCGGCGTTCATCGCCGAGTCGCCGGTCATCGCGCCGGTGCAGCCCGAGCTGGTCGACACCGGCGACGGCCTGGTGATGCGGGCAGACCTCCCGCGATGACTGAAGCAACCTTTGCTAGCAAAGGAAACTCGCTGACGGACAGCTTGCAACCTGTCCGCGAACGAGGAACGTCTGCTAGCAAAGGTTCCTCGAGGGGTGGGTGGGGATGACTCCCGCGCAGGCGCCCGAACCCTCGGCGGCGTTCGGCGACTGGCACGGCGGGCAGGTCACCGAGCGGGCCCGCTGCGTCCTGTGCCCCAACCCGAGCCCGATGACCCTCGACGGCACGAACACCTGGGTGCTGCTCGAGCCCGGCTCGACCGACGCGGTCGTCATCGACCCGGGCCCCCTCCACGAAGGCCACCTCCGCGCCGTCGTCGACGCGGTCACCGCTCGGGGCGCCCGCGTCGCGCAGACCATCCTGACCCACGGCCACGCCGACCACGCCGAGGGCGCGAGCCGGTTCGCCGAGCTGACCGGCGCCCCGACCCGGGCCGTCGGTCGCGGCCACGACGACCTGGCCGACGGCGACGTCGTCACGACCGGTGGCCTCGACCTGCGGGTGGTCGCCACCCCCGGCCACACCGCTGACTCCCTGTCGTTCGCGCTCGCCGCCGACCACGCCCTCCTCACCGGCGACACGGTCCTGGGCCGCGGCACCACGGTGGTCGCGCACCCCGACGGTGAGCTCGCGGCATACCTCGCGTCGTTGGAGCGGATCGCCCAGCTCACCGGCGACGGGGAGGTGACCGCGATCCTGCCCGGGCACGGGCCGGTCGTGCCGGACGCGTCGGCGATGGTCGCGTTCTACCGCACCCACCGCGCCGAACGGCTCGAGCAGGTGCGGCAGGCACTCGCGGACGGGGCGGCCACGTCACCCGACCCGGTGCAGGCCGTGGTCGAGAGGGTGTATGCCGACGTGCCCCGCGAGGTCTGGCCGGCGGCGGCCCAGAGCGTGGCGGCCCAGCTGGACTACCTCAGGAAGGTCAGCGGGCGCGGCGCTTGAGTCGCTCGACGTCGAGGAGCAGCACCGCGCGCGCCTCGAGTCGCAGCCAGCCACGGCTGGCGAAGTCGGCGAGCGCCTTGTTGACCGTCTCGCGGGAGGCGCCCACCAGCTGGGCGAGCTCCTCCTGGGTGAGGTCGTGGGCGACGAGGATGCCCTCCTCGACGGGCCGGCCGAACCGGGCGGACAGGTCGAGCAGCGCCTTCGCGACCCGGCCCGGGACGTCGGTGAAGACGAGGTCGGCGAGGTTCTCGTTGGTGCGCCGCAGGCGCTTGGCCAGCGCGGCGAGCAGGACCTTGGCGACGCTGGGACGGCCCTCGAGCAGGCCGTTGAGGTCGTCGTTGCCGATGCCGAGCAGCTGGGTCTCGGCCACGGCGGTCGCCGTCATGGTGCGCGGGCCGGGGTCGAAGAGGCTCAGCTCGCCGAACATCTCACCGGGGCCGAGGATGGCGACGAGGTTCTCGCGGCCGTCGGCGCTGCGGCGCCCGAGCTTCACCTTGCCCTCGCGGATGACGTAGAGCCGGTCGCCCTGGTCACCCTCCGTGAACAGCACGTCGCCGCGCTCGAGGCGGGTCTGCGTCATCGAGGCCATCAGCGTCGTCGACGCCTCGTCGTCCAGCGCTGCGAACAGCGGGGCCTTCTTCACCACGTCGTGATCCACGGGCGACAGTGTGCCACGTCGGATGTCTGCCCCGCCCCGTAGTCTGTGCTGGTGTCTGGAGCTCCCGCGCGCGCTGCCGGCGACGAGTCCCCCGTCGCCCTGACCCGACGTGCCCGGCGGATGTACCGGATGCTCCACGAGCACTACCCCTACGCCCACTGCGAGCTCGACTTCGACACCCCGTTGCAGCTCCTGGTGGCGACCGTGCTGTCCGCCCAGACCACCGACGTGATGGTCAACAAGGTGACGCCGCAGCTGTTCGCGCGCTACCCCGACGCCGCGGCCCTCGCCGGAGCCGACCGCGAGGAGCTGGAGACGCTGCTGAAGCCGACCGGCTTCTTCCGGGCCAAGACCAACTCGGTCATGAAGCTCGGCGCCGACCTGGTCGAGCGTTTCCACGGTGAGGTGCCGCCGCGGATGAAGGACCTCGTGACCCTCCCCGGCGTCGGCCGCAAGACCGCGAACGTCGTGCTCGGCAACGCCTTCGACATCCCCGGCATCACCGTCGACACCCACTTCGGCCGGCTGGTCCGCCGGTTCGGCTGGACCGCCGAGGACGACCCGGTCAAGGTCGAGCACGCCGTCGGGGCGCTGATCCCGCGCAAGGAGTGGACGATGCTGTCGCACGTCCTGATCTTCCACGGCCGTCGCACCTGCCACGCCAAGAAGCCCGCCTGCGGCGCGTGCCCCGTCGCCCGGTTGTGCCCCTCCTACGGCGTGGGCGAGACCGACCCGGTCAAGGCCGAGAAGCTGCTCAAGTTCGAGCTCGCCCCCGGGGCGACCAACCCGTATGCCGCGGCGTCGGGGACCGACGTGACCGGGACCGCCGCGCCGTGACCGTCGCTCGTCCCGCCTGGGTCGACCGCGCCCGCGACGCGATCGCCGCGGCCGACCGGGGCTACTTCGAGACGTTCGCCCCACCCCCGGAGGGCGGTCGGCGCTCCAGCGTGATGATCCTGTTCGGCCCGTCCGAGGGTGGGGGCGAGGACGTGGTGCTCACCGAGCGCGCCCACACCCTGCGCACCCAGCCGGGCGACATCTCCTTCCCCGGCGGCAAGCGCGAGCCGTCCGACGCCTCCGACGCTGCCGCTGCCCTGCGCGAGACGCAGGAGGAGGTCGGGATCGACCCCGACACCATCGACGTCGTGGCCGAGCTGCCCGACATCTACCTGAGCCCGCGCCAGTTCGTCGTCACGCCGGTGCTCGGGTGGTGGCGCGAGCCGAGCCCGCTCGACACGGTCGATCCGACCGAGGTGCATCGGGCCGTCCGGGCACCGCTGGCCGACCTGCTCGACCCGGCCGCCCGCTTCACGGTGTCCCACCCGAGCGGCTACCGCGGGCCGGGGTTCGAGTTCGACGGGCTGTTCGTGTGGGGGTTCACGGCGGGACTGCTGTCCGCTGTGCTCGATTTCGGTGGTTTGACCGTTCCGTGGGACCGTAGCCTCGAGCGTCCGCTTCCTGCCCGCTACCGGCCAGGGGGTTCGCAGGACGCGCTGACCCGGACCGCGACGGAAGGCCGAGCCTGATGTTCCTCGGACTGACCGTCCTCGACTACCTGCTGATCCTGCTTTTCATCAGCTACGCCTTCACCGGGTTCCGGCAGGGTCTGGTGGTCAGCGTGTTGTCGCTCGCCGGGTTCCTCACCGGGGGTGCGCTCGCGATGTGGCTGATCCCGTTGGGGATCGAGCACTGGACCGAGCTGGAGTCCTCTCCCCTGCTGCGTTCGGTCGTGCTGATCGCCGGGGTCTTCATCCTGGCGTCCAGTGGGCAGGCGATCGCTGTGGCGATCGGTGGGTCGTTGCGGTCCAAGCTGAAGATCAAGCCGGCCCAGTGGTTCGACGCCAGCCTGGGGGCCGTCGCCGTCGTCCTGTCCGCGGCCGTGCTCGTCTGGTTCATGGCCGGCGCCCTGCGTGGCGGCGCGCCGGCCCCGATCGCCAAGGCCATCGGTGAGTCGCGCGTGCTGCGCGCCATCGACAGGGTGGTGCCCCCGGGCACGTCGCGGCTCTTCGCGTCGTTCCGCGAGGTGCTCGACCGCGAGGGCTTCCCGCGCGTGTTCGACGGTCTCGAGAGCGAGCGGATCGCGCCGGTCGCTCCTCCGGACCCCTCCGTCGCCCAGACCGCCGGGGTGCGGCAGGCCGCGGCCTCGGTCATCAAGATCACCGGGGTCGCCGATGCCTGCAACCGTGGACAGGAAGGCAGTGGCTGGGTCGTCGCCCGCGAGCGCGTGGTGACCAACGCCCACGTCGTCGCCGGCATGGACACCGCCACCCTGCGCATCCACGGCACCGGACGGTCCTACGTCGGCCGCGTGGTCATCTTCGACGCCAAGCGCGACCTGGCTGTCCTCGCGGTGCCCGGTCTGCCTGCCGACCCGCTGAGCCAGGGGCCCGATCTGGCCCGGGGCGACAGCGGGGTCGTCGCGGGCTTCCCGCTCGACGGTCCCTACCGGCTCGACGCCGCCCGGGTCCGTGAGGTCGTCAACGCCCGGGGCTCGGACATCTACGGGCAGCCCGGCACCAGTCGCGAGGTCTACTCGCTCTACGCGCAGGTGCGTCCCGGCAACTCCGGTGGCCCGCTGCTGTCGACCGACGGCCGCGTGGTCGGGGTCGTCTTCGCCAAGTCGCTCGACGACCCCAGCACCGGGTACGCGCTCACGATGGACGAGGCCAAGCCCGTCCTCGACGCCGCGTCCAGCGCCTCGACCCCGGTCGACACCGGCGCCTGCGTCGCCGGCTGACCCACGCGGCATACCCCTCTCCCGTCCCGACTTCGGGCCAGCGGTGTGGCACGCGGGGGCGGAAACCTGTTGCTGATGCGGTATCAGTGGCCAGAGGTCGCGGGAGGGGAGGGCCGGCGGAGGGTCAGCGGAGGGTGGCGAGCCAGTCGAGCAGGTGCTGGTTGACCACATCGGGCGCCTCTTCGGGCAGGAAGTGGCCCGCGTTCGGCACGAGGTGTCGGTCGAAGCGGCCGGTCACATAGGCCGCCGAGCCTCCGGCCGTGTCGGCCAGGACCGCCCCGTCGTGCTCACCGTGCAGCTGCAGCACCGGCAGGCTGATCGGCGTCTTCATCCGGGCGGCGAACTTCCAGCCGTCGGGCCGCACCTGGCTGCGCACCACCCAGCGGTAGTACTCCGCCGCCGAGTGCGCCACGAACGGCAGCGCCATGGCGTCGGAGTAGATCCGGGCCTCCTCGGGCGAGGGCCAGATCCCCTCGGGTGAGGCCCACTCCCGCAGCAGCCGCTGGACGTACCCGCCGTGCACGGTCATCTGCCGCTCCGGGACGAACGGTCGTTGCAGCCCGCCGAGGTAGGCGTTGGCCTTGAGCTGACGCGGGTTCGCGAACGACGCCTTCCGGAACACCAGCGGGTGGGGCATCGACAGCGAGGCGATGGCCCGGGTCACGGTGGGCTGCAGCGTCGGCATGCTCCACGCGATCCAGCCACCCCAGCCGTGGCCGACGACCGCCGCGCGCGATCCCCCGAGCGAACGCAGCACGGACGCGACGTCGGTCGCCGAGGTGCGGGTGTCGTACCCGCGCGGCGGCTTGTCGGACGCGCCGTACCCGCGCAGGTCCATCGCGCACGCGCGGTAGCCCGCCTCAGCCAAGGCTGCCATCTGGTGCCGCCAGGCCCACCAGAACTGCGGGAAACCGTGCAGGAGCAAGACGATCGGGCCCTCACCCTGCTCGGCGACGTGGAAGCGCGCGCCGTTGGCGGCGACGAAGCGGTGCTCCCACGGGCCCTCGATGAGGGCCATCGAGGCGTCGAGACTCATGGCTGGGTATGCCGTTCGGCTGGGTGTCGGTGGATGGGTCCCGGGTCGCGCTGGCCGGGTGAGGGCACGGGTCCTGGTGAGGGCCCGGTCCGGGTCAGGACGCTGACTTGACGGCGGTGACGGTGTCCTGCGCGTTCTTGATGGTGCGCTCCGGCTTGCCCTTGATCTTCTTCATGCTGTTCCGTCCGACGAGAGCAAGGATCGCGGCGACGAGGAACAGCAGCCCGGTGGTGATCAGGTAGCCCGCCCACTCGGGGAGCCAGATGTCGATCACGGCGACGATGGTGTGGAACAGGAAGATCAGCCCGAGCAAGGCGACGAAGGCGGCCGCCGCGAACATCCCGGCTCCTGCCCCGGCCCGCTTGGCGTCGGCGGCGATCTCGGCCTTGGCCAGGGCGATCTCGCTACGGACGATGGTCGAGACGTCGTGGGTGGCATCGGCCACGAGCTGTCCGATGGTCCGTTCGGTGCCGTCGCTGTTCAGCTGGTTGGGAGCCATGCGCCTCACCTTCGCTTCCTCGTGTCCGGTCTGCCGGCTTCCCAACCCTAACGGCGTCGTTGGTCGTCCACACCCGTGACCTCGTCGGATGCTGCGTCGGGGGCCGCGGAGAGCGCTGCACCAGGCAGGGCAGCCGGTGCCGCACCCGGTGCCGCGACGGACGTCTCGAAGCAATCGGGGATGCCGTTGCCGTCGTCGTCGCGCGACTCCAGCTCCCAGAGCCTCCGATAGACCCGGTTGCGGGCGCGCAGCACCACGGTGGCCAGGACCGCGGAGGCAAGCGAGCCGACCAGGACGGCCAGCTTGACGTGCTCGTCGCGCGGGCTGCCGGCGCCGAAGGCGAGCTCCCCCACGAGGAGCGAGACCGTGAACCCGATGCCGGCCAGCAACGACAGGCCCACGACGTCCCACCACGCGAGGTCCTCGTCGAGCTCGGCCCGGGTGAACCGCGCGAAGACCCAGGTGCCGCCGAACACCCCGACCAGCTTGCCGAGCACCAGGGCCAGGACCACAGCGAGCGCGGCCTCGTCGGCCACGCTGTCGCCGAACCCGCCGCCCACCACTCGCACCCCCGCCGCGAAGAACGCGAACACCGGCACCGCCACCCCGGCTGACAGCGGTCGCAGCCGGTGCTCGAACCGTTGCGCCACATCGACGTCGGCGGCCAGTGGGCTCACGGCGGGCACCCGTGACACCCGGGACGCCCGTGGCCGCGGCTTCACCGGCACGACCAGCCCCAACAGCACGCCGGCCACCGTGGCGTGGATGCCCGACGCGTGCACCAGCCCCCACGTGACGGCGGCGAGGGGCAGCAGCAGCCACCAGTGCGCCACCCGCCGCTGCACCAGCGCCGCGAACAGCGCGAGCGGCACCAGCGCGAGCACGAACAGGGGGAGGTCGAGGCTCTGCGTGTAGAAGACCGCGATGATCGTGATCGCGACCAGGTCGTCGACGACCGCCAGCGTCAACAGGAAGCTGCGCAGCGCCGACGGCAGGTGGGTGCCGATCACCGCCAGCACGGCCAGCGCGAAGGCGATGTCGGTCGCCGTCGGGATCGCCCACCCGCGCAACGCATCACCCTCCGCGCCCAGGAAGGTGACCGTCACGGCATACCCGAGGGCAGGGAGGGCGACGCCGCACAGGGCGGCGGCCACGGGAAGAGCGGCCTTGGCCGGGGTGCGCAGCTCGCCGACCAGGAACTCGCGCTTGAGCTCGAGACCGGCAACGAAGAAGAAGAGGGCCAGCAGGCCGTCGGCCGCCCACTGCCCGAGGGTCAGGTCGAGGTGCAGCGCAAGGGGGCCGAGCGTGGTGTCGCGCAAGCCCGCGTATGCCGCGTGCCACGGTGAGTTCGCCCAGGCCAGGGCGGCGACGGCCGCCACGAGCAGCAAGGCGCCCCCGACCGTCTCGGTGCGCAGTGCCCCGGCGACGTGCTGCGCCTCCTGCCACGTGGTGCGGGCGAAGAGGCGGGGCCGCAAGGGGTTGAGGCTCATGGGTTCCTCGGGGGTCGGCAGCGGGCACAGACGTCCGCGGACGCCGCCGACCAGACTTCCCGGCTCACCTGCGGTCCATCCTAGTCGTGGGCGACGGTGGGGGCTGTGGTGCGCGCCTTGGCGCGGAGCTCCTCGAACATCGCGGCGAGGGCCTGGTCGTCGGCCTGGCTCGCACTCACCACGCCGTCGAGGGTGAGGGTCTTGTTGAAGGCCAGCCCGGGACCGTCGACCACCGTCATCTTGACCCGCTCGAGGGTCTGGCGCAGCGCCGACTTGGCGTAGCTCGCCCCGTGCCAGCCGTAGCCGACGCACCCGACGGGCAGTCCCTCCCACTCGGCGTAGAGGTAGTCGATGGCGTTCTTGAGGGCCGCGTTGTAGCCGCGGTTGTACTCGGGCATGACCAGCACCAGCGCGTCGGTCGCCAGCATGGCCGCGGACCACTGGCGGGTGTGCTCGTGGGCGTAGTGGCCGTCCGCGGGCTGGCCGGGCTCGTCGAGGAAGGGCAGTCCGCGCTCGCGCAGGTCGTGGACCCTGACCTCGAGGTCGGCAGGCACCGCGTCGAGCACCCACTGCGCCACCCGGTGGCCGATCCGGTGCGGACGGGTGCTGGCGATGATGACGGACACGCGTGGGGCAGCCATGGCGGAAGCCTAGGCCGGGACCGGGATGCCGTCGGGGTGCGCCCGGTCAGCGGTCTCGGCTAGCGCTGTGTCAGCCGGCGGTGAGGCGCTCGACCCACTCGGCGGGCCACGGCGCGCTGGTGGCCCGACCCGGACCGCTGCGGTCGAGGTGCACGGTGACATAGCGACCGCGCGCGGCCCGGACCCGCGGGGCGTGCTCGAACTCCTCGCCCCAGACCTCGAACCCGAAGGTCATCGACGAGGTGCCGAGCTCGACCACCGAGACCGTCGTCGTCACCTCCTGGCCGAAGTAGAGCGGCGCCTCGAAGTCGGCCTCGTAGCGAACGCGCGGGGCGACGGGGAAGTAGCCGTCCATGCCGTGTGCCCGGGCGAGCGCGGCCTCGGCGGCCTCGACCAGCCGGATCACGGTGCTGTTGTGGTAGATCCCGGCGGCGTCGGTGTCCACCCACTCGATCCGCGACCGCAGCGTCTGGGTCGCGAGGACGGTGGGTGCGCCCCGGTCGTTCCCGTCGTTCCCGTCGGTCCCGTCGGCCCCGCGTGACGGGGTCACGCGGACACGGGGGCGGGGGTCGGCGCCGCGGCCTCGGCCGCGCCGGGACGCCAGCGCAGGTGCACCTCGTCCTCGGTGCCCTCGCGCAGCAGTGCCAGCCGCGGCGGGATCTTGTCGGTGCGCGACGTGGGGGGTCGGCGCCGGCCGGCCTTCCAGGGGTCCGGCCATTGCGCCGCCGGTCCGGAGTAGTCCTGCTCGGCGGCGGCGTGCAGGGTCCACATCGGGTCGTAGAGGTGGGTCCGGCCGAGGGCGCACAGGTCGGCCCGCCCTGCGAGCAGGATCGAGTTGACGTCGTCGTGCGAGGAGATCGCGCCGACCGCGATGACCGCCACCCCGGCGGGGCGGGCGACCTCGTGACGGATCCGGTCGGCGAACGGGGTCTGGTAGGACCGCCCGAAGGCCGGCTTCTCCTCCTTGGTGACCTGTCCGGTCGAGACGTCGATGGCCGCGGCGCCATGGGCGATGAAGGCCCGCGCGATCTCGACACCGTCGTGCTCGGTGTTGCCGTCCGGCATCCAGTCGGTCGCCGAGATGCGCACGGTGACGGGCACGTGGTCGGGGACCGTGTCAGTCACGGCGTCGAACACCTCGAGGGGGAAGCGGAGCCGGTTCTCCAGGGAGCCGCCGTACTCATCAGTGCGGACGTTGGAGATCGGCGACAGGAAGGAGGACAGCAGGTAGCCGTGCGCGGCGTGCACCTCGACGAGGTCGAACCCCGCCTCGACACCACGTCGGGCCGCGGCGCGGAAGTCGGCGACGACCTGGTCCATGTCGGCGCGGGTCATCTCCCGGGGCAGGTGGCAGTCCTCGCCGTAAGGGAGGGCCGACGGTCCGACGACCTCCCAGTTGCCTTCGGGCAGCGGCTCGTCCATGCCCTCCCACATCAGCTTGGTCGAGCCCTTCCGGCCGGAGTGCCCCAGCTGGAGCCCGATCCTCGCGGTGCTGCGCTCGTGCACGAACGTCACGACCCGCGCCCAGGCGTCGCGCTGCTCGTCGGTCCACAGCCCCGGGCACCCGAGGGTGATCCGGCCCTCGGGTGACACGCAGGTCATCTCCGACATCACCAGGCCGGCCCCGCCGAGGGCCTTGGACCCCAGGTGCACGAGGTGGAACTCACCCGGCAGCCCGTCGACGGCGGAGTACATGTCCATCGGGGAGAGGACGACGCGGTTCTTCAGCTCCAGGGGACCGATCCGCACCGGCTGGAACATCGCCGGGGCCAGCTCGTCGGGCTCGACGGCTGCGGCGCTCGCGCCCGAGCCTTCCGCACCGGCCGCACCGGCCGCACCGGCACCGCGCGCGAACGCGCCCTGGATGCGGGCGGCGAACTCGGTGTCACGGTGCTTGAGGTTCTCGAAGGTGATCCGGCGTGAGCGGGTGAGCAGGTTGAAGACGAACTCGTCGGGGTCCTGGTCGGCGTACATGCCGATGTTCTCGAACCACTCGAGGCTGGCCTGGGCCGCGCGCTGGGTCGACTCGACGACCGGCTTGCGCTCTTCCTGATATGCAGCAAGGGCTTTCGGCACGGACTGGTGCTCGTGCAGGCAGGCGGCCAGGGCCAGCGCGTCCTCCATCGCCAGCTTGGTGCCCGACCCGATGGAGAAGTGCGCGGTGTGGGCAGCGTCGCCGATGAGGACGACGTTGTCGTGGTGCCAGCTGGCATTGCGCACCGTCGTGAAGCTCAGCCACTTGGAGTTGTTGGTGAGGATCCGGTGCCCACCGAGGTCGTCCGCGAAGATCTCCGCGACCCGCTCGACGGCATACTCGTCCGACACCCCGGGAGGGAACACCTCGTCCTCGGTGCGGTCGAAGCCGGCCCGCCGCCAGACGTCCTCGTGCATCTCCACGATGAAGGTGGATCCCTTGTCGGAGTAGGGGTAGCCGTGGATCTGCATGGTCCCGAACTCGGTGTTGCGCACGATGAACTGAAAGGCCTCGAAGATCAGGTCGGTGCCGAACCAGATGTACTTGTTGTGGCGCGGGTCGAGGCTCGGCCCGAACGCGTCGGCGTACTGCCCCCGCACCTGGGAGTTGAGGCCGTCGGCGGCGACCACGAGGTCGTGCGACGCGCGCAGCTCGTCAGCGCCGGGCGCCACCGTCCGGTAGTGGACCTGCACCCCGAGCTCGGCGACCCGAGCCTGCAGGATGCGCAGCAGCTCCTTGCGACTCATCGCCGCGAAGCCCTGGCCACCGATCGTCGACGACCGGCCGTCGATCGCCACGTCGATGTCGGTCCAGCGGGCGAACTGGCTCTCCATCGCCCGGTAGATGGTGGTGTCGGCGCTCTCGATGCCGCCGAGGGTCTCGTCGGAGAAGACCACCCCGAAGCCGAACGTGTCGTCCGGGGCGTTGCGCTCCCAGACGGTCACCTCGTGGCTCGCGTCGAGCTGCTTCATCAGGGCGGCGAGGTAGAGGCCGCCGGGGCCTCCGCCCACGATCGCGATCCTCATGGGGTCGACTCCTCTGCGGGGTGGGGCTGGGTCAGGTCGCGGAGCTTGAAGTGCTGGAGCTTGCCGCTGGTGTTGCGTGGCAGCTGGTCGACGAAGCGGACCCGCCGGGGGTACTTGTAGGGCGCCAGCGTCGCCTTCACGTGGTCCTGGATCTCGCGGGCCTTGGCGGCGTCGCCGACCACGCCCTCGCGCAGCACGACGAACGCGCTGACGATGGAACCGCGCTCGGGATCGGGCTCACCCACGACGCCGGCCTCGACCACGTCGGGGTGGCCGTCGATGGCGGCCTCCACCTCCGGGGCCCCGATGTTGTAGCCGGACGACACGATCATGCTGTCGGTGCGGGCCCGGTAGAAGAAGTAGCCGTCCTCGTCCTGCACGAAGGTGTCGCCGGTGACGTTCCAGCCGTCGACGACGTAGGCGTGCTGCCGGTCGTCGTCGAGGTAGCGGCACCCGACCGGCCCGATCACCGCGAGCCGGCCCTCCGTGCCGGGGGCCACCGGCTGGTCGTCGGGGCCGAGGATCGCGGCGCGGTAGCCGGGAACGGGTTTGCCGGTGCTCCCCGGGCGGATGTCCTCGCCCGCGGCCGAGATGAAGATGTGCAGCATCTCGGTGGCGCCGATGCCGTCGACGATGGCCAGCCCGAGCTCGGAGCGGATGGTCTCCCACACCTCCTGCGGGATGTGCTCGCCGGCGCTGACGGCGATGCGGAGTCCCTTGAGCCTGGGGAGGTGGCCGGCCTTGATGATCTGCTTGTAGGCCGTCGGGGCCGTCGCGAGGACCGTCACCCCGTGCTCCTCCACGACCTCGGCGAGCTGGGCCGGCGTGGCCTGCTCGGTCACCAGCGCGCAGGCGCCGGCGCGGAGGGTGAAGACCACGAGCATGCCCAGCCCGAACGTGAAGGCGAACGGAGCGGTGCAGGCCACGACGTCGTCCTCGGTGAGCCGCAGCGTGTGGCGGCCGAAGGTGTTGTCGATCGACAGGATGTCGCGGTGGAAGTGCGTCGTGATCTTGGGGACGCCGGTGCTGCCCGAAGTTGGACCGAACAGGGCGACGTCGTCGGCGGCGGTGTCGACGGCGGCGTAGTTGAGTGTGGCAGCGTCGCCGGACTTCGTGGCGCAGCGAGCGGCCAGCAGGTCGTTCGGCCCTCCGTCGCCATACGGCACGACGACGAGGTCGGGCGCCACGGTGTCGCGGACCTCGATGGCGTCGACGACCGAGCGGAGGTCGACGAGGGCGATCGACGGTTTCGTCTTCACGACGATGGGGCCGAGCTCGCGGGCGCGCAGGGCCGACATGGTGGTGACGACGACACCGCCGGCCTTCAGGATGCCGAGCCAGGCGGCCACGGTCCACGGGTTGTTGGGCGAGCGGAGCAGCACGCGGTTGCCCGGGACGAGGCCGAGGTCCTCGGTCAGGACGGCGGCAATCTGGTTGACCCGGAGCAGCAGGTCGCCGTAGGTCCAGACCGTGCCGTCCGGGGTGCGCAGGGCGGGCCGGTCGGCACCGTGCCGCGCGATGGTCGCATCGAGCAGCTCGACCGCCGCGTTGAGCCGCGGTGGGTACTGCAGCTCGGGGGTCGTGAACTCCAACGTCGGCCAGTCGCCTGCCGGTGGCAGGTGGTCACGCGCGAACGTGTCGGTGTAGCCGCTCGGGGAGAGCGCGGCGGGCGAGCTCGACATCACTGACCTCCGGTGGTGGCGCGGATCATGCCTTCCTGGACGACGGTCGCGAGGTGCTCGCCGTCGGGGGTGAAGAAGCGGCCGAGGCCGACACCGCGACCGGAGTCGGCGGCCACGGCCTCCTGTGCGTAGAGCAACCAGCCGTCGAGGGCCCCGGGTGCCGGCTCGCGGTGGAACCACATGGCGTGGTCGAGGCTCGCGGTGACGAGCCCGGGCTGGGCCCAGGGCAGGTCGAGGACGCGCAACACCGGCTCGAGGATCGTGTAGTCGCAGACGTACGCCAGGACGGCGAGGTCGCGCTGGGCGTCGGTGAGCCCCTCGACCGGCCGTAGCGCGTCAAATGGCTTGACCCACAAGGCCTGCTGAGGCGTGCGGCCGCCGTCGACCTCGAGGTAGACCGGGCCGGGCAGGTGCCGCATGTCGAAGCTGCGCCCGCCGGACCAGTACTCCTTCGACTCCGCTGTCATCGTCGAGTTGCCGCCCGGCTCCCGGTCGAGCAGGTATGCCGCGGAGCTGGGCAGCGCGTCCGGTGCGGCGACGTCGGCAGGCGCCGACGCGGCATACCGTCCCCCGGGCTCGCCGGCGGCGAAGCTGGCGAGACAGGTGTACGCGGCCTTGCCGTTCTGGAAGGCGCGAACCTGGCGGGTGGCGTAGCTGCGGCCGTCGCGCAGCACCTCGACCTCGTAGGTGACCGGCGCGCCGATGTCGACGGGGCGCATGAAGTAGCTGTGCATCGAGTGCATGGTCTTGCCGTCGGTGACCGTGAGCATCGCTGCCGCGGCGGCCTGCGCGACCATGTCGCCGCCATAGGCCTTGGGCCACGGACAGGGTTGCGTCGTCGCGGTGAACGCGACGTCGAAGTGCTGCGCCGCAACGGTGTTGAGCTCCAGCGCTCTGGTGACGATCTCCGAGGTCGGCGCCTGCGTCTCGCCCGGGGTGCTCGTCACGGGCGGTCCGCCCAGTGGCGCAGCTCGTCGTCAGAGACTTGGGGGAGGTTGACGACGATGTTCTCCGGCGTGCGGGTCGTCATCCAGGTGAGCGGGTTGTTGCGGTCGAGGTTGCACTCGACGTGCGGCATGAACGGCGGCACGAAGACCCAGTCGCCCTCGGTCAGGTCGAGGTAGTCCTCGAACCGCTCGCCGAAGTAGATGCGGGCCCGACCCGAGAGGACGTAGCCGCCGGTCTCGGCCTCGCCGTGGTGGTGCGGTGCCGAACGGTAGCCGGCCTCGTTGCTGACCTTGCCGAACCACAACCGCGTCGCCGGGGTGTGCTGGATGCTCACGCCCGAGATCCGGCTGGCGCCCTCCGACTGGCCGGTGTCGCCGACCTCGAGCCCACCCCGGGTGACGACCGGGACGACGAGGCCGCTGGCGTCGGCGTACATCGAGTTGTCACCCTCGAGCTGGTACTTGCTGAAGTCAGGTTCCACGGGTGGCTCTCCTTCGTCGGTCGCGGGCAGGTGCGGTCGGGCAGGTGCGGTCGGGCAGGTGCGGTCAGGTGGCGGTCAGGCGGGGTTTGGTCAGGCGGATCGTGTTGCGTAGCAGGCCGATCCCCTCGATCTCGGTCTCGAGGACGTCGCCGTCGGCGAGAAACCGCTTCGGGTCGCGGGCGACGCCCACACCACCGGGCGTGCCCGTGAGGACCAGGTCGCCGGGGCGCAGGACCGTGAAGGTCGAGATGTAGGCCAGGAGGTCGGCGGAGTCGAAGACCAGGGTGGCGGTGCTGTCGCGCTGCACCTGCTCGCCGTTGACGCGGCAGGTGATGGTCAGGCCCTGCGTGGGGTCGACCGCGTCGGGGGTGACGACCACGGGGCCGGTCGGGGTCGAGTCGTCCCAGGCCTTGCCCTGGAACCACTGCAACGTGCGGTACTGCCAGTCGCGCACGGACACGTCGTTGGCCACGGTGTAGCCGGCGATGGCGGCTGCGGCCGTCGTGCGGTCGGCGTCACGGATCGTCGCCCCGACCACGACGGCCAGCTCGGCCTCCCAGTCGACGTCGGTGCCGGCGGGGAGGCAGACGTCGTCGACCGGCCCGACGAGGCTGTCGGCGTACTTGACGAACAGCGTGGGGTGGCTCGGCAGGTCGCGTCCGGTCTCGAGGATGTGCTCGCGGTAGTTGAGCCCGCAGCAGATCACCTTGGCGGGCTGGGGGAGCGGGGCCACCGGCTCGGCACCGGACAGCAGCTTGCCCAGCGGGGTGTCCGGGCCGAGGGTGCCTCCCGCGGCGAGGTGGGCGGACAGGTCGGTGGCCGGGAGGGCCCGCCAGCCGTCGGCGGTGCGGGCCGCGGCGTGCGTGGTCCCCTCGTGGGCGACGGTGCCGAACTGCATATAGCGAGATTTTCACGATCGTCGCCAAACGTCAATAGATGGGCTAGGCTCGAAGCACGCCCAGCCCGATCCGCGCCGGCCACACCTTGGAGGTTCGATGTCCCAGCCGCTGACCCCCGTGCCCGTCAACCCCGCGTCCCTGGCCGCGCCGAGCGGCTACTCGCACGGCACGCTGAGTGGCAACACGCTCTACCTCGGCGGGCAGACCGCCCTCGACGCGCAGATGCAGATCGTGCCGGGCGGCATCGTCGAGCAGTTCCGGCAGGCGTTCTCCAACGTCCTCGCCACCCTGGCCGAGGCCGGCGGCGTCCCCGAGGACCTCGTGAGCATCACGATCTACCTCACCGACATCCCCGACTACCAGGCCCACGGGCGCGAGATCGGCCGCGCCTGGCGCGAGCTGGCCGGCCCCGTCTACCCCGCGATGGCCGGCATCGGCACGACGGCCCTCTGGCAGCCCGAGGCCCTGATCGAGATCGTCGGCGTCGCAGTCATCCCGGACGAGCGGCTCCGGCCTCAGCGGTGACGAAGTCGTGGGCCGGGCCCGCGAGCAGCCGGTGCAGGGCGAAGAACGTCTCGGCCGCCCTCGTCCCGGACCACGAGTCCGGGAGCAGGTCGGCCGGCAGGCCGGGGTCGAGGTAGGGCAGCCGCCGCCACGCGGTGAGCGCCCGGATGTAGTCGGCGAACGCCTGCGGCCCGGGCTCGACCGTGTCGTGCGCAGCCCACTCCGTGCGCGCCGGCTCGTGGGCGTCGAGGAAGTCCGTGTAGAGCTGCCCCAACGCATCGAGGTCCCACCACTGGGCGACCTTATCGGCGGGGTCGCCGAAGGCGACGTACTCGGCGCGGAACAGGTCGACGTACAGGTCGAGCCCGTTGGCGACGAGCACCTCCCGCGCGTCGTCGGCGAGGTGGCCGGGAGCGATCCACACGCCGGAGGACACCGTGCCGAAGCCGAGCCAGGCCAGCCGGGCTCGCAGGGCGTGCCGCTTCTGGCGCTCGGACTCGGGCACCGAGAACACGACGACGACCCAGTCGCGCGACTGCGGCTCGGGGCGGGCGAAGATGCGGCGGTCACCGACCTCGAGCACGTGGCGGGCGTACTCCGACAGGGCGTAGCCGGCCATGCCGCCGCGGCGCTCGGAATCGACGATGCCGCGCCGCTTGAGCCTCGACAGCGACGAGCGCACGGCCTGGTCGTCGACCCCGGCCGCGGCCATCAGCCGGATCAGGGCGCTCACGCTGATCCAGCCGCCGAACTCGCGGACGTAGAGCCCGAGCAGGGTGACGATCAGCGCGCGCGGTGGCAGTGGCCCCCGCTCCGTGCCACCGTCGAGCTCGGTCGTCGTCACGAACGCAATGTATCCGTCAGCCGGTCGAGACTTGTCCTTGACGCCGACCAGTCCTAAAGTTCCGTTTCACAGAACTTGAAATCCGTATCGTGGAAGATTGAGGTCGAGTGATGTCCGCACCGAGCCCCGGATACTCCATCACCGTGCGCGCCGACGCGCCTGCCGCGATCGACACCACTGGGGTCCTCGCTGCCGCGGTCGCTGCGGCGGGAGGGGCGCTCACCGCCCTCGACGTCGTGGAGTCGCACGGCGACAAGCTGGTCGTGGACGTGACCTGCAACGCCTCCGACGCCGACCACGCCGACCGGATCACCGCGGAGATCGCGGCAGTCCCCGGGGTCACGGTCCGCAAGGTCAGCGACCGCACCTTCCTGCTGCACCTCGGCGGCAAGCTCGAGGTCGTGCCCAAGGTGCCGCTGAAGCACCGCGACGACCTGTCCCGCGCCTACACCCCCGGGGTGGCTCGCGTCTGCCTCGCCATCGCGGAGAACCCCGAGGACGCGCGCCGCCTCACCATCAAGCGCAACACCGTCGCCGTCGTGACGGATGGCTCGGCGGTCCTCGGCCTCGGCAACATCGGCCCCGCCGCAGCCCTCCCGGTGATGGAGGGCAAGGCTGCGCTCTTCAAGCAGTTCGCCGGAGTCGATGCCTGGCCGGTCTGCCTCGACACCCAGGATGTCGAGGAGATCATCCTGATCGTCAAGGCGCTCGCCCCGGTCTACGGTGGCGTGAACCTCGAGGACATCTCCGCGCCCCGCTGCTTCGAGATCGAGCGGCGCCTGCGTGATGAGCTCGACATCCCCGTCTTCCACGACGACCAGCACGGCACCGCCATCGTCACCCTCGCGGCACTGCGCAACGCGCTGCGCGTCGTCGACAAGAAGCTGGAGGACGTGCGGATCGTGGTCTCCGGGGTGGGTGCCGCCGGACACGCCATCATCCGGCTGCTCGACGCCCAGGGGGCCACCGACATCATCGGCTGCGACCGCCGCGGTGCCCTGGACCCGGAAGCGGACCACGCCGACGAGTTCCGGGGCTGGATCGCCCGCAACACCAACCCTTCCCGCACGACGGGGACGCTCAAGGAGGTGCTGCGCGGGGCCGACGTCTTCATCGGCGTCTCGGCACCGAACCTCCTCGATGGCGACGACATCGCGGGCATGGCCGAGAAGGCCATCGTCTTCGCCATGGCCAACCCCGACCCCGAGGTCGACCCCGTCGCGGCGAGCCACCACGCCGCCGTGGTCGCCACGGGCCGGTCCGACTACGCCAACCAGATCAACAACGTGCTGGCCTTCCCGGGGTTCTTCCGGGGCCTGCTCGACGCCGGCGCGCGGGACATCACCGACGAGATGATGATCGCCGCAGCGTCGGCCATCGCCGACTGCGTCCACCCCGACGAGCTCAATGCCAGCTACATCGTGCCGAGCGTCTTCGACGCCAACGTCGCACCAGCCGTGGCTGCTGCGGTGCGACACGCAGCCGGAGGGCGGCACGCCGACCCGGCCGCCCGGCATACCGGCTCCGCCGCCAGCAGTGAGGCGTCGACCCGATGACCGTGGACCTGGCCGCGCTGGGCAGCGCCCTCGACGAGCGCCTGCGGGATGCGGATGCCGAGCTGACCGCGCGGTTCCCCGGCGAGCGGCCGGTGCGCCAGCCCGTCCACACCGTCTACGTGCCGGCCGACCGCTACGACGCCGAGCTGGTGGGCCGGTGGCAGAAGGAGGCGGTCGCTGCCCTGGACGAGCACGGTGGGGGCGCCGAGGGCGTCGCGGAGGCCTTCGGGCTGCCCGATGGCCTCGCGGCGGACCTGCTCGAGCGGGTGCGCGCAAAGCTCGACCGCGAAGCCGTCGAGGACCTGCGGATCGACTTCGAGGACGGCTACGGCGCGCGGTCCGACGACGAGGAGGATGCAGCCGTGGACGCCGCGGCCGCGGCTCTCCTGCACGCCGTCGACACCGGGAACGCGACTGCCTTCAACGGCATCCGCTTCAAGAGCTTCGAGGCGCCGACCCGGCGGCGGGGGCTGCGCACGTTCGCCCGGTTCGTCGAGGCCGTGACCCGCGACGGTGCGCTGCCGGAGGGGTTCGTGGTGACCTTCCCCAAGGTCACGTCCGTCGACCAGGTCGAGGCGATGGTCGTCGCCTGCGAGCAGGTCGAGCAGGGCGTCGGGCTGTCGCCCGGGGCGATCCGGTTCGAGATCCAGGTCGAGACCCCGCAGGCGATCGGGGGGCCCGACGGCACCGCGCTGGTGGCCCGCATGGTGCACGCCTCGGCGGGCCGCTGCACCTCCCTGCACTACGGCACCTACGACTACTCCGCCTCCTGCGGCATCGCCGCGGCCTACCAGTCGATGGAGCACCCCGCCGCTGACCACGCCAAGGCGGTCATGCAGGTCGCCGCGGCCGGCACCGGGGTGCACCTGTCCGACGGCTCCACCAACGTGCTGCCGGTCGGCGACCACGACCAGGTGGTGGCGGCCTGGCGGCTGCACGGACGCCTCGTGCGACGCTCGCTCGAGCGCGGCTACTACCAGGGCTGGGACCTGCATCCAGCCCAGCTGCCGAGCCGGTTCCTCGCGACCTACGCCTTCTACCGCGAAGGCCTGCCCGTGGCCGGCCAACGGCTGAAGAACTATGTGGGACAAGTGGATTCGGGGGTCATGGACGAGCCCGCCACGGCCCGTGCCCTGTCCGACTTCGTCGTCCGCGCGCTCGACTGCGGCGCCACCGACGAGCAGGAGGTGCAGGCCCTGACCGGTCTGGACCGTGCTGCCATCGACCGCTTGGCCCACCGCTCGCCCGCCTGACCGCCCCGTCCGCCTGACCGCCCCGTCCGCCGCGGCGGCGCTGACTGCGCCTCGCTGACTGCGCCTCGCTGACCTCCGCGGGCGACGCGGGTAGGTTGGCCGCATGCGCGTGCGGGTGGAGTTCACGACCGAGCCGTTCCACGGCGAGGACGACCAGCTGCCCTCCCACGTCACCGCGTCCGCCGACGCGCTCCGGTATGCCGGGTTGTCACCCGACCTGGGACCGCTCGGCACGTCGGTCGAGGGCGAGGCCGAAGTGGTCGTCGACGCAGTGGCCGTGGCGCTCAAGGAGGCGCTGTCCCACGGCGCGACCCGGGTGACCCTCACCCTCGGTGACGTGGACGCGGTCACCGCCAGTGCGCCTGCGGCTGGTGCCACGGACTTCACCGACGGGCTGTCGCGCCTCATCGCCGACGTGGAGCGCGAGCTCGGGGGTTCGCTGGCGACCCTGCCACGCGCCGAGAAGCAGCACGCGGTGCGGCTGCTGGAGGAGCGCGGGGCCTTCGAGATGCGCCGCAGCGCGGAGACGGTCGCGGAGGCCCTGGGCCTGACCCGCTTCACCGTCTACAACTACCTCAACCGAATCCGCGACTCCGCGGCCGAGCCCACCGGCTGACGCGGCATACCTCGGTGGTCTTTGGTGCCGCGAGAGCCCAGCTCGGGCTCCGGGCGGCCGCGAGCCCGAGAGCTGGGACCTGGGCGACCGCTCGTCGCACGCCCCTGAACTTCACCACCCTGATTTTCAACAAAGTGTTGACTCGGTCACAACGCGGCGTTTATTGTTCCATCATTCGTAAACGGGTTTCCACCATTCGGAAGACCTCCGGATCTCCTGGAAGCCACCGCGCACCCACTGCCGACCCACCCCAGGGTCGACGGGCACCGCAAGGAGCACCATGAGCTTCGTCCTCGGACCCAACCAGTACGGCAAGGCGGAGAACCGCGTCGTCCGCGTCTACCGCGACACCGCCCGCCACGAGATCCGCGACCTCAACGTGTCGACCGCCCTGCGCGGCGACTTCACCGAGGCGCACACCACCGGTGACCAGGCCAGCGTCCTGCCCACTGACACCCAGAAGAACACCGCCTTCGCGTTCGCCAAGGAGCACGGCGTCACCTCCCCGGAGGACTACGCCCTCACCCTCGGACAGCGCTTCCTCGACGTCACCCCCGCCGCGACCGCCAGCCGGATCGAGGTCGAGGAGTACGCGTGGGACCGCATCGAGGTCGGGGGCACCGGCCATGACCATGCGTTCGTGAAGCGCGGCGGCGAGGTACGCACCACGGTCGTGACCCGCGACCGCAGGGGCGACGAGCCGCGCGCCTGGGTCGTGTCCGGCGTGAAGGACCTCGTCGTCCTCAAGTCGACCGGCTCGGAGTTCAAGGGCTACCTCAGGGACGAGTACACGACGCTGAAGGAGACCGACGACCGGATCCTCGCGACGTCCCTCGTGGCGCGCTGGCGCTACGAGTCCACCGAGGGCGTCGACTGGAACAAGTCGTTCGACGACGTGCGGTCGCTCCTCCTCGAGACGTTTGCGACGACCTACAGCCGCGCGCTGCAGGAGAGCCTCTATGCGATGGGCTCGGCCGTGCTGTCCGCCCACCCCGAGGTCGCCGAGATCAAGTTCTCCGCCCCCAACAAGCACCACTTCCTGGTCGACCTGGCCCCGTTCGGGCTGGACAACCCGGGCGAGGTGTTCATCGCCGCCGACCGTCCCTACGGGCTGATCGAGGCCACTGTCCAGCGTGAGAACGGCTCGGACGCCGGCGACGCCTGGCTCACCGTGCCCGGATTCTGCTGACGCACCAACGCACCACCGCACCACCGCACCACCGCACCACCGCACCACGATCTGACCACCGCCCGCGTCGCTTCGCAGCTCCTCGCAGGGAACCCCGACCGGCCGGTCACGACGTCGAGCACGCCGTTCTCCCGCACGCCTTTCTCCTGCACCCCCTCCTGCACGCCCTCCTGCACCCCCTCCTGCACGCCCTCCTGCACCCCCTCCTCCCGGAGCCTCCCGAAAGGTGCCTGTCATGAGCGCAGCCACCGCAACACCCCAGTCCCAGCGCGCCTCCCGCCACCCGGTCGACGAGGTCCTGCCGATCCCGAAGCTCGCGATCTACGGCTTCCAGCACGTGCTGGCGTTCTACGCCGGCGCGGTCATCGTGCCGATCCTCCTGGCCAGCGCCATCGGCCTGTCGACCCAGGAGCTCATCCACCTCATCAACGCCGACCTCTTCACGTGCGGCATCGCGTCGATCATCCAGTCCATCGGGTTCTGGAAGGTCGGTGTGAAACTGCCTCTCCTGCAAGGGGTCACGTTCACCGCCGTCTCGCCGATGATCGCCATCGGCATGGCCGCGGGCGGTGGCACCGACGGCCTGCTCGTGATCTACGGGGCGGTGATCGTGGCGGGTCTGTTCACCTTCCTCGTCGCCCCCTACTTCAGCCAGCTGATCCGCTACTTCCCGCCGGTCGTGACCGGATCGGTGATCACGATCATCGGCCTGGCGCTCCTGCCGGTCGCGGCTGCAGACGCCGCCGGTGGCGCCGGCCCGACCCTCGACCCCACGAGCGGCCGCAACCTCGCCTACGCCCTGGGCACCCTCGCCCTCATCGTCGCGATCCAGCGGATCTTCAAGGGCTTCATGGCCACCGTGGCCGTCCTCATCGGCCTGGTGGTCGGCACCGTCATCGCCTGGATCCTCGGTGACGCCCACTTCGACTCGGTGTCGGGCTCGGGCTGGATCGGGGTCACCACGCCGTTCCACTTCGGCTGGCCCAGGTTCTCGGTGGCCGCGATCATCTCGATGATCGTCGTCATGCTCATCACCGCCGTCGAGACCACGGGCGACGTGTTCGCGACCGGTGAGATCGTCGAGAAGCGGATCGGCAAGGACGACATCGCCCGCGCCCTGCGCGCCGACGGCCTGGCCACCACGATCGGTGGGGTCTTCAACTCGTTCCCCTACACCTGCTTCGCCGAGAACGTCGGCCTGGTGCGACTGACCCGGGTCAAGAGCCGCTACGTCGTCGCAACCGCCGGGCTGATCATGGTCGTCATCGGCCTGATCCCCAAGGCCGGTGCCATCGTGGCCGGCATCCCGCACCCGGTGTTGGGTGGGGCCGCACTGGCGATGTTCGCGACCGTGGCCGTGGTGGGCTTCCAGACCCTGTCGCGGGTCGACTTCCACGACCACCGCAACGTCGTCATCGTCGCCACCGCGGTCGGCCTCGCGATGTACGTCACCGCGCAGCCCGACGTCGCCAAGGCGGTCCCGGACTGGGCTCAGATCATCCTCGGCTCGGGGATCACCCTCGGCTCGATCACCGCCATCGTGCTGAACTTCCTCTTCCACCACATCGGGTCCAACCGTGGTCCGGCCGTGGCCGGCGCGCCGGGCTCCCTGGTGCGCCTCAGCGAGGTCAACCAGATGTCGCGCGAGGACTTCGCCGACACGTTCGGCAGCCTCTTCCAGGGGCCGCGCTGGGTGGTCGAGCGGGCCTTCGACTCGCGGCCGTTCAGCGACACCAGCGACTTGCGGCGGGCCTTCCAGGAGGCGCTCTTCTCGGCCAACGAGGACGAGCAGCGCCAGTTGATCGACTCCTACCCCGACCTCGGCGCCGACAGCGTGGCCGAGGGTGACGAAGGGCCCGACTCCCTCCGTGACCAGTCCTCGCTCGGCCTCACCCGGCTCGACGAGAAGGGCCACGGCGAGCTGGCCGAGCTCACCTCCCAGTACCGCGACCGGTTCGGGTTCCCCCTCGTGACGTGTGTGCGCGACCGCGACTCCTTCGACCAGGTCGTGCGCACGGGCTGGGAGCGGCTCAACAACTCCCAGGCGCAGGAACACGCCTCGGCACTCGTGGAGATCGCCAAGATCGCCGGCTACCGGTTTGATGACCTCGTGGCCGACGCCAATCCGATCCACTCCGCCCGCACCCGCTTCGTGGAGGGTTGATGACCCTCGAGCGCCTCAACACGCTGCCTGCGTCGGAGCTGGAGGAGCAGCTGACCGCGTGCCTCCCGGTGCCCWGGTGGGTGGCCGCCGTCCGCGACGGTCGACCGTATGCCGCGTGGCCGGAGCTCGAAGCGACCGCCGGCGCCGCCGCCCAGCACCTCGACGACGAGGAGCTGGAGGCGGCGCTGGCCGGGCACCCGCGGATCGGTGAGCGGGCTGCGAGCCGGCACCACAACGTGGCCGCCAGTGCGCGCGAGCAGGCCGGGGTGGACCCGGCCGATGCCGTGGTGGCCAGCGCGCTCGCAGCGGGCAACGCGGCATACGAGGCACGCTTCGACCGGGTGTTCCTCATCCGGGCCGCCGGTCGATCCGCTGCCGAGATCCTCGCCGAGCTCGACCGACGGCTCGGCAACGACGACGACGCCGAGCGTGAAGAGACCGTGACCCAGCTGCGCGAGATCGCGCTGCTCCGACTCCGACAGGTGGCCTTCTGATGGGAACCCTCAGCACGCACGTCCTCGACACCAGCCTCGGCAAGCCCGCCGCCGGCATCACCGTGGTGCTGGAAACCGTTGACGCCCAGGCGATCGGCGACGGCATCACCGACGGGGACGGTCGTATCGGCACCATCGGGCCGGAGCGGCTGGAGGCCGGCGACTACCGGCTCCGGTTCGCCTCGGGTGGGTACTTCGCGGCGCGCGGCGTCGAGGCCTTCTACCCGGAGGTGGTGGTGGTCTTCACCATCGCCGACGCCGACCAGCACTACCACGTGCCAGTCCTGCTCAACCCGTTCGGCTACTCCACCTACCGAGGGTCGTAACCATGGCGACCGCCGTCACGGCCGACGAGCAATCGCTTGCGGCACAGGCGGTCTCATGGGGGGAGCGGTGGTTCGCGCGACACCGCGACGCCTCCGGATATATCTCCGCCACGCGCTGAGACGACCGCCCGTGCGGTCTTGACGCTCGGGCGGAATGACGCTTACTCTCTCACTAATCGGAAAAGCAATTCCACAATACGGAAATGAAGGAGATATCGTGACGGACCACGGACTGCGTTACGAGGTGAACTGCTCGATCCTGTTCACCGAGCTGCCGCTCCTCGAGCGGCCCGCCGCCGCGAAGGCCGCAGGCTTCGACGCCGTCGAGTTCTGGTGGCCCTGGCCCGACCAGCCGGCGCCCGGTGACCGCGAGGTCGATGCCTTCGTCGGCGCCATCGAGGACGCGGGGGTGCAGCTGGTGGGCCTCAACTTCTTCGCCGGCGACCTGGCCGGTCCTGACTGTGGAGTCCTCTCCATCCCCGACCGCGTGCAGCAGTTCCGTGACAACGTCGACGTCACGGTCGGCATCGGCGAGCGGCTCGGCGTCGGGGCGTTCAACGCCCTCTTCGGCAACCGCGTCGAGGGCGCGTCGGCGCAGGAGCAGGACGAGCTCGGCCGCGAGTCGATCGCCTTCGCCGCCAAGGCTGCAGACCGCATCGGGGCGACCGTCCTCGTCGAGTCGGTCAGCGGTCCCAAGCCCTACCCGCTGCGCACCGCGGCCAACGCCGTCGCGGTCGTCGATGACGTGCGCGCGACGGGCGCGAGCAACGTCGGCTTCCTCCTCGACCTCTACCACCTGGCCGCCAACGGCGACGACCTCGACGCCGCCATCACCGCCTTCGCCGACCGCACGGCACACGTGCAGATCGCCGACGCCCCCGGACGCGGGGAGCCCGGCTCCGGAGGCCTCGACCTGCAGCGCCACCTCGGCGCGCTCGCCGAGCGCGGGTATGCCGGGTGGGTGGGTCTGGAGTACAAGCCCACCACCGCGACCACCCCCGAGAGCTTCGGCTGGCTGCCGCGCGAACGCCGCGGCGCCTGACCCACCCCAGTCACACCAGCACGACCACCAAGGAGCACGACATGACCACCATCGCCTTCATCGGACTCGGCATCATGGGCAGCCCCATGGCTGTCCACCTCCAGGCTGCCGGGCACGACGTCATCGGCTACAACCTGCATCCCGACAAGACCCAGCCGCTCGTGGACGCCGGTGGCACCGCAGCGGCGTCGGTCGCCGACGCCGTCCGCGACGCCCAGGTGGTCGCGGTCATGGTCCCCGACAGCCCCGACGTGCAGGACGTCCTGCTGGGTGAGGACGGCGTCTTCGCCAACGCCAAGGAGGGCACCCTGGTGATCGACTTCTCCAGCATCCGCCCCGACGTGACCGTCGACCTCGCGAAGGCCGCTCAGGACAAGGGGTTCCGGCTCCTCGACGCTCCGGTCTCCGGCGGTGAGGCGGGCGCCAGGAACGCCGCCCTGTCCATCATGGTCGGTGGCTCGGCCGACGACTTCGCCGAGGCCAAGCCGCTCTTCGACGCGGTCGGAAAGACGATCGTCCACGTGGGCGGCAACGGAGCGGGGCAGACGGTCAAGGCCGCCAACCAGCTCATCGTGGCGGCCAACATCCAGGCCCTGGCCGAGGCGGTCGTCTTCCTCGAGGCCTATGGCGTCGACCTCGGCCCTGCCCTCGACGTGCTCGGCGGCGGGCTGGCCGGCTCCAAGGTGCTCGACCAGAAGCGCGACAACATGGCGAAGAAGTCCTTCGAGCCGGGCTTCCGGATCGACCTGCACCACAAGGACCTCGGGATCGTGACCAGTGCCGCGCGTGAGGCCGGGGTGGTCGTACCCCTCGGCGGGCTCGTGGCCCAGCTGATGGCCTCGGCCCGTGCGAACGGCGACGGCGGCCTCGACCACTCGGCCCTCCTGCGTGGCGTGCAGCGCCTCTCCGGGCAGACCACCTGACCCTCCCCGAACGTCCCTGAACCTCCCGTCCCACCCGACCTGCTCTCCCCGTTCGAGGTAATCCGCTACCCAGATCCGGCAGCGGATTACCTCGAACCGGGGAAAGTGGGGCCAGAACCAGGAGCACCACCATGGCACGCATGACTGCGGCCCAAGCGGCCGTCGAGATCCTCAAGAAGGAAGGCGTGACGAACGTCTTCGGCCTGCCCGGAGCCGCGATCAACCCCTTCTACAAGGCGATGAAGACCAACGGCGGCCTGCACCACACGCTCGCCCGCCACGTCGAGGGCGCCTCCCACATGGCTGAGGGCTACACCCGGGCCAGGGCGGGCAACATCGGGGTCTGCGTCGGCACCAGCGGTCCCGCCGGCACCGACATGATCACCGGGCTCTACTCGGCCAGCGCCGACTCGATCCCGATCCTGTGCATCACCGGCCAGGCGCCGGTCGCCAAGCTGCACAAGGAGGACTTCCAGGCCGTCGACATCGCCTCGATCGCCAAGCCGCTCACCAAGATGGCCGTCACGGTCCTCGAGCCGGCCCAGGTCCCCGGCACGTTCCAGCAGGCATTCCACCTGATGCGTTCGGGACGCCCTGGCCCGGTGCTGATCGACCTGCCCATCGACGTCCAGATGGCCGAGATCGAGTTCGACGTCGAGACCTACGCGCCGCTGCCGACCTACAAGCCGGCCGCCACCCGCCCCCAGGTCGAGAAGGCTCTCGACCTGTTGGCGGCGAGCGAGCGACCGCTGATCGTCGCGGGTGGCGGGATCATCAACGCCGACGCCGCCGACCTGCTGGTCGAGCTCGCCGAGCTGACCGGTGTCCCCGTCATCCCCACCCTCATGGGCTGGGGCACCATCCCCGACGACCACGAGCTCAACGCCGGCATGGTCGGTCTGCAGACCAGCCACCGCTACGGCAACGCCACCATGCTCGAGTCGGACTTCGTCCTGGGCATCGGCAACCGCTGGGCCAACCGCCACACCGGTGACGTCGAGATCTACACGAAGGGCCGCACCTTCGTGCACGTCGACATCGAGCCGACCCAGATCGGGCGGGTCTTCGCGCCCGACTACGGGATCGTCTCCGATGCGAAGGCGGCGCTGCAGCTCTTCGTCGAGGTGGCGCGCGAGCGCCGCGAGGCCGGTCGCCTGGCCGACCGCACCGCGTGGGCGCAGTCCTGCCGCGACCGCAAGGCGACCATGTGGCGCAAGACCAACTTCGACGTCACACCGATCAAGCCGCAGCGGGTCTACCAGGAGATGAACCGCGCCTTCGGCAAGGACGTCCGTTACGTCTCGACGATCGGCCTGTCCCAGATCCAGGCGGCCCAGCTGCTGCACGTCTACAAGGACCGGCACTGGATCAACGCGGGGCAGGCGGGCCCGCTCGGCTGGACGGTCCCGGCCGCGCTGGGGGTCGCCACGGCGGTCCCGGACGAGACCGTCGTCGCCCTCTCCGGCGACTACGACTTCCAGTTCATGATCGAGGAGCTGGCGGTCGGGGCGCAGTTCAACATCCCCTACATCCACGTCCTCGTGAACAACGCCTACCTCGGCCTGATCCGACAGTCCCAGCGCGGCTTCGACATGGACTACTGCGTCCAGCTGTCGTTCGACAACATCAACAGCCCCGAGGTCGCCGGCTACGGCGTCGACCACGTCAAGGTCGTCGAAGGACTGGGCTGCAAGGCGATCCGCGTCTTCGACCCCGAGGAGATCCACTCCGCCCTGGAGAAGGCGAAGGCCATGGCGCAGGAATACCGCGTGCCGGTCGTCGTCGAGGTCATCCTCGAGCGCGTCACCAACGTCTCGATGGGTCTGTCCATCGACGGCGTCACCGAGTTCGAGGAGCTGGCCGCCGGCGGCGCCGACGCCCCGACCGCGCTCTTCGCCAACCTGGACTAGGGCTGTCGATGCCCCGCGTCCTGCTCGCCCCCGACAAGTTCAAGGGCACCCTGACGGCCGCCGAGGTCGCGAGGCACCTGTCGAACGGCCTGCGCTCGGTCCGGCCCGACGTCGAGGTGGTCGTCGTCCCCGTCGCCGACGGGGGCGACGGCACCCTCGCCGCGGCCGTTGCTGCCGGGTTCACCCGGGTGTCGGTGCGGGCCACCGGCCCGACGGGTATGCCGTGTGACTCGGCCTACGGGGTCCGCGGCAGCGAGGCGGTGGTCGAGCTGGCCGAGGTCTCGGGGCTGGCGCAGCTGCCGGGCCGCCGGACCGCGCCGCTCACGGCCACGAGCAGGGGCACCGGCGAGCTGATCGCCGCTGCCCTGGACGCGGGCGCGCGTCGGGTCGTCGTCGCCATCGGCGGGAGTGCGTGCACCGACGGCGGGGCTGGTCTGCTGCAGGCGCTGGGCGCCACGATCCACACCGCGACCGGCGGTGAGGTCGCAGGAGGCGGGGCTGCGCTGCTCGAGGCGAGCCGGCTCGACCTGAGCGGACTCCACCCCGGCCTGGCCGGGGCCGAGCTGGTCGTGGCCTGCGACGTCGACAACCCCCTGACCGGCGGTCGTGGGGCCGCAGCGGTCTACGGCCCGCAGAAGGGCGCCGGTCCCGGAGACGTCGAGCTGCTGGACTCCGCGATGACCCGCTGGGCCGACCTCGTGGGGCGGACCACCGGCGCCGACCGACGGGACGAGCCAGGGGCCGGAGCCGCAGGAGGGGTCGGCTTCGGGCTGATGGCCGTCCTCGGCGCGACGACCCGACCGGGGGCCGAGCTCGTGTTCGAGCTGACCGGCCTGCCGGACGCCGTCGCCGGAGCCGACCTCGTCGTGACCGGCGAGGGCTCCCTGGATGCCCAGACCCTGCACGGCAAGGCCCCTGCGGCCGTGGCCGCGCTGGCCCGCGACAAGGGTGTACCCGCCGTCGCGGTGGCCGGTCAGGTCTCGCTCACGCCTGCCGAGCTGGGAGCGGCAGGCCTGCACGCGGCATACGCGCTCGTCGACGAAGGCGCCACTCGGCAGGAGGCGCTGGACGCGCCCGGGCCACTGCTGGAGCGGATCGGTGCGCGCATCGCGCGCGAGCACCTGGGCGGTGCGCGGTGAGGTTCGCCAGGGTCGGTCCACCCGGGGCCGAGCGCCCGGTGGTGGTCGCCGACGACGGCGCGCTTCTCGACCTGTCGACCGTGACGCAGGATGTCGACGCCACCTTCCTCGGCAGGCTCGACACGGTCGAAACCACTGCGCTGCACCGCCTCCCGGGTGGTGGCGACCTGCGTTTCGGTGCCCCCTTCACCCGTCCCGGCAAGGTCGTCGGCATCGGGCTCAACTACCGCGACCACGCCGCCGAGGCCCGCGTGCCGCTGCCCACCGAGCCGGTCGTCTTCCTCAAGGCGCCGACCTCGGTGTGCGGGCCGACCGACGACATCAGGATGCTGCCGCAGTCGGTCACGACCGACTACGAGGTGGAGCTGGGGGTCGTCCTCGGCTCGCCGCTCAAGGACGAGCGCGACCAGGCCCGAGCCCTGCGGGCTGTCGCCGGCTACGTGTTGGCGCACGACGTCTCCGACCGGGCGCTCCAGCTCGAGCGCGGCGGCACCTGGACCAAGGGCAAGTCGGCCGACACCTTCTGCCCCGTCGGGCCGTGGCTGGTCACCCCCGACGAGCTCGGTGACCCCTCCGACGTCCGGCTGCGAATGTCGGTGAACGACACGCTGCGGCAGGACGGCTCGACCGGCGACATGCTCTTCTCCGTCGCCGAGCTGCTCTGCTACGTCAGCGGGATCATGACGCTCGAGCCGGGCGACCTGGTCATCACCGGCACCCCGGCGGGAGTGGCCATGGGCCAGCCGGAGCCGCGCCCCTACCTGCGCCACGGCGACGTCGTGTGCGCGGATGGCGGGGTGCTCGGCACCCAGCGGAGCCGGGTCATGGACCATGCTCGTTCCGCCGCGCCGGCAGCGGCGAGCTGAGGCAGGGATTACGGTCATGACAGGTTCGGTGCACGGCTCCGGGAAGAGGTCTGGTGTGACGGCAGAGGTGGTCCTGCGGGCGAGGCGTGCCGTCGTCGACGGCGCGGAGATCGCGGTCGCGGTCTCCGTCGCGGACGGACGGATCGTCGCGGTCGACCCCTACGACAGCGAGGTGCCCGGCGCCCGCGTGGTCGAGCTGGCCGACGACGAGGTGCTGCTCCCCGGCCTGGTGGACGCCCACGTCCACGTCAACGAACCCGGGCGCACCGACTGGGAGGGCTTCGCCAGTGCCACCCGCGCCGCGGCGGCCGGTGGCGTCACGACGATCATCGACATGCCCCTCAACTCGATCCCGCCGACCACCACGGTCGCCGCGCTCGAGGAGAAGCGGGCCGTCGCGCGCGACCAGGCCTACGTCGACGTGGGGTTCTGGGGCGGTGCCGTGCCCGGCAACCTGCCCGACCTGCGTCCGCTCCACGAGGCCGGCGTCTTCGGCTTCAAGTGCTTCCTCCTGCACTCGGGCGTCGACGAGTTCCCCCACCTGTCGGCATCCGAGCTGCGCGAAGCCCTGGCGGAGACTGCGACGTTCGACGCGCTCGTCATCGTGCACGCCGAGGACGAGCAGACCATCGATTCGTCACCCCAGCCGCACGGCCAGGGGTATGCCGGGTTCCTGGGTTCGCGTCCCAAGGAGGCCGAAGAGCGGGCCATCGCCGAGGTGATCGACGCGACCCGCGAGACCGGCGGGCGGGCGCACATCCTGCACCTGTCGGACGCCGACGCGATCCCGCTGATCGCCCGGGCCCAGGCCGAGGGCCTGCGACTGTCGGTCGAGACCTGCCCGCACTACCTCACCCTCGACGCCGAGGAGATCCCCGACGGCGCAACGCAGTTCAAGTGCTGCCCCCCGATCCGCGAGCACGACAACCGCGACCGGCTCTGGGCCGGGCTCGCGAGCGGCGTGATCCGGACCGTCGTGTCGGACCACTCGCCGTGCACCGAGGACCTCAAGCGGTTCGACTCCGGCGACTTCGGCGAGGCGTGGGGCGGGATCGCCGGCCTCCAGCTCGGCCTCCCCGCCGTCTGGACCGAGGCCCGCGAGCGAGGACACTCACTCGTCGACGTCGTGCGCTGGATGGGAGTGGGGCCGGCCGACCAGGTGGAGCTCGGCGACCGCGGGCGGATCGCCGTCGGCGCCACGGCCGACCTGGTCGTCTTCGCCCCCGACGAGTCGTTCACCGTCGACGTCGCCTCCCTTCGACACAAGAACCCCGTGTCGGCGTATGCCGGCCGCACGCTCACCGGGGCGGTGCGCCAGACCTGGCTGCACGGCATACCGGTCGACATCGAGGCCGACCCGCGCGGTCGGCTCCTGACGAGAGGACAGCGATGACCACCCCCCGCTACCCGACCACTCCTTACTACGTCCCCGCCGGCGGCCTGCCGCCGCAGACGCAGCTGACCACGGACCGGGCGGTGTTCACCGAGGCGTATGCCGTCCTGCCGCGGGGGACGATGACCGACATCGTCACCAGCAACCTGCCGTTCTGGGACGCCACACGGCTGTGGGTCATCGCCCGGCCGCTGTCCGGTTTCGCGGAGACGTTCTCGCAGTACATCGTCGAGGTCTCGCCCGGCGGCGGCTCCGACCGGCCCGAGGCGGACCCTGGCGCCGAGGGCGTCCTCTTCGTCGTGGCGGGCGGGCTGACCCTGACCCTCGGGGATCAGACGCACGAGCTGGGTGCGGGCGGCTACGCGTTCCTCCCACCGGGCCAGGAGTGGACGTTGCACAACCGCGGCGACGCGACGGCGACGTTCCACTGGATCCGCAAGGCCTACCAGGTCGTCGACGGGATCGACGTGCCCGAGGCCTTCGTGACGAACGAGGCCGACGTCGAGGGTGGCGAGATGCCCGGCACCGACGGGGTCTGGACCACCCAGCGGTTCGTCGACCCGAGCGACGTGCGGCACGACATGCACGTCAACATCGTCAACTTCGAGCCGGGCGGGGCGATCCCGTTCCCCGAGACCCACGTGATGGAGCACGGCCTCTACGTCCTCGAGGGGAAGGCGGTCTACCTGCTCAACAACGACTGGGTCGAGGTGCAGGAGGGTGACTTCATGTGGCTGCGCGCGTTCTGTCCGCAAGCCTGTTACGCCGGTGGTCCCGGTCGGTTCCGTTACCTGCTCTACAAGGACGTCAACCGCCACGCGGTCCTCAGCCGTCAGCTCGTCTAGGTGGGCATGATGGTCCTGTGACGGGTCGAGGAGTGCGGCGATGACACAGCCCAGGCGGCAGTCGGGCATCGTCAGCCTGCTCACCCGTGAGGACGCCTATGTCTCCGGCCCGCAGGTGCTCTCCGAGCTGCGTCGGGTGATCGCCTCGGGTGCCGTGCCACCAGGCAGCCCGATCCCGCTCGACGACGTGGCGGCCTTCTTCGGGGTGAGCCTGATCCCCGTGCGTGAGGCACTCAAGACGCTGCTCGGTGAAGGGTTGCTCGAACACCAGCCCCGGCTCGGCTACACGGTCACCGCCCTGTCGCAGACCGAGCTCGACGAGCTCTACGTCGTGCGCGGCGCCCTCGAGGCGGCCGCGCTCGAGGTGGCGGTGCGCCAGTCCGCCCCAGCCGACCATGCGCGCGCCGCCGCCATCCACGAGGCCCTCGACCGTGCCGTCGCCGCCGACGACGCGGCCGCCTTCCAGCGGGCCAGTCGCGACTTCCACGAGGCCCTGCTGGCGCCCTGTCGCATGCCGCGGCTCCTGCACATGCTCGACATCGCCTGGAACCTCACCGAGCCCGTCCAGACCATGATGCGCACGACCGAGCAGGACCGGGCCGGCATGCGCGAGGACCACCAGCAGATGCTCGACGCGTTCGTCGCGCGCGACGCCGAGACCCTCAAGGCGGTCGCCGAGGCACACCACGACCGGCTCACGGCATGCATCGCCCGCATCGGCAGCTGAGCTCCCGGCGCCACCGGCTGTGGAGCTGTTCGACGGACGGCTGGATATACCCAGATATACGGTTCAAAGCCTTCTGTGCCAACGGATCCGCTCCTAGCGTTCTCCGCAAGCATCCGCGGTCACGCGGTGGACAAAGGAGTCCGGATGAGCACCACTGAAAAGCCCTTCGAGACCGAGGAAGCGGCCGCTGCGGCGGGGTTCGCGACCCACCACGGGGAGCACGACCACGGCGCCGGCGCAGGTCTGATCAAGCCGTCGTACGACGAGCGCCTGACCAACGAGGACCTCGCTCCGCTCAAGGAGCAGACCTGGTCCTGGTACAACATCTTCGCCTTCTGGATGTCCGACGTGCACAGCGTCGGCGGCTACATCACCGCCGGCAGCCTCTTCGCGTTGGGCCTCACCAGCTGGCAGGTCTTCGTGTGCCTGATCGTCGGCATCACGATCGTGCTGTTCTTCTGCAACCTCGTCGCGAAGCCCAGCCAGCGCACCGGTGTTCCCTACCCGGTGATCTGCCGGTCGGTCTTCGGGGTGCTGGGCGCGAACATCCCCGCCATCATCCGAGGGCTGATCGCGGTGGCCTGGTACGGCATCCAGACCTACCTCGCCTCGGCCTCGCTCGACATCCTGCTGGTCCGCATGTGGCCGGGGCTCGAGCCGTACGCCGACGTGAGCCAGCACGGGTTCCTGGGCCTCTCGACCCTCGGCTACGCGACGTTCGCCGTGCTCTGGGTGGCTCAGGCGGCGGTCTTCTGGACCGGCATGAACACGATCCGCAAGTTCATCGACTTCGCCGGACCGGCCGTCTACGTCGTCATGATCGCGCTCTGCGTCTACCTCCTGTCGAAGGCCGGCTGGAGCGTCAATCTCAACCTCTCCGACCACGAGCTGTCGGGTGGCAAGGTCTTCACGACGATGCTCGCCGCCACGGCCCTGGTCGTGTCCTACTTCTCCGGGCCGATGCTCAACTTCGGTGACTTCTCCCGCTACGGCCGCACCTTCCAGGCCGTGAAGAAGGGCAACTTCTGGGGACTGCCGATCAACTTCGTCTTCTTCTCGCTGCTGACCGTCCTCACCGCCGCGGCCACCCTGCCGGTCTACGGCAAGCTGATCACCGACCCGGTGGAGACCGTCGGCCACATCGACAACACCTTCGCCCTGGTCCTCGCGGCGCTGACCTTCACCACGGCCACGATCGGCATCAACATCGTCGCCAACTTCGTCTCGCCGGCCTTCGACTTCTCCAACGTCAGCCCACAGAAGATCAGCTGGCGGATGGGCGGCATGATCGCCGCGGTCGGCTCGGTGCTGCTGACGCCGTGGAACCTCTACAACAGCCCCGAGACGATCCACTACACGCTCGACACCCTGGGCGCCTTCATCGGCCCGTTGTTCGGCGTCCTCATCGCCCACTACTACGTCGTGCACAAGCAGCGGGTCTGCGTCGACGACCTGTTCACGATGGACGAGTCCGGCGCCTACCACTACAAGCGGGGCTACAACCCGCCCGCGATCTGGGCCACCGCGCTCGCCGCGGTCGGCGCCCTCGCCGCAGTGTTCGTCCCCGGCATCAACCGGTTCGACGACTACTCCTGGTTCATCGGCTGCGGGATCGGTTTCGCGGCCTACGCGCTCCTCGCCCCGCGGATGGGTGTCAGCGACAGCCCGCTCGACGCGAAGACGTGCGTGAAGTGACCGTCCACCTCACCGTGGTGAACCCGAACACCACGACGTCCATGACCGCCCTCATCGAGGCGGAGGCGCGGCGGGTGGCCGGCCCCGACACCGTCATCACGGCTCGGACGCCGTCGATGGGGCCGGCCTCGATCGAGAGCCACTACGACGAGGCGCTGGCCGTGCCGGGGCTGCTCGAGGTCATCCGCGAGGACCAGCAGGCGGACGCGTTCGTCCTGGCCTGCTTCGGGGACCCCGGTCTGGACGCCGCCCGGGAGGCGGCGTCCAGGCCGGTCATCGGCATCGCCGAGGCGGCGATGAAGACCGCCTCGCTGCTGGGGCGGAGCTTCTCGGTCGTCACCACCATGAGCCGCACGGTGGGCCGGGCCTGGGACCTCACTCGCACCTACGGACTGGAGCGTCAGTGCGCCGGCGTGCACGCGTGCGACATCCCCGTGCTCGAGCTCGAGGAGGACCGCGACCGCACGTATGCCGTGATCCTCGCCTTCGCGAAGAACGCCCTCGCGGCCGACGGCTCCGACGCGATCGTGCTCGGGTGCGCCGGGATGGCGGGGCTTCCCGAGCTGCTCACCGAGCAGCTCGGGGTGCCGGTCGTCGACGGCGTCGCGGCCGGGACCCTCCTCGCCGAGAGCGTGGTGCGTCTCGGGTTGCGACCCTCGACGCACGGCGAGCTCGCCCCGCCGCCCCCGAAGGCCTTCACCGGGGTGCTGCAGGGCTTCGGCCGCGCCTGACCCGACCGTCCAGTGCGCGGAATGGTCGGCGGAAAACCCTTGATTCAACAGTTTGTTGAGATCTATCCTGCTCGGGAATGAACGACAGGGCCGTCGTTCGGCATGGATAACCGGCGGACCCACTCCTGTCAGCAACCATGCCCCTTGGCGGTGACGCCTGGGGGATGATGGTCCCCAAAGACGGGGCGACGGGAGTCACCATGGTGTCAACCAACACTCACGCTGTTGACGAGCACAGTGTCTTCGGCGAGCACAGTGTCACGGTCAACGGCGCGCCCCGCGCGCTCGACGGCACCGACCCGAGCACCACGACCCTCGACTGGCTCAGGGCCCAGGGCCTGACCGGCGCCAAGGAGGGCTGCGCCGAGGGGGAGTGCGGCGCCTGCTCCATCATGGTGGCCCGCCCCACCGAGGGCTCCGGCACCCAGTGGACCGCGGTGAACGCGTGCCTGGTGCCGGTCGCCGCACTCGACGGCCAGGAGGTCGTCACCTCCGAGGGCCTCGGCCGCCCCGACGCGCTGCACCCGGTGCAGCGCGAGATGGCCGTCCGCGGCGGGTCGCAGTGTGGCTACTGCACGCCGGGGTTCATCTGCAGCATGGCCGCCGAGTACTACCGCGAGGGTCGTTGCGCCCCTGCTTCGGTGGCCCCCGACCCGTCGCAGAACGGTCACGAGGCAGCATCGGCAGACGCCCAGGGCCACACTGCCAACGACCCGGGCGTCGCGCCCGACCACGAGCACGGGCCCAACGGCTTCGACCTGCACGCCCTGTCGGGCAACCTGTGTCGCTGCACGGGCTACCGACCCATTCGCGACGCCGCCTACGCCCTCGGCGAGCCTGCCGACGACGACCCGTATGCCGCGCGGCTGGCCGCCGCCCCGCCCGCCGCCCGCGCCACGCGGCTCGACGGCCCCACCGGGACGTTTGCCCGCCCCGGAGACCTCACCGAAGCGCTGTCCCTGTTGGCTGAGCACCCCGACGCCGTGTTGGTCGCCGGGTCCACCGACTGGGGGGTCGAGGTCAACATCCGCGGTGCCCGCACTCCTTTCGCGATCGGCATCGACCGGCTGCCGGAGCTCCGGACCCTGTCGGTCGGTGACGACTCGGTCGAGATCGGTGCCGCCCTCAGCCTGAGCGAGGTCGAGCGGGGTCTGGCTGGGCGAGTCCCGTTGCTGGACCAGATGTTCCCGCAGTTCGCCTCCCGGCTGATCCGCAACGGCGCGACCATCGGCGGCAACCTCGGCACCGGATCGCCCATCGGCGACACCCCGCCCGCGCTGCTCGCCCTGGAGGCGGTCGTGGTGCTCGCCTCCACCGACGGGGAGCGCGAGGTGCCCCTGGCCGACTACTTCACCGGCTACCGACAGACCGTCAAGCGCGAGGGTGAGCTCATCCGGGCCGTGCGGATCCCGTTGCCGCTCAGCGAGGTCACGGCGTTCCACAAGATCGCCAAGCGCCGGTTCGACGACATCTCCAGCGTGGCAGTCGGCTTCGCGCTCGACCTGCGCGACGGCATCGTCGCCAAGGCGCGGATCGGCCTCGGGGGCGTCGCCGCCACCCCCATCCGCGCACTGGCCACCGAGGCCGCGCTCGAGGGCCGGGCCTGGCGTGCCGACGTCGTCCGCGAGGCGGCTGCGGTGATGCGCGCCGAAGGCACGCCGATGGACGACCACCGCGCCAGCGCGGCATACCGCACGGCGACACTCGGCACGGCGCTCCTCAAGCTGCATGCCGAGACCGCGACGCAGCAGGAGGTCGGAGCATGAGCGCCCTGTCCCAACGCCCTGCCAATCCCGTTGTCGGGCAAGAGATCCCGCACGAGTCGGCGTCGCTGCACGTGACCGGTGAGGCGCTCTACACCGATGACCTCGCCGTCCGCACGCACGGCATCCTCCACGCCCACCCGGTGCAGGCACCGCACGCCCATGCCCGCGTCACCCGGCTCGACACGGCACCTGCGCTGGAGGTCCCCGGCGTCGTGCGGGTCCTGACGGCCGACGACGTGCCAGGGGTGAACGACGCAGGGGTCAAGCACGACGAACCGCTCTTCCCGTCGGAGGTCATGTTCTTCGGTCATGCCGTGTGCTGGGTGCTCGGCGAGACGCTCGAGGCCGCCCGGCTGGGGTCGCTCGCGGTCGAGGTCGACTACGAGCCGCTGCCGTCACTGGTCACGGTGCACGAGGCGATCGAGGCGGGGAGCTTCCAGGGCGGCCAGCCGCACATGGAGCGAGGTGACATCGAGGCCGGGTTCGCCGGAGCGGCCCATGTCTACAGCGGCGAGTTCGAGTTCGCGGGGCAGGAGCACTTCTACCTCGAGACGCACTGCTCGATCGCGCTCGTCGACGAGAACGGCCAGATCTTCGTCCAGAGCTCGACCCAGCACCCGACCGAGACGCAGGACATCGTCGCCCACGTCCTCGGCCTGCCCAGCCACGCCGTCACCGTCCAGTGCCTGCGCATGGGCGGCGGCTTCGGTGGCAAGGAGATGCAGCCCCACGGGTATGCCGCGATCGCCGCCCTCGGCGTGACGCTCACCGGCCGTCCGGTGCGCCTGCGGCTCACCCGCACCCAGGACATGACCATGTCGGGGAAGCGGCACGGGTTCCACGCGCAGTGGCGGGTCGCCTTCGACGACAACGGCTTGCTGCAGGCGCTCGACGCCACACTCACCTCCGACGGTGGCTGGAGCCTCGACCTCTCCGAGCCGGTGCTGGCCCGGGCGCTGTGCCACATCGACAACGCCTACTGGATCCCCAACGTGCGGGTGAACGGGCGGATCGCCAAGACCCACAAGACGTCGCAGACGGCCTTTCGTGGGTTCGGCGGGCCGCAGGGCATGCTGGTCATCGAGGACATCCTCGGCCGGTGCGCGCCGCAGCTGGGCATCGACCCGATCGAGCTGCGGTCCCGCAACTTCTACGTCGACGGGCAGTCCACCCCCTACGGTCAGCCGGTCCGGCACCCCGAGCGCGTCGCGACCTGCTGGGAGCAGGTGCTCACGACCGGTGACGTCGCGGCGCGCAAGGCCGACATCGCGGCATACAACGCCTCGCACGAGCACTCCAAGCGCGCCCTGGCGATGACGCCCGTGAAGTTCGGGATCTCCTTCAACTTCACGTCCTTCAACCAGGCCGGCGCCCTCGTCCACGTCTACAAGGACGGGTCGGTGCTGATCACCCACGGTGGCACCGAGATGGGCCAGGGCCTGCACACCAAGATGCTCCAGGTCGCGGCCACGACGTTGGGCGTGCCGTTGTCGACCGTCCGGCTCGCGCCGACGCGCACCGACAAGGTCCCGAACACCTCGGCCACCGCAGCCAGCTCCGGGGCGGACCTCAACGGTGGGGCGGTCAAGGACGCCTGCGAGCAGATCATCGAGCGCCTGCGTGCCGTCGCCGCCGGCCGGCTCGGGGTGCACCCGGCCGACGTGCGGTTCACCGACGGACACGTGGGCAAGGTCGGCGGCGCGGAGTCCGTGCCGTGGGCCGAGCTCGTCAACCGGGCCTACTTCCAGCGGATCCAGCTCTGGGCCGCCGGCTTCTACCGCACCGAGGGACTGCACTGGGACTCGTCGACCATGCACGGGTCGCCGTTCAAGTACTTCTCCTACGGCGTGGCGGCCAGCGAGGTCGAGGTCGACGAGTTCACCGGCGCCTACCGGCTGCGGCGCGTCGACATCGTGCACGACGTGGGCGACTCGCTGTCGCCGCTGGTCGACATCGGGCAGGTCGAGGGTGCCTTCGTCCAGGGTGCCGGCTGGCTGACGCTCGAGGACCTGCGCTGGGACGAGTCCGACCGGCCGTCGCGGGGTCGGCTGGCCACCCAGGCGGCGAGCACTTACAAGCTGCCGAGCTTCTCCGAGATGCCCGAGGTCTTCAACGTGGCGCTGCTGGAGCGCGCCCACGAGGACGGGGCCGTCTACGGCTCCAAGGCAGTCGGCGAGCCGCCGCTGATGCTCGCGTTCTCGGTGCGTGAGGCCCTCCGCGAGGCGGCTGCGGCCTTCGGTCCGGCGAGGACGTCGGTCGACCTCGCCTCGCCGGCGACCCCTGAAGCCGTCTTCTGGGCGGTCCAGGAGGCTCGTGGCGGCGCCGAGCCCCCGCACATGACCGCGATGGTCGAGGGCGCGCCGGGCGTCGTCCCCGACCAGCCCGACGCCGACGCAGCACCCCTGCGGCCGCGCTCCGAGCAGGCCGCCCAGCCGGCCAGGGCGGGGACCTGACCATGGAGTGGGTGTCTGCCGTCGAACGGTTGCGGCGGGAGCGCCGGCCGGGTGTCCTCGTCACGCTGACCTCGGTGCGCGGACACTCGCCGCGCGCGGCCGGGGCCAAGATGGTCGTCGGTGTGGCTGCGACCTGGGGCAGCATCGGCGGCGGCAACCTCGAGGCGACTGCGGTCGCCCGTGCGCGCACGATGCTGGCCGAGGGGGCGGCTGCTCCGGAGCAGATCGCGTTGTCCCTCAACGACAAGGCGCCGGTCGAGCACGGACAGCAGTGTTGTGGCGGCGAGGTGCAGGTGCTCCTCGAGCCGCTCGCGGTGGTGCCCGCGGTCGCGATCTTCGGGGTCGGCCACGTCGGCCTCGAGCTGGCCCGCATCCTCGCCCGTCACGACCTCGAGCTCCACCTGGTCGACTCCCGCGCCGACCAGCTCACGTCCGACCGCCTCGGCGTCCTCGACGACTCGACGGCCCGGGTGCACGTCCACCACGCACCGGTCCCCGAGCTCGTCCTCGGCCAGGTGCCCCGGGGCACGCACGTGCTGGTCATGACCCACGACCACGCCGAGGATGCTGCGCTCTGCGACGGCGCCCTGCGCTGCGAGCACCTCGGGTCGATCGGGCTCATCGGCTCGTCGGCCAAGTGGTCGCGATTTCGCCAGCGCCTTGCCGCAGAGGGACATTCGGACGCGGACCTCTCGCGGATCCAGACCCCGATCGGGTCGGCGCACCTGACCGGCAAGGACCCGGCCACCATCGCCCTGAGCGTCGCGGCCGACCTGGTCCGCGTGTTCGAGTCCGAGGCGTCGAAGGTGGCGCGATGACGCTCTTCCGGGCCACCGTGCTCGACACCCCCGAGAACCCCTTCGAGGGAGGGGCGCTGCGCGCGCAGGACGACTGCGGGCTGCTCGTCGAGGGTGGGGTGGTCGTCGCGCGCGGCGACTTCACTGCCTTGCGTGCCGAGCACCCTGACGAGGATGTCCTCGACCTCCGGGAGGGCATGGTCCTGCCCGGGCTGGTCGACACGCACGTCCACTTCCCGCAGGTGCGGGTCATCGGCGGTCTCGGGATGCCGCTGCTCGACTGGCTCGACCAGTGCGCTCTCCCGGAGGAGATGCGGCTGGCCGACGTCGACATGGCCCGTGGCGTGGCGAGGGACTTCGTCACCGGGCTCGCGGACGCGGGCACCACCACGGCCCTCGTCTTCGGCTCGCACTTCGCCTCGGCGGTCGACGTGATGTTCGAGGCCGCCGACCTCTGGGGGCTGCGGGTCACCACCGGCCTGGTCAGCTCCGACCGGATCCTGCCCCAGCCGCTGCTCACCACGCCCGAGCGGGCCTACCAGGAGTCCCGCGACCTCGCCTCGCGCTGGCACGGCAAGGGACGCCTCCGGTATGCCGTGACACCTCGCTTCTCGCTATCGGCCAGCGACGCGATCCTCGAGTCCTGCGCCGCGACGTTCGGCGAGGTCGACGGCTCCTGGTTCACCTCCCACGTCAACGAGAACACCGCCGAGGTGAAGGAGGTCGCCGAGCTCTTCGGCGGGGCCTCCTACGTCGACACCTACGACCGCCACGGACTCGTCACGCCGCGCTCGGTGCTGGCCCACAACGTGCACCCCACCGACCCCGAGCTGGCAACGCTCGCCGCGCGGGGTGCTTCGGTCGCGCACTGCCCGACCAGCAACTCGGCGCTCGGCAGTGGGCTCTTCCCCCTGCGACGCCACGTCGAGGCCGGGGTGCAGGTCGCCATGGGGTCGGATGTCGGTGCGGGCACTGGCTTCTCGATGCTCAAGGAGGGTCTGCAGGCCTACTTCATGCAGCGCCTGCTGGGCGACGAAGGGCTGCCCCTGACCTCGGCGCACCTCCTCTGGCTGTGCACCTCCGCCGGCGCCCGAGCCCTCGGGCTCGACCATGAGGTGGGCGACCTCTCGGTGGGCAAGCAGTTCGACGCGATCTGGCTGCTCCCCGAGGCGGGCGACCCCCTTGCCGTGGGTCTCGGCAACGCCAAGTCGGCCGACGACGCGCTCTCCAAGGTGTTCGCGCTCGGCACGACGTCCGACATCGGTGGCGTCTGGGTCGGTGGCGACCAGATCGCTGCCGGGCGTTGGCGGATGCCCCGCCGCACCTGACCCCCTTCGGTCGTCTCCAGCAACCTTTGCTAGCAAAGGAAACTCGTTGACGGACACCTTGCAACCTGTCCACGAACGAGCAACGTGTGCTAGCAAAGGTTGCTCGCGGGGGTGGGGGGTCAGGCGCGCTCGGCCTTCAGGACCTCGGCGTAGGCCGGGAGCGTCAGGAAGTCGGGGAAGTCGGGGTCGAGCGCACACTCGACGAACAACCTCCGCGCGGTCTCCAACGCATCCCGCGCGGTCTCGTCGTCGCCGACCGACTCGACCAGGTCGGCATACTCGCTCTCCACCACCTCGTCCACGAGCTCGCGGGTGACGGTCTCGCCCGAGGCGAGGGTGGCTCCGGAGTTGAGCCACTGCCAGATCTGGCTGCGCGAGATCTCGGCGGTCGCGGCGTCCTCCATGAGGTTGTGGATCGCGACCGCGCCGTTGCCGAGCAGCCACGCCTGGAGGTACTGGATGCCGACGGAGACGTTGCCCCGGAGGCCATCCAGCGTCCGGTCACCCGGGGTGGAGGCCGCATCGAGCAGGTCGGCTCCGGTGACCGAGACCTCGTCGCGCTGCTTGGCGAGCTGGTTGGGGGAGTCGCCGAGCACCCCGGTGAAGATCTCCTTGCACAGCTCGACCATGCCGGGGTGCGCCACCCACGACCCGTCGAAGCCGGCCCCGACCTCGCGCTCCTTGTCGGCCCGCACCTTGGCGAAGGCCGCTTCGTTGACCGAGGGGTCCTTGCTCGGGATGAAGGCCGCCATGCCGCCGATCGCGAATGCCCCGCGCTTGTGGCAGGTCTGGACCAGCAGGTCGCTGTAGGCCTTCATCATCGGCGCGTTCATCGTCACGGCATTCCGGTCGGGGAGGGTGAACGACGGCCCGGAGTCCCTGAAGTACTTGATGATCGAGAACAGGTAGTCCCAGCGACCGGCGTTGAGCCCGGCCGCGTGGTCGCGCAGCTCGTAGAGGATCTCGTCCATCTCGAAGGCCGCTGGGATCGTCTCGATGAGCACCGTCGCGCGGACCGTGCCCTGCGGGATGCCGAGGGACTCCTGCGCGAACGTGAAGACGTCGTTCCAGAGCCGGGCCTCGAGGTGGGACTCCATCTTGGGGAGGTAGAAGTACGGGCCACTCCCGCGCTCGATCAGCTCGGCGGCGTTGTGGAAGAAGTAGAGGCCGAAGTCGACCAGCGCGCCGACCAGCGGACGACCGTCGAGGGTCAGGTGCTCCTCGTCGAAGTGCCAGCCGCGGGGGCGCGGCACGATGACGGGGATGCCGCCCGGGTCCTTGAGCTCGTAGTGCTTGCCCTGCGGGGTGGTGAGCTCGATGGTGCGGCGGACCGCGTCGTAGAGGCTGACCTGCCCGCCGATGACGTTTTCCCAGTGGGGGGTGTTGGCGTCCTCGAGGTCGGCGAGCCACACCTTGGCGCCGGAGTTGAGGGCGTTGATCGCCATCTTGCGCTCGGTCGGACCGGTGATCTCCACCCGGCGGTCGGCGAAGTCGGCGGGCGCAGGAGCGACGGTCCAGTCACCCTCGCGGACCTCGCGGGTCTCGTCGAGGAAGTCCAGACGCCCGGTCCTGGACACCTCCGCCCGACGCGACCGGCGGGCCTCGAGCAGCTCGTCGCGGCGGGCCCCGAACCTCGCCTGCAGCTCCCCGAGGAACGCCAGCGCGGCCGGAGTCAGGATCTCGGTGCTGCGCTCGACCTCGTGGGGTGCGTCGACGACGACGGTGGGCACGGAGTGCATGGTGGGCGTGGTGGGCTGGGACATGCGCATCCTCGGGAGAAGTCAGTGGTGTCGCGTGCCGCGGTGGCGGCCTACGGACTAGGATTGTTCCATGATACGAAATCTTCTTCTCATTCGGGAAGGACTGGGGAGAGATATATGAGCACGGAACCGACCGTCGAGGACGGGTCGATGCCCCCCGCGAGGACCGGTGGCGGTGTGCAGTCGCTCGAGCGCGCGTTCGCCATCCTCGAGACGATGGCTGACGCCGGCGGCGTGATCAGCCTGTCGCAGCTCGCCAACGACGCCCAGCTGCCGTTGCCCACGATCCACCGGCTGGTGCGGACGCTCGTCGACCTCGGCTACGTCCGCCAGGAGGCCTCCCGTCAGTACTCGCTCGGGCCACGCCTCATCCGCCTCGGGGAGACGACGTCGCGGATGGTCAGCCGCTGGGCTCGCCCCCACATGGAGCGGCTCGCCCACGAGCTCGGGGAGTCGGTCAACCTGGCGATGCTCGACGGCGACCAGGTGGTCTACATCGGCCAGGTGATGGCCAGCCGCAACTCGATGCGCATGTTCACCGAGGTCGGTCGTCGGGTGCTGCCGCACTCCACCGGCGTCGGCAAGGCGATCATGGCGGGCATGGATCCTGAAGCCGTGCAGGCCATCCTCGCCCGCACCGGCATGCCGGCCCGCACCGAGCACACGATCACCGATCCCGAGGCCTTCGCCGCCGAGCTGGACCGGACTCGCGACCGCGGCTACGCCCTCGACGAAGGTGAGCAGGAGGTCGGCGTGCGGTGCGTGGCCGTCGCGATCCCGGGCTCGCCGCAACCACTGGCGCTGTCAGTGTCCGGTCCGCTGCCGCGCATGACCGACGCGTTCATCGAGGGTGCGGCACCGCCGATGCACGCTGTGGCAGAGGCGATTTCGGCCGAAATGCGGGGCGCGACCGTCTAGCGGGTCGGCATCGGGCGAACGGTTGCCTTCCATGGGGTGAACAGTGGTGCCAGGAGCCGTTTTCGGTGCTGGGCGCCCCGAGACTTCGGCACGCTGGTGTCATGGCCTACGGCTCCGAGCTCGGACCCATCGCCCTCGCCCACCGCGGAGGCGCGTCCCTTGCGCCTGAGAACACCATCGCGGCCTTCAGCCTCGCGACCGCGCTCGGCATCCGCTACCTGGAGACCGACGTCCGCATCACCGCCGACGGTGAGCTCGCCTGTTTCCACGACGCGACCCTCGACCGGGTGACGGACGGACGCGGGCCGCTCGCGCGGCATACCCTCGCGCAGCTGCGGCAGCTGCGCGTCCTGGAGCGCGAGCCGATCCCCACCTTGACCGAAGCCCTTGAAGCCTTCCCTGACGCCAGGTTCACGGTCGACCTCAAGGAGCGTACGGCGATCCCTGCGCTCACCAAGGTGTTGCAGCACAAGGACTTCCGCGAGCGGGTCTGCATCGCGGGCGCGTGGGACGGGTGTCTCGACGTCGTGCGCGCACAGGTGCCGGGCGTGCGGACCGCGCTGGGCTGGCGCGCGCTCGCCGCGGTGGTCACCTGCGCCCGCGCCGGTATGCCGCCCGCTCGCCGGTTCGCGACCGCCGAGTTCCTGCACGTGCCGGATCGGCTGGGGCGGGTGCAGGTGTTCGTCGAACGCTTGGTGACCGGCGCGCACGGGATCGGCGTCAAGGTCGTGGTCTGGACGGTCAACGACCAGCCCTCGATGGTGCGGCTCCTCGACGCCGGGGTGGACGGCATCATCACCGACCGGCCGGACCTGCTGCGCGAGGTGCTGCTGGCGCGCGGGCAGTGGACCCCGATGCCGGGACGCGTGCCCAACCCGTCCTCATAGTCCCGCAGGCGCGCCCGGCTCGGGTGTCGTGGCAGGTGACGTGGCAGGTGACGTGGCAGGTGACGTGGCAGGTGTCGTGGCAGGTGTCGTGGCCTGGCCGTGGCCGGAACAGGATGCCGATCGTCCTGAACCGCGGCTAGCGTGCCGGGCATGGCCATCGCACGCTTCCCCAGCATCGTCCTCGACTGTCCCGACCCCCTGGAGCTCGCCACCTTCTACGGCGCGATGCTCGACTGGACGGTCGACACCGCCAACTTCGACGCGTCCGACGGCTGGATCGACGTGAAGGCCGACTACGGCCAGTGCCTGTCGTTCCAGGGGGTCGAGGACTACAAGGCCCCGGTCTGGCCCGGCCAGGACGTGCCCCAGCAGATGCACCTCGACGTCGTCGTCGACGACCTCGACACCGCCGAGGCAGCCGTGATCGCGTTGGGCGCGAGGAGGCACGACCACCAACCGGGCACGTCGTTCCGCGTCATGCTCGACCCCGCCGGGCACCCGTTCTGCCTCTGCACGAGCTGAGACCGGGGAGGCGCCTGCCGCCGAACGACCAGGTCGATCCACCGGGCAGACCGCACGTGCTCAGGTGCGCCAGCGGATCGGTGAGCTGATCGTCTCTCGGCAGGGACCTTCGCCTCTGGCCAGGTGCAACCGCCGGACGCAGGCTGGCCCCATGACCACCGCCCGCACGCGCAGCTTCTCGGTAGCTCACTTCGCGGCCCTGACGAACCAGGTCGCGAACCGGGCGCTCGTCCCCCTGCTCGAGAGCTCGTTCGGGGACACGCTGGGACGCCGACTGGCCGTGCTCGACTACGTCGGACGCCGCTCCGGCCAGTCGCACCGGCTCGTGGTGAGGTACGTGGCCGAGGGGCGATCCGTGCGCATCACCGTGGGTATGGCCGAGCACAAGACGTGGTGGCGCAACTTCGAGACGACTCACCCGCTCACGCTGCGGTTGGCTGGGATCGACCACCACGTGTTTGCCCACGTGCACCACGACGATGGCCGGACCTACGTCATCGCCGACCTGGAGTTCACCGACCACCCGGAGGTCTTGGTGGCCGACCTGGCGGTCGCTCCTGGGGCCCCTGTGGAGGGGTGAGCTGGATGACGCCCGTGATCCGCTGGGCCGTGGTCGTAGTGCTCGTGGGCCACGGCCTCATCCACCTGCTCGGGGCCGGCAAGGGCCTGGGGTGGGTAGAGGCCTCGGTGCTCGAGGAGTCGATCAGCCCCGGTCTCGGGATCCTCTGGCTGCTGGCAGCCGCGCTCGTCCTCTTGTCCGCCGGTCTCATCGCCGCCAGAGCCCCGACGACGACCTGGTGGTGGGCCGTTGCCCTCGGTGCCGCCGCGGTCTCGCAGGTGGCCGTCATCACCTCGTGGAGCGACGCCAAGCTCGGCACCGTGGTCAACGTGCTGCTGGTCGTCGCCGCGGTCTACGGTTTCGCCTCGGTCGGCCCGGCCAGCTTCCACGCCCAGTGGGCCACCCAGTCGGCGCAGGCCCTGGACGAGGCCGAGCACAGCATCGCCCTCGTGACGGAGGCCGACCTCGCCGACCTGCCCGAGCCCCTGGCCGACTTTGTGCGCAGGTCGGGCGCAGTGGGTCAGCCCCACATCAGCAGCTTTGCCGCCACGTTCCATGGCCGGATCCGCGGCGGACCCACCCAGGCGTGGATGCCGTTCACGGGTAGACAGGTCAACACGTTCGGACCGCGACCACAGCGGCACTTCATCATGGACGCCAGGCGATCCGGGTTGCCGGTCACGGTCCTGCACCAGTACGCCAGCGGGACCGCGACGATGCGCGCCAAGGTGGTGTCACTGGTGTCCGTGGTCAACGCCGCCGGTGCGGAGATGGACCGTGGAGAGACGGTCACGGTCTTCAACGACCTCGTGGCCTTCGCGCCCGGGGCGATCGTCGACGCCCCCATTCGATGGACTGCCGTCGACGGCACCCACGTGCAGGGTGTGTTCAGCGTCGGAGCGCAGAGCGTCTCCGGAGTACTGACCTTCGACGACGACCACCACTTGGTCGACTTCGTCTCGCAGGACCGGTCGCGGGCGTCCTCTGATGGGAAGTCCTTCACTGCGATGCCGTGGTCCACGCCCCTCGCCGGACACCTGGATGTGCGTGGTCACCTCGTGCCCCTGGAGGGCGAGGCGCGCTGGGACGCCCCTGCGCCCGAGGGCTCGTTCACCTACGTCGAGCTCGAGATCGAGGACGTGGCCTACAACCTCACGAGGGTCGACGACATCGGAGCCTCGGCCCGGCAGCTTTCCGAGGCCGATGGCCCGGCACGTTCTCGGACCGCCGCCCGCTCGCTGCCCTGACGAGCGGGCCCTGGGCGAGTTCCCAGGGCCACATTGGGCCTGGACGAGCACCGTGCGGTTCAGAGCAGAACTGCCTGGAGCCCGTCAAACCCCTTGGGGGACATGGGTATGCCGCGGACGCGAGGTGCGTCCGCGGTATACCGGGGTGGGGCGTTCAGTCCTCCTTGCCGGTGGACATGCCTTCCTTGATGAGGTTCATGACCGAGGAGTCGGCCAGCGTCGTGACGTCGCCGACCTCGCGGTTCTCGGCCACGTCGCGCAGCAGGCGGCGCATGATCTTGCCCGACCTCGTCTTGGGCAGCTCGGAGACCACCATGATCGAGCGCGGCTTGGCGATCGGGCCGATCTCCTTGGCGACGTGGTTGCGCAGCTCCTGCACGGTCTCGTCGCCGTGGTCCTCGTGGCCGCCACGCAGGATCACGAAGGCGACCACGGCCTGGCCGGTGGTCTCGTCGGTGGCCCCGACGACGGCCGCCTCGGCCACCGACGGGTGCGACACCAGGGCCGACTCGATCTCGGCCGTGGAGAGCCGGTGGCCAGAGACGTTCATGACGTCGTCGACTCGGCCGAGCAGCCAGATGTTGCCCTTCTCGTCGTACTTCGCACCGTCGCCGGCGAAGTAGTACTTGGGGCCGAACCGCGACCAGTACGTCTCCTTGTAGCGCTCCTGGTCGCCCCAGATGCCACGGAGCATGCCCGGCCACGGCTTGGTGAGGACCAGGTAGCCGACCGCCTCGGGGTCGTGCAGCGGCTGGCCCTCGTCGTCGAGGATCTCGGCGCTGATGCCGGGGATCGGCTTCTGCGCGGAGCCGGGCTCGAGGTCGGTGACGCCGGGCAGCGGGCTGATCATGATGCCGCCGGTCTCGGTCTGCCACCACGTGTCGACGATCGGGGCGCTTCCGCCGCCGATGTTCTTGCGGTACCAGAGCCACGCCTCGGGGTTGATCGGCTCACCGACCGAGCCGAGCAGCCGCAGCGACGACAGGTCGAACTTCGCGGGGATGTCGTCACCCCACTTCATGAACGTCCGGATCGCGGTCGGTGCCGTGTAGAGGATCGTGACCTTGTACTTCTCGACGATCTCCCACCACCGGCCCTGGTGCGGGGTGTCGGGGGTGCCTTCGTAGATGACCTGGGTCGCGCCGTTCGCCAGCGGCCCGTAGACGATGTAGGAGTGGCCGGTCACCCAGCCGATGTCGGCGGTGCACCAGTAGACGTCGGTCTCGGGGTGCACGTCGTGCACGACCGAGTTCGTGTATGCCGCCTGCGTCAGGTAGCCGCCCGTCGTGTGGAAGATGCCCTTCGGCTTCCCGGTGGTGCCCGAGGTGTAGAGGATGAACAGCGGGTGCTCGCTGTCGTGGGCCACGGCCTCGTGCTGGTCGCTGGCAGAGTCGACGACGTCGTGCCACCAGACGTCACGGTCGTCGTTCCAGGCCACCTCGTCCTTGGTGCGCCGCACGACGAGGACCTTCTCCACCGTGCTGTCGCCCTCGACCGCCGCGTCGACCGCGGGCTTGAGCGGAGCTGTCTTGCCCCGCCGGAACTGGCCGTCGGCGGTGATCACGAGCTTGGCCTCGGCGTCGGCGATGCGGGTGCGCAGGGCGTCGGCGGAGAAGCCCCCGAAGACGACCGAGTGGGGGGCCCCGATGCGGGCGCAGGCCAGCATGGCCGCCACGGCCTCGGGGATCATCGGGAGGTAGATGGCGACCCGGTCGCCCTTGGCGACGCCGAGTGACTCCAACGCGTTGGCGGCCTTCGCAACGTCACGCTGCAGCTCGGCATACGTGATCGTCCGGGTGTCTCCACCCTCGCCCTCGAAGTGGATCGCGACACGGTCGCCGTTGCCGGCCTCGACGTGCCGGTCGACGCAGTTGTAGGAGGCGTTGACCTCTCCGCCGACGAACCACTTGGCGAACGGCGCCCCGCTCCAGTCGAGGGTCTGGTCGAAGTCCTTGGACCAGCTCAGTCGCTGCCGGGACTGGTCGGCCCAGAACCCCTCGAAGTCGGCTGCGGCCGCGTCGTAGAGGTCGGCCTTGCCGTTGGCCTGCGCGGCGAACTCGGGGGTGGGTGCGAGGTCCAGACCCTCGGTGTGGCTCGTCGTCGTGGGCTCGGACACGGTGGTTCCTCCTGGCGGCATCGGCAGGCAACTCTCGCAGCAGGTGCGGTCGAGGTCGCGGTGACGACCCCAGCCAACCTGCATCCGGCTCTCGCATCAAGGGGAGTGGTCGCCATGATCGGTCGGCGGACGTTGCGAGCGGCCAACGGCTAGCCTTGGGCGGCGTGAGCACCCCCAGGAGCACCACCCCGACCGCCGGCTCCGGCGCCCCGTCCCAGCCCGCTCTCGACCGGGGCCGGGCGATGGCGCGCAAGGTCTGGCCCGAGGTCGCCCTGTTGCTCGCGGCCCTGCTCTGGTGGCCGGTGGGGTTCGCCGGGGTGACGTCGTGGCTGCACCTGCCGCTCAGTGTCTTCGACGGTGGCGTGCTCTTCCTGGGCGCGACCGCGGCCGCAGCCTCGGTCTCGCTGCTGGTCCGCTCGCCCTGGCCTCGGTTCGCGATCGTCGTGGTGCTCAGCGGGCTCGGGTGGCTGCTCGACGCCCCGGCCACTGACGAGTACCCGCACGAGCGGGCTGTGCTGGCGGTGCTGCTCGGGGCGGCCGCGTTCCTCGGCATCGCGCTCGGCGCCCGCGGGGCCAAGGGGCCCGTCGCCGCAGCCAGCGTGCTGGTCGTGGTCGCCGGCCTGTCACCCGCTTCCTGGCCGACCGAGGCGGCCGTCGCCGTGGCGCTCGCCCTGCCGTTCGCCGTCGCCACGTGGCAGCGGGTCGCCCCCACGATCCTCTCGGTGGCCCGGCTGGCCGTGACCTGGTTGCTCTTCGCCCTGCTCGCCCGCGCCCTGCAGTACGGCTGGGACGTGCTCCGGCCCGGGACTGGCGGTGGGTTGACCCTGCGGGAGCAGGCCAGGCGGGTCGCCGAGCCCGCATGGGACTTCGTGCGCACCCAGTGGTGGACCTACTCCCAGACGCAGCTGCAGGCGCTGCTGCCGTGGCTCTGGCTCAGCCTGGCAGTGGCCGCCGTGCTCGTCGGCGTGCGCCTCGTGAACGCCCGGATGGTGGCCGAACGCAAGCGCAGGGCCGCGGCGTCGGACGAGGAGCGGATAGCCCGCCGCAGCTGAGCGGTCCGGCCGGCACGGCTGAAGGGGCCGGCACGGCCGACCGGACCGGCCGGCACGGCTGAGCGGCCGGGCCCCCGTCAGGGGCCCGACCGCTCACCCGGCGCGGCTCACCAGTGGTGGGCCACGTCGATGACGAGTCGGCTCGCGGTCCCGTCCTGGATCGTGAAGACGCGGTAGGGGAGCCGCGCCCGCACTCCCAGGCCGAGGCTGGTGTAGCCCTCGAAGCTGCTGTCCCACTTGACCTGGCGGAAGGTGGTGTAGCCCGTGACGTTGACCATCTCGTTCGGGTTCCGCGGCGTGTAGGTGGGGGCCCCGGTGGCGGGGTTGTAGGCGGGGGCGTTGACGGTGACCTGCAGCTTGCCCGCACCGCGCAGCGCGATCGGCAGACCCGACGCCTGGCTGGTGAACGTCGTGACGTACCTGACGGTGTAGCCGGGTGCCTTCCCCTTCAGGTCGATGACCAGCCGGTCGAAGCAGGCGTGGCGTCCGGAGCGGACGCCCGTGACGGAGCCTGTCGGGGACAAGGCCTTCGTCTTGGCGAGCGAACCCCAGGTGATGCCGCAGTACGGAGCGGCCTGCGCCGAGGTGGTGGCCGTGGTGGCCGGGACGGCCCCGACGAGTGCGGCGACGAGGAGCGACCGGGTGATCGCGGTGCGGGTGATGTTCATGGCGTCCTCCTTCCGGACACCGCAATGACGTGCACCGCGACCGTCCGGTTGACCTCCGTGCCAACGGTGACCGTGTCGTCCGCAAAGGTCGGCTGTGTCTGGAAAACGCGGCATACGAAGGGGTTCGGGCCGGGACGGCGCGGTGCCGTGCCCCCACCTGCGGGGACACGGCACCGTGGTCCTGGGTATGCCGCGTGCTTGCGCGGCGAAGTTCCGCCTAGTGCGCGACCGCCTTCTCGGCGCCGTGGCCGGTCAGCGACCGGACCTCCATCTCGGCGTACTTGGCAGCGTTGTACTCCTGGCTCGTCACGGTGCCCAGCCAGCCGAGGACGAAGGCCAGCGGGATCGAGATGATGCCCGGGTTGTCCAGCGGGAACCAGTGGAAGTCGGTGCCCTGCAACATCGACAGCGACTTGCCGGTGACCGGGTCGACCGGCTTGCCGGAGACGACCGGGCTGAAGACGATCAACGTCAGGGCCGTGGTGAGACCGCCGTAGATGGACCAGAGCGCACCGCGGGTGTTGAACCGCTTCCAGAACAACGAGTAGAGGATCGTCGGGAGGTTCGCCGATGCCGCGATGGCGAAGGCGAGGGCGACGAGGAACGCGATGTTCTGCCCGTTGGCGAGGATGCCGCCGAGGATGGCGAAGATGCCGATGATGACCGCGGTGATGCGGGCGACCCGGACCTCGTCCTCCGCCGAAGCGGTGCCCTCCTTGATGACCGAGTTGTAGATGTCGTGGGACAGGCTGGCGCTCGCCGTGATGGTGAGCCCAGCGACGACCGCGAGGATCGTCGCGAACGCCACCGCCGAGATGAGGCCGAGCAACAGCTCACCACCGAGCTCGTAGGCGAGCAGTGGTGCAGCGGAGTTGGCCTTGCCCGGCGCGGCCGCGATGGCCTTCGGCCCGACGAGGGCGGCGGCGCCGTACCCGAGGACCAGCGTGAAGAGGTAGAAGATGCCGATGAGCCAGATCGCCCACTCGACCGACTTCCGGGCCTCCCTCGACGAGGGCACCGTGTAGAAGCGCATCAGCACGTGCGGCAGGCCGGCGGTGCCGAGCACCAGGGCCAGCGACAGCGAGATGAAGTCGACCTTGGTGAGACCGCTCTTGCCGTACTGCAGGCCCGGGTCGAGCACCTTCTTGCCGCCCGACTGCTCGACTGCCTTGCCCAGCAGCGAGCTGAGGTTGAGCCCGAACCGGCTCAATACCCAGACGAACATCACGCCGGCGCCGATGATGAGAAGCACGGCCTTGATGATCTGCACCCAGGTCGTGCCCTTCATGCCGCCGATGAGGACGTAGGCGATCATGATGACGCCGACGACGGCGATGACGACCGACTGCCCGGCCTTGTCGTCGATCCCCAGCAGCAGGGCGACGAGGCCACCGGCGCCGGCCATCTGCGCCAGGAGGTAGAAGAAGCAGACGGCGAGGGTCGAGATCGCCGCGGCCATGCGGACCGGCCGCTGCTTCAGCCGGAACGACAGGACGTCGGCCATCGTGTACTTGCCGGCGTTGCGCAGCAGCTCGGCGACGAGGAGCAGTGCCACCAGCCAGGCGACGAGGAACCCGATGGAGTAGAGGAAGCCGTCGTAGCCGTTGAGGGCGATGGCGCCGGCGATGCCGAGGAAGCTGGCTGCCGACAGGTAGTCACCGGCGATGGCGATGCCGTTCTGTCGCCCGGTGAAGGCGCGGCCGCCGGCATAGAAGTCAGCGGCGCTGCGGTTGTTCCGCGAGGCCCGGATGACGATCGCGAGGGTGATGAGGACGAAGACGCCGAAGATGCTGATGTTGAGCGCCGGGCTGCCGACCTCGGTCGCAGCGGGGGCCAGGGTGGTCAGGCTCATCGGTGGTCCTCCCCGATCGTCGTGGCGAGTGCGGCGGCGCGCGGGTCGAACTCACGGTCGGCCCAGCGCACGTAGATGATGGTGATGACGAAGGTCGAGACGAACTGGCCGAGCCCGAGCAGGAGCCCGACGTTGACGTTGCCGAACACCTTCGTGCTCATGAAGTCCGAGGCGTAGACGGACAGCAGCACGTAGAGGAAGTACCAGGCGAGGAAGAGACCGGTCATCGGGAAGACGAACCGGCGGAACCGGGACCTGAGCTCTGCGAAGTCCGCGGAGTCTTGGAGTGCGACGTACGGGTCGTGCTCCGTGCGAGCGTCGTTGCTCACGGGACACCTCCAGTGGTGGCGCGGGCTTGTCCCGCGGTCGTCGCCACTGTGCTCCTGCAGGCCTCTGAGCAGCAGGTATGCCGCGCGCCCACGCGCCGTGCGGAAGGCAGGGGTCGCCGGGTGGCCGGGTCCGCTGCGCCGAACGGTCGTCCACGTGCGCCCAGCGGCTGTCGTCGGCACCGGTCCGCGACCTCGGGCTCCTCGAAGCCGCAGCGGCGCGCCCCCGGGCCTCCCTCTTCGGCGAAGATGCCAGGCCTTCGCGCTGGTCATGGACGTGGCGACCGGCGATGCAGACCTCCGGAGATCGTCGAGCGGCTCGGACTGCAGTCTGGCTAGTTGCGGTCGAGCGCTAGGTCCTCGGGGGTGTGCAGCCGGACCATGGTCCGGGCGGTGTGGCGGGGGATCCGGCCGGGGGTCGCGAGGGACACGACCACGGCCGTCGCGAAGGCGATCGGGATCGTCCACGCGGCGGGCTGCCCGAGCAGCGCGCCGGGCCACCCCGGGATCGGCCCGGCGAAGATGGTCAGGCCCACGGCGGCTGCTGCCAGGGTCCCGCCGACCACGAGCCCGGCGGCCGCACCCACCGTGCTCAGCCCACGCCACCACGACCCCAGCACCAAGAGGGGGCAGAACGTCGAGGCGGCGACGGCGAACGCCAGGCTCACCATCGTCGCGAGGCCGACCGGCTCGATCAGTCTCGAGGCGGCATACGGGACGAGCACGGACAGCACCGTCGCGAGCCGGAAGCCTTGCGCCACGGTGAAGTCGTCGCCGGTCATCCGGCCCAGCCGCCGGCGGAGCAGGTCCTGGTCGATGACCCCCGCCACCGAGATGGTGAGTCCGGAGGCGGTCGACAGGAAGGCGGCGAAGGCGCCGCCGGCAAGCACCGCCGACAGCGTCTCGCCGAGTCGGTCGGGCACCATGGCGCCGGGCAGCCTGAGCACGAGGGTGTCGGCGGCACCGCTCGCCAGGTCGGGCAGGTAGACGCGACCCAGCACGCCGTACAGCGGGGGGAAGAGGTAGAACGCGCCGAGCAGCGCGACGACGGTGACGGTCGTCCGCCGGGCAGCCTTGCCGTCGGGGTTCGTGTAGAAGCGGACGAGGACGTGGGGCAGACCCATCGTCCCCAGGGCGAGGGCCAGCAGGAGGCTGTAGGTGGCGTAGACCGGATGTCCTTGCCCTGCAAGCCCGTTCAACGGCTCGATCCACTTGGCCTCCCGTGCCGCCGCCGGTCCCGGAGCGCCGTCGCCGACCCAGGCGCCGAGCAGCACGAAGGCGGGGACGGCGATGGCGGTGAGCTTGACCCAGTACTGCACGGACTGCACCAAGGTGATCGAGCGCATCCCGCCAGCGGCGACGTTCGCGACCACCACTACGGCGACGATCAGCCCACCGACCCACGTCGGCGCCCCGGTGACCGTCCCGAGGGCTAGGCCAGCCCCCTGCAGCTGGGGGAGGAGGTAGAGCCAGCCGATGCCGACCACGAGCACCGAGCAGAGTCGTCGGATCACGGTGCTCTCGAGCCTCGCCTCCGCGAAGTCGGGCAACGTGTAGGCCCCGGAGCGCCTCAACGGCGCGGCGACCAGGACGAGGAGGACGACGTAGCCGACGGTGTAGCCGACTGGGAACCACAGCATGTCGAGGCCGTTGGTGTAGACCAGTCCCGCGATGCCGAGAAAGCTTGCGGCAGAGAGGTACTCGCCGCCGATGGCGCTCGCGTTGCGGTAGGGGGTGACCGTGCGGCCGGCCACGTAGAAGTCGCTGGTCGTCCGCGACAGCCGGAGCCCGAAGGCGCCGATCGCCAGCGTCACCGTGCAGACCAGGACGATGGCGACGACGCCGTAGGCCGGGTTCACCGGCGACCCACCACGTCGGAGAACTTGGCCTCGATGCGCTCGGAGGCCCGGACGTAGACCCGCGCCACGATGATCGCGACCGGGTAGACGACCACGGCGAGCACGATCCACGGGAGGGGGAACCGCCCGATCTCCATCGTCCGTGTGGCGGGCACGAACAGGAACAGCAGTGGCAGCCCGCCCAGACCCACTGCCCCGAAGGCGAGCACGCGCAGGGCCAGCCGCAGCTGGGCGGACATCAGCCCGGCCATGTAGACCTCGCCGAGTGTGCTCTGCTCGTCGATGTCACGGGTGAGCGGGCGTAGGTCGCGCCGGGTGGCGGCGTCACGGCGGGTGCTGGTGACCCTGACTCGTGCCGGCACCGAGGACGGTGTCGGTCCAGGAGGCTCGGGGGGTCGACCGGGGCCGGAGCTCACGACGCCGAGCTCACGAGGAGGAGCGGAGGGTCGCGCGCAGCAGGCGGTCGCGCAGCTCGCGGGTGTGGCGTCGGCTCACCTGCAGCTCGGCGTCCTCGAGCACGACACTGCACCGACCGTGCTCCATGCGCACTTCCCTGACGTGCGCCAGCGACACCAGCGTGCTGCGGTGAATCCTGACGAATCCCGCTGTGGCCCAACGCTCTTCGAGGGTGCTGAGTGGGATGCGGACGAGGTGGCTGCCGGTGGCCGTGTGCAGCCGCGCGTAGTCGCCCTGGGCCTGGGCGTAGCGGACCTGGCTTCGCGTGATGAACCGCGTGACACCGCCGAGCTCCACCGGGATGGTCTCGTCCTCCGGCTCTCCCGCCCCCTGCGGCGCGCTGCCTCCCGGCTCCACGGCGGCGACGACCCTGCGCACCGCCTCGGCCAGACGGTCCTTGCGCACCGGCTTCATCACGTAGTCGGTGGCGTCGACGGCGAACGCGTCGACGGCATGCTGGTCGTGGGCGGTCACGAAGACGACCTGGGGCCGCTCGACGAACCGGGCGATGACCCGGGCCAGCTCCATGCCGTCGAGGCCGGGCATCGAGATGTCGGAGAAGACGACGTCGATGTCGCCGCTGTCGAGCGACCGCAACGCATCCGCGCCGCTCGACGCCGTGACGACCTCCGCGATCCGGTGGTCCTGGCGCAGGAGCCAGCTCAGCTCTTCGAGCGCGGGCGCCTCGTCGTCCACGACGAGGGCACGCAGGGCTGCACCCGTGGAGCCGCCGGTGGCGTCCTGCGGGCGGCGGTGCTCCGGGTCGCCGGAGGGGGCGCCAGCCATGGGGGAGAGACTACGTCGTCGCGTGGACACCGGGGGCATACTTGGGCACCCGAAAAGTCACCTTCGTGCCCGCCCCCGGGGCGGTCTCGACGACGAGTCCGTAGTCGTCGCCGTAGACCTGTCGGAGCCGGGCGTCGACGTTGCCGAGCCCGACGTTGTCCCCGTCGGAGTGGCCGTCGAGGACGGTGCGGATCGCGACCGGGTCCGACCCGACCCCGTCGTCCTCGACCGTGATGACGGCTTCCGCCCCCTCGTCGCTGGCGGTGATGCTCACGTGTCCACCACCCTCCTTGGTTGCCAACCCGTGTCGGACGGCGTTCTCGACCAGGGGCTGGATGGCCAGGTAGGGGACCGTGACCGGCAGGACCTCGGGCGCGATGAGCAGGGAGATCCGCAGCCGGTCGCCGAACCGCGCCTGTTCGAGCACGAGGTAGCGCTCGACGTTGCGGAGCTCCTCGGCCAGGGTCGTGAAGGCCCCGCCGCGGCGCAGGGCGTAGCGGGTGAAGTCGGCGAACTCCAGGAGCAGCTCGCGCGCCCGGTCGGGATCGGTGCGCACGAACGAGGCGATGGCGGCCAGGGAGTTGTAGATGAAGTGCGGACTGATCTGCGCCCGGAGGGCGCGCAGCTCGGCCTCCATGGTGCGGGTGCGCTGGTGACCGAGGTCTGCGAGCTCGGCCTGGGTGGCCATCCACCCCGCGACCTCCTCCGTCGCCCGAGCGAGACCCGCCGACGCGTTGGGACCGTATGCCGCGAGCGCCGCGACCACGCGGTCATCGGTGACCACCGGGGCGATCACCGCCGACCGGACCGGGCAGTCGGGGTCCGGGCACTGGACCTGGCCCGGACGCAGGACGATGGTCCGCCCGGTGCGCAGCACCTCCTGCGCGTGGTCGGCCGCATCCGCCGCGTGGTGGTCGGCTGCGCCGTCCCAGGCGAGCAACCCACCGGCGTCGCAGATCGCCACCGCGGAGGAGCCGAGCAGCTCGCGCAGGTGCTTGGCGGCGCGGCCGGTGCCCTCCTCGGTCAGCCCGTCCTGCAGGTGGCGGGCCGCCAGTGACGCGGTGTGGAGGGTGGCGTGGGTGGCCTGGTCGACCTCGGACACGAAACCGCGCGAGGCGCTGCGACCGTGGCGGACCAGACGGATCAGGGCGTAGAGCAGCCCCATCGCTCCCGCGACGAAGATCGCGGTGGGGAGGTGGAAGCTGCCCGACACAGGGCGAACTCTAGGCTGCACTGCGTGGTCGACGTCATCGCTTCACTCAGCGCCCTTGCCGAGCTGCCGGGCGTCCCCGAGCGGATCGCGGCTGCCCGGGACGCGTGTGAGCAGCTGCGCTGGCACGAAGCCTTGCGGCGCCGCATCCCCGAGGCGTCGGCCGAGTCACGCGTCCGAGGGGCGCAGGCGAGCGCAGCCCTCGAGGGGGCGACGGTCCCTCTCGACCTCGTCCGGGACGTGATGCGCGGCGCTGCTGAATGGCCGTTGCAGCCCGACCCGGTTGAGCTCGTCGCTCGGGGAGCCGTGACCGCCACGGCCGAGAGCGAGCACGTGAGGGGCCTCGTCACGAAGGCGCCGTTGCAGGCGCTGGCCAGGCTGCACGTGGCCGCTGCTGCCGAGCTGCTGCCCGCCGAGCAGGTCGGACGACCCAGGGTGGCCGGCGAGACCTGCGCCGAGTTCCGCGACCTCGGTGCGGCCCCGGACTCGGCTGCCCTTCGCGAGCGGCTCGACCTCCTCGTCACCGTGATGACCGCCGGCTCCGCTGTCCCGGGCCTCGTCGTGGCTGCCGTGGCGCATGCCGAGATCGCCACCGCCAGGCCGTTCGTCCGCGCCAACGGGGTCGTCGCTCGCGCTGTCGAGCGAGCGCTGGTGCAGGCCACCGGACTCGACCCGACCGGTGTCGTGGTGACCGAAGCCGGGCACGCCACCCAGGGTGGGCCGGCCTACCTCGGCGCGCTCGCCGCATACGGAACGGGCACCCCCGAGGGGCTGGGACTGTGGATCGGGCACTGTGCTGACGCTGTCGTCGCGGGCGCGGCTCAGGGGGTCCAGATCTGCGACGCCGTGCGCGCCGGCCGACTCACCTGACCTTTGCCGCGCCCGTCGTGGCTTGCTCTGCTGCGCGCGACCGCACGTGGTCTTCCTGCTGCGCGCGACCGCACGTGGTCTTCCTGCTGCGCGCGACCGCACGTGGTCTTCCTGCTTCGCCCGACGGTACTGGTTTCCTACTTCGCCCGACGGTACTGGATTTCCTGCTTCGCCCGGATGTCAAGGCTTTCCTTTGCGTCCGGGCGGGGGTACACATGGAGGCAAGTCGACGTACGAGAGTCCGACGGCCACCGTGACCCCATCGGGCACCCACGCGAAGCCAGTCCCCTGGTGGACAGATCGTGACGGGCTTGTCCCGGTGCGACAACTACAGAATGCACGCCTGGTAACCCGTGGCGGATCACGGCTGATGGCACCCCGCAACGCGGGGTGCCATCCCCCTGTGGCGGTGTTTTGTCCGTAATGGGCCGTGGTGTCCCCGGAAAATCTCGAATCTCGTGGGCGAAACGCGTCAGGAACGAGTTGCGGTTGAAGGGTAAATGGTCCACCATGAAGGCGTCCGCTCCCCCTTGTGGGTAGAGCGGATCGGCGCACCGGCTCCTCCCCCCCGGAGCTTGGCGCGTCGACGGCCCCGGTTGTCCCCCCGACCGGGGCCGTCCCCTTTCTCCACCCGGATTCTCGAGCCTCCCCCCGGTTCGAGGTATTCGGCGACCGGATCCTGGTAGGCGAATACCTCGACCCGACGCTCCCTCACCGCCGTCGTGCCGCACGGCTGCCGATGCGGTGTCCTCCGTCCACAGCTCCTTGATCGGCTGATCCCGCTCCACAGGCTTGCCGTCGGCCGCTCGCCCAGCGCCGTGGGCCACCACAGGCTTGGCGGATGGACCATCGGGTGCTGGGAGTGATCGGGGCGTCGGGCGGCCTGGGCGTGTCGACCCTCGCTGTCGCCCTGGCCGTGCGCGCCTCAGGGCTGGTGGGTGCCACGGTGGCGGTCGACGGCGCTCCGGGTGGCGGCGCCCTCGACGTCACCGCGTGCGTGGAGCACCTCCCGGGGCTGCGCTGGGCCGACCTCGCCGGTGCCGACGGCCGGATCGACGGGGCGGCCCTGCTCCGGGAACTCCCTGCCGACGGTCCGGCACGGGTCCTCGCCGGACGAGGCCCGGCGCCTCCCGACCCGGTCGTCCGTGCTGCCGTGTCCGGGCTGGCCCGGGTCTGCGGGCTGACGGTCCTCGACCTGGCGGGTTCGACGTGGTGGGCCGAGGTGTGCACCGACCTCCTGCTCGTCGTCGGGTCGACCGCTCGCCAGCTGGCCGACGGTGCCGGGGTGGCCGACCGACTCCACGACCTCGGCGTGCCGGCCGCCCTGGTGCTGCGCTGCAGTCGCGGCGACGCGCTGAGTCCGGAGGAGGTGGCCGCGCACCTCGACCTCCCGCTGGCAGGCACCGTGCGCGACGACCCGCGGGTGCCCGCCGATGCCGACCGCGGGCGACCACCGGGCAGTCGCCCGTCCGGCGCCCTGGTGGGAGCGGTCGACGCGCTGCTGTCAGCCCCGACGCCCGAGGTGGTGGGCCGGTGAGGCGCGACGCCCTCATCGTCGACCGGATCCGCCGGGGCGAGGCGCCCGATCCTGGGGCGGTGCGGGAGATCGCGGCGGCCGACGCGGCTCGGCTCGGTGATGCCGGCGTCGAGTCCGCGCACGCACTCCTGGCCTCTGAGGTACTCGGGCTGGGTCCGCTCGAGCCGTGGGTCGGCGACCCGCGCGTGACCGACGTCCTGGTGAACGGCGACGGGTCCGTCTGGGTGGACCGCGGCGAAGGAGCGCTCATGCCGGCCGGCCTCGCCCTCGACCCGTCCGACGCGCGACGGCTGGCGGTCCGGCTGGCCGCCCTGGCCGGCCGTCGGCTCGACGAGAGCCAGGCCTGGGTCGATGGGCTCCTCCCCGGGGGGATCCGACTCCACGCCATCCTTCCTCCGTTGGTCGACGGGGGTGCCCACGTCAGCCTTCGCGTGCCTCGGGCCGTCGGCTCCGGCCTGGCCGGGCTGGGCTCCCGCGGGATGTTCGGGCCGAGGGTCGAGGCGCTGCTCCGCGGGCTGGTCGGTCGCCGCTGCTCGTTCGTGGTCACCGGTGGCACCGGCTCCGGCAAGACCACCCTCCTCGCGGCGATGCTGTCCGAAGTGGCGGCAGGCGAGCGCATCGTCGTCGTCGAGGACGTTCGAGAGCTCGCCATCGGCCACCCCCACGTGGTCCGGCTGCAGGGCCGGGGGGCCAATGTGGAGGGTCAAGGAGCGGTGGGGCTGGTCGACCTCGTCCGTCAGGCGCTCCGCATGAGGCCGGACCGCCTCGTGGTGGGTGAGGTGCGTGGAGCGGAGGTGCGCGAGATGCTCGCCGCCCTCAACACCGGGCACGACGGCGGCTGCGGCACGCTGCACGCGAACGCGCCCGCCGACGTGCCCCGTCGGTTCGACGCGCTGGGCGCGCTGGCGGGGTTGCCTCGCGACGCGATCCAGACCCAGCTGGCCAGCGCGGTCGAAGCAGTGGTGCACCTCGGTCGGGAGGGCGGGGCGCGGCGGGTGGCCTCGATCTCGGTGCTGCGGTGGACCGGATCAGAGACCGCTTGCGACCTCGCCTTCGACGCCGTGGCAGACCGGGTCGGCCCGGGCTGGCCGACGCTCGCTGCCCTGACCGGGGTCGACCCGTGACAGCTGCGGGCGCCCCACCAACTGGGGTGCTGGTCCTCGCAGGGCTGGTCCTGCTGGTGGCAGCCGCTGCCCTGTGGCCCGCGGGCGTTGACCGGCTGCCGAGTGCCAGCGGGCCGGCCCTCGCTCATCCTGGCGGTCCCCCGGAGGTCGGGGCTGGCTCACGGTCCACGGTCTCGCTCCGAAGCAGGGTGCGCGCCGCCGCGCGCCGCGACGCCCTGGAAGGGGCGCTCGCCGACCTGGTGGCTGCGCTCGCGGCTCCGCTGCGAGCCGGGGTGCCACCGGCAGTCGCCGTGGCTGCGACTGCCGAGATGTTCCGCGACGACACGGCGCTCGGTCCCCTGGTGGGCGACCTCTCGATGGCAGCACGACGTGGGGCCCCCCTCGCGGAGGTGTGGCACTCGCACGCCCGGACCCGCGACAGCCCTGACCTGTCGTTCGTCGCCCAGGCGTGGGCCCTCAGCGAGCTGACCGGTGCGCCGCTCGCCGACGCCCTGGCCTGCGGTGAGCGGGTGCTGCGCGACCGGGCTCGGGCGCGCGAGCGGCTGTCGGCGGCAGCGGCCGGTCCCAAGGCGTCGATGGCGGTCCTGTGCCTCCTCCCGGCCTCGGGTCCCGTCGTGGGGACTGCGATGGGGGTGGACCCGCTGACGCTCTACTTCTCTTCGTCGGTGGCCACCGGGAGCCTCGTCCTGGGCGTCGGCCTGGGGCTGAGCGCGTGGTGGTGGAGCCGACGCATCCTGCGGAGGGCCGCGTGACGACGCTGGTGGTCTGCGTGCTGGCAGGTCTCGTCCCCGTCCTGTGGCCGGCACGACCTCCGCCGGGGCCGACCCTCGCCCGCGGGGGCGATGCCCGACCTCGGTGGCGTGGCCGGGAACGAACAGCGCGATGGCGTGGGCGGCGACCGGACCAGGCAGCGGACGGTGCCGTTGCCGATGCCCTCGTGCTCGTCGCGCTCTGCCTGCGCGCGGGGCTACCCCTGACCGCTGCCCTGCGGCACGTCCAGTCGGGGGCCACCGGCGTCGTGCGCGACGACCTCGCCTCTGTCGTGGCCGCGCTGCAGTGGGGCCTGCCGGCGCGAGAGGCGTGGGCCCACGCCGGTGCCCGCTGGCGCCAGGCCGCCACCGCAACCCACCTGTCCGAGCAGACCGGGGCAGCGGCGGCCGAGCTCCTCGAGGATGCGGCGACTCGAATGCGCGAGCAGGGTGAGCGAGCCCGCGAGGGCGCCGCCGCCCGAGCCGGCGTGCTGCTCGTGCTGCCGTTGGGTCTGGGCTTCCTCCCGGCCTTTGCCTGCACCGCTGTCGTGCCGGTGGTCGTCACCCTCGCTTCCCGGGTCCTCGCGGGTGGTTCGTGAGCTGTCGCGCGGGTCGGGAGTGGTCTGGTCCTAGTACCAAAGAGCAATTGCTGCTCGTGCTCCGCCGATCGGAGGGTGAGGGCTGCACCCACCCACGCCATCTCACGACCTCGAGAGCAGACATGACACGCAGGGCACCCAGCGCGCGGCACTGCGGTGGCGTGTCCATCTGGGACGTGGCCAGTGGCGGCCGGATGGGCTTCGTCACGGGCGAGGATGCGACCGAGGTGGCCAACCACCCACGAACTGTGTCCAGGACTGCCAGGCCCAGAACCAGGTGCAGGGTCGCCTCGCCACCCTCGGCTTCCCCTTCCCCCGTGCCGGCAGGCAGCCGCCTGACCCCGCGCACGTCTCCGTGACAGCGCTCGCCTGAGGCGACCACGCCCGAGCACGGGAGCTGGGTGAGGTGCCGGATCGCTCACGCAGGTGGGCAGTTCGTCCACACCCAGCTCTTGGCCCGGTGGTGGTCCACAAGCAGGCCGGAGGTGCGTGGCGACGCGACGCAAGGTCCGGTGGACTCGGGTGAACGGGCTGAACGCCCATCACCCATCCGAGGAGCACAGCGTGAAATGCACACTGGTCACAAGGTTTTCGACGATCCGCCACTCGGCCGAGGCCGGCATGACGACAGCAGAGTATGCCGTGGGCACGCTGGCCGCGTGCGCCTTCGCCGCCGTCCTGCTCACCATCGTGCGGTCGGACTCGGTCAAGTCGGCACTGGCGTCCGTCATCACGGCCGCGCTGGGTTCGGTCGGCTAGAGGGCGAGACGGGGATGGCGACGGCGGAGCTCGCGGTCGCCCTCCCGACGCTCATCCTGGTGCTGTTCGTCGCCCTGTCGGCGCTCACGACGGTCACCGACCAGGTGCGGTGCATCGACGCGGCCAGGGCGACGGCCAGAGCCTTGGCCCGCGGCGACGACCCGGCCGCTGCCCTGTCAGCAGGCCGGCGGTTGGCTCCACCGGGTGCCGTGTTCGCGGTCTCGGGAGCCGGGTCAGGTCCGGGGTCAGGTCCGGGGTCAGGTCCGGGGCCAGGTCAGGGGCCGGGTCCGGGGTCAGAGGTCACGGTCGTGGTGCGAGGCCGCCCGGCGCCGGGGCTGGGGTGGCTCGGGGAGCGGGCGACTCCGACGGGACGTGCGGTGGCCGCCAGGGAGGCGGTGGGAGCCGATGACCCGGCGCGGTGAGCGAGGGGCGACGACGGTGCTGGTGCTGGCGGCCGTCGGAGTGCTGCTCGTGGTCCTCGTCGCGGGTCTGGCGCTGGGCAGCGCCGTGGTCGCGACCCACCGGGCCCGGGCGGCCGCGGACTTGGGGGCGCTCGCGGCTGCGCAGGCCCTGCAGGCCGGCGACGACCCGTCCGAAGCCTGCGCGTCCGGGGCCTCGGTGGCGTCGCGCAACGGAGCCGAGTCCGCTGACTGCGTGGTGGCCGACGACGGGTCGGTGACGTGTCGGGCGACGGCGCGGCCGTCGTTCATCCTGCCGGGGACCCTGCGCCGAACCACGACGGCGACGGCCCGAGCTGGGCCGTCGCCGTGATGGAGCTGCTGCCGCCCGAGTCGGCGGCAGCGGTCAGTCGCCGGTTACTCGCGGGCCGCCCGGTCGCCCCGTTCCGTGCGGTCGCCGTCGGTGCCCTGCGTCCCCTCGGCCTGGTCGGCAGAGTCAGCAGAGTCAGCAGAGTCAGCAGAGTCAGCAGAGTCAGCAGAGTCAGCAGCGTCGGCGGGGTCGCGACCCATGATCTTGTCCGCCACGGTGCGGTAGCCGGGGTGGTTCGGGTCGTCCGAGGTGTCGCTGTCGCGCCCGTCGGAGGTAGGGGTGGCCGAGTCCTCGGCCGCGATCACGCGGGTCGAGTCATCGGTCGCGGAGGAGTCGTCGTGCGCGTGCACACCGTCGTCCGACGCCTCACCCGACGCCGTGGCCCCGGTGCTCGCGTCATGGGTGGTCGCCGCGTCATCCCTGGTCGCCGCGTCAGCCGTCGTCGTGCCAGCGGCGGTGGGGTAGCCCGAGTCGGCAGGTGCATTCGCGGAGTGGCGAGCGGCGAAGTCATCGCCGGTCGCGCGGCGTTCGTCGTCGGCCTGGTCGACGTCGGCCCGGTCGGCGTCGTGGTCGTCGTCGTGGCTGGCGGTGACGCCCGCTCCGGCTCCGGCTCCGGCACCGGCAGCGGTGGCCGACCCGCCGGTGGCCGAGCTGCGAGCTGCGTGCTCCTGCTCCAGCCGGTCGCGCTCGTAGGCGCGGGCCCGCTCCTCGGCATCCTGCTGCCGGGTGGCGAACTCGCTCTCGCGCTCGCGGTCGCGCTCGGCCATCCGAGCCTCGAACTCCTCGTCCCGGACGCGGTCACGCTCGGCCAGGGCGCTCTGGTGCGACTCCTCGGCGCGGGCCCGCTCGTCGGCGCGGATGCTCTCCTCGATCTTGGCCTGGCGCTCGGCCTCCTTGGCCTCACGGGCAGGGCGACGTCGGCGCTTGGCGCTGCCGCGGATCATCGCGAGCCCGAGCCACAGGAGCAGCAGCACGGCTGCACCGGTGATGAGCAGGGCGAGCGGGGTCATTCCCCAGCTGTAGCCGGCGAACTCGAGATCGACGGGCGTGGTGAGTGAATCGGTGGTGAGGAACAGGATGACACCTGCTCCCACGGCGAGCAGGACGAGAATCAGGCCGAGCACGATCACGGAAGGAACCTCCGACGATGAGGGGTGCATGGTGCACCGTCCGCAGTCGACCCTAGCCGCTGGCCTGCGCGTTTGCCCGATTCGTCACCGTCGGAACCTCCCGCGGACCCGTGGGTGGCTCCGCACCGGAGGGCGGGTCCGGAACGCATGCAAGCACCGCCTGCAGCAGCCGGATCGCGCCCGTTTTGTCCAGCGGCTCGTTCCCGTTTCCGCACTTCGGCGACTGCACGCAGGCGGGGCAGCCGTTCTCGCAGCGGCAGGCGCTCACCGTCTCGAGCGTCGAGCGCAGCCACTCCTCGAAGGACTCGTAGGCCCGTTCGGCGAAGCCCGCCCCGCCCGGGTGGCCGTCGTAGACCATGATCGTGGGCAGTCCGGTGTCCGGGTGCAGCGCGGTCGACACGCCACCGATGTCCCACCGGTCGCAGGTCGCGACCAGCGGCAGCATGCCGATCCCCGCGTGCTCGGCCGCGTGTGCGGAGCCGGGGATGTCGACCTCCGGCACCCCGGCCGCCGCCAGCCACTCGACCGGCATGGTCCACCAGACCGCCCGCGTGTTGAGCGTGCGCTGGGGCAGGTCGAGCGGGTGGGTGCCGAGGACCTCACCGCTGGGCAGCCGCCGCAGGAACGACGTGACCTGGGTGTGCACGTGGACCGTGCCGAACGACGCCTGCACCGGCCCCCAGGCCACGCTGCGCTGCGCCCCGATGATGTCGAAGGCGCTGACCGACTGCGCGAACGTGCTCCAGCCGGGGTCGCCGCGCACCGCCGTCGCGGTGCCGTTCTCGAGGTCGAGCTCGGTCACCACGTAGGTGTCGCCCTGGTGGACGTGCACCGCACCGGTGTGGACCTGGGTGTGCGCGGACGCCTCGTCGATGGTGCCCAGGACCCGTCCGGTGCGTTGCTCGACGATGCCGACGACCTCACCGGCACCTCGCAACGACACGTGGTCGGAGGCCCGGTCGGTGCGCGCCCAGTACCAGCCGGTGGGCCGTCGACGCAGGATCCCGCGCGCCACGAGGGCCTCGACGAGGGAGCGGGCCTGGTCACCGAAGAGCGCGAGGTCGTCCTCCTTCAGCGGCAGCTCGGCCGCTGCGGCGGCCAGGTGTGGGCCGAGGACGTGGGGATTGTCGGGGTCGAGCACGGTGGCCTCGACCGGCTGCCCGAAGACCACCTCGGGGTGGTGCACGACGTAGGTGTCGAGCGGGTCGTCCGCGGCGACGAACACCGCCAGCGATCGCGTGCCGGCACGACCGGCGCGACCGGCCTGCTGCCAGAGCGAGGCGCGGGTGCCCGGCCAGCCGGCCAACAACACCGCGTCGAGACCGCTGATGTCGATGCCCAGCTCGAGGGCGTTGGTGGCCGCCAACCCAACGATCGACCCGGCCCGCAGCGAGCGTTCGAGCTCGCGGCGCTCCTCGGGCAGGTAACCGCCTCGGTATGCCGCGACGGCACCGGCCAGCCCCGGCGCCACCTCGGTGAGCGTGCGGCGGGCGCTGGTGGCCAGGGCCTCGACCCCCGCTCGGGACTTGGCGAAGGCCACCGTCTGCACGCGCCGGGTGACCAGGTCGGCCAGCAGGTCGGCGGCCTCGGACGTGGCCGAGCGACGACCGTCGCCCTCTCCGAGCGGGCCCGGCTCCCACATCGCGAAGGTCATCGCCTCGCGAGGCGAGCCGTCCTCGGTGACCGGCACGACCGGCATACCGACGAGGCGGGAGGCGTGCAGCCCGGGGTCACGCACGGTCGCGGAGGCGAGGATGAACGTGGGGTGTGCGCCGTAGCGGGCGCAGACCCGGCGCAGGCGCCGCAGCAGCGCGGCGAGGTGCGAGCCGAACACGCCGCGGTAGGTGTGGCACTCGTCGATGACGACGTAGCGCAGGGCCCGCAGGAACGGCGCCCACCGCTCGTGCAGGGGCAGCAGCGAGTGGTGGACGAGGTCGGGGTTGGTGAGGATGAGCTGGGCGTGGTCGCGGATCCAGCGGCGCTCCTCGGTGGCCGTGTCACCGTCGTAGGTCGCGGCCCGCACGCCCGGAACGGCCATCGCCTGCACCCGGGCCAGCTGGTCGGCCGCGAGCGCCTTGGTCGGAGACAGGTAGAGGGCAGTCGCGCCGCGGCCCGACGGGGCGGCCGACCCCTCCACGAGCGCCGACAGCACCGGCAGCAGGTAGCCCAGGCTCTTGCCCGACGCGGTGCCGGTCGCCATCACCACGTGGGACCCGTCGTGGGCGAGGTCGGCCGCCGCCCGCTGGTGCGACCAGAGCGTGGTCACGCCCGCACCGGCGCACGCGGCATACACACTCGGATCGACCCAGTCGGGCCACGGGACGAGCGCGGCAGCCCGGGCGGGCACCTCGTGGACGTGGAGCAGCCGCTCGCTCCTGGTCCCGGCCGCGAGGCCCGCCAGCGCCGCCACCGGGTCGAACGCGACGCGACGAGGCCCCGCGGAACCGGGTGGGGTGGGGCCGGAGGTGGACATTGCCGCTACCGTAATCCCGAGAGCAGACGGTCTCACCGCCTGCTCACCTGTGTACGCAAGTGAAAGGGCGGACGTGGACCTCTCGGTCTCCAGCAGTGAGCAGGGCGCGGTGACGATCGTCCACGTCGCGGGCGAGATCGACGTCTACACGGCCCCGTTGCTGCGCGAAGTCCTCGACAAGCAGGTGGCCGCGGGCCGCACCGACCTCGTGGTCGACCTCGAGAAGGTCACCTTCATGGACTCCACCGGTCTGGGCGTGCTCGTGGGCCGCCTCAAGCTGGTGCGCGGCCAGAACGGCACCCTGCGCATCGTGAGCGCCCAGGAGCGGATCCTCAAGGTCTTCAAGATCACCGGCCTGGACAAGGTGTTCCACATCTACCCCACGGTCGACGAGGCTGCAGCAGCGTCAAACGCTTGACGAATTCCGTGTGACGATCCTCACCCGGCGTCACAAACCCTGTGACGTGCATTACCCTCGCACGCAACGTCCCCTCTGCGGTGCGCCATCGTGGCGCGCCCGTGGGCGGTCCTGAATGTTTCCCCATCGAGGAGGATGGAATGCCGCGCCTCGCGCCTGCCGCCGCAGCTGCTGACCTGCAGCTGGACGGCACCAATCTCACCCTGGTCTATGTGGTGCTGGCCATCGCCATCATCGCGCTGGTCATGGGTGTGTTCTTCCGCCGGGAGGTCCTGGCGGCCGACCCCGGCACCGACAAGATGCAGGAGATCGGCGCTGCGGTCGAAGAGGGCGCCCAGGCCTACCTCGCTCGGCAGTTCAAGACGCTCGGCGTCTTCGTCGTGCTGGTCTTCGGTCTGCTCCTCCTGCTCCCGGCCGACACGGCCGAGGTCCGCTGGGGTCGGTCCGCCTTCTTCGTCGTCGGTGCGCTGTTCTCCGCCTCGATCGGCTACTTCGGCATGAGCCTGGCCGTCAAGGCCAACGTGCGCGTGGCGTCCGCCGCCCGCGGCGGTGACCGCGACCTCGGCATGCGGATCGCGTTCCGCACCGGTGGCACCGTCGGCATGGCGACCGTGGGCCTCGGCCTGCTCGGCGCCTCCGTCGTCGTCCTGCTCTACCAGGGCGACGCCCCGAAGGTGCTCGAGGGCTTCGGCTTCGGTGCCGCGCTGCTCGCCATGTTCATGCGTGTCGGTGGCGGCATCTTCACCAAGGCCGCCGACGTCGGCGCCGACCTCGTCGGCAAGGTCGAGGCCGGCATCCCCGAGGACGACCCGCGCAACGCCGCCACGATCGCCGACAACGTGGGCGACAACGTCGGCGACTGCGCCGGCATGGCCGCCGACCTCTTCGAGTCGTATGCCGTGATGCTGGTGGCCGCGCTGATCCTCGGCTCCGCCGCGTTCGGCGAGTACGGCCTGGTCTTCCCGCTGATCGTCCCGGCCATCGGTGCGGTGACCGCCCTGATCGGCGTCTTCATCACCCGGGTCAAGCCCGGTGAGAACGCCCTGTCCGCGATCAACCGCGGGTTCTACATCTCCGCCGGCATCGCGGCCGTCCTCTCGGGCGTCGCCGCCTACGTCTACCTGCCGGACACCTTCGCGGCCCTCAAGTCGACCGACGCGGGGATTGCCGCCCTGGGCGGAGACCCGCGCCGCGTCGCGGTGATGGCCGTGATCATCGGCATCGTGCTGGCGGCGGTCATCCTCTGGCTGACCGGCTACTTCACCGGCACCGACAAGCGCCCGACCAAGGACGTCGCCCGCACCTCCCTCACGGGGGCCGCGACGGTCGTCCTGTCAGGTATCGGCGTCGGCCTCGAGTCGGCGGTCTACACCGCGGTCATCATCGGTGCGGCCGTCTACGCCGCGTTCCTGCTCGGTGGCGGCTCGGTCATCCTGTCGCTCTTCCTCATCGCGCTCGCCGGCTGTGGCCTGCTGACCACGGTGGGCGTCATCGTGGCCATGGACACCTTCGGCCCGGTCTCCGACAACGCGCAGGGCATCGCCGAGATGTCCGGTGACGTCGACGGCGAGGGCGCGCAGATCCTCACCGACCTCGACGCGGTGGGCAACACCACCAAGGCGATCACCAAGGGCATCGCGATCGCGACGGCCGTCCTCGCGGCGACCGCGCTGTTCGGCTCCTACTCCGACGCCTGGAAGGCGAAGTTCGAGCCGATCATCCAGGCGCTGGCCAAGTCGACCGAGACCGACCTGGTGGCCAAGATCCAGAGCGGCGCGCTGACGCAGGAGGCCGCACAGGCGCAGTACACCGCGATCCTGCAGAAGGCCAACGCGCCGTTCGACCTGCAGATCGTCACGCCGAGCGTGCTGGTCGGCCTGCTGCTGGGTGCAGCGGTGGTCTTCCTGTTCTCCGGTCTGGCCATCAACGCGGTGACCCGCGCTGCCGGCGCCATCGTCTTCGAGGTGCGTCGCCAGTTCCGCGAGCACCCGGGGATCATGGACTACACCGAGAAGCCCGAGTACGGCCGCGTGGTCGACATCTGCACCAAGGACTCGCTGCGCGAGCTGGCGACTCCTGGTCTGCTGGCCGCGCTCACGCCGGTCGCCGTCGGCTTCGGCCTCGGCATCGGCCCGCTCGCCGGCTTCCTCGCCGGTGCGATCGGCACCGGCTGCCTCATGGCGGTGTTCCTCGCCAACTCCGGTGGTAGCTGGGACAACGCGAAGAAGATCGTCGAGGACGGCACCCACGGTGGCAAGGGCAGTGAGGCCCACGCCGCGACCGTCATCGGTGACACCGTCGGTGACCCGTTCAAGGACACCGCCGGCCCGGCCATCAACCCGCTGATCAAGGTCATGAACCTCGTCTCGGTGCTCATCGCCCCGGCGATCGTGACCCTGTCGATCGGTGGCGACAAGAACAACCTCGCCCGCTACGGCATCGCTGCCGCCGCGATCATCATCGTGATCGCCGCGGTCGCCGTCTCCAAGGCGCGTGACCTGGCCATCGGTGGCGACGAGGACGGCCAGAGCGTCGCTCGCGTGGACGCGGTTGCGCCCGACGCCGGTGAGGCCGAGACCGCCCCCGGTCAGGCTGTCGACGACGCGACCGACGTCATCGAGGAGCCCGTGAACCGCTAGCACCACGCGGCATACGCCAGGCGGGCCGGCTCACCCACACGGGTGAGCCGGCCCGCTCCGCGTTCCGGGGGTATGCCGCCTGCTCACCGTCGCGCGTAGGGTCACGCCATGGGCGAGCTGGGAACGATCGACACCGGACCGGTGACCACGGGGGCCGTCAACATCAGGCGGGTCACGCCGGACGACCTGCCCGACCTGCTGCCGTTGCTGCGGGACTACTGCACGTTCTACGAGAGCGCCCCGGCGGATGACGAGCTGCGGGCCATGGCGACCGCGTTCCTCGACGAGGGGTCGGGCGGCACACAGCTGATCGCCCGCGACGCCTCGGGGCAGGTCCTCGGCCACGCCACCGTGCTCTCGAGCTGGGACACCACCCTCGGTCAGCGGCTCGCCGTGATGGAGGACCTCTTCGTCGCCGAGGCGGCCCGGGGCCGGGGCGTGGGTGCGGCGCTCATCGAGGCGTGCCGGCAGCTGGCGGCCGAGCGGGGCGTCCAGCTGCTGGCCTGGGAGACCGCGCCGGACAACGCCACGGCCCAGCGTCTCTACGACGGGCTGGCCGAGCGGGCCGGGACGTGGTTGGCCTATCGCCTGCCCACCGGGGTCCCGGCGACCTAGGCTGGAGCCATGCAGAGTCCGCTCTTTGACCAGACCAACCTCGAAGTCCAGGCGCAGCAGCGGTTCGCGCTGCAGAACCCCCAGATGCTCCGCGTCCACCTCGGCGGCGACGTGCTGGCCGTCAAGGGCGCGATGGTCTCCTACCAGGGCCAGATCCGCTTCGACCACGAGAAGGCCGGCAGCGTCAGCAAGCTGTTCAAGAAGGTCGTCACGGGCGAGGACGTCTCGCTGATGCGGGTCTCGGGCGAGGGCGACGTCTTCTTCGCGTCCGAGGCCGGGTTCGTCTTCCTCATCGAGCTGACCGGTGATGCCCTGAGCGTGAACGCCCGCAACCTGCTCGCCTTCGACTCCACCATCGAGTGGGACATCAAGCGGGTGCAGGGCGCCGGAATGCTCAGCGGCGGCCTGTTCAACACGACCCTCCAGGGCACCGGCACGGCCGCGATCCACACCGTCGGCCAGCCGGTGATCCTCGACTGCAGCCAGCAGCCCACCTACGTCGACGTGCAGGCCTGCGTGGGCTGGTCGGCCAACCTCGTCCCCCAGGTGGTCTCGAGCATGAACATCCGGTCGATGCTCCGCGGCGGCTCGGGCGAGGCCTTCCAGTACGCCTTCTCCGGCCCCGGGTTCGTCATCGTCCAGCCGAGCGAGTGGACCCCGCCGGCCGCGGGTGGCAGTGGCGGTGGGGGTGGCGGCTTCAACCTCGGCGGCCTGCTCGACGGATGAGCACCCCGACGCCGGCAGCCGAGCCCGAGCTCGTCGCCCGCCTGCGGGCTGACCTGACGGCAGCTGCCTACACGGTCGACGCGGTGGGCGCGCTCCTCGGACCCCTGGCCGCGGCGGCCCTGGCTCGCGAGCAGGTGATCCCGGCCCAGCGGGTGACGGCCGGCGCCGACGGCGCGCTGGCCACGCTGGTGCGGCTCTTCGGACTCGGCGATGCGGTCGACACCGAGGAGGCGGCGGCCGCGCTGCCGACCCTCGGCCTCGATGGCGCCAGCGCGCTGCGGCTCGTGCGCGAGCAAGGGCCCGGTGTCGTCGCGACCTGTGACCTGCGTCCGTACGGCGAGGAGGGCCATTCCTGGTGGGTCGCCTCCGACCTCACCGAGCTCGCCACTCGCGCGCCCCTGCGCGAGGACCACGTCCTCGGCATCGGCGGCGCCTCGACCACGCTGGCGTCGTGGACGCCGCGACCCGCGGTCGAGCGAGCCCTCGACGTCGGCACCGGATGCGGCGTCCAGGCGCTCCACCTCGGGTCCCACGCCACGCAGGTCACGGTCACCGACATCTCGACGCGCGCGCTCGAGTTCGCCCGGTTCAACGCGGTCCTCAACGGACTCGACTGGCACGTCGTCGAGGGCTCGATGCTGGATCCCGTTGCAGGACAACGGTTCGGGCTGATCGTGAGCAACCCGCCCTTCGTCATCACGCCACGCAGCCCCGACGTCCCGCTCTTCGAGTACCGCGACGGCGGGCAGTCGGGCGACAGCATCGTCGCCGACCTCGTGCGGTCGATCGGCGCCCACCTCGAGCCGGGTGGGGTGGCCCAGTTCCTCGGCAACTGGGAGGTCGTCGGCGACCGCGACTGGCGCGAGCGGGTACGCGGTTGGGTGGCCGGCACCGGCCTCGACGCCTGGATCGTGCAGCGCGACGTGCAGGACCCTGCCGAGTACGCCGAGACCTGGTCGCGCGACGGCGGTCACCACAGCGCCACGACCGAGTTCGCGACGATGTATGCCGCGTGGCTCGACGACTTCGCCTCGCGCGGCGTGAGCGCGATCGGGTTCGGGGTCATCACGCTCCAGAAGCCGATGGGGGCGCGGGAGCCCTTCGTCGACCTCACCGAGGCCACCGGGCCGGTGACGGCGCCGATGGGTCCGCACGTGCTCTCGGGACTGCGCGCCCGCACCTGGCTCGCCGAGCACGACGACGCCGAGCTGCTCGCGGTGGCCTGGCGGTGTGCTGACGACGTGGTGGAGGAGCGGCACGGCCGACCGGGTGACGAGGAGCCAGGGGTGATCCAGCTGCGCCAGGGCGTGGGCCTCGGTCGCGTGGTCCGGCTCGACACGGTCGGCGCCGCACTCGTCAGCGTGTGCGACGGGTCGCTGCCCGCCGGGGTGGCCCTCGACGCGATCGCGGAGCTGCTCGGCGAGGACGCGGCTGCGGTCCGCGGCTCGGCCGTTCCGCTGCTCCGGGGGTTGGTGGCCGACGGCCTGCTCGTCTGACGGCGAACCGAGTGAGTGAGGTCCGGGACATCTGTCATCCGCGGGGGCGTTTGTGCAGGTGGAAAACACAGTTGTGAGTGAGTGCTCACTCACTCATACTGATTCCCATGTCACCTCGCGCTCCCGCGATGGCCCCCGACGACCGCCGGGCCTCGATCATCGCCGCCACGATCCCGTTGCTGCGGGACAAGGGTCGGGGCATCAGCACGAAAGAGATCGCCAAGGCGGCGGGCATCGCCGAGGGCACGATCTTCCGGGTGTTCGACAGCAAGGACGAGATCATCCACGCCTGCGTCCACGAGGCGTTCGACACCGCCGCCGTGAAGGCGGAGCTGGCGGCCGTGGACCGCGACCTGCCGTTGCGCGAGCGCCTGGCCGCCGCAGTCACCGTGATGCAGACCCACCTCCAGGGGATCTTCGCGCTGATGAGCGTGCTGCAGTCGTCCGGCCAGCCACTGCACCGCCCCATGGACGCCAAGGCGCTGCGCCGTCGCCAGGAGGGGACGGCCGAGCTCGACCAGGCCTTCACCGACCTCATCGGTGACGACGCGGCGCTGCTGCGGATCCCGGTGCTCAACTTCATCGGCTACCTGCGCATGCTCACGCTCTCCAGCGTCCACCCGATGCTCGACGGTCAGGACTCGACGGCCTCCGAGCTGGTTGACGTCGTGCTCGAGGGCGCGCTCGCCCGCCCTGTCACACCACACACCGCGCCAGGCACCGCACCACGCTCGGCACCACGCTCGTCACCACGCTCCACGCCGCGCTCCACGAGGGGGAAGAACTAGTGCTCATCCGGATCATCCGCGACTACCTCAGGCCGTACCGCGGCCTGGTCGCCGTGCTCGTCGGGCTCCAGCTCATCGGCACGATGGCCTCGCTCTACCTGCCCAGCCTGAACGGCAAGATCATCGACGAGGGCGTGGCCAAGGGAGACACCGGCTACATCGTTCGCACCGGGGGCTGGATGCTCGCGGTCTCGCTCGTGCAGATCGTCGCCACCGTCGCGGCCACCTACCTCGGCGCCAAGTCGGCCGCCGGACTGGGCCGTGACCTGCGGGCCGGCATCTTCGCCCGGGTCGGCGACTTCTCGGCGCAGGAGGTCTCCCGGTTCGGCGCCCCCACCCTGATCTCCCGCAACACCAACGACGTCACCCAGGTGCAGACGGTCGTCTTCATGGGCGCGGCGATGATGGTGTCGGCCCCGATCATGATGGTCGGCGGCATCATCATGGCGCTGCGCGAGGATGTCGGGCTGTCCTGGCTGGTGGCCGTCGCCGTGCCTGCGCTGGCCCTGTCGGTCGCGCTGGTGATCCGCAAGATGATCCCGCAGTTCCGGCTCATGCAGGAGTCGGTCGACTGGGTGAACCGCGTTCTGCGGGAACAGATCACCGGTATCCGCGTCGTGCGGGCGTTCGTGCGCGAGGAGCACGAGCAGGCCCGCTTCGGCGAGGCCAACACCCAGTACACCGGCACAGCGCTGGCCGTCGGCCGGCTGATGGCGATGATCTTCCCGATCGTCATGCTGATCTTCAACGCCTCGACCGTGGCCGTGCTCTGGTTCGGCTCGCACCGCGTCGAGAACGGCCAGATGCAGATCGGTGAGCTCACGGCGTTCATGAGCTACCTCATGCAGATCCTCATGTCGGTCATGATGGCGACCTTCATGTCGATGATGATCCCGCGCGCGACCGTCTCCGCCGGACGCATCACCGAGGTCCTCGACACCGACTCCACCGTCGTCCAGCCGACCGCTCCCGTGCTGATCCCCCGCACCGGCACCACGGTGGAGCTGCGCGACGTCGAGTTCTGCTACCCCGGCGCCGACGTGCCTGTCCTGCAAGGGGTTTCGATGACCGCCGAGCCTGGCCGGACAACGGCCATCATCGGCAGCACGGGTGCCGGCAAGTCCACCCTCGTGTCCCTCATCCCTCGCCTCTACGACGTGACCGGCGGCTCGGTGCGCCTCGGCGGTGTGGACGTGCGCGATGCGGCCCTCGAGGACGTCTGGTCGCGCATCGGGCTCGTGCCACAGAAGCCCTACCTGTTCACCGGCACCGTCGCGTCGAACCTCAGGTACGGCGACTCGGGCGCGACCGACGACGAGCTCTGGGACGCCTTGCGGATCGCCCAGGCCGAGGACTTCGTGCGAGCCATGCCGCAGGGCCTCGACTCGCCGATCGCCCAGGGTGGCACCAACGTCTCGGGCGGCCAGCGCCAACGGCTCGCCATCGCCCGAGCCCTGGTGGCCAAGCCAGAGGTGTTCCTCTTCGACGACAGCTTCTCGGCCCTGGACCTGTCCACCGACGCGAGGCTCCGGTCCGCGCTGCGGCCGGTCACGCGGTATACCGCCGTCATCGTGGTGGCCCAACGGGTCTCGACGATCATCGACGCCGACCACATCGTCGTGCTCGACGACGGCAAGGTGGTCGGCGCAGGCCGCCACGACGAGCTGCTCGAGACGTGTCCGACGTATGTCGAGATCGTCGAGTCGCAGCGATCTGCAGAGGAGGCCGCGGCATGAGCGCCGAAGGTGTGAAGACCGAGGAGGAGAAGGCGGCGGAAGCGCGCCGGGGGCCGGGTGCGAACGCCGGTCAGCGGCGCGGCCCGATGTCGCTGGGCATGCCCACCGAGAAGTCGCAGAACTTCGGCCCGTCAGCCAAGCGGTTGCTCTCGCTGCTCCAGCCCGAGCGGGCGTCGCTGTATGCCGTGCTGGCACTGGCCGTCGGCAGCGTCGCCCTCAACGCAGTGGGGCCGAAGATCCTGGGGCGGGCGACCGACCTGATCTTCGCGGGGTTCGTCGGCAAGCAGCTGCCGTCCACCGCGACGCGTGCCCAGGTCGTCGAGGGGCTGCGGGCCCAAGGGCAGGACAAGCAGGCCGACCTGATCGCGAGGATGGACGACCTCAGGCCCGGGTTCGGCATCGACTTCGGTGCAGTGGGGCGGGTGCTGCTCTTCGTGCTCGCGCTCTATGCCGTCGCGAGCGTGCTGTCGTGGGCGATGGGCTGGATCCTCACCGGGGCCGTCAACCGCACCATCTTCAACCTGCGCCGCGACGTCGAGGACAAGCTCAACCGGCTGCCGCTGCCCTACTTCGACAACCAGCCGCGCGGTGAGCTCCTGAGCCGTGTCACCAACGACATCGACAACGTCGCGCAGAGCATGCAGCAGACGCTGAGCCAGATGCTCACGTCGTTGCTGACCGTCGTCGCGATGGTGGCGATGATGCTCTACATCTCGCCCCTCCTGGCGCTGATCGCGCTCGTCACGATCCCGATCTCGATGTTCGTCACCGCGGCCATCGGCAAGCGGTCGCAGAAACACTTCGTGCAGCAGTGGAAGAGCACGGGTGAGCTCAACGGCATCGTCGAGGAGACCTTCACGGGCCACCAGCTGGTCAAGGTCTTCGGTCGCGAGGACGAGGTGCGCGCCTCGTTCAAGGCGAAGAACGACGACCTGTTCGACGCCGGCTTCGGCGCGCAGTTCATCAGCGGCATCATCATGCCGACGATGATGTTCATCGGGAACCTCAACTACGTCGTCATCGCGGTCGTCGGTGGACTGCGGGTGGCCAGCGGGTCGATGAGCCTCGGTGACGTGCAGGCGTTCATCCAGTACTCCCGCCAGTTCACGCAGCCGCTCACGCAGGTGGCCTCGATGGCAAACCTGCTCCAGTCCGGGGTGGCCTCGGCCGAGCGGGTCTTCGACGTGCTCGACGCGCCGGAGCAACGTGCTGACGCCGTCGCCCCGACTGCGCTCGGCGACCCGCACGGGCTGGTGAAGTTCGAGGACGTGTCCTTCTCCTACGACCCCGAGAAGCCGCTGATCCAGCACCTCGACCTCAGCGTCGAGCCGGGACAGACCGTCGCGATCGTCGGGCCGACCGGGGCCGGCAAGACGACCCTGGTCAACCTGATCATGCGGTTCTACGAGCTCGACGCGGGACGGATCACCCTCGACGGGGTCGACATCACCGACCTGACGCGGCACAACCTGCGCAGCGAGATCGGCATGGTGCTGCAGGACACCTGGCTGTTCGGCGGCACGATCCGCGACAACATCGCCTACGGCCGGCCGGGTGCGAGCGAGGTCGAGGTCCTCGCCGCGGCGAAGGCCACCTACGTCGACCGGTTCGTGCACTCGCTGCCCGACGGTTACGACACGGTGCTCGACGCCGAGGGCGGCAACATCAGCGCGGGCGAGAAGCAGCTCATCACCATCGCGCGGGCCTTCCTGTCAGACCCCGCGCTGCTGATCCTCGACGAGGCCACCAGCTCGGTCGACACCCGCACCGAGCTGTTGGTGCAGCAGGCGATGTCGGCGCTGCGCCACGACCGGACGAGCTTCGTGATCGCCCACCGGCTGTCGACGATCCGCGATGCCGACGTCATCCTCGTGATGCGCGACGGCCAGATCGTCGAGCAGGGTTCGCACGAGCAGCTCCTCGCCAGCGGTGGCGCCTACGCCGAGCTCTACGCCGCACAGTTCAGCGGCGCGGCGGTCGACGTCGACACCGGCGAGGCCCCCGCGCCCGACCTGGCCGGCGCCAAGGTCTGATCCAAGCGTCGCCCGGGGATGCCAAGGGCGCGCGATCCTGCGCCCTTGGCATCCCTGCGGTCTGACGGCCGGCCGAATGCCGTGGCTGGCGCTCCGGCGGGTGCTACCCGTGCTGTACTGCAATGACAGTCCTCGTCCTGTTCACCATCGGAGCGGTCAAGCAGCTAAGGGCGGAACGAGCACGCGCGCCGGAATCGCACGCGCATCAGTAGCGCAGACCCACGTTGAACCGTTCTCAGCTGCTGTCGTCGAGGGACATGCCGTGGCGGATGGCTGACTGGAGGACGTCGACGTCGATGTCGGCGAGGCGCTTGAACCTGATGCAGTAGCCCGTGACGCTCGCCCTGCCGATCGAGTCGCCGTAGGTGCGCTTGAGGAAGGCCTTGTCGTCGAGGCCGAGCACGTAGACCGAGATGCCAGCGGTGTTGGCGCTCAAGCCGATTCGATAGAACTCGCGCGAGGAGCCATCGGCGTAGGTGATCAGGTAGGCGCGCCGTAGCCGACGTTCGGGTTGGCCACGACCTTGCCTTCGTCGTTGGTGCCGTCGGTGAACCACAACCGGCACGTCGGAAACTCGGCCAGCACCCGAGCGTGCAGCTGCCGGAGGTCGGACTGCTTGGCGTCGGGTTGGCTGGCGAGGTACGCCTCGACCTGCTCAGCGATCTCCATCTCGAGCCAGATGCTAGCAACGCGACGACGGCCCGGAGCCGGGGCGGAGCGACCCGCGGTCGGGAGGCGACGCCGGCCCGGGTGCCGATTCGCGGCATACGCCCTAGGTTGGCCTGAGGTCCGTCGACGTACCCCAGGAGTCGCTCGTGAACGCCTTAGCCCCCTTCGTCCTCCCCGCTGCCGAACCTCTCATCGACGCCAACTGGCTCGACTACACGTTCGTCGCGATCTACTTCGCGTTCGTGCTGGGCATCGGCGTCATGGCCCGACGGTCGGTCTCCGACTCGATCGACTTCTTCCTGTCGGGGCGTTCGCTGCCCGCGTGGGTGACCGGACTCGCGTTCATCTCGGCCAACCTGGGTGCCGTCGAGATCATGGGCATGTCGGCCAACGGTGCCGAGATCGGCCTGCCGACGGTGCACTACTTCTGGGTCGGTGCGATCCCCGCCATGCTCTTCCTCGGCGTCGTGATGATGCCGTTCTACTACGGCTCCAAGGTGCGGTCGGTGCCGGAGTTCATGTTCCGCCGGTTCGGCAAGGGGGCCCACCTGGTCAACGCGATCAGCTTCGCCTTCGCCCAGCTGCTCATCGCGGGGGTGAACCTCTACCTGCTCGGCTCCATCGTGCACGCCCTGCTCGGTTGGCCGCTCTGGGTCGCGCTCATCGTGGCCGCGGCGATCGTGTTGTCCTACATCACCCTCGGCGGCCTGTCGGCGGCGATCTACAACGAGGTCCTGCAGTTCTTCGTCATCGTCGCCTCGCTCCTGCCGCTGACCCTCATCGGCCTGCACCGGGTGGGTGGCTACGGCGGCCTCAAGGACAAGATCGAGGCCTTCGCCAGTTCCGCACCGGCCGACGCGAAGGTGGCACCGGCGGCGCAGCAGCTCGAGTCCTGGCCCGGCCAGGCCCTGTCGGGCTTCGACTCCCCGTTCTGGTCGGTCGTGGGCATCGTCTTCGGCCTCGGCTTCGTGCTGTCCTTCGGCTACTGGACGACGAACTTCGTCGAGGTGCAGCGGGCGATGGCTTCGAAGTCGATCTCGGCGGCCCGCAAGACCCCGATCATCGGCGCCTTCCCCAAGATGTTCGTGCCGTTCCTCGTCATCTTCCCCGGCATGGTCTCGGCGGTGCTGGTCAAGGAGATGATCGACCTCAAGGGTGGGGGCAGCCCGCCGGGAGGTGCCTCCGGCGAAGGGGTGAAGTACAACGACGCCCTCCTCCTGCTGATGCGCGACATCCTGCCGAACGGGCTCCTGGGGCTGGCCATCGCTGGTCTCCTGGCCGCGTTCATGGCCGGCATGGCGGCGAACATCTCGGCCTTCAACACCGTGTTCAGCTATGACCTGTGGCAGCGCTACATCCGCAAGGACCACAGCGACGACTACTACCTGCGCATCGGCCGGCTGGCCACGGTGGCGGCGACCCTCATCGCCATCTTCACGGCCACGCTGGCGAGCAGCTTCTCGAACATCATGGACTACCTCCAGACGCTGTTCGGGTTCTTCAACGCGCCCCTGTTCGCGACCTTCATCCTCGGCATGTTCTGGAAGCGGATGACGGCCACCGCCGGTTGGGTGGGCCTGTCCAGCGGCACCCTCTCGGCGGTCCTCGTGGCCTTCCTCTCCGAGGACGCGTTCGGCTCGGCGAGCCAGGGAGTCATCCCCCTCTCGGGGCAGGGGGCGAGCTTCGTCGCGGCCTCGACCGCCTTCGTCGTCGACATCGTCCTCAGCGTCGTGGTCAGCCTGGTCACCCAACCGAAGCCGGCCTCCGAGCTCAAGGGTCTCGTCTACTCCGAGACGCCCAGGGAGGACCTCGTCGACCCCGAGGAAGCCGCCATGCCGTGGTACCAGCGCACCATTCCCCTCGCGGGCATCGCGCTGGTCATGGTCCTCGTCCTCAACTTCGCGTTCTAAGGGAGGCTGCAGATGTCCGACAAGAAGACCGACACCTCGACCAAGTCATCGGGTGGCCACACCGCTGGCGCCTTCGACATCCGCAACATCATCGGTGCCCTGCTCGGCATCTACGGCGTCCTGCTTCTCCTCGCGGGACTCTTCATGGACACCGAGGAGGCCAAGACCGGCGGCGTCAACGCCAACCTCTGGACCGGTCTCGCCCTCGCAGTCGCTGGCGCGGTCTTCCTCCTCTGGGCGCGGCTCAAGCCGATCATCGTCCCGCCCGACGTGGAGCGCGTCGACGACGACCCGACTCGCCCGGCCCCGCGTCGCCGCCCCGGCGGCCACTGAGCTGCTCAGCCACGACCACGACCACGACTGACACGACCGACAGGTATGCCGCGTGGTCACCACCCGGCGCCATCTCATGCAAAAGGCGAGTTAGCGCCGCGATCGGGCGGCGCTAACTCGCCTTTTGCATGGGTGAGCGACTCAGCTCGCCTTTTGCATGGGTGAGCGACTCAGGGATTGGCTGCCGGTGAAAGCGAGGACGGCCGCTGCGGCCACGCCGAGGGCACCCCCGCACACCCACATGAGCCGCGGGCTCAGCTCGAAGAGCGCTCCGGCCAGGGGCGGGGCGAGGACGGTGCCGCCGATGGAGGCCGCGCCGTAGAGGCTCTGGTAGCGACCGTGCATCCCCTCGGGCGCGCGGTCTGACGCGTGCGCAGTGGCCGTCGGCTTGTAGAGCATCTCGCCCGCGGTGACGACGGCCACGGCGACGAGGACCAGCATGATGCCGGGGGACGGCGCGACGACCAGCCAGCCGACACCGACGAGCAGGAAGCCGAGGGCGATGAGGCGTTCGGGGGCACGGTCGCGAAGCCGGTGCGCCAGCCACGGCTCGAACAGCACGATGAGCGCGCAGTTGAGCGAGATGGTCGTGCCGTAGATCCAGGGAGCGGCGCCGAGGGCGTCGAGCTGCCAGGGCACGGCCGAGTAGGCGAAGCGGTAGGCCGTGTCGGCGGCGACGACCGTGAGCAGGAGCAGGACGAAGCGCGGGTCCTGGCGCAGTGCCGCGAGCAGCCGGGTGGGGGTGCCGTCGGGCAGCGGGACGCGGGCGGCGGTCGGCACGACGAACAGCACGACGCCCAGCATGATCAGGCTCGCGGCCGCGTCGATGACGAAGATCGCGCCGAAGTGGTGCACGGCCAGCAGGCCTCCGAGCGGTGGGCCGAGGACGGTGCCGGCGTTGTTGACCGCCCGCATCCACGCGGTGGCCTGGCGGCGGTGCTCGGTCGGCAGGGCGCTCGTGACGAGGGCGAACGACACGGGACGGCCGATGCCGCCGAGAGCACCCATGAGAGCTAACACGACGGGCAGCGCGGGAGTGGGCGTCAGGGGTACCAGCAGACAGCCGACTGCCGAGGCGAGCGAGGCCAGCGCCAGCGTCGGACGCAGGCCGAAGCGGTCGCCGACCGACCCGCCGGCAAGGTTGCCAGCGATCATGCCCAGGCCCCACACTGCCGCGACGGACCCTGCGGCGCCCGCGCTCAGGCCGCGGTCGGAGACCAGGTAGAGCGGGATGAAGACCCAGGCCATCGAGCCCAGGGCGTTGACGAACCGTCCGACGAGCAGCCACCGGACCCAGCCTGGGAGGTCCCTCACGCCAGCGTCACCGCGGGACCGCGGGCCGCCACGCCACCCGTCATCACATCGCCACTCGTCACCACATCGCCTCGAGCTCGGACCTTCCCAGCGCCGGCGGGTCGTACCGAGGCTGGTAGAGCGTCATGGTGCCCGCGCCGGGGACGACGAGCTGCACCGTGGTGCCCCACGACTCCTCGGTCACGCCACCCTCGAACTCCGCGCCGCGTTCCTCGAGCTCGGCCATGGTCGACTCGAGGTCGTCGCACACCAGCGACAGGTCGAACCGCTGGTCGGTGCTACCGGAGTTGCCCGGTCCGTGGTCCCACGCCGAGGGGTGGACCCCGAGCTCGCTCGGGCCGGTGCGGAAGATGAGCCAGCCGCGGCCGATGTCGGTGGCGGGGAAACGGAGCACGTCGCGGAAGAAGTCGCGGGCTGCAGCCGCGTCGTGCGCGTAGACCAGGGTGTGCAGGGCAGTGATCATGGGACCACGGTAGAAGCCCGGCGGCGCTCCAGCCCGTCGAGCACGACGTCGAGCCCGAACTCGAACTCCGTCTGGTCGTCGCACCACCCGAGCGTCGACCCGGGGTCGTCATGGGCCACCTCGCCGAGCATCTCGACCAGGTGGGGGATCTGGCCGGCCATCGCCGCGAGCATCTCCTCGGAGGCGTCGCCGGCCGCGGCGTCACCGGGGTCGAAGAGCTCCTGTGAGAAGCCGATGACGCGGCTGCCGAGGGCGTGTAGGGAGTGGTGCGCGAGGTCGTGGCTGAACCCGCCCGCGCGCAGGATGCCCACGACGCCGTCGTAGTAGCGGACGATGTCGAGGTTCATCGTGGTGCGGGTCTCGAGGACCCCCGGGGACCACCGGTGCGCGAGCATCACCTCGCGGGCGGCCAGGGCCCGGGCCCGCAGCGCGCCACGCCAGTCGGTCGCCGGGTCGGGGGAGGCGAGCGACGCCACGGCGGCGACGATCTCGGTGGCCACCTGCTCCACCATCGCGTCGAGCAGGGCCTCCTTGCCGGCGACGTGGTTGTAGAGCGACATCGCCTCGACGCCCAGCTCCTGCCCGATCCGGCGCATCGAGACCGCCGAGATGCCCTCCGCGTCAGCCACGTCGACCGCGGCGCGCTGGATGCGCTCGCGACTGAGCGGCAGGCGGGGGGTCCCCTTCTCGGTGCCAGGGGCGAGGGTGTCGGTCAAGGCTGCCTCCGGGTCGACTGCGTGGCTGTCACGAATGCTAGCTCTCGGCCGTTGACAGACTTACGCCGTAGGGCTAACTTACACCGTATATTTACACCGTAAGTTCGACTTGAGCCTGGGAGCCACCATGACCGACCTCGACCACACCCTCTCCTCGGTCGCCGCGCCGCGCGCAGCCGCTGAGCCGGCCCCGCGGCATACCCGTCCGACACCCAGGACGATGCGCGCGGCGGTGCACGAGCGCTACGGCAGTCCCGAGGACGTGGTGACGCTGCGCACCGTGCCCGTGCCGGAGGTCGGGCCCGACGACGTGCTCGTCCGGGTCGGGGCCGCCTCGGTGAATGCCCTCGACTGGCACTACGTCACCGGGCTGCCGATGTTCGCGCGCCCCACCCTGGGCCTGCGTCGACCCAAGCGGCAGGTGCCGGGGGCCGACGTCGCTGGCGTCGTCGAGGCGGTCGGGTCGGCGGTCACGCGGTTCCAGCCGGGCGACCGGGTCTTCGGCGAGGTGTCGGGCGGAGCGTTCGCCGAGTTCGTCGTGGCGCCGGCCGACTGGTTGGTGCCGGTGCCCGAGGGGATGGAGATCGAGACGGCGGCCACCATCGGCGTCGCTGCCGAGACCGCGCTGCAGGGCCTGCGCGACTGGGGCCAGCTGAAGGCGGGGCAGCGGGTGCTGGTGAACGGCGCCTCGGGTGGCGTCGGCAGCTTCGCGGTCCAGCTCGCCAAGGCACTGGGGGCCTCTCACGTGACGGCCGTGTGCAGCACCGGCAACGTCGAGGCAGCCCGTCGAGCCGGCGCCGACAGGGTCATCGACTACACCCGCGACGACCTCCGGGAGCTGGGCGAGACGTTCGACGTGTTCTTCGACAACGCCGGCAGCCTGACCCTCCGGGAGAGCCGTCGCCTGGTCTCCGCCGAGGGCAGCTACGTCATGGTCACGTCGCCGAAGTCGAAGTGGCTGCACCCGCTGCCGCGGTTGCTCAGGGTGCCGATCTACTTCGCGTTCGGCAGCCAGCGGGCCCCGGCCTTCAAGGTCGCCGCGCGCAACACGGACGACCTCGAGCTCGTGGCCGACTTCGTGGCGCGCGGGCTGGTGACCCCCGTCATGGACCGACGGTGGGCCCTCGCGGACGCGCCGGAGGCGCTGCGGGTGCAGGGCGAGTTCCACACCAAGGGGAAGTCCGTCGTCATCCCCTGAGGCAGGGTTCGGGTCAGGCGAACTGCCAGGAGCGCTTGCTGAGCCCGAACCAGAAGCCGTCGATGACGCTCGTGTTGTCCAGGCTGCCGGACTCGTATGCCGCGCCGAGACTCACGTACAACGGCGCCCAGTGCTCGGTGCGCGGGTGAGCCTCACGGGCGGCAGGGGCCTTCTGCATGAAGTCGAGGATGGCGTCGACGTCCTGGCGCTCGAGCGCCTCGGCGGCCCAGTTGTCGAACTCGGACGAGGCCGCGGGGGGCGTGCCGTCAGGGCCACCGGCCGGGTTGAACCACCGCAGGTTGTGCGTGGTGAAGCCCGAACCGACGATCAGGGTGCCCTGGTCGCGCAGGGGAGCGAGCTTGCGGCCGAGGTCGAACAGCGCCCGCGGGTCGAGGGTCGGCATCGACATCTGGAGGACCGGGATGTCGGCCTCCGGGTACATCTCCACGAGCGGCACGTAGGCGCCGTGGTCGAGGCCACGGGTCTCGTCCCGCTGGACCGGTGTGTCGGTGGAGTGCACGAGCTTCGCGACGTCGGCGGCGAGCTCAGGCGCGCCCGGGGCGGCATACGTCACCTCGTAGTAGTGCCGCGGGAAGCCGTAGAAGTCGTAGACGAGGGGGACGTCGCCGGTCGTCGCGGACAGCGACAGCGGCGCCTCCTCCCAGTGCGCTGAGACCATCAGGATGTTCGCCGGCTTGGCGAACTGCGTCGACCACGTCGAGAGCTGGTCGGTCCACACCGGGTCGTCGGCCAGCGGGGGTGCGCCGTGGCTGAGGTAGAGGACCGGCTGGCGGGTGGTGGTCGTGGTCTCGCTCATGGGGGAATCATACCGGACATTACTTGAACCTTCAACTAAAACTCGGTAGGAACTCGTCACATCGACTTCCTCAAGGCGTCCCGACAGGAGGAGCCGCAGGAGGCGGCTGATTCGGACCGGGGAAGTGTCATGACACGCAACAGACTTTGCCCGTGCGTAGCCATTATCGTCCTCGTCGGAGTGCTTGGGAGCGTGCCCCAAGTCGCATGGGGGTCTCCTGCCCCGTCGGGAGGCCGGGGTGGGCAAGGCGAAGTTGGCAAAGGAGGTCAACACGATCGCGGAGCGACCTGGGGACGCGAAGGGTCAGAAGGAGCCGGCCACGAGGGGGATGTTGCGGCTGCCTCTGTGTGGGAATGCACCGGCCACGCGAATACGCCGGGAATCGTGGTGGACTCCTCGCACAGGAACTGGATTTCGTATTCGGCCTTCCAGAACTGCGTCGGGACTTTTGACGTCCAGCAGGTATGCGTCGAGCTCCAGGAGAAGGACTACTTCGGCAATTTCTACAATCGGACGAACTATGAGTGCTCAGTGCAAACGGTGATGCCGCAGGCGTTCAAGGGGAGGTCTGTGCTTTGTTCGCAGGCCGAGCACGGCACATTTCGAAGTGCCGCGTACGGGTTGGCATGGCCGGACGGTGTGCGCTGGCAGTCGGTCACTCGTTACTCCTACAGCGCGACGCTCTGCTGATGGCCCCGTCGCATCACACGTGGTCGATGGGTCCCGGGGGTGGGGGTCAGTTCGTGAGGGAGGACGTCACGGTGCGGGCCACGTACCTGCTCACTGGTGCGGCCACCGGGGCTCCGCGCACGGTCACGTACTGGCGACTCGGGCGGTGGCTGCGCGTTGAGCAGGCCGGGCAGGTGCTGTGGCTCGATGGTCCTGAGGGTCTGTTCGGGCAACTCGGGGGCGGCTCGTTGACGCCCATTGAGCCGGATGCGGTGTTCCGCCATCCGGCGCAGGAAGCCGACTCTCTCGAGTCCGCAGACCACGCAGCCGCGTGGCTCGACGTCCTTGGTGACCCAGCCTTGCGCACCCTAGAGGCCCATCCGATCCTTGGCGTCGTTTGCTTCGTGAGCACGTGGCCGAAGCTCAACCTCCGCATCGTCGCGGACGCGGACACCGGGTGCGTCCTCGATCTGTCCGCGGACGGTCTGCGGGGCCCGGTGACCATTCGCACGACGGCTTTCGACCTCCTGCCTCCCGACCTGAGCCTGTTCGACACGCCGACGAGGTGACCGGCCGAACCGCGGGCGGTGTGACGCGAACTTGACGCGCTCGGCTACCGTCATCGGCGATGCCGTGTCCATGCAGCGACGAATCCGCTGCACATGGGGTCAGGAACTGAGGTTGAACCATGAGTGAGGGGCGCAAGCTCGTCATCGTCGAGTCGCCTGCCAAGGCGAAGACGATCGGCGGCTACCTGGGCAAGGACTGGGACGTCGAGGCGTCGGTCGGGCACATCCGCGACATCCCGACCCCGTCGGAGATGCCCGCCGACATCAAGAAGGGCCCGTTCGGCCGGTTCGGCGTCGACGTCGACAACGGCTTCGAGGCCTACTACGTCGTGGACGCCGACAAGAAGAAGAAGGTCTCCGAGCTCAAGCGGCTGCTCAAGGGTGCCGACGAGCTCTACCTCGCCACTGATGAGGACCGCGAGGGCGAGGCCATCGCGTGGCACCTGCTCGAGGTGCTCCAGCCCAAGGTGCCGGTCAAGCGGATGGTCTTTCACGAGATCACCAAGGAAGCGATCCAGCGGGCCGCGAACACCACCCGCGACCTCGACGTCGCGATGGTCGACGCGCAGGAGACCCGCCGCATCCTCGACCGCCTCTACGGCTACGAGGTCAGCCCGGTCCTGTGGCGCAAGGTCAAGGCCGGCCTGTCCGCCGGTCGCGTGCAGTCGGTCGCGACCCGCATGGTCGTCGAGCGCGAGCGCGAGCGGATGGCGTTCGTCCGGGCGTCCTACTGGGACGTCGAGGGCGACTTCACGCCCGACGGCACGTCCAACCAGTTCGGAGCCCGGCTGAGCGCGGTCGACAGCCTTCGCGTCGCCACCGGCCGCGACTTCGCCGACGACGGCATGCTCAAGTCCAAGAATGTCGTCCACCTCGACGAAGAGACCGCGAACTCCATTGCGCGACAGGTGATCTCGGCCCAGGTCAAGGTCACCAGCGTTCAGGAGAAGCCCTACACACGGCGCCCCTCCGCCCCGTTCACGACGAGCACCCTCCAGCAGGAGGCGTCGCGCAAGCTGCGGCTCTCGTCCAAGAACGCGATGCGAGTCGCGCAGCGGCTCTACGAGAACGGCTACATCACCTACATGCGTACCGACAGCACCACGCTGTCGGAGGCCGCCCTCACCGCCGCACGCCAGCAGGCCCGTGACCTGTATGGCGCGGAGTACGTCCCCGACGCCCCTCGCCGCTACGAGAAGAAGGTCAAGAACGCCCAGGAGGCGCACGAGGCCATCCGTCCCGCGGGCGACCGGTTCCGCACCCCGGCGCAGGTCGCTGGCGAGCTGCGCGGCGACGAGTTCGCGCTCTACGAGCTGATCTGGAAGCGCACCGTCGCCTCGCAGATGGCCGATGCCCGCGGGTCGACGGCCACGGTCAAGCTCGGCGGCACCCTCGAGGACGGCCGGGTGGTCGAGTTCAGCGCGTCCGGCACGGTCATCACGTTCCGCGGGTTCCTCGCGGCCTACGAGGAGGGCCGCGACGAGGAGCAGATCAGCCGCGCCCAGGAGGCCGACGAGGAGCGCCGGCTGCCCAAGCTCAGCGAGGGCGTGGACATCACCACGCTGCGCGCCGACGCCGACGGCCACGAGACCTCACCGCCGCCGCGCTACACCGAGGCGACCTTGGTGAAGGCCATGGAGGAGAAGGGGATCGGTCGTCCCTCCACCTATGCCAGCACGGTCGGCACGATCCAGGACCGCGGCTACGTCAACACCCGCGGCAACGCCCTCATCCCCACCTGGCTGGCGTTCGCCGTAACCCGGCTGCTGGAGGAGCACTTCAGCGAGCTGGTGGACTACGACTTCACCGCCTCGATGGAGGAGGACCTCGACCGGATCGCCGGGGGAGACGAGCAGCGGGCCGCATGGCTCCAGCGCTTCTACTTCGGTGATGGACTCGGCACCGGCGCCGCCACCGGGTCGCCTGGTGGCCTGCCCAACATCGGCCGCTCCGGCCAGGGCCTCAAGCACCTCGTCGAGGACCTCGGCGAGATCGACGCCCGCGAGATCTCCACCATCCCGATCGGTGAGGGCATCGTCGTGCGCGTGGGCCGCTACGGCCCCTACGTCGAGGAGACCGTCCCGCAGGGCGTCGACCTGTCGACCGGTGAGATGCGCGACGACGCCTCCACCACGCCACGCCGCGCGACGATCAACGACGACATCGCCCCCGACGAGATGACCCCCGCCAAGGCCCGCGAGCTGCTCGAGCAGTCCGCGGACGACGGCAAGGTGCTCGGGCAGGACCCCGCCAACGGGCGCGACATCGTGGCCAAGGCCGGTCGCTACGGCCCCTACGTCACCGAGGTGCTCGACGAAGAGACCGCGGCGCTCAAGGGCAAGGCCAAGGTCAAGCCGCGCACCGCGAGCCTGTTCAAGGACATGGACCTCGCGACCATGGACCTCGACACCGCCCTCAAGCTGCTCAGCCTGCCCCGGGTCGTCGGCATGTCGACCGAGGAGGACGGCACCGCGGTCGAGATCACCGCGCAGAACGGTCGCTACGGCCCCTACCTCAAGAAGGGCACCGACTCGCGCTCGCTGACCACCGAGCAGCAGCTCTTCGACATCACCCTCGAGGAGGCCCTGGCGATCTACGCCCAGCCCAAGCAGCGCGGTCGTGCCTCCACGGCTCCCCTCAAGGAGCTCGGCAACGACCCCGTGTCGGGTCGGCCGATGGTGGTCAAGGACGGTCGCTTCGGGCCCTACGTCACGGATGGCGAGACGAACTCGACGCTGCGCAAGGGCGACGACCCTGAGGCGATCACCCCGGAGCGGGGCGCCGAGCTGCTCGCCGAGAAGCGGGCCAAGGGCCCCACCACGCGCAAGCGGGCGGCCAAGAAGACGACGACCAAGAAGGCCGCCACCAAGAAGACGGCTGCGAAGAAGACGGCCAAGAAGGCCGCGACGAAGAAGGCGTAGCCGGATGCCGATCGACCCCACCACGGCCCGCGCACTGGACCTGCGCCTGGCCACCGAGCAGTCGCAGAGCCGGCTGCCCTCGGTGGCGGCAGGCCTGGTCCGCGACGGCGGGCTGGTGTGGTCGGGTGCGGTCGGCACCCTCTCCGGTCGGGTCGACGGCGAGCCGTCGAGCACCGACACGCAGTACCGCATGGGCTCGATCACCAAGACCTTCGTCGGGGTGGAGGTCCTGCGCCTGCGTGACGAGGGGCGCTTGGAGCTGAACGACCGGATCGACTCCCTCCTCCCCGAGACCGCCGATGCCGAGTTCGCAGCGGTCACCGTCGCGCAGCTCCTCTCGCACTCGTCGGGCCTCCAGGCCGAGACGTCGGGTCCGTGGTGGGAGCGGGTCGAAGGCGGCAGCTGGAGCGACCTGTTGGCGAGCCGGCCGCGCCTGCGCTTCCGTCCCGGCGCGCGGTTCCACTACTCCAACCTCGGGTATGCCGTGCTGGGCGAGCTCGTGGGGCGCCTCCGGGGTGTGTCGTGGCAGGACGCCGTGACCGCGAACCTGCTCCAGCCGCTCGGCATGTCACGCACGACGACCCGGCCGGTCGCCCCGGCGGCACCCGGCTGGGGGGTGCACCCGATGGCGGACCTGCTCCACGTCGAGCCCGAGCACGACGCCGGGGCGATGGCCCCGGCCGGGCAGCTGTGGTCGACGGTCGAGGACCTGGCGCGCTGGGCCACCTTCCTGGCCGGCGACACGGCCGGGCTGCTCGACGCGGCCACGCTCGAAGAGATGTGCCTGCCGCTCGTCGTCAGCGACGTGCCCGAGCAGGCCTGGACCGGGGCGCACGGCCTCGGCTGGCAGGTCTGGAACGTCGATGGCGTCCGCTTCGCCGGACACGGGGGTTCGATGCCGGGCTTCCTGGCCGGGCTGCGGGTCAACCTGTCCACCGGCGACGGTTTCGTCGTCTTCGCGAACGCGACCTCGGGCATGGGCCCGCTCGGCCCCGACCTGCTGGACCTGCTCGCCGCGGAGCCGCGCCCGGTGCGGCCCTGGCACGCGGACGCCGACCACGCGTCCGCGCTCGACCTCGTGGGCGACTGGTACTGGGGCACGACCGGCTACGACGTGAGGCTCGCCGCCGATGGCCACCTCGTGCTGGGTGAGCCCGGCAAGCTCCGGGGCACGCGGCTGCGCCCGACCGAGACCGGCTGGGTGGGTCTCGACGGCTACTTCGAGGGTGAGCCGCTCACCGTCGTGCGTGACGCCGACGGTCGCCCGGGCCACCTCGACCTGGGGTCCTTCCGGCTGAGCCGGACGCCCTACGACCCGGCCGCAGACATCCCGGGCGAGGTCCATCCCGACGGCTGGCACTGAACCACCCGGCATACCCTCGCCCACCTGTGCCAACCACGCGAAAACAGGCCAAACCGTGACAACCGCCGGGTGTGTGCCGAGGACATGTTCTGGCACGGTTGTGTGGCGAACCCGGACATGTCCGGCCCCCTCCGGTCGCCCTAGGGTTCTCCAGAACGCGACGGATCCCCCACCGTCGCACCGACCGCACGAGGAGGTGCCCGGTGCCCAGCGACGCCAGCGCGCCCACGGCAGGAGCACTGCTCCAGACCCGTGGGCTGACCAAGGAGTTCCGCGGGTTCCGCGCGGTCTCCGACGTCAGCCTCAGCGTCGCCGACGGCACCGTCCACGCGCTCGTCGGCCCCAACGGCGCTGGCAAGACCACCCTGTTCAACCTGCTCACCGGCTTCCTGTCGCCGACGTCGGGCCGGATCCTCTTCCGCGGCCAGGACATCACCGGCCGCCAGCCTGAGCAGATCGCCCACCTCGGGATCGCCCGGTCGTTCCAGATCACCAGCCTGTTCGACCAGATGAGTGCCGTCGACCACGTGGAGCTGGCGCTCGCGTCCCCGACCGGGCTCGGCTACCGCTTCTGGCGGTCCTCCGCGCAGATGCGGCAGTTCCGCGACCGCGCCATGGACCTGCTCGACCAGGTCGGGCTGGCGGACCGCTCGGGCGCCGCGGCCGGGTCGCTGGCCTACGGGCAGAAGCGGGCCCTCGAGCTCGCCCTCGCGCTCGCGCTCGACCCGCAGCTGCTGCTCCTCGACGAGCCGACCGCAGGCATGGGCCTGGAGGACGTCGACCGCACCATCGCACTCGTCAAGAAGGTCTCGGAGGGACGCACCGTCGTGTTCGTCGACCACAACATGCACGTCGTCGGCTCGCTGGCCGACACCGTGACGGTGCTGCAGTCCGGTCAGGTGCTGGCCGAGGGCAGCTACGACCAGGTGCGCCACGACGAGCGCGTCGTCACCGCCTACCTCGGACAGGCGGGGTGACCCCGATGTCCGGAGCGATCCTCGAGGTCGATGGCCTGTCCGCGTGGTACGGCGAAGCGCGCGTCCTGACCGACGTCGACCTGCGCGTCGCGCCGGGCGAGGTCGTCACCCTCGTCGGACGCAACGGCGCAGGCAAGACGACGTTGCTGCGCTCGGTGATGGGCCTGCACCGGCAGGTCGAGGGCTCGGTCTCGTGGGCGGGCCAGGTGCTCGGGCGGTCGAGTGCCGACAAGCGGGCCAAGGCCGGCATCGGCTGGGTGCCCGACGACCGCGGGATCTACGCGACGCTCTCGGTCCAGGAGAACCTGCTCCTGCCCCCGATCACCAGCAAGGCCGACGCGTGGAGCCTCGAGCGCGTCTACGAGCAGTTCCCGGTGCTGCACGAGCGCCGTGACTTCCCCGGCACCAAGCTGTCGGGCGGTGAGCAGCAGATGCTCGCGATCGCCCGCGTCCTGCGGACGGGTTCGCGGTTGTTGCTCCTCGACGAGCCGTCCGAGGGACTCGCGCCGGTCATCGTCCAGCAGATCGGCGACATCATCCGCCAGATCAAGGACCAGGGCGTCTCGGTGCTCCTCGTCGAGCAGAACGTCACCTTCGCCTCCACCGTCGCCGACCGCCACTACCTGCTCGCGCAGGGCCGCGTCGTGGAGTCGCTCGACAACGAGTCCTTCCAGTCCCGCACCTCCGAGCTCCTCGAGTACCTCGGCATGTGACGCCGATCGAAAGCGCCCAGCCGCACCACATCCGCACGTCCGGCACCACACCCCAGGAGGGGAACATGCAGCGCACCACGTCCCGACAGACCCTGGCCGTCCTGGCCACTGCTGTCACCGGCAGCCTCGTGCTCGCCGCGTGCGGCGGGGCCGGCGGCCCCAGCTCCGGCGGCGGGAAGATCAGTGACGACAAGGTCGTCATCGGTCTGCTCAACGACCAGTCAGGCGTCTACAAGGACCTGTCCGGCCCGAACTCGAAGGTCGCCATCCAGATGGCGATCGACGACTACAAGGCCAAGTACGGCGACAAGGCCGTCGCCAAGAACATCGAGATCGTCTCGGCCGACCACCAGAACAAGCCGGACGTCGCCAACACCAAGGCGCAGGAGATGTACGACCGCGACAAGGCCGACATCATCCTCGACGTGCCGACCTCGTCGGCCGCGCTCGCCGTCGCGACGCAGGCCAAGGCGAAGAAGAAGCTGTTCATCGACATCGGCGCCGGCACCACCGCGCTGACCGGCGCCCAGTGCAACAAGTACACGTTCCACTGGGCCTACGACACCTACATGCTCGCGTCGGGCACCGGTGCGGCACTGGTCGAGGGTGGCGGCAAGAACTGGTCGATCGTCTACCCCGACTACGCCTTCGGTCAGGACATGACCAAGTCCTTCACCGCCGCCGTCGAGCGCGCCGGTGGCACGGTCCAGCAGAAGATCGCCACGCCCTTCCCCAACGAGAACTTCGCGACCTTCATCACCAAGGCCGGCTCGTCCAAGCCCGACGTCATCGGGATCATGGCCGCCGGTGGCGACCTCGTGAACTTCGTGAAGCAGTACAACCAGGCCGGGATGGCCGACAAGGCCAAGCTCGCCGTCGGCCTGATGTTCATCACCGACATCCACAGCCTGGGCGTCGACCAGTTCAAGGGCACCACGTTCACCGATGCGTGGTACTGGAACTTCGACGCGCAGAACAAGGCCTGGGCCGACAAGTTCAAGGCCAAGACCAACACCCGCCCGTCGTTCGCCCACGCCGGCAACTACTCGGCCGCCTTCAACTACCTCGAGGCCGTCCAGGCCGCTGGCACCGACAAGTCCGACGACATCGTCAAGCAGCTCGAGGGCAAGAAGATCAACGACATGTTCCTGCGCAACGGAGAGGTCCGCGCAGCCGACCACAACGTCATCCACGACGTATACCAGGTCAAGGTCAAGAGCAAGGACCAGGTCAAGGAGGACTGGGACTACGAGGAGGTCGTCAAGACCATCCCCGCCGCCGACGCCTACGGTCCTGCGAACACCGCCTGCAAGATGTGATGTCCGGTCACCGATGACGCACTACTGAGCCAGCACGGAGAGGTATGCCGCCCGCGCCCGCAGGCGGGCGGCATACCTCCCGGCGCCGGTGGCTCAGGGACACCGCACCGCACCGACCGCAACGGGAAGCCACATGACCGCCTTCATCCAGTACACGCTCCAGGGCCTGGCCCTCGGTGGCTTCTACGCGCTGGCCGCGCTGGGACTGGCCGTGATCTTCGGTGTCCTCGGAGTGGTCAACTTCAGCCACGGCGCCTGCTACATGCTCGGCGCGGTCGGCGCGGCCGTCCTGCTCGACGCCACCGGCCTCGGGTTCTGGTGGGCGCTGCCGCTCATGACGATCGCGATGTTCCTCTTCGGCGTGCTGATGGAGCGGCTGCTGGTCCAGTGGCTGTTGCGGCTCGACCCGCTCTACAACTTCCTGCTGACCTTCGGGCTCACGCTCCTGCTCGTCGACGTGGTCAAGCGCAAGTACGGCGTCTCCGGTCTGCCCTACCCGCTGCCGTCCGGGCTCGACGGCCGGATCACCGTCGGCTCGGTCTCGCTGTCGACCTACCAGGTGTTCGCCGCGGTCTTCTCGATCGTGGTCTGCCTCGCGGTCTGGCTGGTGCTCACCAAGACCCGCGTCGGCATGATCGTGCGCGCCTCCACCGAGGACGCCGAACGGTCCCGGGCGCTCGGCATCAACGTGAGCCGTTGGGTGACACCGGTTTTCGGCTTCGGCATCGCTCTGGCCGGGTTGGCCGGGGTGCTACGGGCGCCGACCGGGTCGGTCACCGCCGACATGGGCAGCTTCTTCATCATCATCCTGTTCGCCGTGGTCGTGATCGGCGGGCTCGGCTCGATCCTCGGCGCCGTCGTCGCCGGCTTCCTGGTGGGCCTCGTCGAGGCCTACGGCCAGGGGTATGCCGGTCGGTTCAGCCAGGTGTTCATCTTCATGTTGATGGCGTTGGTGATCCTGGTCCGGCCCTCCGGGCTGTTCGGGCGAGAGGAGGCCGCATCATGAGCTCACAGCTGGAGAACAAGGTCGACGTCGAGCTGCCGGCCGGTCCGGTGGTCACGGAGCGTCGTCCCGCCATCCGCTGGGCGATGCTGGCGGTCGGCCTGCTGGTGACGCTCGCGCTGCCCTGGTTCATCTACCCGCCGGTGGCGATGGACATCGCCGCGTGGGCGCTGTTCGCCATCTCGGTCGACCTGCTGCTCGGCTACACGGGGCTCCTGTCGTTCGGGCACGCCGCCTTCTGGGGCACCTCGGCCTACACGACCGGCCTCATCGCCACCCACTTCGGCGTGCCCTTCCCGCTGGCCGTCCTCGGCGGCGCCGTCGCCGCGATGGTGCTGGCCGCGCCGATCGGCTACCTGTCCGTGAAGCGCACCGGCATCTACTTCGCCATGGTGACGCTGGCCTTCGCGCAGATGGTCTACTTCATCGCCAACCAGTGGCGCTCGGTCACCGGTGGCGAGAACGGGCTGCAGGGCATCCCGAAGAACCTCGGCCCCGCCACCGACACCATCAACGCCGACTCGTTCTACTTCTACTACTCGGCGCTGCCGATCATCCTGCTCGGGGTGTTCATCGCCTGGCGCACCGTCAACAGCCCGTTCGGACGGGTGCTCGTCGCGATCCGCGACAACCCGGCCCGGGCCAGGGCCCTGGGGTACGACGTCGAGCGATACAAGATCATGGCGTTCGTGCTGTCGGCCGGGCTCGCCGGTGGCGTCTTCTCGATCAGCCACGGGTTCGCGTCGTTGCAGGAGCTCATCTGGACCACCTCCGGCAAGGTCGTGCTCATCACCGTCCTGGGCGGGATCGGCACCCTGTGGGGAGCGGTCGTCGGCGCTGCCCTCGTGGTGACCCTCGAGGACCAGCTGGCGTCGTCGGGCTTCAACGGCATCGGCATCGTGACCGGCGCGATCTTCGTGATCATCGTGCTGGCGTTCCGGCACGGCATCTGGGGCACGGCCCGCAACGGGCTCAACTCCTGGCTCCGGAAGCGCCGTCACGTGCGCGACCTCTGACCCCCCGCCGCCCCTTTATCGGGTTTAGGGACTTGGTTGTGCTTCACCCGAGAAGGGAAGTCGGGTGAAGCGCAACATTCCCCCTAAACCCGATAAAGGTGCGCGTCGGAGGAAGGGCTTGACCCTCACGCGGCGTGAGGCGTCACAGTGGTCGCATGACCGAGCGGACACAGACGCTGCTCACCGTGGGGCAGGTGGCCGAGCGGCTCGACGTCACGGTGCGGACCTTGCACCACTACGACGAGATCGGGCTGCTCCGGCCGAGCGAGCGATCGCCGGCGGGCTACCGGCTGTACACGGCTGACGACCTCACCCGCCTGCAGCACGTGGTCGTCTACCGCCGCCTCGGGTTCGCCCTGGAGGAGATCGCACTCCTCCTCGACCACCCCGAGAGCGTCGAGCAGCACCTGCGTCGTCAGCGCGCAGCGGTCCAGCAACGGCTCGACGAGATGAGCGACCTCGTCACGGCCATCGACCGAGCACTGGAGAGAGAGATGAACGACGAACAAGCCACCGCCGAGGACCTGAAGGAGCTCTTCGGCGACGGGTTCGAGGACGCCCAGGCGGAAGCCGAGCAGCGGTGGGGTGACAGCGACGCGTGGCAGCAGTCGCAGCGCCGCACCAAGAACTACACCAAGGCCGACTGGGCAGCGGTGAAGGCCGAGAGCGACGCCCTGCACCAGGGGTTCACCGACGCGATGGACGCCGGCGAGCCGCCCACGAGCGCCGCGGCGATGGATGCCGCCGAAGCCCACCGGCGCAACATCAACGAGCGCTTCTACGACTGCTCGCCCCAGTTCCACCGCAACCTCGCGGACATGTACACGAGCGACCCGAGGTTCACGGCGACCTACGACGAGATCCGGCCCGGCATGGCGCTCTACGTCCGCGACGCGATCTACGCCAACGCCGACCGCCAGGAGCAGTAGATCGGGGGAGGCGCCGGGCAGCAGCGGCCCCGGCGCTGTCCTACGCTCGGACGATGGTGACTGGACCGGTCGGCTTCGCGGCCTTGTCGTGGCCGCTCCGCACCCGTCGCACGTCGCTGCGGCCGGTCGTCCCGGGCGACCGTGACGCGGTGCACTCCTACCGCAGCCGTGCGGACGTCACGACCTACCTCGGGCGCGGTCCGCTGACCCCGTCCGACGTCGACGAGCGCATCGCCGAGAACCTCGAGCGCTCCCAGCCCGGACACCCGAAACCGTTGCTGGGACTCGTGATCGAGGTGGAGGGCGCTGTGGTCGGGGACTGCATGGTCCGGTTCGAGCCCGACGACAACGGCATGCGGACGGCGTTCATCGGCTACACGCTCCACCCCGCGAGCGCCGGCCGGGGCCTGGCCACCGAGGTGGCCGAGGCGCTCGTGCGACTGTGCTTCAGCGAGCTCGGAGTGGTCATGGTGCAGGCCGACGTGTTCGTGCCCAACGTCGCGTCGCAACGGGTGCTGGAGAAGGTCGGGCTGCGTCAGATCGGGGTCACCGCCGCGGGCAGCGAGGGCGGGGGACACCCCCGCATGGACGACTACCTGTATGCCGTGACCGCGGCCGAGTGGGCCACCTCCGGATCGTCGTAGCCGGCTCGTCGTGACGGGGGTGGTGGGCGACGGCACCTCGACGCCTGACCGACCGTCAAGGCGCACCTGGGCCGACCCCGGTGTGCCGCGGGGCCGAGCCGGCCACGCGGCATACCTGTGCCGCTCGTCCGTCACACTGTCCGTCCCCTCAGCGACCCCGACTCGGCGGACTTCCCGACCGCGTTCGGTGTCGGTGACTTCACCGTCCTCGCCGCGGCTGTCGCCGCTCCGGCTCCTGCCGCCGCAGCCCGTCCGACCCTGCCGGAGACCGGCTCGGACAACCTGCCCCTGGCCGGCCTCGGTGCCGCCCTGGTGCTGGTCGGTGCGGGTGCCTACGGCGTCCGTCGCCGCACCTCCTGACCCACCCGCTCCACCCGCGGAGGTATGCCGCGTGGCCAGGCCGGCCGCGCGGCATACCTCGCCCGCATGCCCTGTCCGCCCGCTGGCCTAGGCTCGGCCCGTGACCGACGGACTCTTCATCGCCTTCGAGGGCGGCGACGGCGCCGGCAAGTCCACCCAGGTGGCCCTGCTGCGCGAAGCCCTCGAGGCCGCCGGTCGCACCGTGACGGTGACCCGTCAGCCCGGCGGCACCACGCTGGGTCGCGAGATCCGCGACCTCGTGCTCCACGGCGACCACGTCGCCCCGCGCGCCGAGGCCCTGCTGTTCGCCGCCGACAAGGCCCACCACGTCGACCAGCTCATCAAGCCGGCGCTCGACCGGGGCGAGGTCGTCCTCACCGACCGCTACACCGACTCCTCGGTGGCCTACCAGGGAGCGGGGCGCGATCTCGGCGCCCAGGAGATCCACGACCTCAACATGTGGGCGGTCGACGACCTGGTGCCCGACCTCACCGTGGTGGTCGACGTCTCGGCACAGGAGGGGCGGCGGAGGCGCGGCGACGTGCACGACCGGCTGGAGGCCGAGGAAGACACCTTCCACGAGGCGATCCGGGCCCACTACCTCGCGATGGCCCGGGGCAACCCGCAGCGCTATGTCGTCGTCGACGGCACGCTCAGCCCCGCCGAGATCCACGCACGGGTCGTCGACCGCCTGCGCGGCATGGGGGTCCTGCCGTGACCGTCTGGCGCGACGTCATCGGTCAGGACTCGGCGGTCGCTACGCTCCGGCGCGCGGTCACCGACCCCGCGTCGATGACGCACGCCTGGCTGCTGACCGGTCCGCCGGGGTCTGGGCGGTCCGTGGCGGCCCGCGCCTTCGCGGCCGCCCTGGAGTGTCCCCTCGACGGGTGCGGGGAGTGCCGCGAGTGCCGCACCGCGGTCGACGGCACCCACGCCGACGTCGACGTCATCGCCACCGAGGGGTTGTCGATCAAGGTCGAGCAGGCCCGTGAGCTGGCTGCCATGTCGGCGCTGCGACCCTCGGTCGGACCGTGGCGGGTGATCATCGTCGAGGACGCCGACCGCCTGACCGAGCGGGCGGCCGACGCGCTGCTCAAGGCGATCGAGGAGCCGGTGCCGCGCACCGTCTGGATCCTCTGCGCCCCCTCGCTCGAGGACGTCGTCATCACCCTTCGTTCGCGGTCGCGCCACGTGCGCCTGCGCACCCCTCCCGCCGAAGCGGTCGCCGAGCTCCTCCACCGCCGCGACGGTGTCGAGATGCCGATGGCCATGTACGCCGCGCGAGCGGCCCAGAGCCACGTCGGCCTCGCGCGCCGGCTGGCTCGGGACGAGGGTGCCCGCATCCGTCGCCGCGACGTGATCAGCCTCGCGGGGAGGATCCACGGCGTGGGCGACGCGATCGGCGCCGCCGCCGACCTCGCGTCCATCGCCGACGAGGAGTCCACGGCCGCCGCAGCCGAGCGCGACACCGCGGAGCGGCAAAGGCTGATGGAGGTGCTGGGGGCCGACCCCTCCGCGCGCACCCAGCCGCCCCACATCCGCAGCCAGCTCTCGGGCCTCGAGAAGGAGCAGAAGGCGCGGGCCACGCGACACTCCCGCGACGTGCTCGACCGGTCGCTCGTCGACCTCCTCTCGGTCTACCGCGACGCGTTGATCCTGCAGAGCGGAGCAGCCCTGGGGCTGGTCAACCAGGACAGCCTGCCGATCGTGCAGGGCGTCGCCCGGTCGATGAGCTCGGAGCAGCTGCTCCAGGCGATGGACGCCATCGGCACCGCCCGCGAGCGCATCGGTCTCAACGTCGCGCCCCTGCTCGCCCTGGAGGCCATGGCGATCTCGCTGCGCGTGCCGCGGTGAGTGCTCCCCAGCAGCTCGGGATACGGTCGACCGCATGACTGCGAGGCGACGAGTCCTGGTAGCCGCGGCAGCCGCTCTGTCGATGGGGCTGTCAATGGGGCTGACCGGCTGCTCCCTGGTGCCCGGTGGCGACTCCGGGCCCGCCGTCACGCCACTGCCGAGCACCGCACGCACGCCCCCGGCCGGGTCCGAGGCGCTCGCGAAGTTCTACGGGCAGACGTTGGCCTGGAAGGGCTGCGTCGTCGGGGAGTGCGCCGGCCTGTCCGTCCCGCTGGACTACGCCAAGCCCGACGGCCCGGCGATCAGTGTGCAGGTGGTGCGGATGCGCGCCACGAAGAAGGCGCAGCGGCTCGGCTCCCTCGTCGTGAACCCCGGGGGTCCCGGTGCATCGGGCATCGACTACGCCCGCGCCGCCGACATCATCGTCGGCAAGCCGGTGCGGCAGCGGTTCGACGTCGTCGGGTTCGACCCTCGGGGCGTGCAGCGCTCCAGCCCGGTCGACTGCCTGTCCGACCAGGAGATGGACGGCTTCCTCGCCCAGGACCCCACGCCCGACGACTCGGGCGAGGTGGACAAGTACCTCGGCTCGATGAAGGTGCTCGCCGAGGGATGCCTCCAGCGCACCGGCCCCCTGCTCGGCCACATCTCCACCGAGGAGACGGCCAAGGACATGGACATCCTGCGGTCGGCCCTCGGCGACGCCAAGCTCAACTACCTCGGCAAGTCCTACGGCACGCAGCTCGGGGCGGTCTACGCCGGGCTGTTCCCCCAGCTGGTCGGGCGGTTCGTCCTCGACGGTGTGCTCCCTCCGGACCTCACCTGGACGGAGACGGCCGTCGGCCAGGCAGAGGGTTTCGAGCGTGCAGCGCACTCCTGGGCCAGGGACTGCGTCAGGCGGGGCAATTGCCCCCTCGGCGGCTCCGAGTCCGAGGTGATGTCAGGGCTGGGCGACCTGTTGAAGCGGCTCGACACCACTCCCGTGCCGATGCGCGACCGGCGGGAGTCCGAGCTCACCGAGGGCTGGGCGACCCTCGGCGTCGCCCAGGCGATGTACGACACCCGGTTGTGGAAGCCGCTCACCGAGGCGTTGCGCCAGGTCGTCACCCAGGACACCGGCACCAAGCTGATGCTGCTCTCCGACGAGTACGCCCGGCGCAACCCCACCGGCAAGTACACCTCCAACCTGCTCGAGGCGTTCTACTCCATCAGCTGCCTCGACAACCCGGGTAGCCCTGACCCGAAGTACTACGAGGACCTCGTCGCCAAGGCCAGCGTCAAGGCCCCCGTCTTCGGCCCGGCCCTGGCCTGGGGTGCGGCCACGTGCAGCAGCTGGCCGGTCAAGGCCGGCAGCGGTCCACGCAAGATCAGCGCGGAGGGCAGCGGCCCGATCGTCGTGATCGGCACGACCCGCGACCCCGCGACCCCCTACGAGTGGGCGGTGCGCGAGCGTGACCAGCTCGCCAACGCGCGGCTGCTGACCTTCGACGGCGACGGCCACACGGCCTACACCCAGTCCAACAAGTGCATCGACAACGCCGTCAACGACTACTACACCAAGGGCAAGGTCCCCGCCGACAACACGCGGTGCTGAACGAACTGCCCGCTGAGGTATGCCGGGTGGTCACCTCGGCGGTGACCACCCGGCATACCCCTTGGCTGAGTCGGGCTGCGGCTCCCCTCAGCGGAAGGCGTAGACGACGGTGACCGTCACGCCGACGTTCTCGCTACCTGGCTGGATCGGCACCGGTGACGCGCTGTCCTTGCTGGCCATGGCGCGGACGTCGTAGGCCACCGGCGGCGGGTCGGAGATGGTCTCGGAGATGCTGACGAYGGCGCCGAGGTCACGTCCGGAGGCCTTGGCGTACTGCTCGGCCTTGGTCTTGGCGTTGGCGACCGCGCGGTCGCGGGCGGTGCTGAGGAGCTTGCCGTTGTCCTCGAGGTCGAGGCTGATCCCGTTGACCTGCACGGCATTTCCACCCGCGGTGACGGCCGCGGAGATCGCGTTGCCCGACTTGCCGAGGTTGCGCAGCGTGGCGGTGACGCCCTCGCTGACGGTGTAGCCCTTGACGACCGGGTTGCCGTTGGTGGGGTAGGAGTACTCGGGCTGGACCTGGAGGTTGGAGGTCTGGATGTCCTTGCCGGCCACGCCGTTCCTCGTCAGGGAGGACTGGACGCGGGCGGTGATCGAGTTGGCCGACTCCAGGGCCTTGGCGACCGTGTCGGCGCGAGTCTGGACGCTGAGGTCGAGGCGCAGCGTGTCGGGCTTGCCGGCCACCTCCGAGGTGCCGGTGACCGTGATGCCGGGGGTGCTGGCCGGATAGCCGGGAGTGCCAGGGTTGGTGGCGATCGGGTAGGAGACGAGTGGTGCGGCCGAGGCTTCCCGGCCGGAGTGGGAGCCGACCCAGAAGGCCGCTCCGAGCATCGCCGCGGTCGCCGCGGCGACCGCTCCACGGGACATCTGCTGGGTGCTCATGGGGGTGGGACGGTGTGCCGCGTGGCTCGGTTCCGTGGCAGGTTCGCCGGGGCCCTCGGGCCGGTTCGGAAATCTGCCGGGTCATCCGTATACTCATCGTCCGTGCCTTCGGGCACCCGCCGCCTTAGCTCAGTCGGCCAGAGCGATTCACTCGTAATGAATAGGTCATCGGTTCGATTCCGATAGGCGGCTCAGCACGAAACGGCTCCCCACCTGCACCAACAGGTCGGGAGCCGTTTCCTTTCTCCACGCGGCCGTAGACTCGCGGCATGTCGGGTGACAGGCGCTCCAGGACAGCTCGGCGCACCCGCTCCGCCGGATCACATCGCGCACCGAGCAGGCGACCCCCAACCCTGCTGCGGTGGGTCGCGAACCTGGCCGCGCTGGCAAGCGGGACAGCCATTGGCTTGGCTGCCTTCGCCCTCCTCGGGATCGGGCCCTTCCACGATCCCCCAGGCCGTTTCGAGCGGCCGGCACCCACCGAGGTCGCCGAGCCCAGCGCGACAGACGCATCGTCCGGGGATGCGGCCAACTCCGCCGTGCCGGCCCCCAAACAAACCGCGGCACGTCCGCGGGCACTGCCCCTCGGACCGCGAACGCTCAGCACCGTCTCAGCAGGGACCACCCAGGTGATCGTGGTCCGCGGAGCGGGACCGACGTCGAGCGCAGCCACTGTCGAGTTCTACCAAGACGTCGATGCCAGCTGGCTCCGCGTGGCCGCATGGCAGGGACACGTCGGGAAGGAGGGCTGGGCCACCCGTCACGTGGAAGGAGACCTCAAGACCCCCGTGGGTGCCTTCGCCCTGAGCGACGCTGGCGGCCGCAAACCCAACCCCGGATCAGACCTGCCGTACCACCGGTCGACAGCCTTCCTGCCCCCTCCCAGGCAACCGGGTTTTGGTGACTCGATGGCCGACGCGTTCGACTACGTCATCGCCGTCGACTACAACCGTGTCCCCGGCAGGTCACCCCTGGACGTCGCGCGTCCGATGGGCGCCCAACGCGGGGGCGGCATCTGGCTGCACGTCGACCACGACGGGCCCACGCACGGCTGCATATCAATACCCGAAGCGGGTCTGCGCTACCTGTTGCTTCACCTCAGGGTCGAGGCGAGTCCCGTCGTCGTCATGGGCGACCCGGCCCATCTCAAGCTGTGACGCAGCGGTGGCTCCGGCGGTAGCAGCGGCGACGGAGCACGATTGAAGAGGTGTCTCTCCTCTTGGAGGCCGGTCGACCTGCAGTTCAGACCAAGTCTTTACCCAACGGACGAGGCCAACTCCATCCCTGCCGGGCCACACTGACCCGGTTCGCCCCCGGCCACCCCGGAGCGCGGACGCCTGCAGCTCAGGAGGACCTGCAGGACGACTGAAGGGACACCACCGTGACCAGACCACGCGCTACGCGCCGCGGCCTCACGACGATCGCTGGGATTGCTGCGGCAGGACTTGTCGCAGCAGCCACCGCCCCCATGGCGGGCGCAGCCCCCGGAGACCGCGCAGGAAATGACAAGGCCCCCACCGCCCTGTCCGCTCAGGGCAAGATCAAGCAGGCCAAGGCGAACGACAAGCTCGGTCAGCACGACCGCGAGCTGCTCACCCGGGCTCAGCACAAGGGCACCCCGCGGGTGACCATCATGGTCGCCACCGGCAAGGGCCAGGCGACGGCGACAGCCAAGAGCATCAAGGCCGCCGGCGGTTGGGTCGCCAAGGTCAGCGACAAGTACGGCTACGTCAGCGCCAGCGTGCCGACCGGCCAGGTCGACGCACTGGCCAAGTCCGCGGCCGTCCTGGCGGTCGACCTCAACGAGTCGATCCCCCTTCCGAAGCCCGAGGCGGAGAAGCCCTCCGCCGCATCCCTGGCAGCGCCGCAGCCGGCGCCCGGCGCCAGCACTCCGGACAACAACCCCTACATGCCGACCCGCGACATCGGGTCCATCGCCTTCAAGAGCGCCCACAACACCTGGGACGGTCGTGGCACCACCATCGGCGTCATCGACTCCGGTGTCGACCTGGACCACCCGGCCCTGCAGACGACCAGCACCGGCGAGCGCAAGATCGTCGACTGGGTGACGGGCACCGACCCGCTGCTCGAGAGCGACGGGTCCTGGCGCGCGATGCTCACCACCGTCACCGGCCCGACCTTCACGATCAGCGGTGCCGGCACGTGGACCGCGCCCGCAGGCAGCTACAAGTTCCAGCGCGTGTCCGAGAGCATCTCCCTCAACGACGAGGCGGGCGGTGACTTCAACCGTGACGGCGACACGACCGACCGTTGGGGCATCCTCTACAACGAGACCACGCACGACATCTGGGTCGATGCCAACCAGGACCAGACCTTCGCGGCGGCAGAGAAGATGCGGCCCTACAAGGAGAACTTCGACATCGGGCACTTCGGCACGGACAACCCGGCGACCGCGATTGCCGAGTCCATGCCGTTCGTCGTCGAGTACCGCGAGGACGTCAGCCTGGCCCCGGCCGGCCTGCCGGGCACCGCTGACTTCGTCAACATCGGCGTCGTCGAGGCCGCCCACGGCACCCACGTCGCCGGCATCTCGGCCGGACACGGGCTGTTCGGCGGTGCGATGGACGGTCAGGCGCCCGGCGCCAAGATCGTCTCGACCCGGGCCTGCTCGTGGGGCGGTGGCTGTACCGCGGTCGCGCTGACCGACGGGATGGTCGACCTCGCCGAGAACCGCGGTGTGGACGTGATCAACATGTCGATCGGTGGCCTGCCGGCCCTCAACGACGGCAACAACGCCCGGGCGCGGCTCTACGACGCCCTGATCGACGGTGGCGTCCAGCTCGTCATCTCGGCAGGCAACAGTGGTCCCGGCATCAACACGATCGGTGACCCGTCGGTGGCCTCCAAGGTCGTCAGCGTCGCCTCCTCGGTCACCAAGGAGACCTGGCTGTCGAACTACGGCGCCGAGGTCTCGTCTGACCTTGCCCTGCACAACTACTCCTCGCGCGGCCCGCGTGAGGACGGCGGCTTCAAGCCCAACGTGATGGCTCCCGGATCGGCGGTCTCCTCGATCCCGACCTGGCAGCCCGGCGGAGCGGTCCCGGAGACCGGCTACTCACTCCCGCCCGGCTACGCGCACTTCAACGGCACGTCGATGGCCTCCCCGCAGACCGCGGGTGGCGTGGCGCTGCTGCTCTCGGCCGCCAAGGCCACCGGCGTGCAGGTGACCACTCGTCAGCTGCGTGACTCGCTCTACAGCTCGGCCGACTACGCCAACAACGTCGAGGCCATCGGCCAGGGCGCGGGACAGGTCGACATCCCCGGCGCGTGGGAGCTGCTCAAGACCAAGCCGTTCGCGCAGGACATCACGACGACGGCGCCGGTCTGCACCCCGATCTCGGAGCTGCTGGCCACGCCCAACCAGGGCCCTGGCGTCTACAACCGCTGCGACGCGGCTCACGGCGGCCAGGTCTCGGGCGAGTCCAAGACGTACATCGTCAAGGCGACCCGCACCAGCGGCGCGAACGGCAGGGTGGCGCACACCGTGCGCCTCGTCGGCAACGACGGCACGTTCTCGCTGCCGACCACCAGCCGGCCGCTGCCCAAGGGCGAGTCGGTCGACATCCCGGTCAAGGCACGGACGAGCACTCCGGGCACCCACTCGGCGATCCTCGAGATCGACGACCCGGCGACCAAGGTCGTCGACCAGCGGGTGCTCCTGACCGTGGTCCTCTCGCAGGACCTCGTGGCACCGTCCTACGCCAAGACCACTTCCGGCTCGGTCGAGCGCAACCTCACGAAGAAGTTCTACGTGACGGTCCCGGAGGGCGCCAAGGCCCTGCAGGTCAACCTCAGCGGTGTGCAGGCGGGTAGCCAGGTTCGCTGGATCGCCTTCAACCCGTACGGCGTTCCGGTCGAGTCCACGTCGTCGTTGGTGTGCTTCACCAACTTCAGCGACCCGTCGTGCAACAGCACGTCGCGGTCGTACGCCAACCCGTTGCCGGGCATCTGGGAGATGGAGATCGAGGCGCGGCGCACCACGCCGACCCTCGCCAACCCGTTCACCATCGCGGCTGCGGTCCAGGGCGTGGTCGTCGACCCGGCGTCCCAGACCCTCGCCTCGGTGACGGCGGGCCAGCCGGCTCCGGTGTCGTGGACGGTGACGAACCAGTTCGGTCAGGTCACCGCCACGCCGCAGGGCGGGGTCCTCGGCAGCGCGGTCTCCGGTCGCAAGACCATCGCCAACCACGAGGTGCAGGAGTTCCAGGTCGTCGTGCCTGCGGGCGCCACGCGCCTCACGGCGACGATCGGGAAGCCGTCCGACCAGGGCGCCGACCTCGACCTGTTCGTCCTGCGCGGCGGCGCCGTCGTCGCCCAGCAGGCCGACGGTGACTCCGAGGAGTCGGTGACGATCACCAACCCGGTGGCGGCCACCTACACCGTGCGGGTCGACGGCTACGCCGTCCCGAGCGGCAGCACCGACTACGACTACCTCGATGTGTTCTTCAGTCCCGCGCTCGGTTCGTTGACGGTCCCCGCGACCGCCCTCGACCTCGCGCCCGGTGCCTCGGCACCGGTCACGGGCCAGATCACGGCGAACGCAGCACCCGCTGCAGGTCGTCAGCTCTTCGGTGAGATGCGTGTCCTCTCTGGCCAGGGCGCGGTGCTCGGCACCGGCTCGGTCGTGGTCGGCTCCGTCACCCCGTAGCTCGCCTCACCACTGGACCCCGCGACCGTCATGGCCGCGGGGTCCAGTCGTCCCGCCCAGGCATGGCGTGCGGCCGGCCGAGGCCCGGCGGCCGCGACGCATGGGTCTCGCCGCGGCATACCAAGGGGTCAGCGCTCCAGCACCTCGTCCACCCAGAGGGGCTGCCCCTGCTGGCAGGTGGTCACCAGGTCCTCCATCACGGCCCCGCGGACGGTGACCGTGTCTCCGGCCTTGAGCCCGGACGTCTGGCCCACGAGCAGCCACGAGCCTTCCGCCTCCGTCAGGGTCAGGCAGCCGGCCTCCGCCCCGTCGGCGATGGTGCCACGGACGGTGACCACGCGCCCACGGCCCGACGGTGAGGTGGGGGTGAGGTCCTCGGTGAAGGAATCAGTGGGTGTGGACGTCGGCGAGCTGGACGATGCCGGCGGGGGAGTGGTCGGACTCGCGCCACGCCCGGGAGTGTCCCCTGCTGCGCCGCAGCCGGCGGTCGCCAGCAGCAGGCACCCCAGCAGCACCATCCGTGTTGTCACCACCCCATCCTCACCTGCGTCGCGGACCGGGACAACGGGTCCTCCCTGCCCACTCAGAGCTGGGTGTTGAGGTAGCCCTGCAGCTGCGCCACGGTCCGGGTGTTCCACGTCCGCGCGCCATCGGTCGCGATGCCCAGGTAGAGCTGGAGGGCCCGCGCGGACGCGGGACCCCACACCCCGTCGGCCGTCGTGCCGATCCTGGACTGCAATTCCCGGATCGTCGTCGAGCTGAGCGAACCGGTGACGGTGACGCCGAGCCAGCGCTGCAGTGCCGAGATCGTCTGTGCACCGAGCGATCCGTCCAGCGCGACTCGAGGGCCGAGCAGCCCCTCGGCGGCCTTGGCGGTCAACACCCGCATGACAGCCGCCGCGACCTTGCCGCGGAACGCCGAGTCCGACGCGGCCCGCGCCTTCACCGCAGCCACCATCGCCGGGATGGTCGAGGCGTTGACGGTCAGGACCTCGTCGCCGCCGGCGTCGAGGAAGCGGACGGCGCGCTCGCCCGCCGACCACGCAGCAACGGCTCTGGCGTTGCCGAGGTCGTCGCTCATGACGACGCCGCGGAAGCCGAGGCTGGTGCGCAGCAGGCCGGTGACCACCGTGGGCGAGAAGACCGCCGGCCGCGATGCGTCGATCTTGGTGTAGATCGCCGACGACATCATGACGACCGGGACGCCGTTCGCGACCGCCGCCCTGAACGGCGCGATCGACCCGGACGCGCTCGTCGTGACGGTGTCCTTGACGCCCGCCGTCGTGTCGGTGTTGGCGGTCACGTAGCCCAGCCCCGGGAAGTGCTTGGCCGTCATCGCCAGGTCGACCGCTCGCTCGCCGGAGAGGAAGGCGCCGCCCTTGGCTGTCACGACGGTCGGCGTGTGGCCGAACTCCCTCTGCCAGTGGCCGATTGGCGCGTTGGTCGACGCAGTCGCCGCGGGCACGGTGTCGAGCACCGGGGCGAGGTCCATGTCCACGCCTGAGCGGCGCAGCTGCCGACCCCACCTGCGCGCCGACGACGTCAGCGTGGTCGTCGACCACGTCCCCATGGTGAGCGCGGTCGGCATCCGCGAGAAACCACTGCCCTGCAGCACCTGGACGTAACCGCCCTCCTGGTCCGTGCCGATCCACAGCGGGACGCTGGCCGTCGCGGGGCCCGTCGCCAGCCGCTCGAGGCGAGCAGTCAGCGCACGGATCGGTGCGGCGCCGGCGGTGGACCGGCCGGTGAGGATCACGTTGCCGACGTGGTAGGTCCCGATCGCAGTCGCCGCCGCGGAGGACAGGCCGGTGGCCGGCGTGCCGACCATGAACAGCTGGCCGATGCGCTGAGCGGTGCTCATCCGGAGGTATGCCGCCTGGGCCAGTTCTGCTGCCGTCGCCGCCTGCGCTCGAGGGACGGCGGGGGCGGCGACGGAGACCACCAGCGTGGCCAAGGCGATGGCGAGGCCACGGATCAGACGGGAACGGGTCCGCACGTGGACCACCACCTTGGCTCGAAGGAACGCCTCACCACTTCGACGCGCCGGAACCCGCAAAGGTTGTGCCCAGGGTGGCCGGCGTTGCCGATGCGGTCGTCGAAGGCACGACCGGGCTTGTCAGGCGCGCACGATCATGACCGGACACGGTGCCTCGTGGATGACGGTGTGGCTGACCGAGCCGAGCATCAGCCCTGCGAACCCGCCCCGTCCACGGCTGCCCACGACGATGAGCGCTGCGTGCGCCCCGAGCGGACTGAGGACGTGTCCCGCGCTCCCATAGAGGACCTCGGTCTCGATGGGTAGCTCCGGGAAGGCTGCCCGCGCCCGTTCGGCAGCGCCCTGGACGGTGTCCTCCGCGTGGGTGCGCACCGCATTCGTGTGCTCGGTGCCGGCACTGGAGCTCTCGACGTACGCCTGCGCATCCGAGGAGAAGGAGCCATGGGCCACGTGGACGATGTGCAGGGCAGCGCCGGAGATCGCGGCCATCTCGGCCGCGAGGTCCACGGCACGCTCCGAGGGCTGCGACGCGTCCACGCCCACGATGACTCGATGGTCGGGGTCTGGGTGGGCTGGATGGTCGGCGCGCACCACCACGGCTGGACACGCAGCGTGGGCGGTGACGGCGAAGGCGACCGAGCCCAACACCCCCGCCGCCAGCGGGCCGCGGCCCCTATTACCGGTGACGACGATGTCGGCGTCCTTGGATGCGTGGACCAGCTCGGCGGCAGGGGAACCGACGGCGAGCAGACCAGCGACGCGTGAAGCATCCGTCACGAGCTTCTGGGCGCGGGCGACGCCCTCGGCCAACACCTCTCGGCCGGCTTCGGCGACCGACTCAGGGAGCCGAGAGACGTCGTATGCCTGTGCGAGGGGTGACGCGACGTCAACGGTGTGCAGCACCGTCAGGGTCGTGCCCCACGCCAGTGCCGTCGCGGCAGCCCATTCCACGGCTGCAACGGAGCTGGGGGAGTCGTCGTACCCGACGACGATCCCCTTGGGCTGGTGGTTCGTTGACTGGTCGACCATGACGCGCCTCCGAGGCTGTGAGTCAGCTGGTTCGCCGGACTGCTGGACTGTCGTCCGGCCTGCTCAGAGCATCCGGCTGCGCGCGGGAAAGGGGGAGGGTCGGAAGTCCCTGGATTCGCTGGCCACGGGTGCACCTGCGCGCTGTTGCCGACCCCGCGGCGGACCCCACGAGGCTCGCGAGATCGGTGGCCGGCACAGTTCTGCGAAAGGTCAGATCCTTCGGTGCCGGGGATGCGATCATGCGGCATGACTTCGGCACCAGACGACCCCCTGGGCCACCGGCTGACCGGACTGGCCCGAGTCACGGCCGAGCTCATCGAGGCGTCGAACGCCGAGGCCGTCACGAAGATCGTCGTCGAGCACAGCGCCGCGGCCGTGGGGGCCACCATCGCCTCCCTGAGCCTGCGCGTCGAACCCGACCAGGTTCGTCTCGCCGGACTGTGGGGCGGGATGGACGGAGATGCGGAGGCCTACGCCTCGTACCCGCTGAGCACCTCCACCCCCGCCACCGATGTCATCCGCTCGCGACGCCGCCTCATCCTCGTCGGTCGTGAGGAGATCCTCCGGGCCTATCCGGACCTGCCGCGGATCGACCGAGGTGAGCGCTCCATCCTCGCTCTCCCCCTGAACACCGCGAATGGAACTCTGGGCGCCATCGGCCTGTCCTTCCCGGGGCGGCGTGAGTTCGAAGCAGCCGAGCTGGACTTCCTCGACATCCTCGCCGACAGCTGCGCGCAAGCGCTCCTTCGCATCCAGGCCGAGGGCAAGGCCTCGGAGCGACAGGCCCAGCTGTCCTTCCTGGCGGAGGCCTCAGCCGAGCTCGCGAGCAGCTTGGACTACGAGTCCACCCTGGCGCGGGTGGCACAGCTCGCCGTCCCGACGTTTGCCGACTGGTGTGCCATCGACCTGGTCAAGGACAACCGCCTGCGCCGCCTGGCAGTGGCCCACGTCGACCCCGCCAAGGTCGAGTACGCCCACGAGCTGGCGCAGCGATACCCCAGCGACCCGGACTCGGGCGCTGGCCCGTGGCAGGTGATGAGAACCGGTCGTAGCGAGCTCATCGCCGAGATCACCGACGAGATGCTCGTCGCTGCCGCGCGCGACGACGAACACCTTCGCATCGCTCGGGAGCTGGCGCTGCACAGTGCGATCACCGTCCCGCTGATCGCGCGGGGGAGGACGCTTGGTGTGATCTCGTGGGTCAGGGCCGAGTCCCAGATCCGGTACTCCCAGGACGACGTCGAGTTCGCCGAGGAGCTCGCGCGGAGGGCGGCCGTGTCGATCGACAACTCAGATCTGCACAGCCAGACCCTGGCCGTCGCAGTCCGGCTCCAGCACGCTGTGCTCCCCCTTGCCCTTCCTGAGCTGGACGGCTACGACGCGGCCGCGCACTACTCGCCCTCGGGCCGCACCGGAGTAGGTGGCGACTTCTATGACGTGCTCGCCCTCCCCGATGGACGGGTCGCGCTCTTCGTCGGAGACGTGATGGGCCGGGGCGTTGAGGCCGCGGCTTCGATGGCCCAGATGCGCGCCTCTGTTCGGGCCTACATCGCCGTCGACCCGCAGCCGGACCTGGTGCTCACCAAGCTCGACATGCTGATGTCCACCTCCGGCGAGGACCAGCTCGTGACCTTGGTCTACCTGCTCGTCGACCGGTCCAGGGACGAGCTCCTCGTGGCCAACGCAGGGCATCCGGCGCCAGTCCTGCTCAGGGCGGACTCCTCGGTCGAACACCTCCCGTGCGCGGACGAAGGCCCTCTCGGGATCGCCGGTGGCCCTCGTCGGCACCACCGCATCGACTTCTGCCCAGGTGACCTGGTCCTGCTCTTCACGGATGGGCTGATCGAACGACGCACCGAGGACATCGACGCTGGCCGCGACCGTCTCAGCGGGGCGCTGAACGCCCTCGCGCAGAGCGACTTGGAGGGTGCCCTGGGCGCCCTGGTGCACCAGGTGCGGGACGAGACGCAGGACGACGACGTCGCCGCGCTGGCCCTGCGTCGGTACACCGCGCGTCAGCCGGGCTGACCCTCGCGCCACGGGGAGAGCTCAGGGGGCGGAGTCCGAGGCCAGGTTGGCCGGCCACTGGTTGCGCTCGCGCACCAGGTGGTGGGCGGCTCGGTAGACGTCGGAGAGGGCCTCGAGCATGCAGCACGGGTCCAAGAGGTCGGTCCCGGTGGAGTCGGCGTTGAGGAAGTTCGCCCACTCGACGGCTTGCTTCAGGGACTCCAGGTCCTGGGTCGACACGGAGGTGCGTTCAGCTGCCGGCATGGCGCCCTCCTTCTTGGCGACGCATGCCGCGAGACGAGGATCGCGCCGACGGTGGGCGCCGGGAGCCGGACCTCACGGAGGCCACGTGGTCCCGACCGTGCCTGTCGCGGGCGACCCGTTGACGTACCTGCCTTCCACCGTGGCGCGCACGAGGCCCTGAGCGTCGGCCGCCCACACGGTGTGGATCACGCCGCTCCATCGGCCGTCTGAGGCCGCACTGGCGGTGCAGGTCACGACGGCCTGACTCTGGGCACACGAGCCCCAGTCGCCGGCGGCCGCCGCCACGGTCACACCGCCGGGTAGCTGGAGCGTCAGGCGAAGGGGACCGTCGATGCCCTGGGCGGCCGCGGACACCTCGATCGAGGTGTCGGACCGAGGGCCCGTGATCCCGAGGTCGACGGTCAGCGGGCTGGTCCGAGGCGCGGTGGTGGTCCTGGGTGCGGGTGCGGGGGCGGCCACGGTCCTGGTGGGCGCCGGTGCTTTGGTCGTGGGCTGCACGACGGACGGCACGATGGTCGACGACCTCGGGGGTGTCGTCGTGCTCGTGGCGGGGCTGGGGCGAGCGGTGGTGGACGACGAGGTGACTGATGGCTGTGGTGAGCTCGGCAGGGTCTGCGCCACCGGCGGGGTCACCTCGGGTCCCGCGGCCAGCAGGATCGCGACGGCGACTGCGGCGAGGGCGGCTGAGCCCAGCGCCCATCGAGCGCCCGGCCGGAAGCCCAGGCGATTCACCGACCGCCCGCCGGCGCCGAGGAGCGTGCCTGCGCCACCGCCTGCGCCCACGCCTGCCGCGCCCAGCAGCAGCTTCGACGGGACGAGGCCGAAGACTGCCGGGCCGAGGACGCCGGCGAAGTTGAGGTTGACCGCCCGGAGCTCGTCGACGCGGTGCGTGCAGGCGACACAGCTCGCCACGTGGGCCACCAGTGCGGGTGGCGAGGCCACCTCGGAGATGGACAGGTCTGCGAGCCCGTCGATGAACGGCTTGCACTGGACCTCCACCCCCCGGTCCGAGAGGTGGGCACGCAGGTAGGACACGCGGAAGCCGCGTCGGGCGCGCTTGGCCAGCGCCGCGACACCGTTGGCGGACAGCCCCATGGCTCGACCGACCTCGATGTTGCTGTCCCTGTCGACCGCCGTGCGCCACAACACGATCTGCCACCGCTGGGGCAGCTCGGCGAAGGCGACCCGCACGAGCTGGAGCTCGCTCATGTGGGCGGTCGTGTCGGCGGTCGGCTTGTCGAAGAGGGCGACGTCGTCGGTCATGACATCGCCGGCCGACGAGCGCGTGGCCCGGCTCGCCGCCAGGTTGCGCACCGAGGTCACGAGGTAGGCGCGGACCGATGTCGTGGGTCCGGAACCACCGGACAGGGCCGCCAGCATCCCGGAGAAGGCGTCCGAGGCGATCTCTTCCGCGTCGCGCGGCTGCCGCGTCACGCGTCGGGCGGCCAGCAGCACGGACGGGTAGTGCCTCGTCCAGAGGTCTACGGCAGCCTCGCGGTCCCCGGCTCGGAGTCGGTCCAGCAGGACCGCGTCGGGAGTCTGGTCTTCGGGGTCATCCACGGTCGGGCCCCACCTCGGGCTCGGCGTGGGCCACTGGAAGCTCCTGCAGCTCGTGGAGGTCCACACCGGGATAGAGCGGCGCCACGCTGAAGTGGACGTCGCCGGCTCCCCCCGCCGCGAGGTCTGCACGACACTCGGCCTCCGCGACCACGAGGGCGGCCAGACCGTTGGCGTAGGGGCCGGAGTAGGTGGCCAGCCTGCTCCCGGACATGGTGGTGACGACGACGTGGGGCATGTCGATCTCGTCGATCTCCATCGAGTACATGACTCGCGCAATGCGCTCCAGGTCGCCCGCGCCGTGCGGAAACTGCGACTCGCTCACTACCTACCCACATCCTCGATCGCCGAAAAGCCTGCCCTACATGCATGGAGACTCCCCAGCGGGCGATTCGTGACGCCGCTGGTGGGGTCTCAGGCGCGCGTCTGGTCGACGGCCCGCTACGGGTCCCCTGAGCGGGGTAGGAAACGGCGGGCGGGTGCAGGCCCGCCCGCCGTTTCCGGCAACCCGCATCCCCCGATGACAGGTCAATGGTGGAGACGGCTCAGCGGCCAGAGTGTGACGCGACGCGCACCACGGCGGCCGCGATGTCCCCGAGCCGGCCTCCGGGCGCCAGGTCCACGGCCCCCGACTCAGGGTCGACGTGGACGTACTCGCCGTAGAGCACGAAGAGCGCCCCGGAGACGGCCACCGCTCGCCGCCAGCGCCGGTATGCCGGGTGGTCCGCGTTGCGGGTCCACTCCAGGAGCGACACCTCCCGGCCGTCGACGGTGCCCGTCAGCGAGAAGAGCGCGCCGTCGAGCGTGCCCTGGACCGCGGTCGCGATGGGCGCGTGCGCCGCGATCCAGCCGAGCTCGTCGAGGCTGAACAGCTCGAACCCGAGCTCGAGGTAGGTCGAGATCCAGGCCGAGCGACCTTCCGCCTGCTCCAGCTCGCGGACGACGATCGGGTCGGGCGTCGTGAAGACGAGGCCCGGCAGGTCGTCGTCGCCGGAGGGCGCGATCAGGACGTAGTGCACGTCCGAATCCCCGGTGTGGGGGTCCGCGGTGGTCGCCTCGATGGCCGCGGTGACGACCCGCAGCCGGGGCGGCTGGCAGGACCGGTGGTGGACCTCGGCCGCGAACTGCCGGTACCGGAACCCGGGCGCAGGCGGTGGTGGGTCGGGGACCCTCACCTCGACGGTCAGGGACCGACGGTCGTCGACCTCGAACGGCCTCGCACACGTGGCGCAGGCGCGGGCCGAGGTCGCTGTGGCGACCACGTAGTGCGTCGTGTCGGCGGTCTTGAAGACGCGCAGCTCGGGGGGCCAGTCCACCTTGTCGACCCCTGGGTCGCCCACGGCGCGCACTCCCGCTCCTCTCGTCGTCTTCCGTTCCTGGTGAGACGCGGCAACGGCTGGGACGTGACGAGACGTGACTGGCCAGCTGGCCCGATTCGTCGTGGTGCTGGCCGCGGACGAGGTCGGCTCAGCGCTGGTGGGCCAGCCGGCGCGCGTGCAGGACCTTGGCGTAGATGGCGGTGACCTCGGCCAGCGTGGACACCGGCACGGCGGTGACGTGCTTCCATCCGGGGGCGGTCGCGGTGACGCGGACGGCCCCGACGACGCCGGGGGTTGCGCTGGGGTCGGTCTCCGACCCGGACCAGTCCGACGGGGTGCTGCCGTCGTCGATCTGCCACTCGACCTGCGTGGTGGACGACAGACCGCTCGGGGTGGCCACCGTGTCCGGGGTCAGGGCGATGTCGCCGATGCCCTGCATGCGCCGCGCCTGGGACGGCGACTGATATCGAGGGCGCGGTGCGCTGGCGTGCGTCGTGGTCTGGTGTGCGGGCATGCACCAAGAGACCCGGCACCCGCTCGATCGTGACAGTGCCCGGTGGTGGCCGCGACCCTCAGGTGACCGCCTGCTGACCGTCGCCCTGCGTCCTCAGGTCGGCCTTGATCTCGCTCTTGAGCACCTTGCCGACCCTGGAGCGTGGCAGGTCGGCCCACACGTGGACCACCTTGGGGGCCTTGACCCCTCCGATCCGCGCCTTGACGAAGGCGATGACCTCGGCAGGGTCGACCGTGCGGTCGGGCAGGGCCTGGACGACTGCCTCGACGCGCTCACCCCACTTCTCGTCGGGGCGCCCGATGACGGCACACTCCTGCAGGTCGGGGTGCTGCATGAGCGCCTGCTCGACCTCCGTCGAGTACACGTTGAAGCCGCCGGTGATGATCATGTCCTTGGCCCGGTCGACGATGAACAGGAAGTTGTCGGCGTCGAGGTAGCCGATGTCGCCGGTGTGGTGCCAGCCGAACCGCGAGGCCTCGGCCGTCGCGTCCGGGTTGCGGTAGTAGCCCGGCATCACGAGTGAGGACCGGACGACGATCTCGCCACGCTCGCCTCGGGGGAGCAGTCGTCCGTCGAGGTCCATGATGGCGACGGTCACGAGCGGTGCGGGGCGGCCGGCCGAGGACAGCCGCTCGACGGCCACCGAGCCGTCGGACCTGAAGTGGTCGGCCGGCGGCATCATCGACACCATCATCGGCGCCTCGGTCTGGCCGAAGAGCTGCGCCATCACCGGCCCGATGCGGGTCAGCGCCTCCTCCAGCCGCGCGGCCGACATCGGTGCCGCGCCGTACCAGAAGCACTGCAACGACGAGAGGTTCGTCGTGTCGAGGGCGTCGTGGCCGAGCACCATGTAGATCAGGGTGGGCGGGAGGAACGTGTGCGTGACGTGGTGCCGCTCGAGCAGCTCGAGGAAGCCGCCGACATCGGGGCGGCGCATGATGACGACCTCGCCGCCGCGGCACAGGATGGGGAAGCAGAGCACGCCTGCCGCGTGGGTCAGTGGGGCGAGGGCCAGGTAGACCGGCCGACCCTCGAACGGGTAGCCCATCAAGGTCAACCCCGTCATGGTCTCCAGGTTGGTGCCGGTGAGCATCACGCCCTTGGGCCGTCCGGTGGTGCCGCCCGTGCCGACGATCATGGCCAGGTCGTCGACGGCCGGGAGGTCGAGCTCGCCGTCGACCTCCGAGGCGTCGGCGCACCGGGCCAGGAACTCGTCCCAGTTCAGGGCCCCGTCGATGGCCCTGTCGATGGCGCCGTCGGACGCAGCTGGCGCGGCGTCGAGACACACCCAGGTGTGCACCTTCGCCAGGTCGGCGCGGATCCGGTCGACCAGGGGGGCGAAGGACTCCTGGAAGACGACGACCGAGCAGTCGAACAGGTCGAGCAGCTCGCGGTTCTCGGCGGCCTCGTTGCGTGGGTTGATCGGGCACCACACCGCGCCCGCCCGGCTGATCCCGAAGACGCAGGTGAACGCGACCGGGTCGTTGGCCGACAGGATCGCGACCTTGTCGCCCGGCTCCACCCCGCTGGCGCGGAGCGCCGAGGCGACGCGGTGCGACAACGCCTGCACCGCGGCATACGTCATCGTCTGGCCGTCGGTGGTGAGGCAGGCCGCCTCGGGGTCGAGCGAGGCGCCCTTGTCGAGGTAGTCGACGACCCGCATGCGGGTCAGCTCTCGACCGTGAGGACCGGCTCCATCACCAGGCCGAAGGCGCGCAGGGCGCCGAGCAGCTCGCGGTGGCCGAAGGCCTGCGAGGCCGAGGCGAAGCCCACTCGGAGCGGAGGCTGCTGGAGCAGCGAGTAGGCGGCGTACGCCTGGAGGAGCCCGGTCTGCTTGTAGTTGCTGTTGCCGTGGATGACGCAGTGCGCGCGCCCGAGCGGCCCGGAGGCGTGCACCGAGTCGAGGGACTTGTTGAGGCGGGGGTTCTCCCGCGGCGGCATCTGGTTCATCACCTGGGCCGCGGTCGCGTCGAGGGCGTCGTACTTGGCGTCGAGGTCCATGTCCTTGGTGGCCACCAGGGCGGCTGCCACGATCTGCGGCACGCCGAGCATGAGCGGTCGGTTGAAGACACCGCCGAGGGCGCGGACGGTGGCGACGCGGGGGTCCTTCCTGAACCACACCGGATGCGACGTGCCGCCCCACGGGAGGGCCAGGGCGAGCTCGTGCTGGCCGGGGATGGACAGGCTGTAGAGGCCTGCCTCGGGGTCCCACGCCTGGTAGGTGTTCTGCTCGAGGTAGTGCGCTGTTGACATGGCTGCGTTGACGAGGATCGTCTGCGTCGAGGCGATGGTCGGGCTGCCGCCCCAGAAGACGGCGATGTCGAGGGTGTCGAGACCCGGCTTCTCGAGGCAGAGCTGGGCGGCGATCTCACCGGTGGTGTACATCTGCGCCACGCCCGGCGCGAGGAGCAGGCCTGCCGCCGCGAAGTCGGCTCCGTACTTCTCGTCGCAGGTGATGACCCAGTCCTGCTCGCCCGTGGTGTCGAGGTAGTGGACGCCTGCGGCGAGACAAGCCTCGACGACCTCCGGGCCGTACCGCGCGAACGGACCGACCGTGTTGCACACGACCGAGGAACCGAGGAACAGCTCGGTCAGCGCCTCGACCGTGTGCTCGGTCGTCGCCACCTCGTACTGCGCGGTCTCGATCCCCGCGACGTTGGTCTCCATCGACGACTTGAGCTTCCCGGCGTCGCGGCCGGCCGCGGTGAAGGGGACGGTGTACTCGCGCAGGTACTCGCAGATCAGTCGGCCGGTGTATCCGGACGCGCCGTAGACGATGACGGGCTTGTCGCTCATGGGAATTCCTTTCAGGGCAAGGGGTTTCGGAGAGTTGTATGCCGTGTGCGCGACTACATGCCCATGCCTCCGTCGACCGGCAGGCCGGCCCCGGTGATGAACTTCGCGGCGTCGGAGGAGAGGAAGACGACGGCGTCGGCCATGTCGTCGACCTGGCCGAGCCGACCCGCGGGCGTGAGCTCGATGACCGCGCCGACCGCGGCCTCCGGGGACGGGAACAGGCCCAGCGCCGCGACGTCGTTGGCCAGTCCGGCACCCATGGCCGTCGGGACGAGTCCGGGGTAGATGCAGTTGACCCGCACGCCGTAGCCGAGCTTGCCGGACTCCATCGCCGCCACGCGGGTGAGTCGGTCGACGGCGGACTTGGTGGCGGAGTAGACCGAGATGCCGGGGAAGGCGATCGTGGCGGCGACCGAGGCGACGTTGGTGATGCTGCCGCCCTGACCGGCGGCGCCGCCCGGGCGCATCGCGCGGAGCCCGTGCTTGAGGCCGAGGGTCGTGCCGAGGATGTTGACGTGGAGCATCTTGCGGATGTCGTCGGCGTCGACCTCCGTGATGAGGCTGGTGATCTCGATGCCCGCGTTGTTGACGAGGATGTCGAGCCCGCCAAGGCGTTCGACCGTCTCCGCAACGGCCGCCTCCCAGTTCGCGTCGTCGGTCACGTCGAGCCGCACGAAGGCGTGCTGGTCGCCCAGCCGCTTGGCGGTCTGCTCGCCCTCGTCCTGGATGTCGGCGATCATCACCGTCGCCCCGGCCGCGGCCAGCGCGACCGCCATGCCCTCTCCGAGGCCCTGGGCCCCTCCCGTGACGAGCGCCTTGCGGCCGGTGAGGTCGATCGAGGTCATGGCGGGCTCCTTTGCCTGCGGGGCGGCGCGGGTCGACCGCCCGGGTGGGACGCCGGCCGGCTGCGCATCAGGGACTGCAGCCGGCCGACGTGGGCTCAGCGTGCTCTTCCCCCTTGACGAGTGTCAAGAGTTTCCTTGACACTCGTCAAGAACACCGCAATCGCTATGCTCGGGGGCCAGGCGGAGCGCCTCAGGGGGCTCGCGCGGTGGTCGCCAGGATGGTCCGACACGGAAGGAGGGGTGGGCGTGACGCAGGTCGTGGAGCCGCAGACCGACCGTTTCGACCGGGTCCGCGTCGACAAGTTCGAGGCACGCCGTGGCGAGCTGGCCGATGCGACGCTGGCCACCCTCGGTGAGCTGGGGTTCGCCCGCACCAGCCTGCGCGAGATCGCCCAGAAGACCGCCTTCTCCCATGGCGTCCTGCACTACTACTTCCGCGACAAGATCGAGCTGATCACCTTCTGCGTGCGCCGCTACAAGGAGCACTGCGTCACGCGTTACGACGAGATCGTCGAGCAGGCGGCCAGCGGCGAGGAGCTCGCCGCGCTCTTCGCCGACGCGCTGGTGGGCACGATGCTCGAAGACACCGCGATGCACCGGCTCTGGTACGACATGCGCTCGCAGGCGATGTTCGAGGTCGCCCTGCAGCCGACTGTCGTCGACCTCGACCGCCAGCTGGAGGAGATGATCTGGCGGGTCGTCTCCCGTCACGCCGAGCTCTGTGACACCGTGCCGGCCGTGCCGTCGGTCACCGCCTACTCGGTCTTCGACGGGCTCTTCGAGAACTCCCTCATCCGGCACCTCGCCGGCGACACCGGCGCCGCGGATCGTCTGCGCACCGAGTCGGTCTGGCTCATCGGCACGCTCATGAAGGCCTGAGGCGCCGAACGACGGCGGTCACGGACAGGGGCGGGTCACCGTGACGACCGCGTTGCCGGCCGACCTGCGTCCGGTCGAGGCTGGTGCGACCTCGGACGGCAGCGGCGCCAGGGCCTGGTAGCCGAGCCCGACGACGACGTCGACCGAGGTGCCGGTGCGCGAGTCGGTGAACAGCTTCGCGCCGGGGATCTGTGCCGCGGTCAACAGGGCCTGGTCGAGGCCTTCGGGGCCGTGGCGCACGACCGCCGACTGCGTGACGTACCAGGCCTCGGGGGCATTGCTGGTCCCGCCGACCGAGAACTTCCGCCTGGCCAGCCCGGCGGCGACCCGTGCGGCGACACCGTCGCGGCCAGTGGCGTTCATGACGTTGACCGTGAACGACGCCCGCGCGGGCGCCGGTGCGACGACCGGCCGACACGCCGGTGTCGGTGTCGGCGGGTCCATCCAGCCGGCCGAGTAGGCCGCGGTCATGCTGGCGGTCCCGAGCAGCACCCCGGGCACGGTGACGAACAGCAGCACCTGACGGAGTCGGCGCTGGCGCCACACCTGCGCCGGTGTGCGGTGGTCTTTCATGGCGGTCTCTTTCGGGCAGGAGCCGAGGCGCGCCGGCGATCTTGGTGGAGCCGGGGTGACACCGAGGTGACACCCGCCGGCGGTGGACGTGGAGGTGCTCCGCCGGCGGGTGCCGTGGGTTCGACCGGAGGGTGACCGGTCACCGGAAGAGACACGGCGCGCGGAAAACCGTGACGCGACGCGATGTCAGGCAGGGGGCGCCGCGGCGACCTGGTCGGCGAGCAGGGCGGCGACTCGTCGCTGGTCCCGGGTCGGGTGCGCCACGTGCGAGGCGCTGGTGAGCTCGAAGTAGCCGCGCGGCGCGGGCCCTCCGTGCACGGGAAGGAGGACCGCGCGGTCGACCGGGAGCCCGGAGCGCTCGACGTCGAGGGGCGTGCCGCCACGGGTGACCGATCCATCGCGCTCGAGGACCGGCCCACCGGGAAGCCGGGCGCTGGCCACGAACTCACACCGGTCGAGGTCGAGCACCTCCCGGATGCGCGCGGCCACCGAGGTCGTCACCCTCGCCAGGTCGCCGTCGCGGGCCACCGACTCGGCCGTGGCCATGACGCCGTCGAGATAGCCCCGTTGCCGCCCCACGTCGGCCCGCTGTCGTTGACCCCAGAGGGCCAGTTCGGTCACGGCGACCCCGACGAGGAGCAACAGCACCGCCACCTCGACGTCCTCGGCACTGTCGATGGCCAGGCTCCGGTAGGGCTGGGTGAGGAAGAAGTCGAACCCCACCGCACTCGACACCGCGGCGACCAGGCCAGCGGCACGGACCCCGGTCGCCGCGGCTGCGACGATGACGAGGACGAGGCCCACCGCAGCGCTTGCATCGGGCACGCTGTCGGGGGCCGCGCCGATCGCCGCGCAGAGGACGAGAGGGGCGACGGCCGCCGCAGTCACCACCCAGGGCCGACGTCGGTACGCGAGCTGGTCGATCTGCATGTCTGCATCACGCCTCTCGCCAGGTGCCCCGGTCAAGGTCCTTGACGCGATCTGAACGCCGCGCCGTCAAGATCGCGTCAAGCGTCGTCAGGGCCGCGTCAACGGAAGTCCTGAACGTCGACGGAAGTCGTTGACTGACACCGTGATCGAAAACCTCGTTGCTGCAGTCCTCGGCCTCGCCCTGCTGGGTTACCTCGTCTACGCACTCATCCGTCCGGATCGGTTCTGATGTCCGACACCCTCAGCGGTCTCCTGACCATCGGCCTGCTCGTCATCCTCCTCGCACTCTGCTACCACCCCCTCGGTGTGTGGATGGCGAAGGTGTTCACCGACACCAGCCACTGGCGGGCCGAGGCCGTGGTCTACCGCCTCGTCCGGGTCGACCCCGACTCCGAGCAGGGCTGGCGCGCCTACGCCACGAGCGTGCTCGCCTTCTCGGTCGTGAGCATCGTCGCCCTGTTCGCCCTGATCGTCGCCCAGACGCACCTTCCCGGCCGACAGGGCTCGGGCGGCATGGGCGTCACCACCGCGGCCAACACCGCAATCTCCTTTGTCACCAACACCAACTGGCAGTCGTATGCCGGTGAGGTGGGCGCCACACCCCTCCTCCAGACCGCGGGTCTCACCGTCCAGAACTTCGTGTCGGCCGCCGTCGGACTCGGCGTGGCGGTTGCCCTCATCCGGGCCCTGGCACGCCACAGTGCCACCGCCATCGGCAACTTCTGGGTCGACCTGGTCCGGGGCGTGGTCCGAGTGCTCCTGCCCGGCTCCGTCGTCGCCGCCGTGCTCCTCCTCGCCGGCGGGGTCATCCAGAACTTCAGCGCACCGATGACGATCCGCAGCCTCTCGGGTGTCGAGCAGGTGGTCCGTGGCGGCCTCGTGGCCTCCCAGGAGGCCATCAAGGAGCTGGGCACCAACGGCGGCGGCTACTTCAACGCCAACTCAGCACACCCCTTCGAGAACCCGAACCCCCTCACCAACCTCTTCCAGATCTTCCTCCTGCTCGTCATCCCGTTCGCCCTCACGCGCACCTATGGCCTCATGGTCGGCGACCGACGACAAGGTTGGGCGCTCGGTGGCTTCGCCGGGTTGCTCTGGGCCGGTGGTGTCGCCGCGACGACGTGGGCCGAGGTCCACGCCTCCGGCGCGGTCACGGGGGCCATGGAGGGCAAGGAGCAGCGCTTCGGAGTATGGGCCTCGACGCTCTTCGCGGCCTCCACCACCAGCACCTCCACCGGCGCCGTCAACTCGATGCACGAGAGCTACACCCCGCTCGGCGGCGGCGCAGTGCTGGCCAACATGGCCCTGGGCGAGATCTCGCCGGGAGGGGTCGGCTCAGGTCTCTACGGCATCGTCATCGTGGCCCTGTTGGCGGTGTTCGTCGCCGGCCTCATGGTGGGGCGGACACCCGAGTACCTCGGCAAGACGATCGGCCGGCGCGAAGTGACCTGCGCCGCGCTGTACATCCTCGTCATGCCCGTGCTGGTGCTCGTCTTCGCAGGTATCTCGCTGGCCAGCGAGGGACCGCGGTCCACGATGCTCGCGTCGGGCCCGCACGGACTCACGGAGGTGCTCTACGCCTATGCGTCGGCCGCCAACAACAACGGCAGCGCCTTTGCCGGCCTGACTGCCGACAACCCTTGGTACAACCTGACGCTCGCGGTCTGCATGCTGCTGGGACGGTTCCTCCCGATGCTCCTCGTGCTCCGGCTCGCGGGGCTGCTCGTCGAGCAGCGCGCGCGGCCCGCCACGGTCGGCACCATGCCCACCCACACGCCACTCTTCGTCGGTCTCGTGACCGGCATCGCCGTCATCGTCGCCGGTCTGACGTTCTTCCCGGCACTCGCTCTCGGTCCCATCGCGGAGGCACTGTCATGACCCGCTCGTTGATGAACGTCGTACCCCAGGCCTTCGCCAAGCTCGACCCTCGCCACGTCTTCCGCTCACCCGTGATCTTCGTGGTGTGGGTCGGGTCGGTCCTGACCACGGGGCTGGCCATCAAGGATCCCAGCGTCTTCAGCTGGTCCATCGCCGGCTGGCTCTGGGCGACTGTGCTCTTCGCCAACGCCGCCGAGGCCGTCGCGGAGGGACGCGGCAAGGCCCAGGCCGCCAGCCTGCGAGCTGCCAAGCGCGAGACGACCGCTCGCCGGCTGCGGGCCGACGGCACCGAGGAGTCGGTCCCCGGATCAGAGCTGACCATTGGAGACACCGTGGTGGTCGAGGCAGGCCAGGTCGTGCCGGGTGACGGAGAGATCATCGACGGTGTCGCCACGGTCGACGAGTCCGCCATCACCGGCGAGTCCGCGCCCGTCATCCGCGAGTCCGGCGGAGACCGCAGCGCCGTCACCGGCGGCACGACGGTCCTGTCCGACCGGATCGTCGTGCAGATCACGACGAAGCCGGGCGAGAGCTTCATCGACCGCATGATCGCCCTCGTCGAGGGAGCGCAGCGCCAGAAGACCCCCAACGAGATCGCCCTCACGATCCTGCTCACCACCCTCACGATCGTCTTCCTCGTCACCGTGATGGCCATCCAGCCGCTGGCGTCCTACTCGGGCCAGACGCAGCCGGTGGTCACCCTGGTCGCCCTGCTCGTCTGCCTCATCCCGACCACGATCGGCGCGCTGCTCTCCGCCATCGGCATCGCCGGCATGGACCGCCTGGTGCAGCGCAACGTCCTGGCCATGTCCGGCCGGGCGGTCGAGGCCGCGGGCGACGTCTCCACCCTCCTGCTCGACAAGACCGGCACCATCACGTTCGGCAACCGCCGGGCCACGGAGCTCCTCCGGGTCGTGGACGGGACGCCCGGGGACGACCTCGCCGACGCGGCATACCTGTCGTCGCTCGCGGACTCCACGCCGGAGGGCAAGTCGATCGTCGAGTTGGCCCACACGGCATACGGGGTCGACGGTGACCGCACCGCTGAGACCCTGGGGCGCGAAGGTGCCAAGTTCGTCGAGTTCAGCGCCATGACCCGCATGTCCGGAGTCGACCTCCCAGACGGCACCCGCATCCGCAAGGGCGCGGCGTCGGCGGTCCGCGCGTGGGTCGCGGAGACCGGTGGTGAGGTGCCCCACGCGATCCAGGTCCTGGTCGACGGCATCGGTTCCTCCGGCGGCACCCCCCTGGTCGTCGCCCGCCAGGACGCATCCTCCGGCGACGCCGCGACGGCTCGTGCGCTGGGGGTCATCCACCTCAAGGACGTCGTCAAGCCGAGCATGCGTGAGCGCTTCGATGTCATGCGTGCCATGGGAATTCGCACGGTGATGATCACCGGCGACAACCCGCTCACTGCCGCAGCCATCGCGAAGGAGGCAGGTGTCGACGACTTCCTCGCCGAGGCCACTCCCGAGGACAAGATGCGCCTCATCCGCAAGGAGCAGGAGGGCGGCCGGCTCGTGGCGATGACCGGCGACGGCACCAACGACGCCCCGGCCCTGGCTCAGGCTGACGTGGGTGTCGCGATGAACTCGGGCACCTCGGCGGCGAAGGAGGCGGGCAACATGGTCGACCTCGACTCCGACCCGACCAAGCTGATCGAGGTCGTCGAGATCGGCAAGCAGCTGCTGATCACCCGTGGCGCATTGACGACCTTCTCGATCGCCAACGACATCGCGAAGTACTTTGCCATCATCCCGGCGATGTTCATCGCATTGTTCCCCGGCCTGGATGGCCTCAACATCATGCGGCTGTCGTCACCAGAGTCGGCGATGCTGTCCGCAGTCATCTTCAATGCGCTCGTCATCCTGACGTTGATTCCGTTGGCGCTCAGAGGAGTTCGCTACAAGCCGTCCAGCGCGGCCGCCATGCTACGCCGCAATCTCGTCGTCTACGGGATCGGTGGCGTGATCGCTCCGTTCATCGGCATCAAGCTCATCGACCTCGGTGTCTCCCTCCTCCCCGGATTGGCCTGATCACATGTCCTCAAGTCTTCGTCAGCTCGTGGCATCCCTGCGGATGCTGCTCGTCCTCACGGTGCTCCTCGGCGTGCTCTATCCCGCGGTCGTGTGGGGCGTCGGACGGGTCGGCTTCGCGGACCAGGCGGGTGGGTCGCTGGTCAGTCGCGACGGTCAGGTCGTCGGCTCGAGCCTGCTCGGCCAGAAGTTCACCGACCCGCGCTTCTTCCAGGGCCGCCCCTCGGCCAGCGAGTATGCCGGTGGGGTGAGTGGCGGTTCGAACCTCGCCAGCGACTCCGACGACCAGCTCAAAGCCGTGGGGGATCGCAGGGCCGCTTATGCTGCAACGGATTCGGGCCAGGCGCCGGCCGATGCGCTCACCGCCTCCGGCAGCGGCCTCGATCCACACATCTCGCCGGCGAACGCCCGCGCGCAGGCTGGTCGGGTGGCCAAGGCCAACGGCCTGGACCCGGCCGAGGTCCTGCGCCTCGTGGCCACCCACACCCAGGGCCGCTCGCTCGGCTTCCTCGGCGAACCCCGCGTCAACGTGCTCGAGCTCAACCTGGCCGTGCAGGACGCTGCCGCACGATGACCCGCTCGTCCGCGACGCGGTCCGACCGAGGGGCGACAATCGGCTCATGAGCAGGGGAGTGCTTCGGGTCTACCTCGGTGCCGCACCAGGCGTCGGCAAGACCGTCGCCATGCTGTCGGAGGCCCGGCGCAGGAGCGCACGCGGCACCGATGTGGTCATCGGTGTGTGTGAGAGCCACGGCCGCTCGTTCACAGCCGGCCTCATGGAGGGGGTCGAGCGGATCCCCCTGCGCTCGGTGACCCACCGCGGCAGCGCCCTCGAGGAGCTGGACGTCCCAGCGGTATTGGCCCGGCGACCGGAGGTCGTGCTCGTCGACGAGCTCGCCCACACCAACGCCCCCGAGAGCCCCCATGCCAAGCGCTGGGAGGACGTGGAGGAGCTGCTGGTCGCCGGCATCGACGTCATCTCCACGGTCAACGTCCAGCACCTCGAGTCACTGAACGACGTCGTCGAGGCCATCACGGGCGTCCGGCAGCAGGAGACGGTCCCCGACGACGTGGTCCGGTCGGCCGACCAGATCGAGCTGGTCGACATGTCGCCGCAGGCCCTGCGCCGCCGCCTCGCCCACGGCAACGTGTATGCCGCCGAACAGGTCGACGCCGCCCTCGCCAACTACTTCCGCGAAGGCAACCTGTCGGCCCTCCGCGAGCTGTCGCTCCTGTGGGTGGCGGACCGCGTGGAGGAGGGCCTCGACCGCTACCGCGCCGACCACGAGATCACCGAGCTGTGGCCGACCCGGGAGCGCGTCGTCGTCGCCCTCACCGGTGGGCAGGAGGGTCGGACGCTCCTGCGTCGCGGCGCCCAGATCGCCTCGCGGGCCGGCGGTGAGCTGCTCGCGGTCTATGTCACCCCGCCCGACGGCCTGGTCGACGCCCGGCTCGAGGGCCTGGCCGACCTGCGCCAGCTGACCGTCGAGCTCGGCGGCACCTTCCACACCATCAAGGGGGAGGACGTCGCGTCCGCGCTCCTCGAGTTCGCCCGGGGCGTCTCCGCCCGGCAGGTCGTCATCGGCGCCTCGCGTCGCCGACGTTGGCAGGAGCTGTTGTCAGCTGGCGTCGGTCAGCGCGTGGTGGAGGGCTCGGGCGACATCGACGTGCACCTGGTCACCCACGAGCTGACCCGCACCGTGCGCGCACCGTTGCGCTTGGGGCCTGCGCTCGGTGCGCAGCGTTCGGCGCTCGGCTGGGCGCTGGCGGTGCTCGGCACAGGCGCCCTGGCCGGCATACTCCGGGCCACGCCCGGGTGGCACGACCTGCCCCTTGAGGTGCTCCTCTTCCTCCTCGTCACCGTCCTCACCGCCCTCGTCGGTGGGCTGTGGCCGGCGCTGGCCTCGGCGGTCCTGGGGAGCCTCGCGATCAACTGGTTCTTCACCGAACCCGTCAACACGCTCACGATCAGCGACCCGCAGAACCTCGTCGCCCTGCTGGTCTTCGTCGTCGTCGCGGCCGCCGTGTCTTCGGTGGTGCACGTCAGCGAGCGGCGGGCAGCAGCGGCCGGCGCAGCCCGGCGCGAGGCCGACGCGCTCGCGGCCACCGCGGAGACCCTCCTGGGCGAACGCGACCCGATGCCCGCCCTGTTGCGCCAGGCCGTCGACTTCTTCGCGGTCGACACCGCCGCGGTCGTCGCGCGCGACGACGTGCGCTCGCCGTGGACCGTGGTCTCGGCGACGGAGGGCTTCGAGCTGGCGTCGGTGGCCACCGCCTCGGTGCGGGCACCGGTGGACGACACCCGGGTGCTGGTGCTCACCGGTCGCACCCTGTCAGGGGCGGATCGTCGCCTGGTGTCGGCGTTCGCCTCGCGGGCCGGGGCGATCCTCCACCGCGACGAGCTCGTGGAGCTGGCCCGGGAAGCCAAGGTGCTCGCCAAGGACAACCGGGCCCGGACCGCCCTGCTCGCGGCCGTGTCGCACGACCTGCGCACCCCGCTGGCGAGCATCAAGGCTGCGGCGTCGAGCCTGCGCCAACCTGACGTCGTGTTCAGCCCGGACGACCGGGCAGACCTGCTCGAGACCATCGAGGAGTCGACCGACCGCCTCACCGGGCTGGTCGCCAACCTCCTCGACATGTCGCGGCTGCAGAGCGGTTCGGTGGTGCCGAGGCTGGGTGCGGTCGACGTCGAGGGCGCGGTCGCGCTCGCCTCTGCGCCCCTCCTCGATGCCGACCGCGTGCGGATCAGCATGGACGCCGCACTGCCGCCGGCCGAGGCCGACGCCGGTCTGCTCGACCGCGTGCTGGCCAACGTCCTCGAGAACGCCCTCAAGCACTCCGGGGCAGAGGTCGTCGTGCAGGCGGCGGCGACCGGCAGCCGGGTGCAGCTGCGTGTCGTCGACCGGGGGAGGGGCGTGCCTGAGGGCGCGAAGGAGACGATCTTCGCCCCGTTCCAGCGGTTCGGTGACACGCCTCGTGGCACCGGCGTGGGGCTGGGGCTGGCGGTGGCCCGGGGCCTGATGGAGGCGATGGGCGGGTCGATCCTCGCCGAGGACACTCCCGGCGGAGGGCTGACCGTCGTGATCGAGCTCGGGCGGCACGGCCACGGTGTCGGGCCGAAGGACGGTGGCCCGGCCGACACCGCTGCGAGGATGGCGCCGTGAGCTCGATCCTCGTCGTCGACGACGAACCCCACCTGGTGCGCACGCTCGCGATCAACCTGCGGGCGCGCGACTACACGGTCGAGACGGCGGGCGATGGGCGGACCGCCCTGCAGTCGTTCCACGATGCGCCTCCCGACCTGGTGGTCCTCGACCTCGGACTCCCGGACCTCGACGGGGTGGAGGTGCTGCGACGAGTCAGGCAGGTCTCGGACGTGCCGGTGATCGTGCTGTCCGCTCGCACCGACTCGGTGGACAAGGTGGAGGCGCTCGACCTGGGCGCTGACGACTACGTCACGAAGCCTTTCGCGATGGACGAGCTGCTCGCACGGGTGCGGGTGGCGCTCCGTCGCCGTGCCGAGGGGGGTGGGTCGTCGGTGGCGGCGGTGCACACCCCGCACTTCACCCTCGACTTCGCCGAGCGACGTGCCGTGGCGGCCGGGGCCGAGGTGCGCCTGACCCCCACCGAGTGGAGCCTGCTGGAGGTCCTGGCCCGGCGACCAGGACACCTGGTGTCGCAGCGCGAGCTGCTTCGTGAGGTGTGGGGCCCCGGCTACGGTCGGGAGTCGAACTACTTACGGGTGTATGCCAACCAGCTCCGCCGCAAGCTCGAGCCGGACCCCGCCGTCCCGCGCTACGTCGTCACCGAGCCGGGCCAGGGGTATCGGCTGGTCGTGCCCGTCGAGTGACCCGCGCGGGTGCCGGCGCGGGCGGTCCCGTTGTCCACCGGAACCCGTCGCAGGCAACCGAAGTCAAACGGCACAGCCGGGCCGTCATTTTTTGTGGCCGACCCCTCCTATACCGCCGACCCCGATGGCAGGCTGGTTTGGCTCTCCGAGGTGGTCTAGTCCGTTCGGTCAGTTGTGCGGAGGCCAAACGTGCCAAGTGCCCCTTCAGGGCTATCCAGCCTCTGTGTGGGCACCCGTATGTTTCCGTTCATTCAAGTTTTCGTGTCGTGAGGAAAGGTGGCTCCGTGTCCAGACTGCAGTCGGCGGCTGGCCGTGTCCCCCAACGCTGGTCGTTCGGTCACTGGCCCTTGCGTCGGAAGCTTGCAGCCGCGATCGTCCTGCCCGTGGTCCTCGCCTTCGTGTTCGGCGGCCTGCGCGTCAAGAACGACTTCGACTCCTCACGCCAGCTCTCCCAGGCAGCCGACACGGTCCTGGTCATCCGCCCCGTCGTCGACTACAACCTCGCCGTCCAGCGGCTCGCCGCGGCCGAGAGCGTCGGTGGCGGCGGTGTCATCGCGGCGATCACCAAGTACGAGTCCGCAGCGGCCGACCTCCGTATCGCCCTCAAGGCCGACGGGGTCCCGGCGTCCGTGAGGGCCAGCGGCCAGAGCGCCCTGTCCCTCGGCCAGGCCGTCCGCAACGCGAAGACCCAGAGTCCCTTCTCCGACATCGTCATCGACAAGTCCGGCAACATCGCGACCCTCATGTCCGCGGCCGTCAGCGACCTCGGCCTGAGCGACGACTCGGCCTCGGCCAAGATCGTCGTCGCCCTCCAGGACTCCATCGCCGCCCAGCGCGCCATGACCGGTGAGCAGCTCAACCTCTCGAACACCGACGACGCGTCCGCCAGCCTGCGCGCGATCGGCCAGGTCGGAGCCGAGACCGCGGCCCTCACGCGACTCCTGTCGACCGCGCCCAGCGACCAGGTCGGCCAGGCCCGCCAGCTCCTCAACGAGAACGGCCGCCGCAACTACACGCTCCAGCAGCAGCCCCCGGACAAGGCCCAGATCGCTGGGCTCGGCGTCGTGATCGAGTCGAGCAATGCCGGCTACGCCAAGCTGATGGACGGCCAGCTCCGGGCCCTGGAGACCAACCTGCGTGACCGGGCCGCCCAGCACCGCGCCGAGGCCATCCTGAACGCCGCCATCGTGGTCATCGCGCTGGCCCTCGCCCTGGTCCTCGTCCTCGCGCTCATGCGCTCCCTGCTCGTCCCCATCCGCGCCGTGCGTCAGGGTGCCCTCGACGTGGCGAACACCCGCCTCCCCGAGGCCGTTGCCGCGATGCGTGACGGTGAGGAGCTCCCCGAGTTCGTGCCGATCCCGGTCCACACGACCGAGGAGATGGGCCAGCTCGCCCGCGCCGTGGACGACCTCCACACCCAGGCCCGCACGTTGGCCGGTGACCAGGCCCGCCTCCGGGTCCAGGTCGGCCACATGTTCGAGACCCTGTCGCGCCGCAGCACCTCCCTCATCGACCAGCAGCTCAGCCTGATCGAGCGCCTTGAGAGCGACGAGGAAGACCCGAAGCGCCTCCAGAGCCTCTTCCGCCTCGACCACCTCGCCGCCCGTATGCGCCGCAACAGCGACTCGCTGCTGGTGCTCGCCGGCACCTCGACCCGGCGCGGCATGTCCGGCTCGGTCTCGGTCTCCGACGCCGTCCGCGCGGCCGTGTCCGAGGTCGAGAACTACGAGCGCATCGACATCGGCGACACCTCGAACGACCACGTGCTCGGCGCCGTCGGCTCCGACCTCATCCACCTGGTCGCGGAGATCGTCGACAACGCCCTGTCCTACTCCCCGCCCACCTCCCGCGTGGCCATCCGTGGTGCCCGTACCCCCGAGGGCGGGCTCCTCATCGAGGTCGCCGACCGTGGCCTGGGTATGCCGCCCAAGGACCTCGCGGCGCTCAACGACCAGCTCGCGCACGGCGGGGACATCACCGCCGACACGGCGCGCCGCATGGGTCTGTTCGTGGTCGGAAGCCTCGCCAAGCGGCACGGCATCGCCGTCCGCCTGCGTCGCAACGGCGACGACAAGCAGGGCGTCACCGTGTCGGTGCACCTGCCGGCCGGCCTGCTGGCCGACAGCACCAAGGGCGAGCGTCCGGTCCGACCGGCTGCTGCCGCGGCCCCCGCGTCTGCTGCCCCCGCCCCGACGACCCCGACGTCCGCCGTGGGTGGCACGACCAAGGCCGGCCTGCCCACCCGGGTCCGCGGAGCCAGTGGCGCCACGCCCAGCCCGGTCGCCGACGCCGCCAAGAAGCTCCCGACCCGCACGCCGGGCGCCCATGGCCCGACCGCCGCGAACGCCATCCAGGCGCCCTCGGCCAAGCCCGTCATCGAGGGTTCCGAGGCCGCCGAGGAGAAGGCTGCCACCAACGGCCACGCCGAGACCCCCGCGGTCAACGGCAACGCGGCCAAGGCCGACCAGGCCTCCGACACCCAGGTCAACGGTTCCGCCCCCGCGGAGACGCCGGCCGCCGTCGAGGCCAAGGACGCCACGGTCAACGACGCCACGGTCAACGACGCCACGGTCAACGACGCCGACGCCAAGGACGCCGAGGCGGACTCGAAGGTCGACGCCACCCCCGAGGCCAAGTCCGACGCTCCGGTGGAGCCCACGGTCGACGTGGCTGACTTGCCGGCCGACACGAAGGCTGACGCTCCCCAGGCCGAGACGACCGAGCCCAAGCGCTCCGCGGCCGGCCTGCCGGTCCGCAAGCCGCGCGCCACCGGGATCACCGAGTACCGCGAGTTCGAGGACGCCCCGTCCACCGAGCAGCAGGACGCGACCCCCGACAAGGCCGCAGGGAAGGCCGACGCGCCCGCAGCCAAGGGTGGCCGGCTCAGCTGGCTCCCGGGTCGCGCCAAGGCGGCGGCCGAGGCTGCCCGCCTCGAGGCTGAGGCGGAGGCCAACGAGCCCCGCCAGATGCCGTCGAACCTGTCTGCCTGGCTGGACCACCGCGCCAAGATCGTCGAGGCCACCAAGGCTCGCGAGCTCGGGGCCGACGCGCCGGCCGAGGCCAGCGCCACCAGCGGCAGCACCGACACCACCGACACCACCGACTCCACCGACTCCACTGACGCTGCGACCGACTCGGGCACCGAGATCCACGTGCCCGCCGAGTGGGTCGCCGAGGCCAAGGTCGACGCTGCGGAGGCCACCCCGGAGGTCGCCGCTGACGAGGTCGTGGTCGCTGACGCCGTGGAGGCTGTGGTCGACACAGCCGAGACCGAGGTCGCGGCGTCCGTCGACAGCACCGAGGTCCTCGAGGCCCCCGTCACCGAGGAAGCCGGTCACCTCCCGACCCGCATCCCCGGGGCGACCGCCTCCGCGACGGCTGGTCTGCCGGAGACCGAGGCGCCCAGCTCCCGCCCGCGGGTGCGTGCCCACAACACGTCGTTCTTCGGCGCGCGCCGGGCCCGCGACGTGGCGGCTACCGAGCCCACCCCGGTGGTCGAGGCCCCCGCCACCGAGGTCGCCGAGTCGGCTCAGCTCGCCGAGGAGACCGTGGCAGTCGAGGAGACCGTGGCCGTCGAGGAGACCGTGGCCGTCGAGGAGACCGTGGCCGTCGAGGAGACCGTGGCGCCCGCCGCCGAGGTCGCCGAGGAGTCCACCGAGGTCCTCGCCGCCGTCGAGCCCGCGCAGGTCGAGCCCGAGCAGGTCGAGCCGGTCGCGGCCGAGCTGGCGGAGCCGGAGCGCGTCGAGGCTGAGCACGTCCACGCTGAGCACGTCGAGGCTGAGCACGTCCACGCTGAGCAGGTCGAGGCTGAGCAGGTCGAGGCTGAGCAGGTCGAGCCGGTCGTGGCCCACGCTGACGTCGACACGCAGGCCGAGCCGGCGCAGGCGCCGAGCGGCAACCTCAACGACACCCCCATCTTCCGGGCGATGATGTCGCGCTGGCTGACCGATGACACCGATTCGGCAGCCGCAGGGACGTCGTGGTCCACCAACGAGGCGGACCAGGCCTGGTCTGCCGCAGCACGGATCGAGGAGACCCAACCCCTGGAAGAGTCAGCAGCCGGTCTCCCCAAGCGACGCCCCGGGAACTACCTGATCCCCGGTGCGGTCGACGAGACCGACGAGAAGCCCGCTGCCCCCGCAGCATCGCGACGCGATCCCGAAGCGATCCGCCGCAACCTCAACCGCCACAAGAACGGTGTGAGCTCCGCTCGCACCGAGGCACAAGATGGAACACACCGAGAGGAAGCCGATGTTCACCACTGACGCCATGGCCCAGCCCAAGGGCGAGTACGACTGGCTCGTGGCCAAGTTCGCGACGGAGACCCCTGGCGTGTCACACGCCATCCTGGTCTCGGCCGACGGGCTTCCCATGGCCGCCAGCGAGCAGCTCCCCGTGGACCGGGCCGAGCAGATGGCAGCCGTGGCCTCGGGCATGGCCAGCCTCGCCTCTGGTGCGGCTCGCCTGTTCCAGGGTGGCACGGTGCTCCAGTCCGTCATCGAGATGGAGCTGGGTTACCTGCTCCTCATGAGTGTCGGAGACGGTTCGCACCTGGCGGCACTCACCAGCACCGACTCTGACATCGGTCAGGTCGGCTACGAGATGGCGGTTCTGGTTGACCGCGTCGGCAAGATGATCGACGCGTCTGCCCGGACCCCCATGACGGGCTAGTCCCATGGCCCCGGACGGACGCGACGTGTCGGCAGGCCCCCGCCTGGTCCGGCCATACGCGTTGACGTCAGGACGGACCGAGTCCGTGGTCGATCTCCCCATCGAGGCCACGTTCGAGGTGCTGCCGTCCGGCCGCACCGCAACCTGGCCTGAGGGAGACCTCTCGGGCCGGATCATCGAGCTCTGCGCGGACACCGAGTCGGTGGCTGAGGTCTCGGCAAAACTGCACGTCCCGCTCGGCGTCGCCCGGGTGCTCCTCGGTGACCTGGTCACCGCGGGTCACCTGAAGACGCGCACCACCATCTCCGAAAACACGACATCCGACGAACGACGTGAACTGATTGAAAGGACACTCAGTGGACTACGCGCCCTCTAACCGCAACAGCGCCTCGACGAAGATTGTCGTGGCCGGCGGCTTCGGCGTCGGCAAGACCACCTTCGTTGGTGCCGTCTCCGAGATCGACCCCCTGCGCACCGAGGCTCTCGTCACGAACGAGTCCGAGGGCCAGGACGACATCTCCAAGGTGCAGCAGAAGCACACCACCACGGTGGCGATGGACTTCGGCCGCATCACCCTGGCCGAGAACCTGGTGCTCTACCTGTTCGGCACCCCAGGTCAGCGTCGCTTCTGGTTCATGTGGGACGACCTGGTGAAGGGCGCCATCGGCGCCGTCGTGCTGGTCGACGTCCGTCGCCTCGACGACAGCTTCGCCGCTGTCGACTACTTCGAGGCCAAGGGCCTGCCGTTCATCGTCGCGCTCAACCAGTTCGACGGCTCGCAGGAGTTCGGCCCCGACGACATCCGGGAGGCGCTGGCCATCCCGTCGCACATCCCTGTCATCGAGGTCGACGCCCGCGACCGTGAGTCCGCCAAGCAGGCGCTCGTCCGGATCACGGAGTTCGCCCTGACCCAGCTCACCGGGGTGAAGGCTTCGGCCTGACCCCGCACCATCGACAGAGCCCGGCCGCCCGAGGGGTTGCCGGGCTCCGTCGTGTGTGGAACGGCTCAGCCCGGGTCGAGCACCGCGGCAAGGCGGGCGACGTCGTCCGGGCCCTCGAGGTCGGGTAGCCCGACGAACACGGTGCTGACCCCGAACTCGTCAGCGAGGCGGCGGTACCGGTCGCGGTGGCTCACGGCCTCGCCGGCGTGGTGACGCCTGGCGAACGCTGCTGCGGCCGTCCGACCCCGCAACCGCTCGACCCTGCGCCAGGTGTCGTCGCGGTCGGTCCCCACGACCGGGAGGTCGAGCACGGTCACCGCCACCTCCTCGGGGTCGCGGCCGACCTCCGCACAGTGCGCCCGCAGCACTGCGACCTTGCGTGCTAGCACCTCCTCGTCGCTGGGCAGGTTGCACGCGTCGGCCTGGGCCGCCGCGATCCGCAGCGTGCGTCGCTCCCCGGAGCCGCCCACGATCACCTGTGGTCGCCCCACGGGCCGTGGGTATGCCGTGGTCTCGGGCAGGGTGACGCGGGTCCCGTCGTACGCCTTGGTCCCCTTGTCCCACAGCGCGTGGAGCGTCTCGATGCAGGACTCCAACCGGTCGAGCCGTTCGGCGGCCGGCGGGAAGGGGAGGCCGAACGCCTGGTGCTCGCGCTCCCACCACCCCGCGCCCAGCCCGACGAAGGCCCGTCCGCCGGACAGGACATCAAGCGTGGCAACGGTTTTCGCGATGATCCCGGGCGCGCGGAACGTGACGGGTGAGACGAGGGTCCCGAGCCGCAGGTCGGTGTCGAGGCCGGCGAGCATCCCGAGCGTCACCCATGGTTCCGGGATCGGCTCCCACGCACGGTCCACCTGGGGGATCTGGATCAGGTGGTCCATCAGCGCGATCCCCGCGAAGCCGTGGTGGTCCGCGGCGAGTGCGATCGAGCGGAGCCAGCCGGCCGGGTCGTCGCCCCACGGGAACCGGGACACCTGGAGCACGACCTCCGGTCCGGCCTGCCGCCGGCCGCCGTCCGGCTCGGGCGCGGGACGTGGTGCCGGACCGCCCGCGACATCCGGTCCCTGCGCCGGCGCAGCAGAGTCCACGACGACCTGCACGTCGTCCCAGCCCTCGGCGGCCACCGCCTCGCGCGCCCGGGCGAACGCGGCGTGCTGCTGGCCCAGGACCCTGGCCGGCACCGGTCGGTCACGCATCGCATTGCGTTGGCGGGAGACGGTCTCTGGCGTCTCGAAGAGCACTGCGACGCAGGGCAGCCCGGCGATGCGACCCTGCTCCCGCAGCCGGTCGCGCAGGTCGGGGTCGAGGCCGAGGGTGTCGACGACCACGGTGAGACCACGCCGGGCCCGGCCGGCCACGATCTGGTGCAGCAGTGCGAAGGCGTCGGCCGAGGCATCGAGGTCGAACTCGCCACTGCCCACCACCGCCCGCAGCGCATCCGACGACACGATCTCCTGCTGCCGGTAGTGCTGCGTGGCCCAGGTCGACTTGCCCGAACCGCTGGGCCCGACCAGCACGACCAGCGCATGGTCGGGACCGGGTCCCGCTGCGGTCAGCTCTCTGCCCTCGGAGCGTGGCTCACGAGCCCGACGAGGTTGTCCTCGCTGTCCCGGATGAACGCCATCCACTCATCCTGCCCCGCCGGCCCCAGGCTGTCGTCGGTGTGGCTGAAGATGATGTGCGGCTCGGCCTCGATGACCACGCCCTCGGCCCGGAGCTCCTCGATGCGGGTGGGGACATCGTCCACCTTGAGGTAGAGCATCGCGGAGCTCGCGCCCTCCTCGAGCAGGAGCCGGGTGCCGTCTCCGAGGCCGAAGAACAGCAGCCCCGGGGGGTCGAAGCGGGCCAGCGGCGGTGTGCCGAGCAGGCGTTCGTAGAACGCTGCCGCCCGGTCGAGGTCCTGCGCGTACTGGGCCACCTGGGCCAGGCCCGTGCCAGCCGTCATCACCCACCTCCTGGCGAGAATCTACTGCGGGAGTGTGCGTCGCCGCTCCAGGATCGCGGCCGCAACTTCTCCGGGGTGGGTCTCGGGGAGCCAGTGGCCGGCGTCGAGCTCGGTGAAGGTGTAGTCGGCGGCGACGTGAGCGCGGGTCCGCTCGGCCGCCGCCCGTCCGAGCGCGGGGTCGTCCCGACCCCAGACGTACGCGGTAGGGGTGGAGATCCGGCGCGAGACGTAGTCGCCGGATCCGCTGCGCCGCAAGGGAATTGCTCGATACCAAGCCAAGCCGCCACTGGCCGCGCCGGGCTCACGAAAGCGCGCGGCATACCTCTGCACGTGGGGCTCGGGCAGCCCGGAGCGGCGTAGGACCGACACCAACCGGCGCCGCAGGACCAGCTCGGGGAGGGCGGGGAGCTGGAAGGCGGCCAGGTACCAGCTGCGCCGGGCCTGGTCCGCATGGCGCATCGCCCACGCGATGGCGTGGTGGTGCGGGGTCGACAGCACGGTGAGGCTGCGCAGCCGCTCCGGGTGACGTTCGGCGAAGGCCCAGGCGACCGAGCCGCCCCAGTCGTGGCCGACCAGGTGGACCCGCGCCGTCCCGAGCTCGTCGAGCAGGGCAAGGACGTCGGCGACCAGCTCCTCCATCCGGTACGCCCGGCGTCCACGGGGCCGCGCCCGAGGCGAGTAGCCGCGCTGGTCGAACGTGACGACCCGCAGCCCGGCCTCGAGGAGCGGCGGAGCCACCTGCGACCACGTGTGGCGGTCCTGCGGCCAGCCGTGCAGGAGCAGCACCACCTCTGAAGCAGGGTCGCCCGTGCCGCGGTCCGCGCCGCTGTCGCTGACGTCGAAGACCAGGCCGTCTCTGGTGAACTCCTGCACCCCCGTGAACCTACCCGGCGCTCACCGCCGGCCAGACGGGGCGCGGGGGTGCGGGACAATGGGGTGTGACCAAGCCCGCCCCCCAGTTCCCCCTCGGTGGACGGCGGGCCTGGATCGTGTATGCCGCGTCGGTGTCGGTCTACGTGCTGGCGGTGTTCCACCGCAGCTCGCTCGGCGTGGCCGGCCTCCTTGCGACCGAGCGTTTCGACATCGCGGCCACCCAGCTGTCGGTGTTCACCATGGTGCAGCTGCTCGTCTACGCGGCCATGCAGATCCCGGTGGGGGCGCTGCTCGACCGCTTCGGGTCCAAGCGGCTGCTGCTGAGTGGCGTGACGCTGATGACGGTGGCCCAGCTGGGGTTCGCCTACGCCGACTCGTTCGCCATCGGCATCCTGGCGCGGGTCTTCGTGGGGATCGGCGACGCCATGATCTTCATCCCCCTGCTGCGGATCGTCGCGCTGTGGTTCCCGCCCCTGCGCATCCCCATGGTGTCCCAGCTGACCGGGCTGCTCGGCCAGCTCGGTGCCCTGGTCGCGGCCACGCCACTGGTCTACGCGCTGCACACCTGGGGCTGGACGCCGTCCTACCGGGTAGCCGCCCTGTTCGGGGTCGCCCTCGGCGCCATCGTCCTGGTCGTCGTGCGGGACTCCCCGAACCCCGACCACGAGCTCGACCAGATCAAGGTCCGGGCCCTCGCCCGGAGCGTCCGGGCCGCCTGGCGCACCCCCGGCACCAGGCTCGGCCTCTGGTCCCACTTCTCCGCCCAGTTCGGCGCGACGGTGTTCGCACTGCTGTGGGGCTACCCGTTCCTCGTTGCGGGACAAGGGCTTTCGCCCTCCACGGCGGGCACCTTGCTGATGCTGATGACGGTGACGACCGTGGTGTCGAGCCCACTGATCGGCGGGTTCGTGACGAAGTACCCGTTCTCGCGCTCGACCCTCATCCTCGGGATCGTCTTCGCCATCATGGCGGTCTGGGCGGTGGTGCTGCTGTGGCCAGGGCGGGCCCCGCTGCCGCTGCTGGTGCTGCTCGTCGTCATCACGGCGGTCGGGGGTCCGGGTTCGCTGGTCGGCTTCGACCTGGCGAGGACCTTCAACCCGCCGACCCGGCTCGGGAGTGCGACCGGCATCGTCAACGTCGGTGGCTTCCTCGCTTCGCTGTCCACCGTGACGCTGATCGGCATCATCCTCGACCGGGTCGCGCCGGGTGGTCCGAGCACCTACGACGTGGACACCTTCCGGGCCGCGATGTCGGTCCAGTACCTCGTCTGGGGGGCCGGCGTCGTGCAGATCCTGCGCTACCGGCGCAAGACCCGGCGCGGGCTGCGCGAGAGCGATCCGGAGGCCTACGAGGCCCTGCGCTCCGGCGAGACCATCACCCCCTGACCCGGGCCCTCGCCGCGGCTCGAGGGGAGCCCGCCGGGAGCTGGTGGCTGGTGGACCCGGACGGCCGGGAAACCGGGTCAAACCGGCGAGTGCGGGATTCGGCCAAACCCGGTCCTCAGGTGCTCTCACCTGCGAAAATGCGGATTTCGTTACCGATTCGAGACCAACTCTGGACACCTGATCGAAGCAGCGTCATCACCTGCTGAAAGACATTCGTGTAACTCGGGTAATCACAAGCCTGTCATTTCCCGGAAGGGTCTGTAAGGCGTGGGATTTGTGTGACGAAAGGGTTTCGAGTGAAAAGGCGGCTCTAGTCTCGTGCGGCTGCCACCTACTGACCCCGGACACCCCACTCGAGAGGCATCCCCCCGTGCCGAACGCCCTCCCCGTACGCCGCGTGTTGCGCACCGGCGCGACGCTGTCGATGGTCGGCGTCCTCGCGGTGTCCCTGTCCCTGTCCGCTGCCGCCGACCCGGTGTATCCGTCGAAGTCGCAGGTGGCCAAGGCGAAGAGCGCGGTCGCGACGACCAGCGGCAAGATCGCCAGCCTGGACGCGCAGTACGTGGCCGCCAGCGCTCGCCTCGCCCAGGTGCAGGACCGGGCCGCAGCGGCCGCGGAGGCCTACAACGGGGCTCGCTACGAGCTCGACAAGCGTTCGGCCGAGACCACCGCAGCCAAGAAGCGCGCAGCGCAGGCCCAGCAGGTCGCGGACTCCGCCGGCCTGCAGGTGCGCCGCTACGCCGCCAGCGTCTACCAGCAGGGCGGCAACCTCGGTGAGCTCGAGGCGTACCTGTCCAGCACGGGTCCCCAGGACCTCATGGACCGCGCCACCGCGCTCGAGGCCGTGAGCGACGCCCGCGCACAGAACCTCCAGAAGGCCGCCGCCGCCTCGATCGTGGCCGACACGATGCGTCAGCAGGCGGCGCAGGCCGAGGCCGCTCAGGCCAAGGCCGCCCGCGCCGCGGAGGCGGCCCGCAACGCCGCCCAGTCGCAGGCCGACGAGGCGAAGGCGACTGCCACCCAGATCCAGAAGCAGCAGAGCTCGCTCACCACGCAGCTCGCCACCCTGCGCAAGACATCGGTCACGCTCGAGAGGCAGCGCCAGGACGGACTGGCTGCCGCCGCCGCAGCTCGCGCCGCCGCCGCCGAGGCTRCCCGCCAGGCCCGGCTGGCCGCCGAGCGCGCGCAGGCCGCCCGG
>NZ_JBFULM010000009.1:0-110795 GCF_054049895.1 Pedococcus sp. P5_B7
ACCCCACACCGCCCGATGACATGGTCCGATACATCGCAACTCGGCTCCTAGCCCTCCTCCTGACCCTGCTCGTGCTGTCATTCTTGGCCTTCGTGTTTGTCCGAGCGCTGCCGGGCGACCCCGCGACAGCCATCCTCGGCCCAAACGCCTCTCGAGAGTCAATCGAGCGCCTCCACGAAGCTCTCGGGCTCAACCGACCACTCTTGGAGCAGTACGGGGAGTACATGCACGGGCTTCTGCGAGGCGACCTCGGAGTATCGGCGGTGAGCCAAAGACCAATCAGCGAGGAGATTCGCGCACGCCTACCGGCCACTATCGAGCTCGCCCTGGCTGCTATCGGCTTTGGCGCCCCGATCGGCATCGTGATGGGTCGCCGCGCCGCACGGCACCCCGGATCCTTGCTCGACAGCAGCATCACGACGGCCACGATCGCCGCCATCTCCGTCCCCGTCTTCGTCCTTGGCCTCCTGCTGCAGTACGTGCTCGCTGTCAGGCTGCAGTTGTTCCCGGCGATCGGACGGATCTCCAATCCAGGCGAGTTGCACGCCAACACGGGGTTCGTCCTCCTCGACTCCCTCCTGTCTGGCCACCCTGCCGAGTTCGTCGACGGGCTACGACATCTCGTGCTGCCCGTCCTGACCTTGGCCGTGATCCCGATCGCCGTCGTTGCGCGGGTCGCGCGCGCCGCCTACATAAACGAGGCTCACAGCCCTCACGTGCGGATCGCACGAGCTAAAGGAATCACTGAACGGCGCGCGCGCCACGACCACATCGCGCGCAATTCATGGCCGCCAATAGTCATCGTCGTCGGCCTTCAGTTCGGCGCGCTCCTGTCCGGCGCGATCATCACCGAGAACGTCTTCGGCTGGGGCGGACTGGGGTCCCTCATCGTCTCGTCCATCCGCAACAACGACTACCCCGTCATCCAATCAATCCTGCTCGTCCTAGCAGCCACCTACGTGTTGGTGAACCTCGTGGTCGACCTCATCAACGCGCAACTCGACCCGCGGCTGAGGAGCAACACATGAGTTCCGAACCAATGAGCACCGTATTGGCTCTCGACAGCGAAAGGCCGACCGCGACCCTGACGGGACGGCTGAGGCGGCGGTTCGTCCGCACTCCTAGCGCGGTCGTCGGTGGGATCCTGGTGCTGGTCGTTGCACTCGCCGCGATCCTCGGGCCGGTGCTGTGGCACCCCTCCGCGATCAGGCCTGTCGACGGCGGCGTGGCCGCCGCATTCGCCGGCCCATCGGGTGAGCACTGGCTCGGTCTTGACGGGCAGGGCCGAGACATGCTCGCGCGCGTCCTGGCCGGGGGTCGACTGACGCTGATGGTGGGCGCCTCAGCGGTGCTGGTCGGCGCTGTGATCGGAACCCTGCTCGGCGCTGTCGCGGGCGCGCTGGGCGCCCTGGTTGACGGACTCGTGATGCGCGCCGTGGACCTGTTGCTGGCGTTCCCGTCGCTGCTGCTCGCGCTCGGCATTGTGGCCATGTTCGGCCAAGGACGCACACAGGTGGTCATCGCGGTCGGTATTACGACGGTGCCCGTCTTCGCCAGACTCGTACGTAGCGAGGTCCAACGGCAGATCACCGCCGACTACATCAGCGCGGCACGGATGTACGGCGCACGGATGCCACGCCTAATGGGCCGCCATCTGATCCCCAACGCCGCGCACCTCATCGTCACGCAGGCCTCCCTCATCCTCTCCACCGCGGTCATCGAGATCGCCGCCCTCGGGTATCTCGGCCTGGGCCCCGCCGACCCCCGTCAGGCCGAGTGGGGCAGCATGCTCACCGAAGCGACCCTCACGATGCGCACCGAGCCACAGCTTGTGCTCTGGCCGAGCGTGGCTCTGGTCGTCACTGCCGTCGCCTTCAACCTGCTCGGCGACGGACTCCGGCGCGTTCTGGAGGAGGACTGATGAGCAAACAGACTACGTATGTCCAGCGGACCGATAGCTCCCATGACGGCGCGCTGCTCGAGGTCTCCGGCCTTGACGTCAGCATCCGCCACGACACCCACAGCAGCACCGTCGTGCGAGACCTGTCATTGACCCTGCAGGCAGGTGAACGGCTCGCCATCGTCGGCGAGTCCGGTTCCGGCAAGACCATGACTGCCTCGGCGATCCTCGGCCTTCTGCCTCCACGCGCATCCGTCACCAGCGGGTCGGTCCGCCTCCTGGGAGAGGACATCACCAACCTCCCGTCGGCGCAGATGCGCCGCTACCGCGGCCAGCTGATGGGGCTCGTGCCCCAGGACCCGATGTCTTCGCTGAACCCTGTCCACACCATCGGCTGGCAACTTCGCGAAGCACTGACCGCTCATGCGGCCGTCAACCGACAGGCGGCGGCAACCCGCGCCACGGAGTTGCTGGAGATGGTCGGCATCTCTGACCCCCAGACCCGACTGAAGGCGTACCCCCACGAGTTCAGCGGTGGTATGCGGCAGCGTGTCTTGATTGCCATGGCCTTGGCGTTACGCCCCCGGCTCCTGATCGCAGACGAGAGCACCACCGCGCTCGATGTCACCGTCCAAGCCCAGGTGCTCGACCTGATCGACGCTCTCGCAGCCGACGCCGGAAGCGCCGTCATCCTCATCACCCACGACCTCGCCGTCGCGGCAGGACGCACTGACTCGCTCCTCGTCATGCGCAACGGGCAGGCCGTCGAGGCAGGCCCCACCGCCACGGTGCTGGCGAACCCGCAGGCGCTCTACACCCGCCAGCTGCTCGCGGCATCCCCGCACTTCCACCGGCCCCGCAAGTCCCGGTTCGCCACCGCGAGCTCCTCACCGACGGGAACCCCCCTGTGACCGGCACCAACCGCGCACTGCTCGAGGTGACCGACCTCGCCGTCACCTACTCCACCCGCGGCCCGCTGCGGGCCCGACCGACCACGCACGTGGGCCCGGTGAGTTTCCAGGTCCAGGCCGGTGAGACGTTCGGGCTTGTCGGCGAGTCCGGCTCGGGCAAGTCGACCATTGCCCGGGCGGTCGCCAGGCTGCAAACGATCTCCAACGGCGACATAGTGTTGGCCGGCGAGTCAATCGGCGCCTCCCGAGCGGGAGAGCACCGCGGCATCCAGATGATCTTCCAGGACCCCGATGGCAGCCTCGACCCACGACTGACCGCCCTCGAGTCGGTCCAAGAGCCGCTGCGGCACGGGCTCGCGTCGCGTTCGCAGCGGATCGCCCGCGCCAAAGAGCTGCTCGAGCAGGTGGGTCTGGCCGACTCGCTACACCAGCGCTACCCCCGCCAGCTCAGTGGTGGCCAGAAACAGCGAGTCGCCATCGCCCGCGCGTTGGCTTGCGCACCCAAGCTGCTCATCGCCGACGAACCCGTCAGCGGCCTGGACGTGCTCGTGCAGGCCCAGGTCCTCAACCTGCTCCTGGATCTTCAGGAGACCGAAGGGCTCACCATTCTGCTCATCTCGCACGACCTCGCGGTGGTCAACCACATGTCCGACCACGTCGCGGTGATGTCCCACGGACAGATCGTCGAGGCGGGAACCGCCGACCAAGTCGTCTTCGCCCCACAACAGCCCTACACCAAGAAGCTGCTCGCCGCCGTCCCCGCGAGCAACCTGGCCGCCACCCGACCCGACGCCGTACAGGAGATCTGATGAGCCAGCGCACCCGGTACGCCGCTGCCACCGACCAGTCAACCGCCCGGGCCGGGACCCACGCCTCCTTCGGGTCCCTTCAGCGCACCACCAAGGCACCCCCGACCGTGCTCGGACAGACGCCAGACGGCACGCAGTCCTGGGTGCCGATCGGCTCCTTCGCGCACGTCAGCGACCTGCACATCACCGACGTGGAGTCACCGGCCCGGCTGGACTTCGTCATCGACCTGGCCGATGACCCGCGCTACGAGCAGGCCGTCCCGGTGCCTCGCCCCCAGCAGCTGACCTCGACTCACGCGGCCGCCGCCACGATGGCCACCGTCGACCGGCTCGCCGCTGCCGGCGAGGTTGACTTCGTGGTCCTCACCGGCGATCTGGTCGACAACGCCCAGCGCAACGAACTCACCCGCCTTGAGACCATGCTCACCGGCGGCCGAGTTCACCCCACGCACGCCACCGGAGCGCTCGAAGGCGTCCACACCGAGGACTGGAGCGGCGCGCAGGTGTGGCAGCCGCACGCAACCGACAACCTCTGGGCTACAAGATACGGGTTCCCGACCGACGAGACCATCCCCGCAACGGTCAGTGAGCCATTCGACGTCCCGCCACTGCGCAGCACGATCCTCCTCGCCCGCGGCAACCACGACGCACTCTTCGCCGGTACCGTCGCCTGGACCCCAAGGCTCGCGAGCCTGGCCGTCGGAGACCAGAAGGTGCGGGGCCTGCCCGAGCAGCAGGGACTCCTCGACGACGTGGCCAGCTCCTTTCGTAGCGATCCCGACTCCTTCTTCACCGGCACCACTCACGCCGTGACCCCGGACGCGACTCGACGGCCGCTGCGAAGTGACGAGTTCCCCGTCAGCATCGGTGCGACGCCTATCGACCGCGTCGGCTACGACTACCTGACCCAGCTCACCGACAACCTGTTCGTCATCGTCCTCGACACCGTCGACAACGATGGCCACCCCGACGGCGTCCTAAGCACCGAGCAGGGGCACTGGCTGGACTCGACACTGACCGCCCTCGAAACACGCCACCCCGCCGCGACCACCATCATCGCCTCCCACCACGGCCCACGCGACCACCACGTCACCTCCCCAGACCCCAACCGGCTCACCGGTGCCCAGGTCGTCGACATCCTGTGCATGCACCTCTCGGTGGTGCTCTGGGCCACCGGCCATGCCCATGCCGCCTCCGTCGAACGGCACCTGCGCCCCGACCAGCGCGGCTTCTGGGAGGTCACCGGCGCCTCGATCATCGACTGGCCCTGCCAGTTCAGCAGGATCCACATCGCACGCAGCACAACCGGCGCCTACCGGATCAACGTCGACAAGCTCGACTACGACGCACAAACCCTCACCGGCCCCGGCGAGAACCCCGGCACGGCCCCTGCTGCGGCCCTGGCTGACCTGCATCGCGACCTCGCGGCCAACCAGGCCGACTTCGGACGCATCTTCCCCAGCGTCACCAACTACGACGTACGCGACCTCGAGCTCCACCTCCCCGGTCCCGACCACCCGACCACGCAACTGGCCCGCTGGGACCTCCACGTCCACAGCAATCACTCCTGGGACACCACCGAGGACGTCACCGTGCCCGCCATCGTGGCCGCCGCCCGCGACTCCGCACTGGCCGGCCTCGCAGTCACCAACCACTTCGACTGCGCAGTACCCCGAGGTATCAAGGACCTCCGGGAGACCGGTGATCTGCAAATCCCTAGAGTCGTCGGCGACATCCTCCAAACCCGGGAGCACCCGCCCACTGACGACCTCCGGCCAGGCCCCGAAGCTCAGCTTCGCCCGGAGCTCCTCCTTGGCCTGGAGGTTGGCGAGCCACACCTCGACCCCGACGAGGTGTATCGGCTCCGCGAGACCCACCAGCTGGACTACGTCCTCGGCGCCGTGCACTCCCTAGAGATCCTCGACGAACGACGCTCGGTGGAGTCGCTTCTGCGGGAGCTCCCGGCAGACACTGTGCTGGACCTCTACTGGGCGGAGGTGGGCCGAGCGATCGACTCCGAGGCACCCATCGACACCATCGCCCATCTCGGGTACCCACTGCGACAGCTCAACCTCGCCGAGCTCGACCTCTCCCCGCACGGCGGGTTGCTCACCGGCTTGCTCAGCCGTGCCGCCGCGCGAGGGGTGAGCGTGGAGCTAAACAGCCGGGACCCACTGATTTTCACCACCGATCTGCTGCGCTTGGGCCTCGACGTGCCTGGCCTCACCCTTTGCCTGGGCAGCGACGCACACGACACGAATCGAATCGGAGAGCGCCTCGAGCACTTGGCTGCTCTGCTCACCGACCACGGCTTCTCGCACTGCCCCGGCTCCCCCGGCCGGTACGGGCAAAGATTCACCAGCAACGATCACTAAGACTCCGAGGGGATCCCAACGATCGAGAACGCAGACCCGGGACACTGGACGAAGCCAAAGCCAAGCCAGAATGGGGACGCGGCCGGGCGTCGCGCAACAGCCTCCGGTGAACAGTCTGACCAGTGCCCTTCTGCGGGGGCACCCTGGCGGCGAAGCCGCCAAGCACGCACGCATGAGCTGCCCGAAGAGCGGCCGCGCGAGGCTGCTGAGCTGTCCAGATCGGGGAGCTGTGGCTCACGATCGGCCCCTGGCTGCGGTATCGCGAGGCGGCAGTCGTGTTCGGCCTACGCAGTGTAGACATCATAAGCATCCAGCATCGCTTCATCCTGCAGGAGTTCCGCTCTCGTGCGTGCGCCCATCTTCAACGCCACAGCGGTCGACAACGTCTGAACGAGAGAGACGAACGCCGACATGGAACGCAGGATCGTCACCCCATTGGTGTCCACGAAGAAGGTCACATCCGCGGCGGCTGCCAAGGGTGAGGCAGCGTCATCCGTCAGCGCGATCGTTTTCAACCCGTGCTGTGCCGCATATTCCATGGCGCGGACGGTGTCAGCGGTGTAGCGCCGGATCGATATCGCCACGAAGACGTCTTCGGGCTCAAGATCGCGGAGCGCGTCCACGAGCCCTCCGGTGACGGGCGCCAGGTGACGCACCCCCGGGCGGATCATGTGCAGCAAGTACGCCATGATCTCGGCGACGCTCAAACATTTGCGCAGCCCCATGACGTGGACCTGTGGGGCCTCCGCCAGTATCGTCACCGCTCGATCCCACTGGTCGGGCTGAATCCTGGCGTAGGTCCTGGCGAGATTCTGCTGGTCGTGTTCTACGGCGACGTTGAACAGGTCGGTGCTGCCGTGCTCCTCTGCGAGTTCGAAGCGTCTGACCAACTGGGCCTGCTCGGCGAGCTGTTCGCGGCACAACTTCACCAACGCCGGGTATCCAGCGAGACCAAGACCCGTGGCGAAGCGTACGAGCGATGACTGGTGCACTTCTGCCAGTTCAGCAGTCTGTGCGATCGTGCGAAAAGCCGTGCCTTCAGCATCGGTCAGGAGCAGTTTGGCGATCCGCTGTTGCCCTGGGGCGAAGGACGCCATTCGTGCCTGGAGCACGGTTCGCAGCTCTGCATAGCTCTTTGGGGCTGGAATGATGCCACTGACTTTTGCTGACATCGCATCATGATGACACATGCGCAACCCCAGTTGCATCTAAACATCGGGGCCTCGTCGCGGGCGGACCAAGGTGAGGTCAGGCGTGCATCGCCGCATCGCGTGCCCCGGTCGCTGGCGCGCCCTGTCGTGCCTGCACTCCTGACGTTCTCGACAGCTGCTGCAAGCTTGTCCGTTCACCTGAGGGGAAGCCGTCGTCCGGCCTGGGTGGGCCGGCCGGTGCTGATCCGCTGGACCAGCACCGCCGTCCTCAGCAGCTGGACGTACTCACCGACTCCCTACGTCAGCCCGTCACTGCGGAGCTTGCAAGGGTCTGACGGTCGGCGCGGCCTGCGACGAAGTCCTGAGCAGAGATGCTGATGGGTTCGTGGTTGCGAGGGACAATCGTGAGCGTCCCGGTCGTGAGATCGACCACGAACGTCGCGTACGTCACCGCTCCGTCGTCCTGCGTCACGTCCTGACAGACGCCCTGTGGCATCGGCGCGTAGGCGAGCTGCTGGAGGCACCAGTCGACCGGGCTGGAACGCGGGATGGTCCACGTGTCAGCCGTCTGGGCGCGGATCATGCTGTTCTCCGTACCGGCATTGAGATCGGAGGGCAGGAACCGGAGATGGTTGGTGTGCCAGAGCAGTCCTGCGTCGGAGGGCTCCGTGCTGCGTGATGCGTACTGGCCCGCGGCGGCTTCCACGAGGATCGCGTCGGGATGGCCCACCTGGCCGATGTTGTAGGCGAAGCCGCCGGCGCTGGATCGGTCGCGCAGGTGGTCCGTGACTTCTTCGATGGTTCGGCACCTCTGAAGCGCGCGCCCGACGAAATGGCGGCCGGGAGCATTGGCTGGCGCGGAGACTCGGATGTTGTCCATTCCCCAGACCAGCCCGTACTCGTTCATGCAGAAAGCGTTGGACGGAAGAAAGCCGGGATACCACCAGGCCGTCACTGCAGGTTCGCCGTCGAGTCGAAGGGTGAGCAGTGTGCAGTGTGCTTCGAACTCAGGCCCTCCATCCTCATTGTGTGCGAGGAAGACGGCATCGCCATCCCGGAACGCGAGGTCGGTGCAGCCGAACTCTTCCTTGGCGCCGATGTCGCCGCGAAGGTTGAGCAACACCAGAATGTTGAGCGGGACCTTCGCACCCTCGGCCATGGCCGCCAGCTCGGACCACTGGTCGGGGTAGGTCCGCCGGCTGTTCTCTCGCACAGCGGTCAGGTGTGCCGAGGCCTCAAGGGATGACGTGCGCTCACGCAGCTCGTCGATGATGTCGTTGTCCTTGACGATCGCCTGGATGCTGCGGGCGTGATGCTTACCGAGCAGCCGAAATGCGCTCACGCGTTCTCCGGTCACGACCAGCCACGGCGTCTCGCCGAGTCGGTACTCCTCAATTGTTGCCGACACTCGTCAATCCTTTCGGTGTGCTCTCTTCCCTCGCCCCGGGGGCGCGAACAGGCTCGGCACGCGAACAAGGTCGCTGCGGCTCGCTGCCTGCAGGGGCGGATCGCCGCCCACTATCCTCGATTCGATCACAACCATAGTTGCGCACGCGTAGTGATATGCAACTGTAGGTCTCTACCTGCGGGAAGGCAACCACGTGGCCGGCACGTGGGACGATGGCGCCGAAGCGTGCGGCAGGTCGCCGCGACGACGCGCACCCGCCGCTTCGGGGACCGAGGTGGCGGCGGCATTTCCCGCCCAGCATCGGCAGCACATCGCAGGTTCTTCGTGGGTAATCGTCGCGGCCCCTGCGGGCGTTCATCTCGTGGGAGCCCAGCGCTACTGCCCCTCGGAAGGCGACCCGCATTCGCTCGGTAGCGCAGCGCAGCGCGGTTGCCTCGACGTGATTGGGAGGTCTGTCGACGGCGGTGCACGTAGGGCGCACTCGAGGCCCGGCCCTGGACGAGGACTCCGGCGAAGGCGCATCAGGGAAGTCTGCACCGAGCCGCAGGGATTTGAGCCATCTACAGTGCTGCGGCGCCCTCATGCGGGCGCAGTAGCGACGCCGCCACCCGCGCTTCAGCGGGCCCCGGGGTCGGCAGCGAGAGTCACTCAGGGACTTCGCGCGGCGCGGCTCCATCGCTTGGCGGATGTTCGCGCGACCGGTAGAGCCTACGCGGTCAGCTCTCGACTGATCGATGTGCTGAGCCCGGTCACAACGTGCTCCGCGCTGCTTCCGAGCTTGCTAGCGACGCTCGAGATCGAGTGGGAGGACTCGGTCGGCCCACCCATGACCAGGGCATCATCCCCGATGTTCACGGTGGGCCCATCGGTGACGTCGACGAGGGTGTAGTCGAGCATCGGAGGCGTGAGAATCGCGGCCGAGTGTCCGCTCACCCTGACGCCCGCGCCGACGTCGACGAGCCTCGGATCGATTCCGTGCGCGACACCGATGGCGATGGTGGCGACGGTCGTTCTGCGTTGCAGTTCCACGCCGGAGTAGCCAATGCGCGTGCCGGCCGGGACTTCGCGGAGCTCCACGACCGGCGCAAGCAGGCTCAGTGCCGGGGTCAGCTCGATCAGGTCGACCTGTCGGGGCGCGGGGTGGAAACCGTAGACCGCGACGCCTGGGCGGGCGAGGTCGCCCACGAGATCGGGCCGCTCGATGATGAGGCTCGATCCACCGGTGTGAATGGGCGCACCGGCAGCCACCGCGCGCAGTAGAGCGATCTCGTCCTCTACACATCGCCACTCACCCCGGTCGGCGCCTGCCACGTGGCAGAACACGCCGGCAACGGTGGCACCCGTCTTCCTGATGGCTTCGAGTAATCCGGGAGCCTCAGCGGGCGTCGCGCCGAGCCGGTGAAGTCCTGTGTCAACGACCAGGTGTGCTCGGTCACCGCGACCGAGTTCGCGGATTCCCAGGTCGTTTGCGACCGTGACCTCGACCCGTGCGTGCAGCAGTTCGCGCAGTTCGAAGCCGTACGTCGGTCCCAGGCACAGCACTCGCCCGTCGGCGAGTGGAGAAATGGCGAGCGCGTCTTCAGGTGTTGCTAGCGCCAGCACGTCGACGTGTGGGGCGAGGAGGCGAGCGACCAGGTCACGTCCGTGTCCCCAGGCGTTCGCTTTGACGACGGGGGCTATGGATGTTCCTGGCGACGTGCGCGCACGCAGCGCCTGCAGGTTCCCCAAAAGGGCTGACTGGGAAACCGTGATCCTTGGAGTCATGCGGACGTGCATCATCTTGCTGCTTTGCCTCACGGTACTCGGTGGTTGCTCAAAGTGGTTGATGGGTGCTGGGTGCCTGGGCGCTTTGGTGCGCTGGTGAGCCATGCGCGCGGCATTGGGAGAGGGCACGTCTCCCCGCACCGCAAGCGGTTTCAGCTCGGAGCACCTGTCGCGCAGCGAAGTTGGACGGGGCCGTTTTCGAGTCATGGCGGCACCTGGTTCCCCGCGTGTCCCGGGGCGTTCACATGAGACGCTGACCGGCCTGGGGCATGTGGGCTGCGGCAAAGAGGTCGATGAGGCGGATGACATCGAGCACGGGGACCTTCACTCGGCGCTGCACCGCTGCAGCGAATCGGGGGAGCGCCGTGCACTCGAGCAGGATCGTCGTGACGTCAGGGTTGTCCCGCATGAGTGCAGCCGCTACTTCGACGGTCTCTTGCTCGACGGCCGCCCTGTCCATCGTCTCGGTGCAGTCCATCACCGCGGCCTGGAAGGCAGGCGCAGTATCAAGGCCCGCAGTTACGACGCGGTCCAGGTCCGTGATGCCGGCAGCTCGGAGCAGCTCTGGCGTGAGTGCGCGCTTGCTTGCAGTGATGATCCCAAGTTTGCCTTGGGCGCCCGTGCAAGAAAGTACAAGCGGTGCAAGGGTGAGCCCGGAAAGGACGACTGGGACGTCGACCGCGTTCCTCACCGCGTCCTGATGGCGGATCATGAAGCCGCAGTCACCCGTGATAGCGCGGGCACCTGCCTCTACGAGCTCGCGGGCAGCGTTGACAAACCGTTCTTCGAGCTGGGGGTCACCCTCGTGAACCAAGCGCTCGACGGTGGCACCTTCGACCTCGCGATAGACGATTCGAACCTCTGATCGGCCCACGAACAAAGACTGCGTCGGCACGCCTTCCGGGTAGGCGCTAGCGTCAAGGAGCAGCATGCCAACGGGAACTCGCCCTTCGGCTAGGGCTTGCAGCTGGTCGGGCGTTCCTTCCTCTGCCGCAATAGTCGACTTGGAGGCGTCAGAAAGACCCACTGGAGTTCCTTTCGGTAGTGCTAACCCTGGGCGGGAATGATGGCCGCTGCCCGCGGACCGGGCGGGGCATGTGCGGCTGAAGGGCTGATGTCTTAGGGCTGCCCGGAGCGACTTCTGGGCGCGAGGCCCCGTTTGGTCGTCGCAACGTGCCCTATTGACCAGGCCCGCAAAGCAGAGCGGCCAAAGACTGTGACTATGAGGACCATCGCCTGCACTCCATCGGTATTCAGGTTGGGGGCCGCGCACCGCGGGCTGGGTGACCGTCCACGAACTCACATCACGGAGGTGGATGATGTCGCCGGACGTGGTCGGCCAGCCCTTAGCGCACGATGAAAGGCTCACGCCCCACGGGAGCCAGGATTTCCGGGCCGCCGTCAGCCCGGATGATGACGGTCTCGCCCAAGGACATGGTCAGCCCGGCCGGGCGGTCACCCAGGATCATGTGAGTGAAGAACACCATGCCTGGCTCGAAGACAAGCGGCTCACCCTCTGAAATCATCGGGCGTTCCATCCACGTGGGGGGCCACATCGCGCCCATGGGGTAGCCGCAGGCCTTCAGGGTTGCGTGGTCGAAGCCGTGGTCGGCGAACGCCCGGCGGTGCTCGTCGAAGACCTCGCCCACCCTTCGACCGGGTACGAGCAGGGTCTGGATTCGGTCAAGAGCGTCGCTGCAGGCGGCATGCATGCGAAGGTGTTCTTCATTGATCTCCGGCCCGGTCAGGACGGTGAACATGTTGGCCACGTTGTAGTGGCGGAACGAGGCGCCGAGTTCAAACGTCATCTGGTCGTTCGCGGACACGGTGCCGAACCCCGTCACGTACCGGAAAAGTAGGGCGCGCTGACCGGCGCCGACCGGAAGGACGCTCGCGGGCGTATCCCCGCCGCATCGCAGGACGGTGCGGTAGAACTCGCCCACGATTTCACCTTCGTCCGCTCCCGGCTCGACCAGCGCCACCGCCGCCTCAGTCGCCTCTTGCAGGATCTCGCCGGCCTTGCGCATGAAGTCAAGCTCAGCGGGACTCTTGACGAGGCGAAGTCGCCGAATGACATCGGAGGCTTCGACCAGGTTGCACCAGCCGGCGAGGGTCGACTGAAGCTCGAGGTACAGGTCAGGCAGCATCCCGAAGGTGTCCAGCTGGACTCCTACGCGTCGGCCTTGAAGCCCGTGGCTGATGAGGAGGTCCTTGATGCCGGCGGAACGGCTGTTGCCGTGTCGGTCCTCCCAGAGCCGGACGTCCTCGCAGACGCTGGAATAGGCGATGTTGGCCAGGTCCGCCGACCGTGTGAGATGGGTCAGGGCGCCGTCCGCACCGATGTACATGCAGTGGAAGATCGTGTAGCCGGTCGTGTCGAGGCCGCACAGCCAGTGCTGGTCCTCGATGCGCGACACCAGCAGGCCGTCCAAGCCGCGCCGCTGGAGCTCCTCGGTGACTCGCTTCTGACGTTCGGCGTACTCCGACCTCGGCACGTGCAGGATGGGCAGCGGCGAACGATGCTGGGCGGTCTCATCCAAGACGGTCATGTGCCACCCCCAGGAATCCCCTTCGCAGCACTTCGGGGCGAGGACGGCCGCTCGGCCCGACTCCGGGGGTCTTGCTCTTGCTCACGCTTCTTGCCTTCCTTTCGCTGTCGGCGTTGGTCCCGCACCGCGGGCGCCAGGGCCCGCTCCCCGTCTCCACCGCGACCTTGCGGTCAAGAGAACTTGCCTGATGCATCACAGATGCTTATATCAGTTGCGCCAGCCTACGGCATCTGAACGTGGAGTCAACCGGCGGCGCGGTACCGATCGGCGGACAGCGCGGGCCCGGGTAGAAGCACCCCGACCGGCTCGCGCCATGCGTTGAGTACGCCGTGAAGCTCTGTACCGATCAAGCTTGGGCCCAGGGTCTGCGCCCGCGTCCCTCTCGAGGGAGCGCCGATGTGAAGGCTGCCGTCCAGAACGGCGATCGGGCAGGCCCGGGCGGGCGCCTCCAGCGGGCGGCGCCATGTGTTGCGCGACCGGTACCCAGGTCCGAACGAACGCGACCGGCTGCATGGACTGTTGATGCCCCAGAGCCCGCGTTCCGCCGGAGGCGGCACTGGTCAGCCGTCCAAGCACCAGCGAGCCCGTCTCACCAGCCGTGCTCAGGAGGCATCCGCGCCGCCGGCGTGTGGTTCTCCTGTGCGGTCTCGGGGCGGCGTCCAGACCGGCCGGACCTTGACGAAAGTCATTTTGCGCTGTAAAGATAAAGCGCAATAGGACTTGCATGCCCGCCACCGCGAGTTGCACGCCAGTTTGTGCCGGGATGCCGTCGCTCATCCCATGCATCAACCCACGCCATCGACTCGGAGCAGCAGCTGTGATCAAACACTCGGCCACCCTTGCCATCAACGAGAAGATCACGGCACGCCGTGCAGCCGGCCATGACGTCGTCCACCTCGGATTCGGCGAGGCCGGCCTTCCCGTCCTGCCTAGCGTGGTCGACGCGTTGCGTGGCGCCGCCGACCAGAACGCCTATGGGTCAGTGCTGGGAGATCCCAAAGTGCGCCAGGCGGTCGCCGCGTACTTCGAGCGGCGCGGGCTGCCCACCGACCGAGACCGCGTCATCCTCGCCCCAGGCAGCAAGGCTCTGCTGTATGGCGTACTCGCCTCGTTGCCGGGGGACCTGGTCCTGCCCGCCCCGTCCTGGGTGACCTATGCCGCGCAGGCAGCCCTGACGGGCAAGCGCACGATCCCGGTCCCCATCCCCGCTGCCGCCGGGGGAGTGCCGGACCCGGACCTGCTGGAGGAGGCTCTGCAGGCTGCCCGGGCCTCAGGGGCGGACCCCAGGATTCTGATCCTCACCCTGCCCGACAACCCCACGGGGACGCTCGCCGGCGCGGACCTGGTCAAGCAGGTCACCGAGATCGCGGTGCGAAACGACCTGATCATCATCTCGGATGAGATCTATCGGGACTTAGCCCACGAGCCGGAAAACCACCTCAGCCCAGCCACGCTCGCGCCCGAGCGAACCGTCGTAACCTCAGGTCTGAGCAAGAATATGGCGTTGGGAGGCTGGCGCATCGGGTTCGCCCGGCTGCCCGACGGCATCATCGGCCGTACTCTCTCCGACCACCTCATCGGCGTGGCCAGCGAAGTCTGGTCGAGTCTGGCCATGCCGATGCAGGCCGCAGCAGCATATGTACTATCCGAGCCGGCCGACGTCACCGCGCACATCGCCAGCAGCCGCAGCCTGCACGCGGCAGTGGCAGGGGCCGTCCATAACGTTTTCGTGGAAGCTGGAGCCACCTGCCGCGCCCCGAACGCCGCGTTTTACATGTACCCCGACCTGGAGCCGTTGCGCCCTACGCTAGAAGCGCGCGGCATCATGACGGGCGAGCAGCTGGCGGACGTCCTGCTCGACGAAGGGGGCGTTGCGGTCCTGGCCGGTGTTCACTTCGGCGACGAGCCGGACGCCTACCGGTTCCGCGTGGCTACATCGCTGCTCTATGGATCGACCAATGAGCAACGCTGGGAAGCACTTGGCGCCGATGACCCCACCGCCCTGCCTTGGGTCGCAGATGCACTCGCCCAGCTACGGGCAGCTCTGGCCGGACTGTCCTAACCACCCCCGCCGCATGACATGCGGGCATCCAGCCGACGGCCAGTTGCCTCTCACGCTCGACCTCTCTCGCTCGGTACCTCTGCCTCCGGGTTGCGTGAGGCTTCAGCTTGGAGGGAGCGGCAGGGCACGCTTGAGTGACTGCGGTTCCTTGGTTGGCTGGGGCTACGTGCTCTGGCCCGATTGGTCGGCTGCCAACGCCTACTCCGGGGCTGGCGAGACACGGTCACGTCAGGCGGCGTTGTCCGTCAAGCACGAGGTCTTCTCTCTGACCAGGGATCTCGAGCAGGGTGCGTCGTGGGCAATCAGGCCGCGAGCGTGCCCACCGGCCGGCCGGCTCTACGCGCGCTCATCGGGACGGGTGTCAGGTCCTCGAGGCGGGGGCGGCTGCGCGAGCATGGTCGCCCGAAGCACGTGCTTCAACCGGACGGCTGTAGTCGGTCCGGCCCGGGGCCATTGAGTCCGAGCCGCAGGCGACAGACGCCGTCGACACTTGCGTGGGCCACCGAAGCGGCCGCTGGCCCCGGTCCCGTGGCGCCGACGATCGGCCCAGGGTTGTCGCCTTCAGCGACGCCCTCATCGAATGAGTCAATGACGCCCAGCCGCACCGCTCTCCGAGCGCGGTTGGTGACCCACCGCACACGACTCAGGTGACGGTGCCGCGCTCGGCGCACTCGGCCACTCTTCTACCAAGCGAGCAGGGATGCTGGATTCTGCACCGTGATGGTGTCGATGTCGGAGGAGGACAGTCCCTTGCGGCACATGAGTGGGATGACGTTGTCAAGGATGTGGCTGTAGCCTTCGCCGCCGTACTTTCGCAGAAATGCCTGTTGGCAAATGTCCTGAGCGATCACGAGTCGGTCGAGATATCCGCGATCTCGCAGGCCAACCAGGTATTCGATACGCGTTGCATCGTTCGGCATGTCGATTTCAGCGTATTCGTAGTAGCTCGACTCCTGGCCGAACAAGTCGAACTCCACAACACAGCCAGAGGCGGCGAGAGTCAGGATGTCGACCAGTGAGAATAGGGTGCGGTCGACGTGGCTCATGATCGTGCGGTGAAGGTTCCCACCCAGCTGCTCGACACGGCTGACGAGATCCATGGGGGCACGAATATCCCGCCCTGGATGGATCAGTAGCGGCGCACCGGTCTCCCGTTGCGCCGCGACCGCGGCTGCCAAGACCTTGGCTTCGTCCGGGTGCACGGGCCACGACATGCCAATTTCGCCGATAATGCCGGCGCGAATCCCATTGACCCCGACCGTAAGGTCGTCGATGATCTCCTGGGCGATCAACGGTATGGTCTTCGCGGCGACGTCAGGCGGATGGTAGTCCGCCACATAGTAGCCGCTTCCCATCACGACATGAAGGTCCGTGGCCTCGGACACCTCGTGGAGGCCCACCGGGTCGCGCCCAAGACCGCGGGGCGTCGCGTCTACAACTGTTTGACCGCCAGATGAACGATAAATGGTCATCTCTCCAATGGCGTCCGGAACGCTCGTGAGATACGGCGAGGTGCGGTGCCGGCGTGTCTCGTAGTAGTTCTCCAAGCGAACTGGCTCGCGCTGTTCACCGTGGGCGCCGAAAAGGAGGTGTTCGTGCATTTGGGTGTGGCCCAGATCGTGCGGATCTACCGGTCCGCGCACGGTTTGCACGACAACGTTTGCCATGATGTTGTCCTATGTGAAGGCCGAAGGTTCCAATGTTCGGCGACGGGCCGACCGTGGACCCGGCCGGGGCAATGCGCCAGATCTCCGACGACTGCAACACGCCCAACGGCCGAGCGAAATCTGGTCCTCTGAGCGGCAACGAAGCCGCGCACCTTTGGACGCAGCCAGAAGGTCTGAGGCCGTCCCGCTGAGGAGGTCTGCGATTCCCCTGACGCCCGCAGAGTGCGTTCGAGGAGTCAGGGCCTTACCGGCTACGACGTCACGCATTCTCGAACTCAGCTAGGGGGAATCGGGCCGGAGTCCTGACCCTGTACGAGCGGCTTCAGCGATATGCGGAGTATGTGCAGGCCACCCAATCGCCTCCTCAAGCTGCGCGGCCACCTGCAGCAGCAATCCGTCCATGCCCTTGGCGGCCGCGATCTGGACGCCGACCGGGACTCCGTCGCCGGTCCACAGCGCCGGGAAGGCGATAGCAGGCTGGCCGGATACGTTGAACGCCTCGAGGAACGTGACGTGCCGACGCTCGGTCCGTGCCATCTGAGCCGGCGACTCAGACGCGAGGTCTGCGAGCCGATCCGGCAGGGCGTTGGTGACTGGCGTCACCAGCAGGTCGAAACCCTGGTCCCACCACTGCAGCAACCGGACCGACCGCGCAATGTGCCACCCGAGATACTCCCGGTAGTCAGCCGCGGAGATCGTCCGGCGCTGCTGGTAGCACCACCAGGAGTAGGGCTCGACGTCCCTCTCCTCGACCGGGCGGCCGAGAAGCCTCTCGAGACCAAGCAACATGCGCGTACCGCCGTCCCAGTCACCCAGGCGCCCGATTCGTTCGGGAGTGGTCGCGATCAGGGCCGAGGGGTAGCTTCCCTCGACGTGATGTCCTGCTTCGCGCAGGATCAGACCGGTCAGCTCCACCGCGCGGCGGCATGCGGGGTCAACCGGAATGTTAGGCGGACCCTCGGTCAGCAGCCCGATGCGCAAGGCGCGCTTGGGTGGTTGCAGCGACTCCAGGTATGTCTCCTTGGGGCGGGGCAGTGCGTGGAGATCGCCGGGAAGTGCCCCGTTGACAGCGTCCAACACCGCCGCAGCGTCGCGGACGGTACGCGTGAGGACCATCTCGGCGGACCGGGGGAGTATGTCGATCGAGCCCAGAGGAACAGGCATCCGACCCCTCGAGGGTTTGAGGCCGAAAATGCCGCACCACGCGGCGGGTATCCGGATCGAACCTGCGCCGTCGCTTCCGTGGGCGATGGGCACCAAACCCGCCGCCACCGCCGCGGCGGCACCGCCGGAGGAACCACCTGCGGACCGATCCAGGCACGAGGGGTTGCGAGTCGGTCCGAAGGCCCGTGGCTGGGTATCGCCGAGCAGCGCGAGCTCCGGGACGTTGGTTACTCCCACGGTGACGAAACCGCTGTCCCTGAAGCGCTTACCCAGCGGCGTGTCCGTCTTCGGCGTGTTGCCGATGCGCATGAGCGCGGCGTTGCCCAGGGTTTGCGGAACGCCAGCCTGGGTGGCTCCCCAGTCCTTGAGCAGGAACGGCACACCGGTGAAGGGTGCGTCCGGTCCTGCGACAGTCCTGTCCGCCTCGTCTAGGGCCTGTTCGAAGCGTCGGTGGACGACGGCGTTGACCACGTCGTTTCCGGCGTTGATGCGGTCGATGCCAGCCTGGACAAGTTCCCTCGGCGATACCTCCCGCCTTCGCACCAGGTCTGCTTGCGCAACGCCGTCCATCTTGCTCAGTTCCCAGGCGAAGCCGATCTCAGTGTTCACGCCATTCCCTCACGTCACGTTCAGACAGTGGTCGATGGTTCTTGTTGCCGCGCTGCTGGCCACCTGCATCTACCTCCAGGTGCTCACCGCAACATGGTCGTCGCGTGCGCGTCGCGCGCCACCTCGGCGTGGGACTGCCGCGAGCTGATCGACCTGGTTCATGCGCGGTGAGCTTGGGCCAGATGACATGCGGGCTACTTGCGCGGCGCTGCTCGCCCGGAGATTCGCAACCATCGGATGTCGCCCTGCTCGTCGCGCAGGACGGTCGCGGGACGTTGGGAACGGTCGCCCGGGGCGATCAGCATCGTGTCAGGACCCGTTGGTCGGACGTCGATAGCGAGCTGCGACGGAGCCGGAACGAACAGGCGGTCCCACCTGTCGGTGACCGGGGTCTGGTCGAGCAGTAGCCGCTGCCCCTCGCGTCGCAGGACGGTCCTCTTGGACGCGGTCTCGTAGGTTCCCAGCCACTCCTCGACATCTGCGCTCCGGTCAGCCGGGGGCTCGCCGGCATCCATGCCGAAGTAGGTCCTCAGGGTGCCTGCCAGCAGCCATTGTGCCGCGGCGGCGCCGCCGGCGGCGTTGGTGAGCACGACAAGAGCGAACTGGCGCGTTGGGATCATCGCGAAGAGGCACTCCTGGCCGTTGGTCACGCCGCCGTGGCTGACCACCCGCTCTCCGGGCTCGTCGTCAAGCCACCAGCTCAAGCCGACTTCGGGCGTGTCGTTCGCGGGCCCGGAGGGCTCGAAGGCGGCGACTCGCAGCGAGTCGCTGAGCACGGAAGTGGCGCCATTGAGCTGGAACCGCGCGTACTGCAGCATGTGTGCGGCGCTGGCGACCAGGCCACCATTGGAGTTAGCGGCGCGAGGCAGCCCCCAGGGCCGTGCGATGGCAGGCTGCCCGCCATCGTCGATGTGGCCGACCGCGAACTTTTGGTGAAGAAGGTCCGAGGCGAAGAAGCAGGCACCGTCCATGCCGAGAGGGGTGAGAAGGTCGTCGTTGATCACGTCTTCGTACGGTCGACCGTGCACCACTTCGACGATGCGCCCGAGGACCGAGTAGGCCGTGTTGTTGTATGACCAGAACCGGGCAAGCGGGGTTACCTGAGGCAGGTCCGCCATCCGGGCGATCCTGAGGGCGAGCGCGTCGTCACCCGAGCCGGTGTCCGCTCCGAACTCGCCTTCCCAGCCGCAGCTGTGGGTGACGCAGTCGCGAACGGTCACGTCCCCTGACACCTGTGGGTCGGCGACGTTGAACTCCGGCAGGTACGCCTGCACCGGATCGTCGAGGCTGACGCGACCGGCATCGACCAGTTGCAGGATGGCCGTGGCCGTGAAGGTCTTGCTGACGGAGCCGACCTGGAACAGCGTGTCGCCATCGACCTGCAGCGGGTGCACAGCGTTCGTGACGCCAAGGCCTGCGGTCCCTTGACGTCCGTCGTGATAGATGCCGAGCGCGATGCCCGGGACGCCGCCGCGTTCCATCTCTGCGGCCGCGAGGTCAAGCAGAGCCGGGTCGATGCGGTTGTCCGGGGTCAGCGGGGAGAGGGTGGTGCTCCCGCGCGGGCCGTTGAGAACTGTCTGGGGCTGCCTGTCCATGGGGGGTTCTCTTCCATCTCGCGGTTCCTTGAAGTTTTCGGGCCGGGTCGGCTGACTGGCCGGTTCGGATCTCGCTGTACCGGGCCGCCGAGCAGTCGACGCCTCTGTCGGCGCTGAGTGCCCAGCCGAGCACCTCAGGTGTCGGCCGTTGGTGTGGGGATTGCGATGGCCGTTGGGACTCTCCCTCGATCATTTCGCTGACCTGCCTGGAGAGCCACTTGCCCGTCTTGGTGTCGCGATGCCGTCGATCGAGGAGCTCGAGCTGAGCAGCCGTTGTGGCATTGCACTTGCATTTCGGCCCACCGAGCGTGCAACTGCACTTGCAGACAAGGATGGATATGCCTGCTGTCGTTGTCAAGGGTGGAGCCCGGCGAGTTGTGGTCGGGCCGGCTGCATGTGACCGCGGCCTCGGCCCGGACCCCTGAGCGGTGCTCGTCCCGGCCGACCGGCGCGTCGGCTCCACCGCGTCTGGTGGGATGAGCCTGGGTGGCACAGCCGCCACTGCGGCGACGAGCCACAGGCGCGACCACACACGGAACGGCGTCTCCAAAGGCCGGTCCTCCCCAACGATCGGACAAGCTGGGAGCCCGTCTGGACCGGGCGGATCCTCGGATCGGGTCCACGCGGCGGCGCCAGACCGAGCTGCCGCACGGTGACGTCAGTTGCCCGTGAAACGGGGCATACGCCGGTCCAGCAGAGCGTCGATAGCCTCTCGGTGGTCGCTCGTGTGATGGGCTAGCGCCTGCATGACGGCAGATAGCTCGAGGAGGCTCTCGAGCGACTGGTGCGTACCTTCACGAAGCAGGCGCTTGGTCATCCGCAGTGCGTGCGGCGGGTTCGCCGCAATCCGTTCGGCGAGGCGGACCGCCACCGGCAGCAGGTCATCCGGCTCCAACACGCGGGACACAAGGCCCCACTCAAGTGCTGTCGCGGCGTCGATGGCATCGCCGGTGAAAGCCATCTCGGCCGCCCGAGCAGCTCCGACGGCGCGGGGGAGCAGCCATGCGCCGCCGTCGCCCGGAATGATGCCCAGCTTGATGAAGCTTTCCGCGAAGATGGCCGGCCTAGCGGCCAGTCGCAGGTCACACATGAGTGCCAGGTCGCAGCCGGCTCCGATGGCAGGACCGTTCACCGCGGCGATGATCGGAACCTCGCAGTGGTACAGCGCACGGGTGATGCGCTGGATCCCATGGCGATATGCCTGCCTCAGTTCGGCCGGCGAGCCCCCGAACATGCCTACCCGGTCACGCATGTGCTTGACGTTGCCGCCCGAGGAGAACGCAGAGCCGGCGCCGGTGAGCACCACAACATGAACGCCGTGGTCAGCGTTGACGCGGGCAACCGCCTCTTCCAGCGCGGCCACCATGTCCGGTTCGGAGATCGGGTTTCGCTGAGTAGGCCTGTTGAGGGTCCAGGTCTCCACCGCGCCGGTGCGCGCGTGTAGAACGGCAGGGTCGGTCACGAGGACACCTCTTTGTCCAGAACCACGCGGACGTCCACCAGGTGGATGCCGCTGGCGTTCGCGACCACGGGGTTCAGGTCGAGTTCCGCCAGTCGCGGCGTGGACGCGGCGAAGTCCCCGATCTGGACGAGGAGGGCGGCCAACTGGTCGCGGTCCACGGCAGGCATCCCGCGGTAGCCGCCGAGGAGCTTGCCGGCGGTCGTCTCGTCAATCATCTCCAGTGCCTCCCGGTGGGTCAGCGGCGCTGCGCGGAACGTCACGTCTCCCACGGCCTCGACAAGAACGCCGCCTGAGCCGAAGGCAACCACGGGACCGAAAACGGGGTCAGCCACTGCGCCTATGAGCAGTTCGACGCCTGTTCCGGACATGGGGGCGACGACGACACCCGAGATGTCGGATCCAGGCTGTGCCGTCTGGACGGCTTCCACGATGGACTCGAAGGCAACGTCACCCTCGGTGACGTTGAGGCGCACACCGCCGGCGTCGCTCTTGTGGACAACCTGCGGTGAGACGACCTTCACCGCGCAGGGAACGTCGAATCGTGCCACAGCAGCCTTCGCCTCAACGGGAGTGGCTGCGAAGGCCCAGGGGCCGGTGTCTATGTGCGCTGATCCCAAGAGGGCGCGAGCGCTCGGCTCCGGGAGCACGGTCGTGCCATCGAACGATGGCGCGCTCAGGTGGGACAGCTGAAGGTTCGAGCGCGTCTCAGCGGTGGCCAGGAAGTGACCACGGCGGTGCAGGGCGGCGACCGCCCGTACCGCGTGGTCGATCGATGACAGCACGGGGATGCCGTGGGTGCGCAGGACTTCGTGGCTGGACGGGTTGTGTGAGGCGTACAGGCTCTGTACCACGACGGGCTTGTGGTGGGCCCGGCTGAGTTCGCCGAGTCGGCGCGACGTGCTGTCCTCCTGTGAACGCAGCCGCTCGTCGAAGCGGAGGTGGTATCCGCCGTACATGCCGATCACCAGCACGAGCCCGACCGACGTGTCCTGCAGCAGCAACCCAGCCGCGTCCGCGAAGAGGTCGGGATCGGCGTCGGTCGCACCTGCGACATCCACGGGGTTGGCGACCGCAGCCGCAGGCCCGAGCAGCTCAATGAGCCGGGCTTGCGTGTCTGGGCCGATCTCGGCCAGGGGGACGCCCGCCTGGGTGAGGGCGTCGGCGGCGAGGGCCGCATGCCCGCCCCCGTCGGACAACACTGCCACGCCGAGGCCGTCGGGAACCGGGGTGGTCGTGGCGAGCACCCCGGCGACGATGGCGAGCTCATCGGATCGCTCGACCAGCTCGATCCCGGCTTGCGCCAGAACCGCGCGGGCGACGCGGTCTGAGCCGGCGACGGCACCGGTGTGGGACAGGGCGGTGCGTGCGCCGGCAGCGGAGCGCCCGCCGCGCAGCAGGACCAGCGGGCGCTGACGGGCGGCTTGCGTTGCGGCGACGAGGAAGGCGCGTCCGTCCTTGAACCCTTCCGCATGCACCGCGATGGCCCCGAGGCCCGGGCGCGTTGCCATGTTGTGGACGCATTCGGCGTATCCGACGTCGACCTGGTTCCCGAGCCCGACGTAGCTGTGCAGGCCGGGCATCTGGTGTGTGCGGGTGTCGGCGAGGAACGACAGGAGCATGTTCCCGCTCTGGGTGGCCAGGCCCACCGGGCCCGCCGGGACGTCGGGAACGCCAACAAGGTTGGCGCCCGATGCGACGGTGATGACGCCTGAGGTGTTTGGCCCCACGACACGGACGCCGGACTCGACGATTGCGGCCCGCAGCTCGAGGTCGAGTGCCGCGCCTGCGCCCCCGGTTTCGGAGAACCCGTTGGCCAGCACGACAGCACCGGCAACCCCACGTTCGCCCAGCTGCCGGATCGTGTCGGGCACAGCGCGCCCGGACACGGCCACCAGAGCGACGTCGAGCCCATATGGCAGGTCCGCAATGCGCTCATGGACTGGCAGACCGAGCACGGTGCCACCGCGCGGGTTGACGGGCAGTATCGGCCCGGCGAAACCGTCCCTCATGAGAGCCTTGATAACCTGAAAGCCGCGCTTCGACGGGTTGGTGGACGCGCCGATGACGGCGATGGAGCGGGGGTCGAGGAGTCGAATCAGCGGCGTCCGCACGTCCTGGTCCACTGTGGTCATGGCGTTCTCACTCGCCCTTGAAGAAGGGTGTCCGGCGGTCCCGGAATGCCGCGACACCTTCGGCCCAGTCGGCGGTGCCCATGATCGCGAGCAGGTCTTTCGCCTCGCTGCGCAGAACCTCATCGAAGGGGGCCTCGCTGAGCAGGGCAGTCTTGAGCCGAGCGGCCGACAGGGGTGCTTTGGCGGCGATCTTCTGGGCGAGGTCGTCGGCTGCGGTGTGGAGCGAGTCGGCCGGTACGGAGGCGTGGGCCAGGCCCCATGCCGCCGCCTGGGCGCCGGTGAAACGGTCACCGAGCAGGAGCAGTTCGGTCGCCCGGCTCAACCCCACCTGCCGGGGGAGCCTTCGAGTGACCCCGCCACCGACGTACGTGCCGATCGACACCTCGGGGAAACCGAGTTGGGCGTCCTCGGCGCAGATCAGGAAGTCGGCACTTGTGGCGATCTCGGCACCGGCTCCGAGAGCGTATCCGTGCACGGCGGCTACCACCGGGGTAGCGCAACGCTGGATGGCCTCGCAGGCTCGCCAGCCAAGCTCGACGTACTCCGCCAGCTGGGCGGGTGACCGGTCGCCCTCGTTGTGCGCTTTCTGGTCGGCCCCGGCGCAGAAGGCTCGACCGGCTCCCGTGAGGACGATCGCTCGAACGTCAGGGTCGGCTTCGCTGCGGCGCAGACCTTCGAGAAGGTCGCGGTATAGGCCCTCGCTGACAGCGTTGAGCCGCTCTGCACGGTTGAGCACCACGCGCGCGACCGAGCCCGTCCTTTCGACTCGTACATACTCCACGGTGCCCTCCGGATCGGTTGGTAAGGCATGGCTCCTGAAGCGGGAGTATACGCAATTCAGATTGCGTGACAAGCGTCGCCTGCAACTGTCTGGCTCATTGCGTCGGGGCGGGCTCTCCATGGCCGGCGCCCCTCATGCACGCCCGGATGCCCGCCGGGAGGCACGGGCCTAGCGCCACCCCGTTTCAGCGGCATGAACTGCGAACAACCCCTTGACAACCATTCCGTGCATCATGAGACTTCCATGCAAGTGCGGTTGCACGTATCGTCGTCAAAGGAGTCGATGTCCCATGAGGTGCACAAAAGCCCTGTTGGTCTGTTCCGCGGTTGCGGTTAGTGTTGCGTTCTCGGCCTGCTCGCCCAGTGCGAGCTCGTCGTCGACGTCATCGCCCGGAAGCGCCGACGTCCTGCGGGTCGCTGAGGAGGCACTGCCCACCAGCTTCGACTGGCAGAGCACGACCGGCAAGCGGACGCAGATCTTCGCCATTCAGGTTTACCAGACGCTGTACGCAGTGGATGAGACCTACACGCCGCTGCCCGGGCTAGCTCAGGCGATGCCAACCGTGAGCGCCGACGGTCTGGACTACACCATCCCGCTTCGCACGGACGTGACGTTCCACGACGGCACCCCGATGAAGGCAGCCGATGTGGTCGCCTCGCTCAAGCGTKGGGGCAAGATCTCCGGGAACGGCAAGGCGATGTTCGAGCACGTCGCCGACCTCAGCGCGCCGTCCGACTCCGAGATCCGAATCAAGCTTTCGTCGCCGTTCGATGTCGTTCGCTTCCTCGCCCTTCCGGTCGGCGCGGCGGCCATCATGCCCGCAAAGATCGCGCAGGCCGCTGGGACGGAAGCCATCACGGACATCAAGAAGATCGTCGGCACTGGGCCCTACAAGCTCACCGAGTTCCTCAAGGGGCAGCGGTACGTCCTGGAGAAGTTCGACCAGTTCCAGGCCGCGAAGAACGGTGCAAGGAGCGGGCTCGCGTCGGCGGCGCCGGCCACCTACAAGCGGGTCGAGGTCAACTCCGTCGCCGACCCGACCACGCGCAGCCAGAGCACGATCGCCGGCCAGTACGACGTTGCCCTCAACGTGCCCGGCACTCTTCTGGACCAGGTCAAGAGTGCCTCGAACGTCTCGGCGAACATCGTTTCCCCGTTCTACTCCGAGTGGATGATGCTCAACACGACGCGGCCGCCTTTCGACAACATCCAGATCCGCCGGGCAGCCGCCTTGGCCCTGGATCGGAAGGATCTGGCAGCTAGCGTCTTCGGAACCCCCGAGATGTATGACGTCAACAATGGTGTGTATTCCAAGGGGATGGGGATCCTCAGTTCCGATGCTGGCGAGCAGGGGACTGCGCAGGACCTTCCTCAGGCGAAGGCGCTCCTCAAGGCAGGGGGTTACAACAAGGAGCCCGTCGTGATTCTCACGAGCAAGGACTACGGGCAGAACCTCCACGATGGTTCCGTCGCCGTCGCGCAGCAGCTGACTGCTGCCGGCTTCAACGTCAAGATCGACGAGGTCGACGGGGCCACGGCGGACGCGCGGTGGGTCAAGCCCGATGGTTGGGACATTCTGGTCGACAACCTCGGCATCGGCTACATCTCCCCGACCGGACACCTTCTCTTCAACGGCAACGAGGCCTTCCCCGAGTGGTACGGACTGAAGGGCCCGATCAGGGTCCAGCTGAACCGCTGGCACACGGCGAAGTCGGAGGAGCAGCGCAAGGAAGTGATGGACGCCATCCAGACGCAGTTCCAGAAGGACGTGCCGGCGGTCAAGCTGGCCGACTTCTCGCAGCTGGAGGCCGTGGGCAAGAACCTGAATCTCGGTGACCAGGGATTCTACTGGCCTACCTGGTGGTCGGCGAAGCCGAAGTGAGCACCATCAGCGTGGCACGCCCTCGTGACGTGAGGCGGGCCCTGCTGGGCCCGCCGGCGTCAATGCGACGGTTCCTGACCCGAAGACTCCTCCTGGCAATGCCCGTCCTGGCGGTCATTGCAGTCACGACCTTCGTGTCCAGCCGACTCATTCCGGGCAACCCGGCAGTGGTCATGCTCGGTAGGGACGCGACCAAGGAGCAGATTGCCCAGCTCACGAAACAGTGGGGTTTGGATCAGCCCATAGTTGTCCAGTTCGGTTCCTGGCTCTCCCACCTGCTTCAGGGTGACCTGGGTGTCTCGAACACGTTCAACATGCCGGTCACGACCGTCCTGCTGGACCACATAGGGCCTACCCTGGGGATCTCGTTCCTGTCGATGGCGATCGTACTCGGCTTGGGCCCCGTTCTGGGGCTCATCGCCGGGAGGTTCAAGGGGTCGCTGCTCGATCGGATGCTCATGGGCAGCACCTTTGTGGGCATCTCCCTGCCGGAGTTTTGGGTGGCAATGCTCCTCGTCGCCCTGTTCGCCTCCCGGCTCGGGTGGTTCCCGGTCTCGGGCTATGTCGATCCGACAACCTCCTTCACCGGCTGGTTGGCGTGCATCACGCTGCCTGCAATCGCCTTGACCATCGACAGCTTCGCGCTCCTGGCGCGGATGGTTCGTGACTCGGTCATCACTACCAGCGTCGAGCCGTGGGTGACGTCGCTGCGGGCGCGAGGACTCTCAGAGAGGGTCGTTGTCGGCCGGCACCAGTTCAAGAGCGCATCGGTCACTGCACTGACGGTCATCGGCAACTCGTTTGCCGGTTTCCTGGTCGGGGCTGTCGCGGTGGAAGTCATCTTCAATATCCCCGGTTTTGGATGGCTGACCGTCCAGGCGGCGCTCCAGCGCGACTTCCCATTGCTTCAAGGTGCGGTACTCACTGCGGCGATTTTCTATGTGGTCGGGAATCTGTTCGTGGACGCCTTGTACGCCGTCATCGATCCCCGCATTCGCGCGGAAGGGGCCTGACATGGCATCCATCGAATTGGGGACGGCCATCACCGTTCCCGCACGACGAAAACGCTCACGTCGGCTCGACGCGACGGCCGTGGTCAGCATCTGCTGGCTCGTGATCGTCGTGGCTGCGGCCATCTTCGGAAGCGCACTGACGCACTACGGCGCGACCACCGCGGTACCGAACGGCCGCCTGCTTTCCCCGTCGTTGGAACACCTGGCGGGAACCGACAACTTCGCTCGGGACATCCTCGATCGCCTGACGGTGGCCGCCCGGTCATCAATGATCATCGGAATTGGCGTGGGTATCGCCAGCAGCGTGCTGGGCGGGGTGCTGGGAATCGCGGTAGTGGTGTGGCCGAAGATCGACGCTCCTGTGATGCGGGTTCTTGATGGACTGATCGCATTCCCGTCGATCATTCTCGCGATTCTGCTCGTGACGTCCTTTGGCGCTGGTTCCATGCAGGTGATCATTGCCCTCACCATCGTGTACTTCCCGCGCATCACCCGTGTCACTCGAGGCATCACGCTGAGCGTGGTGGCATCGCCATACGTTGAGGCGGCCGGAGTCATCGGCGGCGGACGTGTGTGGGCCACATGGCGGCACGTCGTACCCAACGTCGTGGGTCCGCTCGGGGTGCAGGCTACCTACGTCATCTCCCGGGCCATCGTGGTTGATGCCGCGATGAGCTTTCTGGGCTTGGGCGTGCCGCCTCCTGCCCCGACCTGGGGGAACATGTTGGGCGACGCCCGCTTGTACATCGATCAAGCCTGGTGGATGGTGCTTGCACCAGGCGTGTGCATCATGCTGACCGCCGTCGCGATCAACTTTGCCGGCGACAGCCTGCGCGACATCTCGGACAAGACGATGGAGTCAGCACGATGAGTGACGTTCAGGTCGCGCGACCAGAGGTAAGGACGGTACCTGTGACCCGACATCTGTTGAGGGTCTCGGGTCTCACAGTGGCCACAGGCCATGGCGAGGACGAGACACAGATCATCGACGACTTCTCCATGGAGATGTCCCAGGGGGAGACCGTCGGCATCATAGGCGAGTCCGGATCGGGCAAGTCTCTGCTTGTTCGATCCTTCGTGGGCATCCTCCCGCGGGGCGTTCACCAGGCCGCGGGAGAGGTCGAGGTAGGCGGCGTGGACATCGGCGCCGCGTCACCTCGCGAGCTCCGCCGACTGCGTGGCGGTACAGTCGGAATGGTCTTCCAAGACTCAATCGGTAGCCTCGATCCGCTCTTCACGGTCGGGTACCAGCTCACCGAGGCGTTGCGCGCGCACCAGCGGATTAGCAAGTCGCAGGCGCGCGAACGGGCGCAGCAGCTGCTCGATGATGTCGGAATCGCCCGGCCGCGTGAACGGCTGACGGCGTACCCGCATGAACTGTCCGGAGGCATGGCGCAGCGTGTCGCGATCGCCATCGCCATCGCGAACTCCCCGGACCTGCTGATTGCGGACGAGGCAACCACGGCCCTGGACGTGACGACGCAAAAGCAGGTCATCCAGCTCCTGCTGGGGATTCGGGCCGAGCATGGGTGTGGGATCATCTTTGTCAGCCATGACCTGGCGACGGTTTCTGAAGTCTGCGAGCGAGTTGTTGTCATGTACGCCGGGTCGGTCGTGGAGTCCGGGCCCACGTCGCGAGTGCTAAACCAGCCGAGGCATCCGTACACGGCCGCTTTGCTGCGCAGCCGCCCCACCCTCGGCACGAGCGTGGACCCAGGCTCCGCCTTGCCCGGGTCCGTCCCTGCTCCGGGGCAGTGGCCGAGCGGCTGCCGCTTCCACCCGCGATGTCCCCGCGGAGACAACGAGTTGTGCCGCACCGTGGTGCCCGCGCTCTCGCTTGTTGCCAAGGGGGCGGCGTGTCATTTTCCGCTGACCGGTCCGCCCAGTGACCAACCGATGGGAGCAAGGTCCCGTGCCGAATAGGAACAAGCCGGTGAGACCCAATGAACACGCCTCGTTCCTGTCGGCGACTCAGGTGTCCAAAGTCTTCCTGCCGCATGGACGCCGCAGCGAACCGGTCCAAGCGCTCAATGAGGTCACCATCGACTTCGTCCCGCGCGAGTGGATCGGAATTGTCGGCGAGTCCGGTTCAGGTAAGTCGACCCTCGCCCGCATCATTGCTCGTCTTGAAAGCCCTACGAGCGGTCAGGTGACTTTGGACGGCATGGACGTTCGAGAACTGCAGGGCGGTCGTCTGGCGTTCGCCAAGCGCGTGCAGTTCATGTACCAGAACTCGATGAGCGCCATGAACCCCCGCATGACGGTCGCAGAAATCATCGCTGAACCCATACGGCTGCACAAGATGGCCCGCAGTCGCGCTGAACGAGTCGAGCGGGTAGCCGCGCTACTGGAGGATGTCAACATGAGCACCTCCATGATGGAGAAGCGGCCGCGGCAGCTCTCCGGAGGCCAGGCCCAGCGTGTGGCTCTTGCCCGCGCGCTGGCGCTCGAGCCGGATGTGCTGCTGCTCGACGAGCCCACGTCCGCGCTCGACGTCACGGTCCAGGCCCAGATCATCGCTCTCCTGCAGAAGATCCAAAGCGAGCGGGAGCTGTCCATTGTGCTGATCTCCCACGACCTCGCACTGGTCTCTCAGACCTGTCAGCGCGTCGCGGTCCTCTACCGTGGCAAATTGGTGGAATTTGGAGACGCGGCGCGGGTCATATCGGAACCGCAGGATCCCTATACCAAGGCCCTGTTGGACGCCGTCCCTCGGATTGCGCCGCTTCCCGAATCGGCATGAGAGGTCCCTTTCGCTTGCGTCGTGCTGCCGGGGTCGGTCGTCCGGCCCATTAGGCGCGGCGTGAGGTCTCAGTTTTCTCGCTAACCACGGTATCCAATTCCTATAAAATCGGATCGGCACGCATCAATCGCGCCTTCCCGGTCAGATTAGAACAGCTAACCCCATTCCCAGGTCGCAGAGTCCTGGGCGAGCCCGCAGGAAGCCAGAATGTCGGATATCCCCGCCGCCCCAACAAGTCTCGACGCACTGGCACAGACTCCCTCCGGAAAATCCCGTGCCAGAGCACTCGGGATTCCATTTCGCGGGATTCCCGGCCCTAATAACGCCATCACGGACGTGCCTGGTGTCGAGGTAGGGCAGGTAACGCTCATTGAGGGAGCAGGGGAACTGCGGCTCGGCAAGGGACCGGTCCGGACCGGAGTTACCGCCATTCTCCCGCGTGGCCGCGATGGGGTCGGCACGCCAGCGGCCGCCGGATGGCACTCTCTCAACGGGAGCGGCGAAATGACGGGAACGGCCTGGATTGAGGAGGCGGGCTCGCTGGCTACCCCCGTACTGATCACCAATACACACGCCGTCGGGGCCTGTCACCGAGGCGCGATCGACTGGACCGTCGCGCATAAGCCGGAGTTGGCCGATACCTGGCTGCTGCCGGTGGTAGGGGAGACTTTCGACGGCTACCTCAACGACATCAACGGTGCGCATGTTACCCCGGAGCACGCGGTCGCCGCGATCGAGTCGGCTCGCAGTGGCCGAGTGGAAGAAGGCTCGGTCGGCGGCGGGACTGGAATGTGCTGCTACGCGTTCAAGGGTGGGAACGGAACCGCATCGAGGGTCGTCTGCCACGACGGCGATCAGTACACCGTAGGTGCGTTCGTACAGGCCAACTTCGGCCGTCGTTGCGAGCTCATGGTGGCCGGTCGCAGGGTCGGCTCCGATCTCAATGTCGAGAACCCCATGGAGCAGCCCGGGAGAAGGACTCCGCCCGGCGCCGGATCGGTGATCGTGGTGGTGGGCACGGACGCACCTATGCTCCCCGGCCAGTCCCAGGCGCTGGCGCGCCGGGTATCCCTCGGCCTGGCTCTCACCGGCACCACCGGATCGCACTTCTCTGGGGACATCTTCCTCGCCTTCTCCACTGGCAATCCTGGCAGCCTCGCCAGCCGCAAGGGGACAAAGAGCGGCTATGACGAGATGTGTTTCATCCCATGGGGAGCAATGGACCCGTTTTATGAAGCTGTCGTCGACTCCGTCGAAGAAGCGGTGCTCAACGCGCTGGTCGCCAACGAAACGATGCGAGGCCGCGACGACCACTGGGCACCCGCACTACCGCACGGGGAGCTAGTTCGCCTGCTGACGAGGGGGGGTGTGCTCCTTCAGCCCGTCTGACTGGCCAAAGCAGACCAGGTCTTCACGATGACGCCGTCCGCGTCGACGGCCGGGGCGTTCTCGACAAGCAGGTCTGGAGGCATGCGCTACGTGGGTCGACGGCATGGCGGCCGGCACCGGGCAGCGACCTCGGCAAACCATGCGATCGCGGTGCGCAGGACGGCATTGACGGTCTCCCTGGTCTCGTCGTCGTGGGCTTCGACGTAGGCGAGGCGGGTGGTCGTCGATGACGGTGTGCAGGTAGCAGGTGCCGAAAAGGGGCTGGTGGTACTTGCTCTTGGGTTCACCGGTCCGGGCCCCACCGCGGTGTGTCACGATCCGCCGAGCCCTGTCCGACAACGGTGGCGCTTACCGCTATAACCTGTCGGGAGGCACCTGCACCGATCGGGATCACCCCCAAAGCGCGCCCGCACGTATTCGCCCCAGACCCACGGCAAAATCGAGAGATTCCACCGACCCTCGCCGACGGCTGGGCATTGCGGAAGTTCTATCCCTCCGAAGCCGATCGGCCGGCTGTGTCGCCAACATGGATCCACGAATACAACCACCAACTGCCCAACTCAGCGATCGGCAAGGTCTCGCCCATCACCAGGTTGGACAACCCGGCTGGACATCACACATAGGAAGACCGAGCTGGCCACCGGCACGCACAAGGATCGCGGCGTTGGAAGTCGAGCTTGCGGCGACCCGACGAGCGATGGAGCCTGTCCGACGTGGTGCTTCCAAAGACCGATACGCGGCCATGCAGGTGATGTCGCTGAGGGACACCTGGTGCAGGTGGGCTGCCGGACCTGGACGTGGCTGAGTCCGGTTACTACGAGTGGCGCGGCCATGCGGTCGTCGACCAGCTGCGCGCCCCGGTCTCCGCGATCGAGGAGAAGATCATTGAGCCCCTCGACGCCGTCCAGGTAGAGACGCTGCCCACCTACCTCCTGCGGGTGTCACCGCTCGCTGAAACCAGCACGCTGCACTGACCGGGGCAGCAGCAGGGCGCAACCGGTCTGGCCCCACCGCGCTGTTCAGCCGACCTCTGGGGGCCGTGGCCGGCCCGTCGTGCCGAACCACAGCCTCTGACCGGGCCGGGCCTGGGCGGCCAGGTGCAGGTCATCCTCGGTCACGACCGCGATGACCGGGTAGCCACCGGTGACCGGATGGTCGGCGAGGAAGAGGATCGGCTGCCCGTTCGGCGGCACCTGCAGGGCGCCCGCGACGGTCCCCTCCGGTTTGAGCTCCCGCTCGATCCGGCGGGTCAGCACGGGACCGTCCAACCGGAGCCCGACCCGGTCGCACTTGTCGGTCACGGTGTAGGGCCCGCGGCGCAGCGCGGCGAGGGCCTCCGCGGTGAACCAGTCATCACGTGGCCCGAGGACCACATCGAAATGCATCTCGGACGGATAAGGCGCCTGGGGAGCGATGTCGACGCTCGGATGGGGCTGTGTCGTTGCGCCGACCGGCAGATGCGCTCCCGGGCTCAACGGCGCGGGGCCGAGCGAGGCCATCGTGTCGGTGCTGCGTGACCCGAGCAGGCACGGCACGTCGATGCCGCCACGGACGGCGAGGTAGGTTCGCAGACCCGCCTCGGGCATCCCTAGCCGAAGGGTCTCGCCGGCCCTCAGGGAGAGCGGCGCGTACATCGCGGCACCTCGCCCTCCGATCGTCACCGGACACGGGGCTCCGGTCAGCGCGACGAGCACTGCGCTGTCGAACCGGACGGTCAGACCGCCGAACGTCGCCTCTAGGGCTGGGGCGCCCTCGGGGTTGCCCACCAATCGGTTCGCCAGCCGGAGGCTGCGGCGGTCGGCGGCACCGGACTCGCCGACGCCGAGATGGGCCAGACCGGGCCGGCCGAGGTCCTGGACGGTGGTGAAGGGCCCGGGGGTGAGCACCTCGAGGGTCATGCCGTCACCTCGACGAACCGGACAGGGGTGCCGGGTGCTAGGAGCGTCGGCGGGGTGCGCTCCAGATCCCACACGGGAGCGTCGGTGTGGCCGATGACCCGCCACCCGCCCGGTGACTCGCGGGGGTAGATCGCGGCGTACTCGTCGGCGATCGCGACCGCCCCGGTGGGCACGCGGGTGCGGGGCGAGTCGCGCCGCGGCACCCACAGACTCGGGTGCAGCCCGACCAGGTAGGCGAAGCCGGGGGCGAACCCGCAGAACGCACTGGTATACGCGGCTTCGACGTGTCTCTCGACCACCTCGCGAACGTGCAGGCCGCTGAGGGACGCGACCTCCTCGAGGTCCTCTCCGTCGTACCGGACCTCGATCGTGATCTCCTCGCGATAGTGGTCCTCGGCTGGTCCGATGGGGCGCCCGCCAAGCTCTACGGCGATGCGGTCCACACCGGTGATCCTCCTGTCAAAGCGCAGGAGCAGGGTTCGTGCGGCGGGGAGGAGCTCGGTGACGCCCTCGAGCGGCTCACGTCGGAGCGTGGCGTACAGCCCCAGCACCTCGGTGAGGTCGGAGAGCTCCACCAGCGCGGCCTGCTCGCCGCACGGGAGAACCAGCATCAGGCTGCCTCCACAAAGGGGGAGACCCGGACACCGGTTCCCTCGATGGCCGTGCGGACGCGACGCGCGATCTCCACCGCTCCGGGAGTGTCACCGTGCACGCAGATGGACCGCGCCTGGACCTCGACCGCGCTGCCGTCGACGGCGCGGATCGTGCGCTGCGTGGCCATCTCGACACACCGGGCCACGACCTGTTCCACGTCGTGGAGGACCGCTCCCGGCTGGTTGCGCGGCACCAGCGTCCCTTCGGGCGTGTAGGCACGGTCGGCGAACACCTCCGGCACGGTCTCTAGCCCTGAGACGGCAGCCTTCCGCAGCAGCTGGGAACCCGGCAGGCCGAGCACCGGCAGGCCCGCGTCATAGCCGGCGACGGCTTCGACCACCGCCGCAGCCTGGGCCTCGTCGTGCACCACCGTGTTGTAGAGCGCGCCGTGCGGCTTGACGTAGCGCACCGCCGTGCCGGCGGCCTGGGCGAACGCGTCGAGCGCGCCGATCTGGTAGGTGACGTCGTCGCGTAGCTCGGAGGGGTTCACGTCCATGCGGCGTCGCCCGAACCCGGCGAGGTCACGGTAGGAGACATGGGCCCCGACGGTGACGCCGTTCGCCGCGGCTCGCTCGCATACGCGCCTCATCGTGGAGGGGTCGCCGGCGTGGAAGCCGCAGGCGATGTTCGCACTGGTGACGATATCGAGAAGCGCGTCGTCGTCGGTGAGCCGCCAGATGCCGAAGCCCTCACCGAGGTCGCTGTTGAGGTCGATGGTCACCATCACCACACCCGAAGGTGCACGTCAGGCTCGTCGGCCACGAACACGTTTGCTTCGTGCCAACGTCGGGGGGCTAGGGGGATCGGATGCGGCGACCGGTGTGTTGATCGGCTCGTCGCTGGTCGGTGTTGCCATGGAGACCTCCTTAGGGCTGCGTGATGCACCATGATAGGGATTGTTGAACAATCCCACAAGGGAGAAGATGACGGAAATGTCTACTATGGGTCATAGACTGACTTTGGGAGGCGTGATGGAGCAGAACGAGGTGGCGCTCATCGCCGCCCTCGAGCAGGAGCGGGCCCTGCTCGGCCGCACCAGCACCGCCGAACGCGTCGCCGGACTCCTTCGCGAACGCATCATGGCGGGCGCGATACCCCCGTCCACCCGGCTCCCGGAGGACGCCATAAGCCGGGCGCTCGGGGTGTCGCGGAACACGCTGCGCGAGGCGTTCCGCCTGCTCGCGTACGAGCGCCTCCTCGTCCACGAGCTCAACCGCGGCGTCTTCGTCCGGCGACTCACTCCTGAGGACCTCAGCGACCTGTTCCAGGTGCGCCGCCTCGTGGAGCTGGGGGCGCTGCGCGGGGTGCGAGTCGTGAGCCCGGAACGCGTGGTGGCCTTACGTGCGGCGTTGGACGAGGCGCGGCAGGCCGCGGCGGACGACCGCTGGATGGACGTGGGGACGGCGAACATGCGCTTCCACCTCGCGATTGCCGCCCTGGCGCGGAGCCCGCGCGTCGGCGAGCTGATGGAGCACGTGCTCGCCGAACTTCGCTTGGTCTTCCTCGTGATGCCTGACCCGCGGTGCTTCCACGAGCCCTACGTCGAGCGCAATGCCGAGATCTGCCGACTCCTGGAGGCCGGTGAGGTAGATGCGGCCCATGACGCGCTGCTGCGCTACCTCGACGACGCCGAGCGTGAACTGCTCGAGACGCTGTGACTTCCTAGGTCGATCGGCCGGGTCGACCTCGACATCGTCCGCAGCAGCATCTTAGGCTCGGTGGCGCCCAACCCCGGCAGGAATCCTGATGATTGAGCGCGTTCGAATAATCAGGGGCCAGCGATCGTGTGCATCCCTTGAGAAGAATCGCGACACATGGCGGAAAGGCAATTCGAAAACTGAGTCCAGGCCCCGCGCCTGAGGGGTGGCAGATTACGGGGAGCCGTGTGTCGCCGAAGCGGTTCGGCCCAGGAGTCACCTGGCCGCCCGGCGACACGTTGCAGCCCGGCGATGGTGCCGGCCTTGTGGGCGCTGATCGGCTGCTCCATCTTCATGGCCTCGAGGACGACGACCAGCTCGCCCGCCGCGACCTGCTGGCCCTCCTCGACGGCGATCTTGACGATGGTGCCTGCACGGCGGCGGTGAGCGAGTCGCCAGAGGCGGCTTCTCCGGACTTGGAACCACCGTAGCGGCGCGGTGCTGCGTCCAGTTGGGAACCTTGTCACCGGCCAACGGCCAATGACCCCATCTGGGGTGACACTGCGGGGCAGCCTTCGTGGCGGTCTTCACCGTTGCCTGTTGCTCACAAGTGTCGAGCCGCCGGATCCGAGACCTCCGACCCCGGTTTCCTCGGATTGCGCTTTCGGCTATTGGTTAGGGACAGGGCCGACGCGCCGAGCTAGTGAGTGGGTAGCCTGCGACCATGTTGGACGTCCACCGCCTCGTGTTGCTCCGGGAAGTGCATCTTCGCGGCAGCATCACTGCTGCGGCTCGGTCGTTGTCCTACACGCATTCAGCGGTGTCCCAGCAGTTGTCCATTCTCGAGAAGGAGACGGGAGTACCTCTCCTGGAAAGGGTTGGGCGGGGCGTTCGGCTGACGCCTGCTGCCGAGGAGCTGGTGCATCACGCGAACAATGTCGTGACGATCCTCGAGCGTGCCGAGGCCAACCTGGCGGCTAGCGAGAACCAAGTGCGGGGAACCCTTAGTCTGGCCGCGTTCAGCAGCATCAGCCGGAGCGCGGTTCCGGGCGTAGTCCGCGAGTTGTCCGTGCAACACCCTGCGCTTGACGTGCGTTTTCGGCAGGTCGAACCCGAGGAGGGCATGCTCCTTCTGAGTTCCCGTCGCATCGACGTACTGGTGGTCGACAGCTACCCGGGCACCTCGCAGGCTGTGCCGGAAGAACTGCACTCCGATCTTCTCGTGGACGACCCCATCCGCGCCTACCTGCCGGGCCTCGCTGACGGTGGTTCCTTGGATGGGTTGCGCCGTCTCCGATGGGTTCTTGAACCCGCTGGTTCGGCAGCTCACGCCTGGGTGCTGAGTGTCTGCCGTCGGCACGGTTTCGAGCCAGATATCGCGTATGAGTCGGCTGACCTCTTGTTCCATCTCCGGATGGTTGAGGCGGGGCTGGCGGCTGCGTTCTTGCCCGATCTTCTGGTTCGGGGTGAGGAGGCGGAGGTGCACCCAGCTGGATCTCTTGATACCGGCCAGAGCCGGCAGATCTGGATGTTCTGTCGGGCGGGAGCAGAAGGAAAGCCAGCGATCGCCGCCTGCCGGGCGGCTTTCGCCGACGTGCTGAAGGAAAAGGATTGCGCCCAAATGTAAGCCGCGCTTACATGTGTTTGTAACTAATCGTCGCTTTTCTTATCGTGTCTGGCGCCTTAGCGTCGGTTCATGACGACAATTAGGGGCGACCGCGGAAGTGACGCGCTTCCTCTCGCTTTGCGATCGGACAGCTTGGTCGGTTCGGTCATCGACTCCTCGACGTCTCTTCTAGCCCGCCAGACGCATGACATTGTCCGGTTCGCGATGGGGGCTCCGAGCGACGACCTCATGCCGGTGCAGCTGTTGGACCGCTTTGCCGCCCGTGCAGTGCCGGGCAAGTACAGTTACGGCTCCTCTGAAGGTGAGCCTGGTCTGGTCAGCGAGGTCTTGAAACTTCAGTCTGAGCATGGATACGCCAGCGCGGCTGACCGGATCACCATCACTACGGGCGGCATGCAGGGCCTGGATCTGGCGTGCAAGCTCTTCATCGACCCGGGCGATCTGGTGATTGTGGAGGGGCCCACGTATACCAACGGCAACGCCACCGCGTTGTCCTACGGTGCGGAGCTGCTCGAGGCCCCACTGGATGAGAACGGTCTGGTGGTCGAGGCGTTGCCCGAGCTGGTCGCGCGTACCGGTCGCACGCCGAAAGCGATCTACACGATCCCTAACTTTCAGAACCCGTCGGGCGTCACCTTGTCGCTGCGGCGCCGGGAGCAGCTCCTCGAGCTCGCCGGGCAGTGGGGGGCGGTCATCCTCGACGACGACCCATATGGTCTGCTCCGCTTCGAGAACAGCCCGATCCCCGGGCTGAACGAGCTGGATCCGGGGAACCCGTTGATCTTCTCCGTGCGCACCTTCTCCAAAATCCTGGCTCCCGGCCTGCGCGTCGGGTGGGTCGATGCCGACCCCAGCCTCCAGCCGTTGCTGATCAACGCCAAGCAGGCCATGGACACGTGCACCAGTGTCCCGGCGCAGCTCACCGTGACGGACTTCCTCGCCGGTGGACACCTGCAGCCCCACCTTGACCGTGTCATGAGCCTCTACCACGAGCGAAAAGACGCGATGAGGGCAGCGCTCACGCGCCACTTTGGCGACGCCGTCCGTACCACCGACCCCGCCGGGGGCTTCTTCCTATGGGCCACCTTCGCGGACCCCCGGATCGACACCCAGGCATTGTTCGCGACCGCGCTGAGCGAGGGCGTCGCATACATCCCGGGGCCGGCGTTCTCGGTCAACGACAACTTTCACGACGCCCTGCGCCTGTGCTTTGCGACATCCACGCCGGAGCGCATCGACGTGGGGGTCGCCCGGCTCAAGAACGCCATCGACAAAATCGGAACGCGCTCATGAGCCGCCGCACCGCCATCGTGACCGGCTCAACCTCCGGAATCGGCCACGAGATCGCCCGCCGACTCCATGTCGACGGCTTCAACATCGTCATCACCGGCCGCGACAAGGAGCGTGGCGACCATGTGCGTGAGGAATTAGGCGCGAACGCCACCTTCATCCCCCTGGACCTGACTGCCTTAGACGCACCGGCACAGCTCGCCGCAGCCGCCATCGAACACTACGGACGTCTCGACGTCGTGGTCAACAACGCCGCCATGGACCACACCGACGACCTCCTCGAGGCGCCGATCGAGGAGGTGCGGCTGCTGTTTGAAGTGAACACGATCGCCACGATCGCGGTGCTGCAAGAGAGCGCCAAGCGCATGCAGCATGGCGGCTCGATCATCAACATCACCTCACGGCTGGCGTCCATCGGCGTCCCCACGATGAGCCTTTACAGTGCCACCAAGGGCGCGATCAAGGCCCTAACCACGGCGGCAGCAGTCGAGCTGGCCCCGCGCAATATCCGGGTCAACGCGGTCGCCCCAGGCATGACTCGTACGCCGCTGTACGACGCCTGGGTCAACGAGCAGTTCGACCCCGCACAGACCGCACGCGACGTAGTCGAAGCCATCCCCCTAGGTCGCCTCGCCGTCCCCGCCGACGTGGCCGCGGCCGTGAGCTTCCTGGCCTCTGAAGACGCCTCCTACATCACCGGTGTCTCGATCGCCATCGACGGCGGCTACACCGCCCGCTGACCAAGCATCCGAAGAAGGGACGCAAGCATGTCTAACACCAAGCAGATTCTGGATGGGCCCGCCTTGTGGCCGGCTCAGGCCCACGTTCCTTCAATCGTTGGACGCCAGCTCGTGATCGAGCGCGGTGAAGGCTGCTACCTGCACACCGCGGATGGGCGTCGCCTCTTCGACGGCACCGCCGGGCTGTGGCACGCCAACATCGGCCACTCCCACCCGGCGCTGGCCGATGCTGCACGCTCGCAGATGATGAAGTTGGAGACTCACCACATCTTCGCCCGGTTCGTGAACGATCAGGCCCTCAGCCTGGCCGAGCGACTGGCCGGTCTTTCGCCGATTGAGGATCCGAAGGTGATCCTCAACTCCGGAGGTTCAGACGCGATTGATGTGGCCTGCAAGCTGGCCCGACGTCACTGGCAGCGTGAAGGTCGCACCTCCAAGAAGACGATCATCAGCCGGGAGCACGCCTACCACGGGCTGCACGCCTACGGCACCAGCATCGCGGGCCTCGAGTTCAACCGCGAGGGATACGGCACACCATCCCTTGTGCCGGAGACCGCGCGCGTGCCGGTTCACGACATCGACGCCCTCGCCCGCACCATCATCAGCATCGGCGCGGAGAACATTGCCGCCATCGTGACTGAGCCCATCCAAGGCACCGGTGGGGTCAATCCACCGGCACCGGGATACCTGGAGACCCTCCAGGCGCTTTGTCGCGAGCACGACATCCTGCTCATCCTGGATGAGGTCATCACCGGCTTTGGCCGCACCGGCCACATGTTCGCGGCCGAGCGGTTCGGCCTGAAACCGGACATGATCACCTTCGCGAAGGGCGTCACCTCCGGGTACGCCCCCCTGGGCGGTGTTCTCGTCGCGCCCAAGATCTGGCAGCCGTTCTACGTCGACGATCCCGCAACCCCGATCTTCCGCCATGGCGCCACCTACGCCGGCCACGCCACGGCCTGCGCGGTCGCCATGGCCAATCTCGACATCCTCGAACAAGACAAGCTGATCCCCCGTGCGGCCCAGTTGGAGCAGCTCCTCGGGTCCCTGCTCAAGCAGCTGCAGGCCCGACGGGCGAGCGTGGCCGAGGTGCGGGTCGGCGGGTTCCTCGGCGGCGTCACCCTGGTCAATGAGGTCTCCGCCGAGCGCGCCGCCGACGCGCTCATTGAGAGGGGCTTCATCTCCCGCCCTCTGCGCGGCAACACCCTGCAGATCAGCCCACCGTTCATCACCACCGACGACGAGCTTGGCCAGTTCGTCGAGGCCATCGACGACGTCCTGTTCGCGGAGGAGACCAAATGAGCACCCAAGTGTCCGGCAGCGCCGTGGTCCCTGGACTCGCCGTTGCCGACCCGGAGCTCGCCCTCGCCGCGGATGTCGTGCTGCGCGGCTTGCAGCTGCCGACCGGACCGGTCACCTTCGACGTGAACGACCCCTCCACCGGGCAGGTGATCGCCAGCCTGCCCGACACCGGTCCCGACCAGGCGCTGGAAGCCGTCGCGCTGGCCGATGAGGCCGGACGTGCCTGGGCTGCCACCACACCACGTGTACGGGCCGACATTCTGCGGCGCTGGTACGACCTGCTTCACGAGAACGCAGAGACGATCGCTCTGCTGATCACCCGGGAGATGGGCAAGCCGCTGGCCGAGGCGCGCGGCGAGGTGGTCTATGGCAGCGACTTCGTGCGCTGGTACGCCGAGGAAGCCGTCCGCCCGGCAGGCAACTTCCGCGACGTCCCCACCGGCGGGGGCACCCTGCTGACCCGCCGCGCCCCGGTCGGACTGTCGATCCTGATCACCCCGTGGAACTTCCCGCTGGCGATGGCCACCCGCAAGATCGCCCCCGCCCTCGCGGCCGGCTGCCCCGTGGTCATCAAACCGGCCGCGCTGACACCGCTCACCACGTACTACGCCGTCGAGCTGGCGTACCGCGCCGGCGTGCCCGAGAACCTGATCCAGGTCATCAGCACCACCAACGCCTCGGCCTTCAGCGAGGCCGTCCTGCGGGACCCCCGGGTTCGCAAGGTGTCCTTCACCGGCTCGACAGGCGTCGGCAAGGTGCTACTGCGCCTCGCCGCGGAGAACGTGCTGCGCCCCTCCATGGAACTAGGTGGCAACGCGCCACTGATCGTGTTCGACGACGCCGACCTCGATCGGGCCGTCGACGGCGCCTATGCGGCGAAGATGCGCAACGGTGGCCAATCCTGCATCGCGGCCAACCGGATCTTTGTCCAAGACGGCATCGCCGACGCCTTCGTGGAAGGACTCACCGAGAGGATGGCGGCAACGGTCACTGGTGACGGCCTGGCCAACAACGTCGCACTCGGGCCCCTGATCGACGCCCGCGCCGTCGCGAGCATGCAACGCCTCGTAGAGGACGCCTTCGTCCACGGCGCGCGGGTGCTGACCGGCGGCCGGGCGATCGGTCGTTCAGGTCACTACTTCGAAGCCACCGTTGTGGACCAGGTACCGGCCATTGCCGACATCGCGAGCACGGAGATCTTCGGACCGATCGCGGCGATCCAGCGATTCAGCACCCAGGCCGAGGTGATTGCGCGAGCCAACGCGACCGAGTTCGGACTCGCCGGTTACGTGTTCACTCAAGACCTGGACCGCGCCCTGAACGTCGCCGACGCCCTCGAAACCGGGCTTGTTGGCATCAACCAGGGCGTGCCGTCCAACGCGGCCGCGCCGTTCGGTGGCGTCAAGCAGTCCGGGTTGGGCCGAGAAGGCAGCGCCGAGGGGCTCGAGGAGTACCAAGAGGTCCGGTTCTACAACGTTGCCCGCCGCACCACGACCTGAGCCAACCATCGCCCACCCCGTCCAGAAGCAGTGAGGGACAGCACCATGCGCATCTCGACCGTCAAGGAAATCAAGACCAAGGAAGCCCGCGTCGGAATCACGCCCGCTGGCGTCGCAAGCCTCGTGGGCGACGGTCATGACGTGTTCGTCGAACACGACGCCGGAAACGGCGCTGGCTTCACCAATGACGAGTACGAGCAGGCCGGTGCCAAGCTCGTCGACCAGACCGAGGCTTGGGCCAACGCCGATCTGCTCGTCAAGGTCAAGGAGCCGATTGCACCGGAGTACGGCTCCCTGCGCGAAGACCTCACCCTGTTCACCTACCTGCACCTGGCGGCAGATCGCCCGCTCACCGAAGCGCTACTGAACACCAAGACGCTGGGCATCGCCTACGAGACCGTGCAAGATCACACGGGACTTCCCCTGCTGACCCCGATGAGTGAGATCGCCGGCCGGCTCGCCGCACACGCCGCCGCCACCTACCTCACCGCTCCCGAAGGTGGCCCGGGGCGCCTCCTCGGCGGATCCCCGGGAGTAGCCCCGTGCCGCGTGCTGGTCATCGGCGGCGGCGTCGTCGGCACCCAGGCCGCACTCCTGGCACTGGGGATGCAGGCCGAGGTCACCGTCCTGGACACCTCCCCGACCCGCATCCGCGAACTTGACAACATCCTGGACGGCCGCGCCCGGGTCGTCATGAGCGACCCCGCCACCCTCGCCCGCGAGCTGGCCACAGCCGACGTCGTCATCGGCGCCGTGCTGGTACCCGGCAAGGCCGCACCCAAGGTGGTCAGCCGGGCCGACCTGGCCATGCTGCCGACGGGTGCGCTGCTCATCGACGTGGCCATCGACCAGGGCGGCGCATTCGAGACCTCAAGGCCAACCAGCTACGCCGACCCGATCTACGACGTCGACGGTGTACGCCATTACTGCGTCGCCAACATGCCCGGCGGCGTGCCACAGACCTCCACCCGTGCCCTCACGAACGCGACATTCCCCTACGTGCGACGTCTGGCCGGCCTCGGGGTCGAAGGTGCCCTGGCGGCAGACCCGGCGTTGCGGCTCGGCGTCAACACCCGGGGTGGGCGTATTAGCCATCCCGGCGTGGCCGAAGCGTTCTTGGACCTGCCAAGCTCGCTCGCCTGAGACATGTCTGAAGCACTTGCTTGGCCAAGGATCCTGGCCACGACGCGCCCCGCGCCGCGACCACAGCGAAAAAGGTCAATCGCGATGCTGGCCCGGTCGGGCGTGGACCGGCTTAGCGCGGTCGTCGCACCACGCGGAGTAACGGCGCCCTCGTGCGTCGGATCGGATGTTCAACAACTGCATGAATGATCTTCAAGATCGGAGCCATCCCATGTCCGCCGACGCGACAAACACCCCTGCCACCCAGCCGACGACCGGCACGTCCCGCGTGAAGCGGGGCATGGCCGAGATGCTGAAGGGCGGCGTCATCATGGACGTCGTCAACGTCGAGCAGGCCAAGATCGCCGAGGACGCCGGCGCCGTCGCCGTGATGGCCCTCGAGCGGGTCCCCGCCGACATCCGCGCCCAGGGTGGCGTGTCGCGCATGTCCGACCCCGACATGATCGACGGCATCATCGCGGCCGTCTCGATCCCCGTGATGGCCAAGGCCCGCATCGGCCACTTCGTCGAAGCCCAGGTGCTGCAGTCCCTGGGCGTCGACTACATCGACGAGTCCGAGGTGCTGACCCCGGCCGACTACGCCAACCACATCGACAAGTGGAACTTCACGGTGCCCTTCGTCTGTGGTGCGACCAACCTGGGTGAGGCTCTGCGCCGGATCACCGAGGGCGCGGCGATGATCCGGTCCAAGGGGGAGGCCGGCACCGGCGACGTCTCCAACGCGACCACGCACATGCGCCAGCTCCGCCAGCAGATCCGCAAGCTCCAGAATCTGCCCGAGGACGAGCTGTTCGTCGCGGCCAAGGAGCTCCAGGCGCCCTACGACCTGGTCAAGGAGGTCGCCGAGCTCGGCAAGCTSCCGGTCGTGCTGTTCACCGCCGGTGGCATCGCGACCCCGGCCGAYGCSGCGATGATGATGCAGCTCGGCGCCGAGGGTGTCTTCGTCGGCTCSGGCATCTTCAAGTCCGGCAACCCGGCCCAGCGCGCCGAGGCGATCGTCAAGGCGACGACCTTCTTCGACGACCCCGACGTGATCGCCAAGGTCTCGCGCGGTCTCGGTGAGGCGATGGTCGGCATCAACGTCGACGAGATCCCCGAGCCGCACCGCCTGTCCGAGCGCGGTTGGTAGCCGTGAACATGCTGATCTTGTCCTCCCTGTATCCGCGGAAGGGCTGTGGGAGTCACGCGCTTGCAGACGGAGAGCCAAGTCCGTTGAGAGCCTGCTTGCGAAGCCTTGTGCGGCTCGACCGGGCTGGCTGCCTGGCGCATCACCTGACGGGGCCCGACGGTCGCCTCCAAAGAGATAAGGGTTGAAGAGGAGTGATCAACAGGTCGACCCAGCTGGCTGACCAGCTCCCACGTCGAACCAGCACCCACGCAGGCCTGCGGGCATGGGTCGACGAGGTGGCAGCGATGACCACCCCTGACCACGTCGAGTGGGTCACCGGCTCCGCCGCCGAGTGGACCCGACTGACCGAGAAGCTCGTCGAGGCCGGCACCTTCGTGCGCCTCAACGAGGAGAAGAAGCCGAACAGCTTCTACGCGGCCTCCGACCCGACCGACGTCGCCCGGGTCGAGGACCGCACCTACATCTGCTCCGTGGACGAGAAGGATGCCGGGCCCACCAACAACTGGATGGACCCGAACGAGATGAAGGACCTCATGCGCGGGCTCTACGCCGGCTGCATGAAGGGCCGCACGATGTACGTCATCCCGTTCGTGATGGGTCACGTCGAGGCCGAGAACCCGATGTTCGGGGTCGAGATCACCGACTCCGAGTACGTGGTCGTCTCCATGCGCGTGATGGCCCGCACCGGCGTCAACGTGCTGCGCCGGATCGAGGAGCTCGGCGACAAGGCCAAGTACGTCCCCGCCCTGCACTCCGTCGGCGCCCCCCTCGAGCCCGGCCAGGCCGACGTGAAGTGGCCGTGCAACCCCGAGAAGTACATCGTCCAGTTCCCCGAAGAGCGGATGATCTGGTCCTACGGCTCGGGCTACGGCGGCAACGCGCTGCTGGGCAAGAAGTGCTACTCGCTGCGCATCGCGAGCGTGATGGCCCGCGACGAGGGCTGGCTGGCCGAGCACATGCTCATCCTCAAGCTGGTCTCCCCCGAGCAGCAGGTCTACTACATCGCCGCCGCGTTCCCGAGCGCGTGCGGCAAGACCAACCTCGCGATGCTCGCCCCGACCATCCCGGGCTGGAAGGTCGAGACCCTCGGCGACGACATCGCCTGGATGCGCTTCGGCGACGACGGGCGCCTGTATGCAGTGAACCCCGAGTTCGGCTTCTTCGGCGTCGCCCCGGGCACCAACGAGCACACCAACCCCAACGCGATGAAGACCATCAACAAGGGCAACTCGGTCTTCACCAACGTGGCGCTCACCGACGACAAGGACATCTGGTGGGAGGGCTTGGAGAACACCCCGGCCCACGCCACCAGCTGGAAGGGCCAGGACTGGACGCCGGACTCCGAGGAGCTGTCGAGCCACGCGAACAGCCGCTACTGCACCCCCATCGAGCAGTGCGACATCCTCGCCGACGAGTACTACGACCCCAAGGGTGTGCCGATCTCGGCGATCTTCTTCGGTGGCCGCCGCAAGACGACCGTGCCGTTGGTGACCGAGGCGCGCGACTGGATCCACGGCACCTTCATGGGCGCCACGCTCTCGTCCGAGACCACCGCCGCCGCGACCGGCGCGGTGGGCGTCGTCCGCCGCGACCCGATGGCGATGCTGCCGTTCATCGGCTACAACGCCGGCGACTACTTCCAGCACTGGGTCAACCTCGGCAAGGACGCCGACGCGTCCAAGCTGCCGAAGATCTTCTACGTCAACTGGTTCCGTCGCGACGAGGACGGTGGCTTCCTGTGGCCCGGCTTCGGCGAGAACAGCCGCGTCCTCAAGTGGGCCATCGAGCGCATCGAGGGCAAGGCCGCCGCCGTCGAGACCCCGATCGGCCACGTGCCGACCCCGGAGTCGCTCGACACCTCCGGCCTCGACATGACCGCCGCCGACATCGAGCAGGCACTCAAGGTCGACCCCGAGGAGTGGAAAGCCGAGATCCCGCAGATCGAGGAGTGGTTCGCCAAGTTCGGCGACACCCTGCCCACCCAGCTCCAGGTCGAGCTCGACGGCCTCAAGGCCCGGCTCGGCCTCGCGTGATTTTGCCCTGTGGCACTCCAGCGGATGATGTCAAGTCCGTTTGGGGACCAGCGATTGTGAATGCGCTGGGGCTGTATCTTCACGGGCAGACTGCACAAGGACTGAACGGCGCCGTTGCTCTTGAGGGCCCGTGAGCCGCCCTGACGCCGGGCGAACGGGCGGGGCCCGGAGACAGCGTTCGCCCGACCAGCCCATCGCGTTGATCGCCGACGATGATGCGAATGTTCGCGCCACACTGTCCGCGGCTGTGGGCCTGGTTGGTCTTGCATCCGTAACAATTGAGGACGGACGACAGGCCATCCAAATGCTGGCCGACCTGCGCCCTAGCGTGGTCCTCCTTGACGTACAACTGCCCAGTCTCAGTGGCATTGAGGTCTGCTGGTGGATCCGACGCCAGCGCCACCTTGCGGACGTTCCGGTGATTCTGCTCGGTGCGCGTACTTCACAGTTCGAGATCGATGCGGGCCTGCTGGCCGGAGCGAACCACTACGTGAGGAAGCCGCTCACGAGTGCCCACGTCACGGCCCTCGTCGCGCACCACCTCGTTGGCCGCCCCCCACTGCCGCACCCGGCCCGCGTGATCATCACCGACCCAGCGGACTGAGCAGGCGATGTTCATGGCCCACCGTCCGAGAGACTTCTCGTCGACGTCTTTGGGTAGTGACGAAGCCACCGTCGGGACCACACACGCCGACCTTGTCTACCTCAATACAGGCTGATGTGAGGGACCACTATCCGGGGTGCAAGAAGGAAGGGCACGATGCACGTGTTGGCGAACGAATCGGTGCTCGAGCCGAGGGTCGCTGGCGCGACTGCGACACCAGCGGGTGGCGATGCTGGCTTCTGCCGAGGTGCTCCGACGAACCCGGCACCCGCGGGCGGTACCGCAGGCTGGCCGCCGCCGAGGAACTCGCTCCAGAGATCGACTCCGTTCAGGCGGGTGGCGATCCGCGGCGTCGTGCCCTGTCTGGTGTGCGGCTTTTCCCAGTAGTGTGCCTGCCTCGGCGGGTGCGTCTGGGTGGACGCTTCGACAGGCGTGGACCTGCGCAGTCGGTGCGCGGCGGTGGTCGATCCCAGAAACCCACAGGCAGGCTGTGCCGGCGACCTGAGGCCCGTCTTGAACCCGGACGAGGCGGGGCTGTGATGGATGCGGGCCGGCCGCGGGCGGCTCAGGTTACGATGCCGGGTTTCACAGCGTTCGTGGAGACGCGTCGGCACCGCGTGCCACTCTTCCGGCCTGGTGCCGTCGTTGGCGCCCCCTTGCCGCCAGAACTCTCAGGGTCAAATCTGGGGTACGTCTTGAACGGCGGAACCTCGGGCATCCTGGATGACCGCGCCTTGGGCTTCGAGGCGCCATGGCGCCCAGGCGGCGACTTCCTCTGCGCTCCGGACGCCGGTGGCTGAGCTGTCGGCGCCGGTGGTGGTGATGGCGGTGCGGAGCACGTCGAGAGGGTGGGCGCAGTCGGGTGGGCCGTGGGTGGTGGGGCTGTCGGGGTCGTGGGCGGTGTCGACGTAGAGATGGTTGGTCTCGCGGCCGCGAGTGGCCATGACGTAGAGGGGTTCGCGGAGGGTGGCGGCGGTGATGTAGGCGTGGGCGGTGTCGACGGTGCGGCCTTGGGCGCGGTGGGCGGTGGTGGCATACCCGAGCTCGACGTGCTCGGTCACGTAGTCGGCCGGGAGCACCGCCGCGGCCCCGCCACCGGCTCGGGTGACGTGCAGCGACCCGTGGGGGTGCACCTGGTTGACGACCCAGTCGTCGCCGTTCTTGACCCACCCGCGCCCGGTGGCCAGGGCGCGTTGGTTGAGCCGGGTCACGACGACATCACCGACGCCGGCCGTGGTCCCGTCACTGAGCCGCACCCCATCCGCCGCCACCTCACCGGTGGCGATGCGGTGGTCCCGGGCTCGGGTGTTGAGGCTGGTCACGGTCTGGGTGTCGGCGGCGAGCATGAGCGACCGGTGGCCCGCCTTCGTGTCGGTGCGCCAGGCGTCGAAGAGCAGGTCGAGCAGGTCCTCGCGCCCACCGGCCTGGACCCGACCGTGGCGCAGATAGGTGGCAGCAACGCTGGGCTCGCCGCGGCGCAGCCGGAGGGTGGCGTCGGCTTCCCAGTCGTGGGCGAATCGTTTCACCTGGTGCAGGGTGGGGGTGTCGGCGCCGCGGTCGTCGGCGAGGAGCTTGAATGCGCCGCCGGCCTGCACCGGCGACAGCTGCGCCCAGTCCCCCACGAGGAGGACCTTCGCCCCCACCCGGTGGGCGTGGGTGGCGATGCGGTGCAGGTCTTTCGTTGCGGCCATAGAGGCTTCGTCGACGATGACGAGCTGCCCGGGCCGCAGCGCCCACCGGGCGTAGTCGTCCCATGCGGCGCGGGCCTCCTGCTGCAGTGCCCGGGTTTGGGGTGAGGGGTAGGCACGTGCCAGCCGGCCGGCGTACCCCTGCAGCGCCTCCAGTCGTTCGGGGGTGTGGTCGTGTTCGGAGAGCCACTTGGCGGTGTTCTCCGTGGGCACGCCGACGGCGTCGGCGAGGACCTCCGCCGCGGCGGCGGAGGGGGCGAGTCCGACGACCGAGCCGGGCCCGTGGGCGGTCTCCCACACTGCCCGGACGGCGGCCATCGTGGTGGACTTCCCCGTCCCGGCCGCGCCGACCAGCACGTCCAGCGGCCGCCCCGACGTGACAACGCTCGTCACCGCGTCTACCTGCTCGCCGGACAGAGGGTGGTCGCGGCCAGGCGGGGACCAGCCGACCACCCGCGCCGCCACCACAGCGGGCACGGTGTGTGCGTCGGTGGCGCGGCCGAGTTCGAGGAGTCGGGCTTCGGCGTCGAGGAGCTCGGCGGTGGCGTAGACCTCGCTGTTGCGGGCCCGGAACTTGCTGGACCCGTCGGCGCGTTGCAGCGCCTCCGGGACGAGGCCGACCTCGGGTGGGGTGAGCATGACCGCCCGTTCGGCGGCGTAGGTGGCGGTCTTCTCGGCAACGGCGATGCGGTCGGTGGGGGTGGCGAACCGCACGCCGTGGAGCTGGCGCAGGGTCTCGGCGAGCAGGTTCGCGCGGGTGAACGTGGCCCGCTTGTCGGCCACCTTGTCCAGCACCAGGGTGGCGGCGTCGCGCAGGATGGCGTCGTCGATGTCGGACGCGGCGAGCAGGGGTTGGGTGTTGCGGGCGGCGAGTCGGGCCACCCACGACGCCGGGTCGGTGTCGAGGTGCGGGCCTGCGCGGTGGCGCCATTCCTCGATCAGCTGACCCAACGGTTTCAGGGTCTTGGCGTCGCGGGTGGCGAGGGTGGCCTGCTGCCGCAGCCGCAGGATCTCCGACCCGACCGGGGGTCGCCCATGCGCGGCTCGAAACTGGGTCACCAGGTGCTTGGTGGCGTCCTCGATCGCGGTGGTCCGCTGCGAGAACTCATCGCGCAGCGGTGCGGGGACACCGTCGACCTCCCACTTCGGCTCCGCCGACCGGCGGCGGTGCTCCGGTGTCCAGGCCCAGCCCAACTCGGCGGTCAGCTCGTCGGCCAGGATCCCGTTGTACAGCGCTGACATGCCCACCGTCGCGCGGAACAGGGCCTTGGAGTCGAGGGTGCGCCACTTGCCGTCGGTTACGGTCTGGGCGCGGTTGAGGACGACGACGTGGGTGTGCAGCTGAGGGTCATGGGCGCGGGAGTCCCAGTGGTCGAACGCCACCGCGACCACCCCGCGCACGTCCTCGGACACCACACCGCCGCGCCCGGTGCGGGTGGCGAACACCTGCGACTCACCGTACGCGATGACCGCCTCCAGGGCGCGCCGGTGCGCGGCGTGGATCCGCCGCCGGGTGTCGTCGTCGCCGAGTGCCCAAGCGACGGACACGGACTTGGGCGCGGAGAAGGTGAGGTCGAACCCGGCCACCGCCTGGGATGCTCTCCGCGCTCGGCCAAGGTGGTCGATAACCGTGGTGCGCGGCCCCGCCGGGCGGTGTCCGAGGGCCTCACCGGTGACCGGGTCCTGCAGCATCCCGAGCATCCGCCACAGCTGCTCCTCGGTGACGACGGTCCCGGGTTCGACACCCGCGCCGTCGGCCAGGCCCGTCAAGCCGGCGCCGAGGAAGGTGCCCGGCGGGGTGCCCTCGACGGAGTAGTACCGGGTCAGCCCGGCGGCTGCGCCGGCCTCGTCCATCCGCGCTACCGACGACATCAGGTACCGGTAGCCGGCACCCAGGGTCATGCGCCTGATCGACATCGTCACAACGGGTAAACGGGGCAGACGGGGCACCGCCGGGGCCACGCGAGCCACCTTGGTGCCAACAGTGTGGCGCTCGTGGTCGGTGGGAGTGGCGGGTGGCCAGGTATGCCGCATGCGGTAGGTCGGGAAGGCTGTGGGCGGGTCGGTGGGCGGGTGATGGGCGGGGGGAGGCGTTGCGATGGCAGGGCCTGAGGTCAGGGACGCTGGTGTTGTCTCGCGTGAGCCGGGAGATCGGACGACCGGATCGCCTGCCTCCGTTCGAGCGAGTGCCGCGACGTCACGCGTTGTTCGGCGCACCGTGGCTCATGCCACGAGACCTCGACGGGCCCAGGGTGACCCTGTGGACATTCCAGAGCCGTGGCGCGTACGAGCACCTCCGGCGACGGCGTCCTGGTCGGCGATCCGGCGGCCGCTGACCCGCACTTCGTCGAGGCGTGCCGCTGGATGTGGCGTCATGCAGCACGGCTCATCGAAGCCGCCGACCACCCAAACACCACCGTCGCAGACAGGCGGGCCCTGACCGCCGCCGCGCGTGACCTGTGCACCCCCGGCATGGACGCCATCCACCAACCGTGCCAGCAGGCACCGACGTGCCACTGGCCGCAGTGGCCCCGACGGGACCGCCAACACCCACGCAGGCACCATCACCACAGGCGACCCGATGCGCCAACCCGCCCTGGCCCGCTTGCACACCAGCCGCCGCCTCGCTGGATGCCTACCCACCTAACCCATCGGCGGCATCTTCGACTCAGGGCCCGGCACCGCAACCCCGCGTCGTCGTCCCAAGGCCAACCGGAGCACCGCCTGACCCAAGAGGGCGCGTCGGGGACATGTTTGTCAGCGATGCATCAGAGACTGGTCCCAAGGACTGCGAAGAGGGGAGGTCGATGATGCGAGAACAGAGGCGACCCGTGTGGGAATGGGACCGGCTCGAGCAGCACGAGTTCGACCGGACCGTTGAGCTGCTGCTCTACCTGAAGTACTCGGCAATCGCCCGAGTGGTGCCGCTGGACGGTCGCGGCGGCGACGGCGGCATCGACGTCTTCATGGTGAACGCGGACGGGCACCGAACCATCTTCCAGCTGAAGTACTTTCCCGAAGGTTTCTCCGGCAAGCACAAGGACCGGCGCGAGCAGATCAAGCGGTCCCTGGCCTCCGCGCTCAAACACAACCCAGACGAGTGGGTTCTGGTGTGGCCGTCCGTCCCGCACAAGTCGGACAACGCCTTCATCAGCGACCTCCGGGCTGACAACGCCAGCCTGACCATCACGCCCTGGGGTCGCACCAAGCTTGACGCGCTGCTCGTCGAGTTTCCCGACGTCATCAACGTCATGCGGCGTGGAGAAGCTGCCATCGAGCTGCTCACACAGCTGCGGGAGGAGTCCGCCGCCCTGACAGGTGGCATGACCGACGTTGCGCAACGCGTCGCCGGGCTCAAGGACGTCATCGACGGTTCCGACCCACACTGGACACTCGACATCGCCACCCAGGGCAAGACCATCATCCAGACCCTGCGGGCGAAGCACCCCCAAGCCCCCGAGGTCAGCCCTATCAAGGTTGCGTTCACCGCGGACCTGGATGACGACGAGCATGCCGAGCTGCGCGCGACGCTGCGCCGCAGCCTGGACTACGGGGTTGCCGGCGAGGTGACCCTCCCCGCATCCACCGTGAAGAACTTCCACATCGACGGGCCACCCCTTGTGCACCGCGAACCAACCGACGGCGTCCAGGTCACGTGGTGCGCACCCGTCAACACTGCAGTGGAGGGCGCCAGCATCAAGCTCGTCCTCTCAGACTCCGACGGTCGACTTGTCGCCACGCACATCGGGCGTGCGCTGCACGGCGGCGCCGGCGGCGCTGGCGCCTCCCTCCAAGTGCTATTCCATGACACCGTGTCCCTTACCTACCTGCTCCCACCGCAAGAGGGCGGGACGTGCCGCATGGACCTGTCCTACGACACCGGTGGCGCCAACGGTGACCCAACCCGGGTGCGGAAAGCGACACAGCTCGTGCTCGACCTGAAGGCATCCACACAGATGGACGTCAGCTTCAACGGCACCCGGTTCTTCCACGCCAAGGCAGCTCACACCTTCGGCCGTGCCGACACCGACGACTGGACCGAACATCTGCGAGACCTCAACGGCCTGGCAGTCGACCTCGAGAGCATCGGCCGGGACATCTCCGCAGACCTGACCATCCCCGCTTCCATGAGCACGCAGGAGCGCATCTGGCTGCGATGCGTCCGCCTGATGCTCGAAGGCCACGTCGTCATGAGCCCCAACGTCACCAGCTTCGACGTCACCCTCGAAAACGCCGACGACCCAGGACTGCGAAAGCTGCTGGACCAGCCCGCCGGACAGCTCATCCTCACCCAGGAGCCGTGGAACCCAACCATCGCGGACATGGAGCTGAACCTTCCCGACGCCCGGTTCTGGCACCCGAACGTCGGCGTCTCCGACCGTGAACAAGTAGCGGAGCGGCTGCGTGCCGGTGAGCAGGTCAGCACGACCATTGCGACGCTGGACGGGACCACGTTCCGCCTGCTCATGCCCGAGCGTCTGAAGAATTGCGGCGAGCCGCTCAACCCGGTCGCATGGGGCCTGCGCGACATCCCCGAGAAGCTCCCCAAGGAACTCGACGCACTCGGCTCCTGACCGCGTCCGTCCCGGAGCCAGGTCCCGGCGGTGTTCAGTGACGCCGCAACGCGCGGTGAGCTCCCGCCCCCGACGGCGCCGGGCCGGACACCAACGAACTCGAACGCGCTCCCAGAAGCCTCGCCCCGTCCTGCGCGGGTCGTTAGAGTCCGGCCATGGCCAGCGACGACGCCCGCTCGGTAGCGCTCGAACTCCCTGCAACCCCGGGCACAGACACCCGGTTCAGGGACTCATACCAACCCCAAGCCATCCGAGCGCGCGCCAGATTCTCCCTGACGCAGGCGTACGAAGCGCTCTGGGGCCTGACCAGCGAAGGGTTGGCCTCCCTCGACCCGTCCGGCCCAAGGCACCTCCCTGACAACCGGAACTGGAGGCTGTCAGCAGCCCGGATGGCCCAGCGCAGCCTCGCGAGCCATCCCACGCAACCCCTCACTGACTCATCCAGGCACGGTGACCAGTGCGGGCCAACGACCAGATCAGATCGAAGGCTTCGGCAACCCGACGCGACCAAGCTTGCGGCCGGTCGGGTCGGCGAAGTCCTCCGCACTGACCTCGGGCCCGCGCCCCGCATCCTTCAACAGGTCCGCCAGCTGCCCGGCTCGCTCAGCGGACAGGTGGTTGCCCTGAACCCGATTGTGTATCAGCCCGTGAACAGAGACGCCAGTCGTGTTCACCGCACGAGCAGCAACGCGTCGCGCGTCATAGTCCTCCGACAGGAGCACCTTCATCCTTGTGGAGTCACCCTCGCCCGAAGCGCGGCACATGGCGATGATGACCGATTCCGCCCAGTGCTGGCTGTCCGACTTCAACGGGCGCCCATCCGCAACGTCCGCCTGAGCGGTCTTCACGGCTTCCAGCGTGACCCACTGCTCGCTGTCGACGGCCAACCAGCCCTCCGGCAAGTCCGCCAACGCCGTCTGCGCAAGCTGTGCCGTCTCCGTCTGAGTGCAACGGAACTCGAGCTCGTCCCTCACGATGTCGACGACCATCACCGGGTCGTCACCAATCTCAGCCAGGACCACCGCAGCGATGTCGGCATGGACGGCCATCGACAGCATTGACGCCGTGTCGACAAACCAGATGTGAGAGCCCGGCTGACCGCTCACGCCATCGCCGGTGCGAAGACGCCGAACATGACCTCATCAAGAAGCTGCTCATCGTCCTCACGCCCAAGGACCACCGACACCGTGTGCATGCCGACCGCACCGGACCGGGCCGCCTCGACCGCCGCAGTGGACAACCTCGCCGGCGGACGCAGCTCACGAAGCACCTGCTCAGGACCTGGCCGGTCCGGCACCCACGGCTGCGCCACACGAACCAGGTTCCCCGCCGACAGCTCCCGCACGAGGCGCTCCTTCACCACCACAGTCAAGAAACCAGCGTCGACGATCTGCCCCAAGGCACACGGCAGAGAGACGCCGTGCTGCGCCATCAGGTATCCGATGGCCAACTGGCCACGGGTCGTACCGTCCGCCATGTCCTGTGCCGTCGCACCCAACCACGTCATCGTGTCTCGCACGGCCTTCACCGGCAACAACAAGTGCGCGGCGAAACTGTTGACCCGGCGCTCGAGGTAGGTCCCGGCGTACATGTCGCTCTGCCGTTCCTCAATGACGTCCCTGGCGTCGTTCAGTAGATGGTGCCCGAGCTCATGAGCAAGCGTGAACCGCGTCCGCCCCAGCGGAAAGTCGGTGTTCACCACCAACAAAGCCGCATCCCCGTCGTGGGCGCACAACCCATCGGACCCATCGCCCAGAGGGCTCAACGCAACGTCAGCCGCAAAGTGCATCTCGATCAACGCCGGGAGGTCCCCGACGGCGGATGCGCCCAGCTCCAAGTGCTTGCGGACCTCCTCGGCGAGCGACCGCCCCTGTCGAACAGCTTCAGGCTTCGTCCGCGGCGTCTGCGCGTAGTCCTGAGCGACCAGCTGCGCCACGGCTGCCCCAGCCGGCGACAGCTGCCTCCCGGGCAGGTCCGACCGCTGAGCCAACCGGTCCTCAGCCTCCAACAGCGAGATGGCCCGACCTCGAGCGCCAGACGTCGCACCTTCACCAGCCCCCGCAGCAACCCGATGCGCCAGGGCCAAAGCAGGGCGCGAAACATCAGCCACACCCATCAGGGAGGACATCGACACGCGCAGCACGCGAGCAAGCGCCGGAAGCTCACGCGGCGCAACCCGACGCTTGCCGTTCTCGATCTTGGACAGCTTGTCCGCACTGAGCCCGACCGCGGTGGCCAACGCTGCCGCCTCCATCCCCGCACGCCGCCGAGCAACCCGAACGCGACGACCCACCTCCACGTCCAGTGCTGGAGCAGCCGCATCGACAGGACCGGGCAGCGGCGACAGGCCAAGCAGTTGCGCAACCTGCGACGCGCTCTCCTCGACAGTCATGACAGTCCCTCCCTGGGTCTGGATATTCGATGCGCCAACCGGGACGGTGGGCGCGGCTTCGCTGAGATGGTTCCCACAATAGCAGCAATCGCAAGTGCGCCAACACACAATTGCGATGGATTGTTCCGGAGACTATGTCGCCCGACGAACCGCAGCGCGAGCGCACACGGCCACGACCTGCCCTGGTGCGCAGGTCAGTGCGTCAGCGGGTGCGTGATGGCAAGCATCAAGAAGCTTGCAACCATGACCAGCACCGTGGTCCGCAACCCCGTGACCATGGCGGCCACGGTGTCGTGGCCCAGATGCTCCGCCTCCGCGTACTCGCGCGCCAAGACCCTCAGGCAACCTCCGCGCTCCGCCGCAAGAACGTCCGGCAGGTACGGAGCTCCGATGTCGGAGCGGCCAGTCAGGATGCCAGCGGCCGCAAGGACAGCCGACCCGTCGAGCACGAACGCGAGCAAGAAGGTCACCATCGTGAGCCATCCAGGGTGCTTGACCGAACCATAGGAGGCGACGACGGCGCCGCCGAGCAGCAGCGCCGTGGACAGCACGACCTGGGCACGTGAGCGAGTCTCACGCTTGTCCGCCTGCTGACCGTCGATGCTGCGACGAGCTTCGGCGATAAAGTCACCCAGGTCGTCGCGGTCCCAATCCGCCGGAGGGTAGGGCAACTGCGGTCCAGGAACCGGCAGCCTCGGCGTCGGCGCACCGGTGCGCACAGTCAGACTGGCGTAGACCAAGTAGATGCGCGCCTCGTGCAACCAGTCTGAGCTCACGACCCCTCCTGCTGGAGCCAACGAGCCAAGGCCCGAGTCACCTCGCCGGCAGGCCCGGCCGGCAGGAACAGCCACTGACCCGCAGGGTTGAGGTCCACGAACCACCAGGTCCCATCGGTGTCCCGAATCCAGTCCTGGGAGGAGTACCCAACCCGGCACGCTCCAGCGACGGCAACCGCCTGCTCGTGCACCATCTGCGGCGCGCGCTCATCAACGAACCCCTCGTGTGCGGCCGCCGATAGTCGCCAGTCATCCGGAAGCCCTGTGGCGGGCAGCGTCGCAGAGAACACGTCACCGCCAACCGTGACGACGCGTGCATGGACCGATGCCTCGACACGATGCTGGTACAGGAACGGGGCACCCGCGACAGCTTCCAAGGACGCAACCGTGACGACCCGGGTCGGCACGATAACCGGGGCGGCGTCGTCGTCGAAGAAGTGGCCCGGACCCAGAGGCTTCGCCACCCACGTACCATCGCCACTCAACTGCGCCCTGTCGGTGGTGACAAGCCACGTCGGCACCGGGCACAGCGGCGCAGCACAGCGGTACTGCCAAGGCTTGTTCTCAGCGGCAGCAACTTGGTCCAACGTGGTCAGCCACCGGGTCCGGTCATCGCGCAAAAAGGTCGCGAGGGCGCTAACCGCCGACTGACGGACAGCCCCGTCGAGGTCCCCACCACGCATGGGCTCCACCCACTCGGGCCCAGCCAACCGCCGCAACCAACCCCGACCACCGACCGGGACACCGTCGAGCACCAGCCCGTCGGCGCCCATCGTGAACGGGCGGGCCAAGAACGTCTCCGCGTCCACAACGACAACATCAGCCGACACGTGTTCCAGGACAGCGGCAACGTGGGGGTCGCGACGCGAGCCAACGATGACAGCCACGCTCAGGTGAAGGCGCCAGCGGCCTGACTCAGCACGCTCCGGTCGTTGTCGACGGTCTCGATGGACGCGGTGATGCGCGTACTCATGGAGAACGGCGCGCTGTCGTGGTCGCGGGTTGCAACGGGCACAGCGTGTGCGGTGAACAAGGAGACCCCGGCACCGGCCGGGCTCCCCGTTGCCGCGGCGGCAACGACCTCGTCGGCCGAAGTGGATGCAACGCAGGGCTCGTGGGTCATCGGTACACGTCCGCCGCGAGCATGGTCGGCGCGAATTCCTCGTCGACGCTCTCGATCTGCGCAGTACGCCTTGTCCCTGCCAGCTGCACGCCTGCGGGCTCGGACGAGTCAGAGACGGGTGTCGCATGAACGACGTACAGAGACGGGCGTTCCTCGATCATTCATCCTCCTCGTTGACCTCACCCCATGTTGCCACGAACCATGTACGCGCCGTGCCGACGACGAGAGCCTCGCCGTAAATGCCGACTCGAGCCAGGAGTGTCCCGGCCAGACGAGACCGTAGGTCGAGTGTCCGCCGAGAAATTGGACTGTCTTCGGCATCGGGGAACTGGCAGTGCAATGCAGCAGGCAGGAAGTGTCTCGCCAAGAAGCAGCGCGAACTTGGCGGGACACTTCCACAAGATCCCGCAACCGCAGCCTGGATGTTGCGCCTCTGCCGGGCGAGTCGGATGAGCGATGGTCCGTCCGGTTCAAACTGCCCTGGGACTCCTGGGACCAGCGGGTAGCTGCGTTCCGCGATGCGCGGCTCAGTGACTGGCACCGCACCTTTGTCACGAACTCGAGGCCTCTTTGGGACTACATCTTCGATCCGTCGTGGTGGGGTGTCGGCGACCCGGTCCAGGGGACCGTCCATTCGATCAGCCGCGCGGACGTGGTCAAGGCGGTACGCGTGACGTAGCGCAGCGGCGGGGGAGGAGGTCTCCAAGGGCAAGCGGACTCGCCACGTCGTGCCCCGACCTCGGCGTAATCAACTCAGTTCGCCAACGAAGGAGCTGAGCATGACAACTATCCCGATTGGCAGCGACGCCCGTCGCCGCTTGCAGGAGGCGCAGCGCGCCGAGTCGGCTGCCGTGGCGGCCACGACCAAGGCGTATGCGGCACTCGCCCGCGCACAGGGCAAGGTCGAGACCGCGCAGGGCGAGGTCGACCGCGCCGTCGCGGCCTTGGTCGACGTCTCAGGTGTCGACCGTGCCGCGCAGCTGTTGGGCCAGCCCGTCGGCGTCGTCAGGCGCGCCCACCAGCGCTGCACGCGGCCGGCCACTGAGCCGCGCGGCATACCCCAGCGGCCATCCGCACCGTGAGCGCCGTCGGGTCGGCGACCCTGGTGCGCCTCTTCTACGCTGGCCCGGTGGAGCCATGGACTCATGAGCGGGCGCGAGCGATTGCCCAGTCGCTCGTGGGGCCGCTGGGGCGCCGCTGGCGGCATACCGTGCAGGTGGCCCGCCGGGCCGAGCAGATGGTCGCCGCCGGCGCCGACCCTGCGGTCGTTCTGGCGGCGTGGTTGCACGACATCGGCTACGCCCCCTCGGTGGCGCGCACCGATCTCCACGCCCTCGACGGCGCCCGCCACCTGAGCGCCTTGGGCGCACCACGTGAGGTTGTGTCCTTGGTCGCCTACCACACCGGTGCCGAGTTCGAGGCGGTCGAGCGCGGCCTTGACACCGAGCTTCACGCGTTCGACCGGCCGCACCAGGCCGCCCTCGACGCCCTCACCTTGGCCGACCTGACGACCGACCCGGCCGGCGGCGTCGTGGCGGTGGACGAGCGGCTAGCCGAGATCCTCCAGCGCTACCCGGCCGACCACCCGGTGCACCGCGCGATCGAGAAGTCCTCGCCCTATCTGCGGGAGTGCGCGCAGCGCGCCGCTACCGGGTACGCCGGGCGTCAGGGGACCTGATCAGCCGATGAACGGCTGGTCGCGGTGCTCGAGGTAGTGCTGGATCCGCAGCCGCATAGAGGGATGCATGGGCAGCTCGAGCAGGTCCCCGGGGGTGACCCACTCGACCGCCTTGCTCTCGGAGCTGGTGCGCACCTCGCCGCCGAGGAGCTGGGCCCTGAAGCACAGCGAGAACTGCTGCCGCACCTCGCCGTCGTCGTAAGCCATGACATGCCGGGGGTTGGTGTAGGTGCCGACCAGGCCGGTCACCTGCACGTCGTAACCGGTCTCCTCCTTGACCTCGCGGATCACGGTGTCGGCGATGGACTCCCCGATGTCGTGCCCGCCCCCGGGAAGGGCCCACAGGTTGTTGTCGGTCTTGTGGATCAACAGGATCCGGCCTTGGTTGTCCTGGACGACAGCGGTCACGGACGGCACCACGCTGTTGGCGGCGGGCGCGTTCGGGTCATCGATGTAGTCGATCCGGGGCATGGCCGTCACGCTACGTGATGTCGGCGGCCCCCACCGCCCGGGCGGTGTCCCAGGTGCGCTCGAACCCGTCCAGGAAGTGGGTGAACATGCGGCCTCCGGGCAGGTGATGCAGCTGCAGCACGGGCGAGCTGCCGGCGGCGGCTCCCAGGACGTGGGTGTTGACGAGCAGGTCGTCGTCGAACCTGAACATCGAGGCGTAGAGCGTCTGCTCGTGCATCCGGGCCGCGATGTTCGGCTCGTCGAGGAAGGGCCGGAAGTACTTCCAGGTCAGGGTGCACCGGTCGGCCAGGGAGGACCCGATGCCTTCCTCCAGACCGCGCAGCCGCACCGCGTCGCAGGCAGGGTCACCCAGACACAGGCGCACCTGGACACCGTCCGCGGCCCGCTGCGCGAGGGTGGCGTCGAAGTCCGGCACGGCGTCGTGCAGGAACGTGGCTGCGAAGGCGAGGATATCGATCTGCCGCTGCGCCTGGGCGAGCAGGCCGGACCAGAGCGCCATCGGGATGGCGCCACGGCTGGGGTGGACGCCCACGAGCTCTTCGCGGCTTGTCTCACCTCGCTGCGCCTCCGAAACCGCTGTGGGCCACAGGAAGCCGTCGTCCTTGCCGACCGCGCTAGCGACCGCCATCCGGTGAACGCGATGGGGCACGCGGTCCTTGGTGATCCACCGTTCCACGGTCTTGGGGTCCACCCCGACGATCTCGCTCAGGCCGCCGACAGACAGGTTCGCGCCGACCAGCGCCGCCCGCAGTCGCTCGTTCGCCATCGCGTTCCTCCCTGCCTCGTGCGGACGTGCTGTCACATGTGCCGCCCCGCCGGACGTCCCGAACCGTCCCGTGGCGCGGTTATCGCGTCCCCGCCCCAGCGGCTGTCCTGAACATGCGCCGCATCAGCGGCGGTCGCTCGGCGAGAGCGGCCAGTGACTAGTGAAGCGGATGAGCACCGTGAACAGCAGACCTGCGCAGGCACCTGTGGATAACCCGCGACCCGTCGCACCCATCCACAGGCACGCTGGTCGTCGTTTGCCGATCACTGTTCGGCGCCCTTGCCTGAAAGGCAGCAGCGCTGGTCCGCATCCGGGACAGGGGAGGCAGTGATGACGTTCAGACAGCAAGGCAGGGCGCAGGCGGTGATGCGAGCGCTCTTGGACTGCCCGCGGCTCGACAGGCCCAGCAGGCAACGCGACCGGCTGTGGCTGGTGGTCCGCGACGAGGTCTGCACCCGTATCAGTGCCGAGGTTGTCCCGCTCGGGTCGACCGCAGCCGTCACCGTCACCGAGGACCACGCCACCGCGGAGCTGATCTGTGCCATGGAGTGGCTCTTCAAGCACGAGACCAAGGCACGCAGGCTGCGCCCCGACGCCCTCTACTCCCACCTGCGCAGCGCCGCCACGCGCCGCGACCGTGGCTCGGCCCGCGCTGCCCAGGCCGACGCCCTGCGCGGCATGACGGGTGTCCGCCCCGGTGATGCGGTGCAGTGGGTCTCCCGCGAAGCGATGGAGGTCTGGTGATGGCTACGGCGCTGGACGAATGGATCCGCGACGAGCTCCGGCTTGGGCAGCACGACCCCCGACTGTCGGTCGTGGTGCCGGCGGCCGACATCCTGCTGTCCCGGGCGGTGGCTGCGGCGCAGCGGGGCGCGACCGACCCGCTGGTCACCGTGACCGCCAAACGCGCCGGAGGGAACTCGCGCGCCTGCACCAAGCGGATGCTGGAGCAGCTCGGGCTTGAACCAAGCTCCCGCCGGGTGGTGCACCGCCTGCTAGCCGGGAGTCCCTCCGGCTGGCCGGGGCTTCTGCGGATCTTCAGCGAACAGCGCCACCTCAGCGATGCGGAGCGGATCTACGCCCGTCGCCAGCTGGGACTGTTGGACGGCTGAGACCGCCACCCTGATGGCTGACGTCTTGCCGTGGCTCAGGTGCGCTCAGGGCGCCACGGTTGAGCGGATCGGATCCAGTGCGGGGTGGGAGACGAGCGCCTCGGGCCCGTACAGCATGGCGACACCGGCGACCGCGAGCACCGCGGCCTGCGGTCCGGAGAAGAGCCGGGGCCGGCCGTCTCCGTAGTCGAGGATCACATGGCCGGCGACCAGGTCCGCCTCGAACCCGACCAGGGTCGACCACCATTGCGAGCGGAGGGTGCCGTCGGGCAGCCGCACCAGCAGCCGGTGGTCGGTGACGACGACGTGGCACCACAGGGCTGGGCTCCACTGCCCGTCGACGCGCCACCGCACCCAACTCCAGGCGGTGCGGTGAGCGTGCTCGCCGGCCTCGAGGACGATGCCGAGCCCCATGACGTCGACGTGCTCGGGTGCCCGCAGGCCGCCCAGCTCGAGGGCGAAGGCGCAAGCGTCGGCCGCCGCGACCTGCCCTGCCGGGCCGTGCGCGGAGGCGGGCTTGCTGGCTCGGAGCCTGGTTCGCATTGCACCTCCCTGGCGGTTGTGGCTTCCTGACACTGTCTCGCACCGTCACGACAGCGCAACCCCACCGGACGGATGGTGCCCCGTCGCGGCCGTACACCGGCCATGACACCTCTGCGCGTTGCTGCCACGTTGGCCGCCGGTGCCGTCGCGGTGGGGGTTGTGGGCCTGACCGCGGTCGCGGGTGCGCCGCCCCAGGCGGCACCGGTGCCGGTGTGCGCCGGCACCGGCCCGGTGGCCGGGCTCAGCGACGTCCAGGCGCAGAACGCCCGCACCGTCGCTGCCGCGGCGTCGACCCGCGCCGGGCACCAGGGCGCGGTGATCGCGGTGATGACCGCCATGACCGAGTCGAGCCTGCTGATCCTGGGCAACCCCCACGACCCCGACGGCACCACGCTGCCCAACCAAGGACTGGGGTACGACCACGACTCTCTGGGCCTGTTCCAGCAGCGTCCCGGGTGGGGGACCGCCACCCAGCGGATGGACCCGGTCGCCTCGACCAACCTGTTCCTCGACGCCCTTTTGGCCCTGCCGGGCTGGCAGCAGACAGATCCGTGGGTCGCGGCCCAGCGGGTGCAGCGCTCCGCCTGGACCGGCACGCCCACCGAGGTCAACGGCTGGTCCGACGTCGTCGGCGGCAACTACCTGGCCCACGCCCAGCGCGCCGCGAGCATTGTCGACGCCATCGTGGCCACCTCGCCGGACTGCGGCGCCAGCCCCGCCGACACGGTTCCGGTAGGCCTGCCGCCCGGCTACACCCTCCCCGCCGATACCTCCCCATCTGCGAGGGTCGCGGTCACGTTCGCACTGGCGCAGCTCGGCAAACCGTACGTGTGGGGAGCGACCGGCCCCGCGGCATACGACTGCTCGGGCCTGACCAGCACGGCCTGGCGAACCGCCGGGGTGACGATCGGGCGCACCACCTACGAGCAGGTGAACGACGGCACCCCCACCACGCTGGACCGCCTCGCCCCCGGGGACCTGATCCTGACCCCCGGCAGCGACGGCACCACTGCCGCCCCGGGTCACGTCGGCATGTACATCGGCGACGGTCGGGTCGTGGAGGCCCCGCAGACCGGGGACGTGGTCAAGGTCGTGAGTCTGTCCTCGTACGTCTCCGGCGGCGTCTCCACGGTCCGGCACGTCGCGTGAACGGGCGCCGACCGATGGTGCCCCGAGCGGCCCGTACACCAGATACGTGCGCGGGAACGGCCCGCCGCAGCTGCGAAAGGCAACGCCATGTCGGCACCCACCATCGACATCCAACCCAACACCACCGGCCTGCCGGGCCTGGCCGCGCTGGAGTCCATCGTCGGCGCCCTGCTCACCTTCGGCCTGGTCGCCGCGGTCGCCGGGGTCGCGATCTCCGCCTCCGCGTGGGCGATCGGCGCGCACTCGTCCAACCCGCACGTGGCGGGCAAGGGCAAGTCCGGCGTCCTGGTGGCCGGCGGTGCGGCCCTGCTGATCGGCGCCGCCAACACGATCGTCACCTTCTTCAACAACGCCGGAGCCTCGATCCGATGAGACACCTCGGTATGCCGCGCAGCCGGCACTCGCGCCGCCGCCTCTACGTGGGTTCCGTGGTGAGCCTGCTGGCCGTCGTGGTCGCGGTCACCGGTCTGCTCACCCGCAACCACAGCACCTCGGACAGCGTTGACCGCGTAGTTCCGGCGCCTGTCCCGAGTGCGCCGCGCCCCACGCCTGACCGCGGGGTTCCGCCGCCTGCCTCGGGGCGGGAGGTCGACGACGCCGTGGCGGCCATCGCCAGAACACCGCGCTACCCGGCCGCCCCGGCCGCCACCCGCATCACCGGCGCCGCCGCCCAGCAGCCGGACCTGTACGCCGCCGAGTTTCTCCGCCGCCTCCTGACCCGGGACTACACCAGGCCACGCGAGGAGCACCTGCGTTGGGTGCAGGCCGAGTCAGCCACCACCACCGAACCGCTCGTCATCGGGCTCGTGCCGGACCATCTGCGTGACCGGTTCGCCGTCTGGTCCGTCACCGACGCGACCGACGGCCCCGCGCCGGTACCGTCCGCGGCCGAATGGGCGCGGCTCGGGGCGTCCCGAACCATCGACACCGTCACGGTCGAGCGGGTGCAGGAACCGACCGCGTGGATCGGCGCCGTCCAAGCCGGGCGCATCACCGACCCCGGCATCACCGCCCGGCAGGTGAGCGCCACCGTGATCCGGCGGACCGGCGCCACGACGCAGACCGTCAGCGTCTCGACCAGCCTCAACCTGGAGGGCCCACCGGTTCGTCCCACCTGGGGCGTCGTCGCGGTGATCACCTACACCGCCATCCCGGTGAGCGCGTCATGAGCTGCACCGGCCCCAACACCCTCAACCCGCTGTGCGTGGTCTCGAACGCCGTCGCGGACCAGGCCAACGCGGCCGCCACGTCGACGTTCACCCACATCGCCGGGTACTTCGGCACCGCCGCCGAGCACGCCACCGTGTGGCTGTGGAAGGAGATCGACCACGCCACCACCCTCGACCTGCGCTCACCCGACCTGCTGCGCGAGCTCGCCATCACCGGCGCGATCGCCGGCGTGATCTGCATGGGCCTGTTCGTCATCCAGGTGATCCGCGGGATGCTCCGCCGCGAAGCCGGCGCCCTCGGCCGCGCCCTGAGCGGACTCGTCGTCGCGACCATCGGCACCACCTTCGCCCTGGCAGCCACCCAAGCCCTGCTGACCGCGGTCGACGCGCTCAGCGCCGGCGTCGTCCAGGCCACCATGGGCACCAACATCTCCGGTCTAGGTGCCAAGCTCACCGCAGTCCGTCTGTCCAGTACCGGGAACCCGGCCACCGTGCTGCTGCTGTCCCTGGTGATCCTGGCCGCGGTGGTGATCGTGTGGGCGGCCATGCTCGCCCGCAAGCTGATGCTGCTCGTCGCCGCCGTGCTCGCGCCGATCGCGTTCGCCGGCGCGGTCGCGGACTTCTCCCGAGCCTGGGTGCGGCGCTGGATCGAGTTCGTCGTCGCGATGGTGGCCTGCAAGCTGCTGCTCGTCATCATTCTGTCCATCGGGGTCGCCGTCCTCGACGGCGCCGGACAAGCCTCCGGGGGCGCCACCCAAGCCACCACCCAGATGGTCGGCGGCGCCCTGGTGTTGTTGCTGGGCGGCCTGGCCCCGTGGATCGCGATCAAGACCTGCACCTTCGCCGGCGAGGCGCTGCACGCCGCGCACGTCAGCGCCATCCACTCCTCCAGCGGCGCCCGCGCCGTGATCAGCGCCCCGCGCAAGGTCGTCGCCCTGACCTCGACCGCCCGCGCCCTCGTCCCCGGGGTCGGGGCCGCAGGCGGTGTCGCCCTCGGCATGGCGGCCGGCGGAGGCGGCGGCCGTGCACCGGCCAAACGCGGCCACGCGTCTGGCGCCCTCGACAACTCACCCCGCCCAGTCGAGGCCCACGGCGACGGATCCGCCCAGAGCCGCCCGGTTGGGGCCGGCGAGCAACCCGGCCGAGTCGCAGCCTCGGCCACGCCCCCGGCCTCAACCGGGCCAGCCGCCGCCCGCCACTCCACGACACCGCCCGCGTCGAGCCCGCCCACGGGTCCGAACCCTCACGCAGGCCCATCGCCTCAGCCACCGCACCAGCCGCCGCCCCCTCGACAGTGAGGCACGAGCATGACCGACACCCTGACCAACACCCGCCCCAGCGACGCGGCTGCGCCCGCCGCGGTCCGCTTCTCCCGGCTGCCCCAGCGCGGCATACTCCTCGGGCTCTCCGCCCCCCGGTTGGTGTGCCTTGGCCTCTCCGTCGCTGTGCTCGTGGTCGCCCTGTTCGCGGCCGGCTCCACCGGTGCCGCGCTCACCGCCCCGCTATGGGCAGGCGCGGCCGCCGCGGCGCTGGTCCGCTGGCGCGGCAAGACCCTCGTCGACCTCGCACCCACAGCGCTGCACTACCTGTGGCGAGCCCGCACCGGGCAGACCCGCTACCGCGCCCGCCCCGAACACCCCCGCCCCGCAGGCACGCTGGCGCTACCCGGCGACGCGGCCGCGCTGCGGTTCCTGCCCGACCCCGACACCGGCACCGCGATGCTGCACGACCCGCACCAGCACACCCTCACAGCGGTCGCGCTCGTGCGACATCCCGCGTTCGTGCTGCTCTCACCGGACGAGCAGGCCCACCGGGTGCACGGCTGGTCCCGCGCCCTGGCTCACCTCGCCGCCACCGGCGGCACCCGCGTCCAGGTCCTGGAGATCTCGCTGCCCGACGCCGGTCACGGGATCACCGGCTGGTGGCAAACCCACCGCGCGGGGGATCCCGACGGCTGGGCGGCGCGGGAGTACGAGCAGCTCATGACGACCGTCGTCCCCGCCGCCGCCACCCACCGCACCCTGGTCGCGCTCTCACTCGACCTGCGAAAGGCCGGCGCCCACATCCGGCAGTCCGGCCGCGGCCTACGCGGAGCCGCGGCATTTCTGAAGCAGGAGATGACCTCCTTGGAGGCCAACCTGCGCGCCGCCGACCTCATCCTCGACACCTGGCTGGGGGAGCCCGACCTCGCCGCAACGCTGCGCACCGCCTACGACCCCCGCTACGGCGCGGGCGACCACACACCCGCACGCCTCGAGGCAGCTGGGCCGGTCGCGGTCGACGAGCACTGGGACCACCTGCGGCACGACACCGCCTACTCCGCCGTGCTATGGGTCAAAGAATGGCCCCAGACCGCGGCACCGTCGTTCTTCCTGCACGCCCTCATCTTCCAGCCGGCCATCCGCAAGACCCTGTCGATTAGCTACGAACCGGTCCCCGTCGAGGAGGCCATGCGCGACATCCGCCGCGCCAAGGTCGAGTACGCCACCGACGCCGCCCAGAAGGCCAAAATGGGTGTGCTCGCCGACCTGTCCGACTCCGTCGAGGCCGCCGACGTCCTCGACCGCGAACGGGCTCTGGTTGCTGGGCACGCCGACATCCGGTTCACCGGGATGCTCACCATCACCGCCCCCACCCGGGACGAGCTCGAGGCGGCGGTCGCCGAGATCACCCGCGCCGCGATCCAGTCCGGCTGCGAAACCCAGCGCCTGCTCGGGCAGCAGGCCCGCGCGTTCACCGCGGCCGCGCTGCCCCTGGCCCGGAAGGTCGCCCGATGACCCGGCCCGCCGCCTTCTACTCCACTGCCGGCGAGCGACGAGGTATGCCCCGGAGCAAGCAAGGCACCCTGCCCCGCGTACGCAAGGGGCCGGAGTCTCGGCCGCCCGAGACGGTGACGGACGCCGACGCCGTGGCCTACCTGCCCGCCCGCGGTGAGCCCGGACCGGAGGCGGGCCGGTCGCTGCGCCCGTTCCGGCTCCCTGCCCACCGCGCGACCTCCGACATGGTCGCGGGCGCATACCCGTTCCTCGCCGAAGCAGGGCTCGGCTCGGAGGGCGTCTACATCGGGCAGGACGCCTGGTCCGGCGGCGGCTTCTGCTTCGACCCCTGGGTGCTGTACGGCAACGGGGTACTCACCAACCCCAACTGCGTCCTGGCGGGCGTCGTCGGCAAGGGCAAGTCGTTCCTGGCCAAGTCGATCGCCACCCGCTCCATCGCCCTCGGCCGCCGCGTGTACGTGCCCTGCGACCCCAAAGGGGAGTGGACTGCGGTCGCCGCCGCGGTCGGCGGAGCGTCCATCCAGCTCGGCGGCGGCACCCGCCACCGGCTCAACCCCCTCGACCCCGGCCCCCGAAACTCGCAGGCCAGCGACGAGGAATGGCGGCACCAAGCCACGCTGCGCAGGCGGGTCCTGCTCGGGTCGCTGGCCGAGTCAGCGCTCGGCCGGCTGCTGCAGGCCGTCGAACACACCGCCCTCGACGTCGCCCTACACTCTGCCCTCCAGGCTGCGGCGGAGCCGACCCTCCCACTGGTGGTTCAGGCCGTGCTGGAACCCTGCGTCTCCGTACCCGGCGCTACGGCCGACGAGCTCGCGCGCGACGGCCGTCACCTCGGGCACGCGCTGCGCCGACTCGTAGCCGGTGACCTGGCGGGCCTGTTCGACGGACCCTCCACCGTCGAACTCGACCCCACCCTGCCCATGGTCACACTCGACCTGTCCCGGGTGCAGGGATCGGACCAGATGATCGCCATGCTCATGACCTGCGCCTCGGCGTGGATGGAAGCAGCCCTCGCCGACCCCCACGGCGGGCAGCGCTGGGTCATCTACGACGAAGCCTGGCGACTCATGCGACAGCCCGCCCTCCTCGCCCGGATGCAGTCGCAGTGGAAGCTCTCCCGCGGGCTCGGCATCGCGAACCTGCTCATCGTGCACCGGCTCTCCGACCTCGACGCCGTCGGCGACCACGGCTCCGCAGCCCGGGCCATCGCACGTGGGTTGCTTGCCGACTGCTCCACCAAGATCGTCTACCAGCAAGAGGTAAGCGAAGCCGCGCACGCCGCTATCCAGCTCGGGCTCACCACCGCCGAACGCGACCAGCTCCCCGATCTCCAACGAGGAGAAGGCCTTTGGCGGGTTGGTAACCACGCCTTCGTCGTGCGCCACACCCCCACCGCCGGAGAGTCCGGGATCTTCAACACCGACGCACGCATGACGCTGAAAGGCAACGGGTTCCCGGCTTCTCGGGCCGAAATCCGTTGAACCCGACCGCACTTCGCTTCGGCCAGCCTACGTGGTCTTAGGGGTTCGTGGAACCCGGATCGCGGGGATCCGGGTCGGGGCGTACCACTGCCGCGGCATCGCGCACGCGGTGGTGACGGTGGGTGACAGTTTGCCTCATGGACACCTAGCCGGTTGTCGCCGGACCGGACGATGTCGCAGGTGGCCCGTACTGTCACTGGCAGCTGGGGACGAGATGCCCCCACGCGCAATGGCCAAACCCATGGAGGAGAAGAGACACATGGCTGGGGAGACCGTAAGCCGAGACGACCTGAAGCGGGCGCGGGGGGTCCTGCCGTATCCGAGCAGGGATCCGGTCCTGCCGAATCCGAATGCGACAGGGCAGTTCGTCTTTATCAGCCTGCGCCCGGAGCTGGACGAGGCCACGGTGCGATCGTTCCTCGCCACGGTGCAGGATGCGACCGAGCAGCTGCGCGCACAAAAGTTCGGCCCGGACCGGGTTGCGACCGTTGCCACCGGGTTCTCCGGCACGTTCTTCACCAAGCCTGACGGGACCACCCGCTTCGCCAACGTGAGCCACGTGCCGGCGGGGCTCAGAACGCCACCGGTTGTGGACGGCTCGCAGGGTGTCCCGGCCGACATGGTGTTCTACGTCGTGTCCACGTCCGAAGGGTGCGCGGCCCGGTTCATCGCCCGCGTCGCCACCGATCCGGCTGTGGCAGCGGTCGCGCTCGAACGGGGGTACCAGCGCCCAAACCACGACGAGCCGTTCGGGTACCGCGACGGGGTCCGCAACATCGAGGAGAAGAGGCAGCGGCCCGACGTCGTGTTCATCGACCAGGACCAGCTACCCGAGGAGCCGTGGTGGGCGCACGATGGCACTTACCTGGCGTACCTGAAGATTCAGCAGGACGTCGCCGCCATGGCTGCGATGCCAGCGGCTGAGCAGGACGCCATAATCGGCCGCACGAAGGAGGGCCGCCGGCTCGACCAGGCTCCGCAAGAAAGGGTCAACGCCCGCACCGAGGGCCCGTTTACCGGGGACCTGCCACCGGTCGACTCCCACGTGCGCAAGAGCGGTCCGCGCGGCGAGTTCCACGACGCGGTACGCATCTTCCGTCGGGGCCTGCCGTACTTCGAACCTGACGCCGCCGGACACCTGGTCCAAGGGCTGCACTTCGCGTCGTTCCAGTCCACCTTGGATGCGTTCGACGTCATCTTCAACCGGTGGATGGTTAACCCCGCATTCCCGCGAGGTGGTCCGAATCAACCTGACCGTCTGCTGCGCCTGGTCAAGGTGAACCGGCACGGGTTCTTCTTCGTCCCGCCGGACACGACCGACCACCCCGCCGGCGACATCATGTTCATGCCCAGCCCCAAGTCGCGCAAGCCGAAGACTGGTCGTGTCGCCGTACGCAAGAAACTGCTCGACGGCAGTACCGCAGGCCCGCACAAGGGTGAGCTCTCCGGGTTCACGTTCGCGCTCTTCGACACCGCAACCAACGCGCAGGTTGGCGGGACCTTCGCGACCGACGGTAAGGGGCACGCTCTGTCCGATGAAGTACCGTTGGGGCAGTTCGTGCTTCGCGAGGTCGCAGGCGCCGAGGGCATCCCGGCCGGTCCCGACAAGGCGATCACGCTGTCCAGTGCCCGTGAAGTGGTCCAGTTCGAAAACACGGTGCCACCGACAACAACGTACTGACAGTGGCCGGCTCCGCGGCAGCTGCGTGGCACCACGACGGGCGCAGGGCACGCTGGAGATGGCCGGCGACGCCGTGGCGCCTCGGTCGTTGGCGAACCCGTGTTGCCGCGTGTGGTTGACGCTCAAAACCGAGCCGCCGCGCCCGGAGGTGGGCCGGCACGTCTGACCGCACATGGTTGTCCGTGCCGGGGCGCGCGCCATCGAGGAAACGTGCACTCGACCTGGGCCCAGTGTTGACACCCCTATCCACCCCGGTCCCGCTGTTTGCACAGCCTGCCCGTGGCCGGTGAGCCACCTCCACAATGTGGACCTACCGTTCCTTTACCTTTCGCTGCCGCAATCATTGCCTTCGCCCGCTCCTCAACGGGGATCGTCGCGTGGCCCGAATCACTGGTCGGTAGGTCGCGTCGAGCAGCATGAAACAGCCATGCGGGCGGATAGGGGCAGGGGTACGTGGTGGCAGTTCACGAGGGCGCTCCCGCGTCCGGCGTTGCATGCGCGAGGCGCCCAGTCTTTGAGGCTCTGAGGATCGTGTCTGGCGACGGCGCAGTGCAGACCGCGGACCTCTTCGCGTCACTGGCCGAACGCGGCGCTGCGCTCGTCGACCGCCAGCATGAAGTGCTGGACGCGCTGCAGCTCCGCGAGGAGGACCCCCAGCGACTCGCTGGCCTGTTCAGCCTGGACCACCTCGCCGCCCAACTGCGCCGCAACAGCAATGCCGCACTCGTCCTGGCCGGACTTCCGACCATCCGCAGCATTCACGAGCCGACGGTGCTGAGCGAGCTCGTCTGCGCTGCGGTTTCGGAAGTCAACGGCTACCAACGAGTCACCGTTGGCGCCTTCCCCACCCGCCGCGTGCAAACACGCGTCGCATCCGACCTCGTGCACCTGCTGGGTGACCTCCTCGAGAACGCGCTGGCCGTGTCCTCGCGGTCCGGCGGGGTGTGGGTTCGCGGCGAACGCCCCACGTCATCAGGGACCACTGCACCAGCCACGCTCAGGGTCGGCGACAGCGGAGCAGCAGTCTCAGACGCCGCTCTGGACAATCTCAACGACATGCTCGCCGGGCGCGCCGATCACATCAGGACCGGCCGCGGCGTCGGTCTCGTCGTGACCCGCGAGATCGCCCGCCGGCACGCGCTGACCGTCCAGTACAGACGGCTGGTGAGCGGGGGGCTGGTCGCGACCGTCGCGATGCCCGACGCGCTGTTCGAACCCACGCGCCCACGAGATCCCTCCACCAGGGCGGACGACCCGATCAGCTCCGTACTTGCGGCCTCACCGGACGGTCGGACGCACACCCGAGTCGCAGCGGCCGGTTCGCGCAGCCGCTGAAGGGCAGGTCACGGTCCAAGGCCGCCCAGCCCCGCAGTCCCGTCGGCAGACAGGGCTTGGGGTCTGGTTCGTCTGGACCCAAGCACTGGGCGCGAATCAGCCCTCGGAGCGACAGAGCTCGGCCTGGCGCGCCCGCGCGCCACCGGACTGAACCGAGATTCCGTCGAAATTGACGACTACGTTGCGCACGTGCAGGACCAGCCAGCGCACCGCCGTACGTCGAAGTTTGCTCGCGTTGATCACGGCGCAGCTCGTCATTCGGCCGCGCGAACCGGTTTACGGCAGCGGGGAGCCCGTCTTGCCATCGCGGCCGGCCCACCGACATCATCGGCGAACCAGCACAGCCCTCTCGTCGCGCCGCATCAATGAGTCCCGGTGCCCTGCGACCACTCGAGCCGCGATGGCCTGCGGGGTCGAGCGTGCTTTCGCGGATCGGGTGCGCGGAGTCGTCGTGTGAGCCACTTCACACGATGGTGAAGGAGGTACCCCACGGTAACCGTGTCGCTGCGCTGTCTAATTCCACATAGTCACAATCTGACGCGCTTTCGAGCCGGGCCTTTAGTAGCAACGGAATGTTGTACAACGACGTCCGGTTGCCGCGGGTGATGTGAAGTCTGTTTAGGGACCATAGGTTGTGAATGCGTTGGGGCCGCATCTCCGCGGGCAGACTGCAAAAGGGCTGAACGGTGCTCTCGTCCTTGATGGCCCATGAGCCGCCCTGACGCCGGGCGAACGGGTGGGGCCGGGACGCAGCGTCCCCCCAGCCAGCCTTGCGCCCTAGTCGCCGACAATGATGCGAACGTTCGGGCCACACTGTCGGCGGCTGTGGGCATGGTCGGTCTTGCATCCGTAATGGTTGAGGACGGACGACGGGCCATCCAAATACTGGCCGACCTCCACCCGAGGGTGGTCCTCCTTGACGTGCAACTGCCCGGTCTCAGTGGGATCGAAGTCTGCTGGTGGATCCGACGCCAGCGCCACCTTGCGGACGTTCCGGTGATCCTGCTCAGTGCACCTACGTCGCAGTTCGAGATCGATGCGGGCTTGTTGGCCGGAGCCAACCACTACGTGAGGAAACCGTTTAGGAGCGCCCACATCACAGCCCTCGTCGCGCACCACCTCGTTGGGCGCCCCCCATTGCCGCCCCCGGCCCGCGTGATCATCACCGACCCAGCGGACTGAGGGACAAGGTCCATGACGGACGCGCCCGACAGGTCCCCGGCGCAAGAGATGTCATCGATCAACGACATCATGCAAGTGCTGATTTTCGTGTGCCTACGTTCGGGGTGTGAGATCAATCCGCAGCCCCCACGCCGACCGGTCGGGGAAGTGGGGCCGATACTTCAGGGTCTTGAACTGATGGTCGCAAAAGGTGCGCGCGTTGACCGCGGCCTACCGCCCCGACCGGGCCAAAGGCCGAGCCGCTGCCTATCGCCCACTAAGGGCGGCTCACTCCGCCCAGGCTGGTGCACGGGCTACATCTGGATTGCGGGATCCGTAAGATCGGCCCGTATACCGCTGCTGGAACGAATCACGGGGTCGACCCACCGTCGCTGGACGGTATGAAGTCCGCTGCCAAAGCCTTGACGTGGGCCGGACCCGGGTGCGGGATTGTTCCTATTGTTGGCTCGTCGTACGAGAATGCGATCTCATCGAAGTCTCGCTTGATCCCAGCTGGCAGCTCGTTGTCCGCAACGATGAACTGAAACCGTCCGGGCGTGGCATCGACCTGGGTAACAAAGCGACGATACATCTGCCCAGCGATGTCCTCGGAGGTGCTCACGGCGATGCGAGGGCTATCGAGCACGAGGAAAGCGGGCAGCCTCGTGTCACGCCAACGACCAGCGACAGTCAGTAGTGTTAGCCAGTAGGCAACCTGAGTGGCTGTGATGATCCCTCCCCCCGCACTGGCTTCCTGAAAGGGTCCGCCGTTGAGGAGCGGAAGGTAGGTGGTGCGGCTTATCGATGCGGTCTCCACGCTTGGGATACCGAAGTCGAACACGGTCTGCTGGAACTCTTGATCCAGGTCGGCAAAGAGCTCATCTTTTCGGCGTTCGAGGGCGCCCTCCTTAGTCTGCAGCTCCTTCTGCAGGCGCCCCCGTCTCTTACCGAGCTCGTCTGCTGCCAACGAAAGGTCCTCTGCCCGGTCCCATTGACGCAGCGTGAGGTCAAGGGATTCCTGCTCCGCGGCGGCACGCTCAGCGCGCGCTGCGGCATCCGCGTACGCCTGGAGCCGAGGCGTCACGCGCGAGCTCGTTCTCTCGTCAATCTCGCGAGACAGAGACGAAACGAGGCTGGCGCGGTTCTCCTCAGCCGTGCGGGACTGCGCCGCTTGCGCGGCAATGATTCGCAACTGGTCCTGGATCTCGTCCCGCTGGGTGCGGAGCTGCTCGCCTTCGTACTGATTCGCTGCCGGTAATCCTTCGATGACGTCGGCTTGGAGACAAACAGGGCATTGTTCGGACGGGACGTCGCGCTGGTCGAGGCGCTGGGTACATCGTGGACAGACCACAAACTCGATATTGGCCAGTCGCAGCCCAGCAGCCTCGGCGCGAGCCAGCCGGTCAATGTCCTGAGCGATACGACGGCCTTCGGCCTCGTATTCCTGTCGTTGGCGGGCGAGTTCTGTGCTGAGCTCACGGGCCTCGGCCAGGGCCCGTTCGGCGTCGGTGAGGAGATCCCGGAGAACCTGAGACTCGCGGTCGATCACGCTACTCACCTGGCCGTGAAGCGAGGCAAGGGTCGCCCGCGACTCGCTCTCCCTATTCTGGGCGTCAGTGAAAGCTGCCTCTGCCTCGAAGCGGCTTGTAAGGCCTGTCGCCGCTAGGAACTCGGCGACGACTCCCGCGTCATGCTCAGCGGCGTCAATCTGGCCCTTGAGGAGGTTGATCTCAGAGCGCATCTGCAACATGTCTGCAGTGGTGATGCCGAACATGAGCTCGAAGACCGACTTGCGTTTGGGGTCGTAATAGCCATCTTGGCTCCCCGCGATGTCGCGGTTCATCTCCGCTTGCGGCACATACATGTACTTGAACACGTCGTTGAACGTGATCTGCGCACCTGCGCTTGTGCTGCGCTTACCTCTCGCGGCAGCCTTTAGGCCCGTCTCCAGGCCGAGGGCCGTCATGAGCAGCTCGTTAAGGGTTCGCTCATCACCCGACGTCTGGCAATCCGGCAGTCGTTCCGCAGTAACCAGATCGACGACACGCACCGTTCGACGCCGGTCGGGATCGAGCGCCCGTGAGAGCTGCAGCCGCGCGTCACCGATGCGCAGCGAGACATGGACATCGACAAGATCGCGACGCGCTACGGGCGCCAGAAGCGCGTCGCCTCCTAGGGCGAACTTTAGGATCTCGAGCAGCGTGGTCTTACCAACGCCGGTATGTCCGGCGAGGACGGTTAGGTCGCGCCCGAAGGCGTACGTGACATCCCCGGCCGTCGTCTCGAGCCGGAGCGTGTCGACGCGGAACCTGACGGTCATGAGATCACCTGTCTGTGCGGACGGTCCATCAGCTCCGCCAGTCGGTCATAGATGCGCTCCTTGACGGCATTCCCACTCATCCCCGTAGATGCTTGCGCGACCGCCAGGCACCGGTCCGCCACCGTTCTCCACAGTGGGTCAACTGCCAGCTCGCCAGCAAGGCGCTTGCCGGCGGTCGTGGCAGTAAGAGCGACACTTCCCCGTCGCCCCTTGACGTAGCGAATAAGGCCGCGAGAAACGAGGGCACCAATCACGGGGTAGTACCGGTCGTCCCAAGGTCCGAACTTGTAGCGAGTCATCGGATCGTCCACTTCGGTCGGCGCTGCTAGCTCGTGCTCATCGATGTGCATCCGCTTGTCGCCGGCGGGCAACTCGTCGAGCACGACGCTGGCTAGAGCCGGATAGCGCACGAGAAAGTCCAGCTTGGCAAGCTTCGTAAGCCCATCCAACCTCCGGTTATGTCCAGGTTCGGCCGCTACCGCGTTGACGAGAAGCAGAACTCTCGCTTGGTGATAGGCCAAGTCGTCGAGGACGGCTCGGCGCGCCACGAGCTCGGACTCAGAAGTCACGATGCGCCACCTTCGCTGTCGGCGACGAGTTGCGCGAGAGCGCCCTTCGCATCAAATCGATCCGAGTACCAGGCGCGGCACAGGTTGGCGAGATCCGACACACCGCCCAGCATCAGTTCCGCACTGAGCCCATGGGCTTCGGGTGTCCCATCCAATTCACGAAATCGTGAGTCGATGGCCCGCCACAGCTTGCTCCCCCAGGCAGCACCCTCGACCCGGACATCGTCGGTCACTTCGTCGAGTACCCGTCTGAGGGTGTCGGTCACCTTTCCCCTCTGGTCCACCACGGAAGGCTGTCCCAGTCGCGCCCGCCAGTACCGCCGATACTGGAGTCGCAGGTCGTCGGCGCGCTCGATTGCGTTGTCCGAGCATCCACCTTTGACCATCTTGACCGCCATCGGGTTGGCCATGATTAGTCTCGGCAAGGGCTGGTAGCCGTCGGTATGGCGGAGGGCGAAGCGCACGGCAAAGTCGACGTCCTGGAGCGTGAGTCGTCGAGCCGCCAGTGGTTCATCATGGACGATGTCGAGCGGCGTAGGCAGATGACCTCCGACCCGCTCGCCCGCTGCACGCATGCGCGGCCCGACAAGCGCGAGAACCGCTCGCCAAACGGCAGCGGCAGCATGGGCCGATCCGAGCCGAGCGGCCACGTGTGCGCCGTAGCGATGCGCGGCAAGGTCGGGGACCTGGTCGCGCCTCGGCTCGCCGACCTGGAGACTCAGGCCGGCGAGAAAGCGCCGCGCGTCTTCTTCCGACTCCTGTTCCGGGACGACACCGTCGACCGTCAGAATGGATGCGACGGTTGAGCGGAACTGTGAGATCACTTCGACGGTCTCTTCGTCAGCGGCATTTTGATCCGAGCGGAGTCGCTCGCATACTCGACCCGTCTTGGCCCCCATGTCGGTCAGACCACTCGTGGTGACAAGCCGGCACGTCGGCGACCTGCTCAGAGCCATCCAGCGCTGGTACAGGTGTAGCGCCCCTCCATCGAGCAGCAGTTGCCGCATGCTGCCGAACGGTGGAATGCTGGCCTCGCGGTGCTTACCGGACACGAGCTCCGCGTCGGAGCCCCGGATGATGGCCCAATCCTCATGGTGTTCGCACACGACGACGAAATCCGCTCCAGCTCGCAACGTGCCGTCGCCTTCGAGAGCGTCGAAGTACAAAGCCAGCACGTCGGCCGTGGCCATCATTGCCTGCCAGTAATAGCGGTCAGCGGTGGCCGCTCCCGCGTCGTCTGGCGGCACGGTCACGAGCAGCAGCGCGGCGGCACTGACCGGGGCCTGCTCCATGACCTGCCTGTTTCTCCCCTGGTGTAGGCGGACTCGCCCCCGCTAGAGCAGTCCCATCTGCCGTAGCCTGTCACTTGCGGTGCCGGGATGTGTGCTTTCGGACGATTTTGGCCGCCCAGCACGATGACAGCCGTGGCGCGCGAGTCGGGTTTCTCCCGATGCAGACCGAACTCCAGCTCGCACGGGCGTGTACGCCGTATTCCACCGCCTTGCGTTTGGACGAGCGAAGAAACAAGGTAGGGCGTATGGGAGCCGCCGACGTCGACGTACATGACCGCATCCATGACGAGATCACGAGTCGGCGGAGCAGCCTAGAGAGTGGTGCGCCAGCCTCACCCCCCGATGGCGAAGCTTGGAGCGACGACGAGGTCAATCGATCCTTGAGCGAGCTAGACGAGGACCTCAAGTTGCTTCTTGCTCATTGGAAGACGGGTGGTCCAATGAGCGCTGGCTACCCTCCGCCGAAGTCCGCCGTATGCGGCAATCCTCAGCCCTGCCCGCACGTGCTTGATCTCGCGAGGAAGTACGGGCTAGTCGCCGATTCATAGAGCAACAAGGGCCGGCGCCGCACGTCTTAACGCCGCGTCTGCTCACCCACTGAAGGCCCCGCTCGTCCTGTTGCAAGCAGCTGCCACGGTCAGCAATGTCTAAAGTCCGGGCAACGGCGCGACCGGAGTGAGCGAAGTTCACAGCGTTGAAACGACATCTCCCTGCAACGTGATCGCCCGCAGCCCGAAGCGGGCGCACTGCCGGCGGCATAGTTCGAGTTGCTGTGGGCTGAAGGCGTCAGGGGCGGCCATGACGTAGGTGTCGACGTCTAGCCGTCGCGCAACCTCGATGTCACGGAGGATCTGGGGCCGTGTGAACTCCGCGACCTTGGTTTTCACTTCTCCCATGACCAGTGAGCCGTCGATTACACCAAACAGATCCGCCTCTGCCTTCGTGTCGTCGTGGAAGACCAAGTTGGTACCCAAGGCAAGGGTCACATGTTGGAAGGACTTGCGCAGGCCGGCCGCTGCCGCGATGTGGGTAGTAACACCCTGATCTGCTGCGCGATCGATCAACGCGGACAATCGATAATGCATGAGTGGCCCTCTTAGGTCTGCTTCGTATGCCTCCGGCTTGTTGCATGCGGGGCAGGTCGGGCGCGAGATGACTGCCCGCAGTTCGACGAAGCTGCGCACCTTGCATCGCTGGCATCGGATTAGCAAGCCCCTTTCAGCCCAATTGATCGCGGCTAACAGTTCAAGGGCTGTTCCTGCGTTCGCGACGCCAGCGGACGTCACCTGTGTGACGGTCTGTGCCCTCCGCTCGACCCGACCTCCAACATTTGCGAGGAACTCTGTTACCGACGGCATGTCGTCCTGCGAAATTACCTTCGCCAGAGTACGCATGATCTCCTTCGATCGCGGCGTCTTGAGCACGCCTACGCAGGCGAGCACGCTTGGAGCGAGAAGCTGTTCGTCGTTTGCTTGATTGTCGATTGCCTCCGCCAATAACCCTGGCGTGGAGGGTGAATTCGCCCTGGTTCTGACAGCGAGAGCTCGCTCCACGACGTCGTCCATGGACGGAAGGCTCAGGTTCAGGTTCCAGGCTAGCGAGGCGAGGGTTCGGATCTCTAGATTGGACTTCTCCCAGGTGGCATTGGGGAGGATGAGTTCTGCGACAAAGGTGCGCCGGGGGTAACGCCGGATCGAGGGGCTCCAGAGTCGCAGCAGTACCGAGCCGCGGCCTGCGTATCCAGCGGGAGACGTGATGGAGACTTGGGTTGCCTCGCCGGTGGTGACGAGCATCTCGCTGCTGCTTTGGCCCGCCGAGTATTCGCGTTCGAATACGAGAAACTCGCGGAGATCCGGTACCTGGCGATAGGTGACTGGGGTCGCGACGGATGCGGGCGTCATTTTGCCGGTCCACTTGGAGCCTTCGAGCGGCTTCATCCCGAGAGCTCCGGCTATTCGATGCGCTCTTTCGGGGGTGCAGCCAGGGTGGCGTGCGAGCGCCACGCTAGGGCGCGTCTCGCCTTGAGTCCCCACTAGCGACTGCACTTGGGCTGCAATGGAAAGCCATGAACCAACATCTACGTCTGGCACAAGGATTACAACCTTGCCCAAGCCGTTTCGAGAGCCGAGGGCACGAAGGTTCCAGAACCACCAGCAATCGCGCAGGTTGTTCGGGCGGGCGATGTACATGAGCACCGGCGTAACCATGAGCCCGCCCGAGGCCGAATGAATGCCGAATTGCCCACAGCCACGTTCCAAAAGGGTGTGCCCCGCGAGTTGGTACCTGAAAGAGAAGTCCTCAGTGATCGAATCCGCCAGCTCGACGCCCTGATGAGCCGCGGCTTGGGAGTCGACCATAGTCAGTCCACCACAGGCCACAAGTTCCCATAGCCGACCGTTAGGTCTTGTTACGCGTGCGGATTCGAGATCAGGGGCAACGATGTCCGGTGAGGACACGGTCCAAGACGACGGTGCACCAAACCTGTCGATATCCCTGAGTTGAATGCAGGGAAGGCCCGTGCGTGCTGCCGCCCGTTGAGCCACGTCGTCCGGGAGGTCGATGTTGACGAGGCATTGCACCGCCGCCAGCTCGATGACTTGCGAGTACCACGGCGCCAACCTTCCAGTTCGCGATATGGGAACGATGGGTTCCGTGACCCCGGCCCAACGGCTCGAGGCCGTCCTGACTGCCTTCTCGAATCCGGAGGCCGACCCGGTGGCCACCAAATAGACGACCCTGGCCGGGACAGGCACGGCATGTAACACGTCACGCCGCAGGTAGCCGCTGATTCGCTCGAGCATGACGACCAGCATGGCAGGGCATTGCTCGTCTTCGTTGGCAACGCTGCTTAAGACGGACGCCAGGAAGCGTGCCCACCCAACACCGGTACCCAAGGGCAACGCGATAACGACGACCTCTCACCTAGGCAGCGCTTGTGTCATCGTCCAACTCTTGAGGAGGACCTCCGCGTTTTGTTCAAGAGCCGGGGCCAGCGACGGTGCGCCGATTGGGGCGGGCGGCATCGCCTCGTGGCTACACTCCGCGCCATGGAGGAGAAAAGTCAGGCGTTCGTCGATGCGGCTACGCAAATAATCCCGGTGCTGGTGCTTGCGCTCCTCGCAGACCCGGTGAATCGACGCACGCGGCCGGGCCATTCCGGGCTGATTCTTAGTGCACTGCTCGCGGGCGTCCTAGGCGAGTTCGTCGCCCTTCTGGGCGTGGCGCTCGGGACTGATGCTGGAGCCAACAAGTTCATTGGCGCATGTATGGCGGTGCTGGCCGTGGCGATCCTCTACCCGCACGCCACAGCCCACTTTGGGAACCTCCGTCGACTGGTCCCACCGAAATTGCGGCTCCTGCTCGGCGGCGTCCCCTACCCGGTTCTGTCACTGACGTTCCTCGTCACCAGCGGCGGGGAACTTGAGCGATGGCTGCTAATCGTGGCCTGGACCTTCTTCGTCATTACCTTCGTTGCAGATGTCCTCCGGATACGACACGACTGGCGTGCATTGAACAACACCGAAGCAGGCACCTCGGCGGACCAAGGTGGGGCTCGTGAGGTAGGCCCAGGCTTCAATGAGCACACCGATGACCCAAGCCTGACGGCCGCGAAGACATCGACATTCGGGACGAGCGGGCCCAAGCAGAGCGGCGAGGAGTAAGCGTCCGTTTGGGCGACGAGACAAGGGCGTGATGGTGCGTCAATCCGCCGCATTACGGCTAGGCCCGGGTCAGGAGAGTCCTCGACGAGATGGCATCGTCGGCAGGGACCGCGCCGACTACTTGGAGTGGACGCGTTGGTGACGTCTCGAAACCAATACGAAGCGCCGGCTGCGGCAGCAGCAAATTGTCGTCGTTGATTAGCAATCTCAGCCGATAGGCGCAATCATTCTCTCCATGGCCAAGCAGACGACGGTAACCATCACCGATGACCTCGACGGTTCGACCAACGCGAAAGAGGTCTCATTCAGCCTTAACGGCAGGAGCTGGGTGATCGATCTCAGCGCGAAGAACCGCGCAGCCCTGGAGAAGGCCCTCAAGCCCTACATCGCTAAGGCCACCGAGCAGGGCCGGGGAAGCCGTCGTGCCAAGGCCGTTCGCTCGTCATCTCGAGCAAAGTCACGTACTGACCTTGCGGCCGTGCGGAAATGGGCGAAGAACAATGGTCATCAAGTGAGCGACCGGGGCCGGATCAGTGCGGATGTTCTGAAGGCATACGACGCGGCTCAGTAGACCGCGAGCCGAGCAGGTTCACGGGCCGGGCAGAGTGCGGCATTCCGCCGTGGCCGGGAGCTGCAGGGCGGGCCTCGCTGCGAACCTGGCGGATTATCCGACGAGCACTCCGGACATCAAGGGGATCGTTTGGTGGCCTGGCCGTACCGCGCGGTTGCGGTCGTTGGTGACTCTGTCGGTGTCAAGCTCGTCGAGTCGATCATGCGTGGGGGTCGGAATTGCACTGCGGGTCGCATTTTGACCCGCCCAGGCGCCGAGATTCTTCTCTGAATTCAGGTTTGGCAACGCGTCGTTGTTATGGGAATCGGGCCGTTTGGGTACTGGTCTACTTGAATCGTCTGATAGCCGCCTCTGATCTGATGCGAAATCGGCGACGCACCGGATCTTCACAAACGTGTTTCCCTCTCTGCACGCCCGACGGCGCACAGGTTACGCCTGCAAGCTTGCGCTGATCCCGACCAGCAGAAGGCGCGATCGGCCGCAACCGTGCGCATGGTCGCGCCTTGATGGGTGCCCCACCGCACGAGAGTCATGCCCCTGGGTGGGTGGCAGGGTCTCGATCGTGCCCCGTCGCCGGCGTTTCCTCTCCAGACCCATCAACGCTGGAGGCGACGTGGACGGATTCGGATTGGCGGCATCGGAGGTCGGTGGGCGGCCGATGGTGGCGCTGTTGTGCGGGCTGGTGGGCTTCTCGTTGATGTTGGGCGCCGGGCGCGTCCGCCCACGAAGAGGGGGCCGGGCGCGTGGTGATGTCGAGCGGGATTGCGCCGGCCGGCGCGAGGTGGTGAGGGTCGCGGGTCGCCGTCAGCTGATCCGGCGCGGTCGGGCCCTGCGGCCGGCCGTCCAGCGCCCGGCGCCTGGCGATGTGGGGTACCGGATCGGAGTGGCGAAGGGGGTGGAGTGTTTCGCCTCGATTGAGGACTCGGTGGTGGTGTTGGGTCCGCCGCGGTCTGGCAAGGGTCTGCATTTGGCGATCCCGTTGATCTTGGACGCGCCGGGTGCGGTGGTGACCACGAGCACCCGCCCCGACAACCTGTCTGTGACGCTGCGCCGCCGGGCGGCGACTGGTCCGGTGGCCGTGTTCGACCCCCAAGGTTTGGCCCGCGGCATACCGACCGCGACCCGGTGGTCACCGATCCGGGGCTGTCAGGACCCGCATGTGGCGATGATCCGCGCCAAGGCGCTCACGGCCGGCGCCGCGGACGGCACCACGGACGCGAACTTTTGGCAGGCCTCGGCGGAGCAGGCGGTTCGCTGCCTGCTGCACGCAGCCGCCTTGGGGGATCGGTCCACGCGCGAGGTGTACCGGTGGTCCCTGTCCGCGTTGAAGGCCCACGACGCGGTCCGTATCCTGACCAACCACCCCGAGGCGGCGGACGCGTGGAGCGAGGCCTTGGAGGCGATCCTGGCGGCCGACCCGAGGCAGCGGGACTCGATCTGGGCGATGGTCGCCATCGCGTTCTCCGCCCTCGGTGACCCGACGGTGCTGGAGGCCCTGTCGCCTGGGCGGGGGGAGCAGTTCGACCCCGAGGTGTTCCTGCGCGGCAAGGGCACCGTGTACCTGCTGGGCACCTCCACCGGAGCCTCGGCGACGGCGGGGATCGTGGCCGCGTTCGTCGAGGACCTTGTGGAGGCGGCCCGCCGCCGGGCCGCCGCCTCGCCGGGTGCTCGTCTGGATCCGCCGTTGTCGCTGGTGCTGGACGAGGCCGCGAACTATCCGCTGCCGTCGCTGCCGGCGCTGATGTCCGAGGGCGGCGGCACCGGCATCTCGACCATCGTGGTGCTGCAGTCGCTGGCGCAGGCGCGGCACGTGTGGGGTGAGCACGCCGCGTCGGCTATCTGGGACGCTGCGGTCGTCAAGGTCATCCTCGGCGGCGGCTCCAACGCCCGCGACCTGGACGACCTATCCAGGCTGATCGGGCAACGCGAACGCGCCACCACCTCGACCAGCCGCGGCGGCGACGGCCGCCGCACCACCTCCACATCCACCACGACGGTCCCGATCCTGGAGCCGGCGCAGCTGCGGACCCTGGCGTTCGGCACCGCGATCCTGCTCATGCGGGCCGCGCCAGCCATCGCCCTGACCCTGCACCCGTGGACCCGCCGCCGCGACGCCCGCCTGCTCGAGGCGGACCGGGACGCCACCGAGGCCCAGGCCCGCTCCATGCCGCGGCATCCAGTGTCGTTGTCGTCGTGACCGGGACGCCCACGGAGGGGTATGCCGGCCTGCCGGCTGGCCCGTCGCGGAACCCCTTCGTCGGCGGTCCGGTGCACGTGCCCACCCTCACCCCAGCCGCCCGCGACAGGCTGCTGGATGACCTGGCGCCGTGGGTGGACACGCTCGCTCGCCGCTTCGCCCTGGACGTGCGCACGCTGCCGCCGTGCTGGGACCGCCACAGCGGCATGGTCGAGGTCCTCGCGGCACTGCGGGACTACGAGCGCGGCGCCTATGTCGGAACGGCACCCCCCACAGCCGCTATCGACTGGCTCCGCGCCCTGCGTGACGCCCTCGCGTTCCTGCGCGACCTGGCCGCGCTGACACAGTGCACTGCCCGCGAGCACCGACCCGATCCCGAGCGACCCATTCTTGAGCCTCCGGCGTCTCAGGCTGCCGGTGGTGCCCCCAGCGGGCCGTAACCCTTCCATAGGCGCGGCACCGGCTCGCGCGGGAAGGCACGCGGCACATGGAACCCGACACGCTGCTGGGACAGGACGAGCAACACCCGTACGAGGCGCTGCTGCTCCAACTGGCCGCCATGGCCCAGGAGCAGGTCCGCGACACCGCGGATCACGAGTACCAGCTGGGGATCCGCGACACCTGCCTCACCGTGGTCGCCCTCACCCTCACCAAGGGGACCCGCCGAGACCCGGACCAGGTGCGGCACCTATTGACCGACGCGCTCACCAGCGACGGGTGTGACGCGCCCCAGCTGCTCCAGCTCGCGCTGCAGGCCGCCGGCCACGCCGGCACAGGGCGGCTGGGGTTGGACTGGGTGGGTCCGCGCACCTTCCAGGCACGGCACGGCCGTGTCGGCACCGATGAGGACCTGGCCAGCTCGCTCGGCCCGAACCGGTCGATCCCCATCTCGTGGCGCCGCGACCCTGGCCGCCACGTGGGGCTGCTCTACGCCTACGACCAGCTGTGGGACGAGTACGCCGTTATCGCCGCCTGCGTCGACCGCGACCTGGCGCGTGAAGCCTGCCAGCGCGCGGTCCCGAGCAGGGGAGCCGAGCTGTGACCGGCCACGCAACGTCGACGGCCCGGGTCGACGTCGACCAGCTCCGGGCCCGGCACCGGATCGAGGACGTCGTCGCGACCTCCGGTGTCGAACTGCACCCGGCCGGGCGATCGCTGATGGGCTGCTGCCCGTTCCACGACGACCCCACCGCGTCCCTGTCCGTGGGCGGCGTCCCGGACCGGTTCCACTGCTTCGGCTGCGGCGCCTCCGGCGACGTCATCGAGTACGTCGCCCGGCTGCGCGGCTTGAGTTTCCGTGAGGCGGTCGAGCACCTGGACCACGCACCCACCGCACCGACCATCCCTCCGGCCGCGCAGAACCCGGCGACCCGTCACCGTTCCGTGGACGTGCCCGTTGAGCGGGCGTATGCCGTGAATCTCCTTGCGTGGCAACACTGGACCCGCCCGGTGAACCACGAGTTCGCCCTGGCCTACCTGCGTCATTACCGCGGCATCGACCTGCACCCGGCCGAGACCGTGCTGGGCGGCCGGCTGGTCGGGCACACCGGGACCGCGTGGGCCAGCCTGACCAACCACCTGGCCCGACGGGGCGTCACCACCGACGAGCTGGTGGCGCTCGACCTCGCTCACGCCACCCGCCGCGGCACCCTCATCGACACCATGCGGGGACGGCTCGTCGTACCGGTGCGCGACGAGGCAGGGCACATCACCGGGTTCCTGGGCCGCGACACCACCGGCGACCCGCGCGCACCTAAGTACCGCAACCCCACGCGGACCGCGGTCTTCGACAAGGCCACGATGCTCTACAGCCCGCAACCACTGACCCCGACGAACGCAACCGTCCTAGTCGTCGAAGGCCCCTTGGACGCTCTCGCCGTCACCGCCGCCGCGGCCGCGACCCGGATCCCCGTGATGGCTTGCACCGCCGCCGGAGTAGCGGTCACCCCCACCCAGGCCGACCGAGTCGCCGCCCTCTCACAAGGACGGCCGGTGCTGGTCGCCCTCGACGGGGACACCGCCGGCCGCGAAGGCGCCGCCCGCTGGGTCCAGCTCCTGCACGGCCGCCTCAGCCACCCGGTCCGCCTGGTCGACCTCCCCGACGGGCGCGACCCCGCGGACTGGATCGCCGACCACGGCCCCAACGCGCTCGGTGACCTGCTCGCCCGCGCCCGCCACCCGGCCTATCAGCCCGAACGCCACCACCGCCCCGACCCAGCGCAGCAGCACGAGCCGCTGCGCCCCCAACTCTGAAGGAGACCCACATGCACACCACCACGACCCGCGCCCAAGACCTCATCGACCTCGCCCACCGGCACCTCGCCGCGGCCGCCGCCGCCGCCCGAGCCCGAGCCGGCGACCCCGTCGCGGGCCACACGTTCGCCGCCCAGGTCGAGCTCGCCGCCGCGACCCTACCCCCGCCCAGCCGACCCACCGACCCCATCCCGCCGCGGGCGGCCCGGCTGGTCCACCACCTGCTCGCCGCGATCACCGCCCTGGACACCATCGACCCCTTCGACGGACCAGCGGACCTTCCGCTGTGCGCCTGGCACGTCCACGAACTCGCCCGCATCGCCCGCACCCAGTCGCAACAGACGGGGACGCCATGAGCACCACGACCGCCGCGGACCTCCTCGCCCGCGCCGAGCTGCTCAGCCGCGCCCTGCGCCGGGACCAGAGGCCGGTGACCTTGCAGCACTGGGCGGCGTTCGACGTGACGCTGCACCGGCTCCTGACCGAGATGCTCGGGGAGCACGGGATCTGTGTCCCGAAGGAACACACCGCACTGCGAGCCCTGATCGACCAGTACCCGCAACCGCTCACCGGTCCGGTGCGGATGCCCCACTCCGAACCGCAGCCAACCATCCGTGACCACTTCGAACGCCAGGCAGCGGCTTCCACACGCCGGCAGCATCTGCAGTCGATCCCCACCCCGGCCACAGACGGGCACGAGCTGCCCGCCCTCGACGTCGAGACCCTCCCGCAGATCACCGATCCGCACCCCATGGCCCGGCTGACGTGCACCTTCGGCGCACTCGCAGACCTGCTCCACGGCCACCCCGGGCTCGACCGAACCCATGACGACATCGACGGGCTCACCGACACCACCCGACGAGTCCTGGCCATCGCCGCCCTCGCCGCCCACCACACGATGGCTTCCGTCCCTCTCGCCAACACCGAACGCCCGATGACGGTGGGCCTGCACGCCGAAGGCTTCCTCGACTCACTCACCACCGGCCGCTCCGCCGTCGCCCGGTGGCTTCACGAGGTCGCCGCAACCCATGCCCAAGCCGCACCCGACAGCCCCGGCGGGAGTCTCGACCGGGTGGTGGCGCAGTGGGCGCGCACGTCCGAGACCGAGCTGCACGCCGCAGTCCCCAGCCTCGACAGCTTGCGAACCCTCACCCGCCAGGGAACCCACCTGCTCGCCACGATCGAAGAACTCGCCTTTGCCGGGAATATGCGGTCATGGGCCGGTCAGGACCCAACCGGGCTCCGGGAGGCCGTGACGGCACTGATCGACGTCGACCAGGCATGGCCGGCCGGCGCGTCGACCCTCACCCGTCCAGCCCACGCGTTCGTCGACGCCAGCCGCGCCCTGCATGAGGCCCTCGAACCCCTCCGGCTCGGCGCAGCGCGGCTGGACGGCGCCGACCGTGACGCCGCCATGACCGACCTGCTGCGCGCTACCAGCCACCTGAGCCGTCAGCTCATCAGCGTTCGCACACTCCCCGAACGGCTCGCCTGCTCCGGGCTGCTGTTCGCCCCAACCCGCTCGCTCACCCCGGCGCCGGACCGCCTCAGCGAACGCAAGCACGGCCGGCACATCCCCGCCACGCTGAACGACATCAGCGACCTCATGCACGCCTGGCATGAAGCCGGGGACCGTTTCCTCCAGGCGAACGTGGCCCTCATGCATCCCTCGCAGGTTCCTCAAATGTCCTCGTCGGACCTGGGACCCAGCCTCTAGAAGCGGAAGGGAGGATGACGATGGAGAAACTGCTGCTGAGCCCCGAGGAGGCTGCCGAAGTCCTTGGGGTGACCCGATCCACGATCTATGACCTGATCCGGATGCGAATCCTGACATCGGTCAAGATCGGCCGCCGCCGCCTCGTACCGGTGCAGGCATGCCAGGAGATGGTCGACCGCCTTGTCGAGGAGTCGGCATGACCCGGCGGGCCAACGGGGAGGGGTCCGTGTACCGCCGAAAGGATGGCCGCTGGGTGGGCGCGACCTACGCCCACACGAACACGGGAGGACGCAAGCGCGTCTTCGTCTACGGCAACACCCGTGCCCAGGCGAAGGAGAAGCTCGTGGCCCTCGAGCGGGACCTCGACAGAGGCGTGCGCGTCTCCGTTGAGAACTGGACCGTCCAGAGTTATCTGGAGCACTGGCTCGCAACCGTCGTGAAGCCCAACCTCGCCCCGAAGACATACCAGGGCTACGAGCTTGCGGTGCGACTACATATCGCCCCGCGCATCGGCAAGAAGAAGCTGCGGGCCCTTACGGTGAGAGACGTCCGGTTCATGTGCCAGGACCTGGCCGGGACCGGTCTACGCCGCCGTAGTGTGCAGCGCGTTCATGCCGTGCTCCGCGCCGGCCTGCAATACGCAATGCGAGAGGAGTTGATCCCGCGTAACGTCGCCAAGCTCGTCCAAGTCCCAGCGCCGGTCGAACACGTGGGCCGCTCACTATCGCCCGATGAAGCAAAGAAGCTCCTAGAGGCCGCGAAATCGGATCGGCTGCATGCACTCTTCGTTGCCGCGGTCTATCTGGGCTTGCGCCGCGGGGAACTGCTGGGCCTGCAATGGGAGCACGTCGACCTAGAGGCCGAGACACTCCAGATCATGCAGACCCTCCAGCGCGTCGACGGGCGGATCCAGGTCTTGCCGCCCAAGACGCGCTACTCGCGCCGCACCGTCCCCCTGCCGTCCCAAGTCGTCGACGCCCTTCGCGCACACAAGGTGGCTCAGGGCAAGGAGCGGTTGGCGACTGGCGCGGCGTGGCAAGACACCGGCATTGTGTTTGCCTCCAGGGTCGGCACACCCATGGAACCCGACAACCTGCGCCGGAACTGGTACCGCGTCCGCCAAGTCGTCGACGAGCCCTTGCCTCGATTCCACGACCTGCGGCACACCTGTGTGACCTTGCTCCTGACCGAGGGGGTACCCCCGCACATCGTTCAGCAGATCGTCGGGCACAGCGCCATCGACGTGACGATGACGATCTACGCACATACCTCGCTGGAGGAGAAGCGGAAGGCGCTCAGGCTGCTCGGGGAGCGGTTGTCGTGACGCGCGTCCGGGCGCGTTGCTGTCAACTACTGCTGTCAACGTGCTCAAGAGACCAGAAACCGCGGGCCCAGCAACGCTGTGACCTGCGGTTTTGTTGGTGGCCAGGGGCGGGGTCGAACCGCCGACCTTCCGATTTTCAGTCGGACGCTCGTACCAACTGAGCTACCTGGCCGTATCGCACGTCCGTGGCGGCGGACATGCGATCGCGGCGGCCTCGTGCCGAAGCCCGGGTGACCGTCGCGACTGCAGGATCATAGCCGATCGAGAGGGCTAACTCACACCGGAGTGCACCAGCGGAATAGCCGCGTGTGCAACGAAGTTGCGCTGGGCATGAAGGCAATCACCTACGCCGAGTACGGCGACCCCGACACCCTCCAGCTCACCGATGTGGCCGACCCCAAGGTCGGTCCGGGTGAGGTGCTGATCCGCGTCCGCAGCGCGAGTGTGAACCCCGTTGACTGGAAGGTGGCCAAGGGCTACCTCGACGGACTGATGGTGGTGGGCTTCCCCGCGATCCCGGGCTGGGACGTCGCCGGAGTGGTCGAGGCCGTCGGTCTCGACACCCCCGAGTGGTCGGTCGGCGACGAGGTGATCGCCTACGCCCGCAAGGACTGGGTGCAGGGCGGCACGTTCGCCGAGCTCGTCACCGCACCCGTGCGCACCGTCGCTCGCAAGCCGAAATCGCTGGACTGGCACCAGGCCGCCGGCCTCCCGCTCGCCGGCCTCACGGCATACCAGCTGCTGGCGCGGTTGGGGCTCAAGGAAGGCGAGACCGTACTGGTCCACGCCGCCGCCGGCGGGGTCGGGCTCTTCGCCGTGCAGATCGCCCGTGCGCTCGGCGCGCGCGTGATCGGCACCGCCTCCGAGGGCAACCACGAGTTCCTGCGCGGGCTGGGTGTCGAGCCGGTGTCGTATGCCGAGGGGCTGGCCGAGCGCGTGCGCGAGCTCGCGCCCGACGGCGTCGACGTCGTGGCCGACTTCGTCGGTGGCGTGCTGGAGACCACTCGCGCTGTCCTCAAGGACGGTGGCCGACACGGGTCCATCGCCGACGGGACGGTGGCCGAGGCCGGTGGCATCTCTGCCTGGGTGCGTCCCAACGCGGAGGACCTGACCGCTCTGGGCGACCTCGCCGACGACGGCAAGCTGACCGTGCCCGTGGCGGAGGTGTTCCAGCTGGCCGACGCGACCAAGGCGTTCGAGCTGAGCCAGACCGGTCACGTGCGCGGCAAGATCGCCATCGAGATCAGCACCGACTGAGCCAGCGAGGCTTGAAAAGGGCGTCCACGCACGGGATTTCGTGCGTGGGCGCCCTTCTCCGTCCCAGCATGCGAGAGCCATATCCTACTGATTTGATAGGTAATACCTGAACGGCTACCTTCATCCCAGGTCACGAGTTCCAGCGCACAGCCCCGGCTTGCTGGACGGCAACCCTCCCACTCGCGGCGGGGTGCTCCGGGTGAGGACCTGGCGACAGTCGCACGACTGTCGCAAGCGCAAGGCTCTCGGGCCTCCACGAGGACGGAAACCCATGAAGGACAACGGATCCAGGCACCGAGCCGATCGCTCGTGCCACCGTGTCCTGCGCAGGCACGTCGACCTGCTCAGGGTCTCCAGCGCGCTCTGTCACCCCTGACGCGTCCCCTCGACTCCCTTAGCCCGTCGTCGCAACCAGACGACGGTCGCTGACGAATCCTGTTCTCCCACAACCGCTCTGCGCGTCCAGACGCAGGGACGGTGCTGCCCCCTGCCCGAAAGGACCTTCCCATGGCTGTCATAGCCACCATCTCCAGCAGTCCCAACCGAACGTCCAAGACCGATGCCGTGCTCGCTGACATCGCCCGCCAGCTGCAGCGAGCCGGCCACGTCGTGGTCCCAGTCGTCCTGCGTGACCTGCCTGCCGAGCCGCTCCTTCGCGGCAACGCCCACGACCCTGACATCGCCCGGGCAGTCGCGGCCCTCGAGGCCGCCGACGCAGTCGTGGTCTCGACCCCGGTGTACAAGGCGGCCTACGGTGGTCTGCTCAAGACCTTCCTCGACCTCCTCCCGCAGTTCGCCCTGCGCGGCAAGGTCGTCCTGCCCGTGGCGACCGGCGGCACCCCGGCTCATGTGCTCGTCGTCGACTACGCCCTGCGCCCGGTGCTGGCCAGCCTCGCTCCGAGCAGCATCACCCCCGGCTGGTTTGTCCTCGCGGACCACATCACCTTGGTGGAGGGCGGAGAGGTGCTCATCGACGAGGTGGCCCACCGTCCTCTTCGCGAGGTGACCGCCGTCTTCCTCGACACGGTCGCGGGCCGTTCGCTCGTGTCCGCGGGTGCCGAGCCGCGTGAGGCGGTGGCCTGATGCGCGCCACGACTCGTCCATCACGGCGTCGTCCCCTCGTGGCGGCGGTATCCACGCTGCTCCCCCTCGGCCTCGTCGGCGGTTGCGCCCTCCCCTCGAGCGAGGCCAGCACGGACGGCAAGGGGCCGGTGACGATCCGCTACCAGGGCTCGGCCAACCTGGTCGGGCTGCCCGAGCTCGCGGCCGACCTTGGGTACTTCCCGACGGTGAAGCTCAGGTGGGTCGGCAACACGACCAGCGGTCCCCAGGACATCCAGTCGGCGGCCACCGGCCAGACCGACGTGGGCGGCGCCTTCTCCGGTGCGGTGGTCAAGCTGATCAAGGCCGGTGCGCCGGTCAAGGCAGTCGTCAACTACTACGGCGAGGACGCCAAGTCCTTCAACGGCTTCTACGTCAAGGAGGACAGCCCGATCCGGACCCCGCGGGACCTGATCGGCAAGAAGATCGCGGTCAACACCCTCGGCGCGCACGCCGAGGCCGTGATCGACACCTACCTCAAGAAGAACGGGCTGACGCCACGGGAGATCGACCGCGTCCAGCTCGTGCCGCTGCCGCCGAACGACACCGAGCTGGCCGTCCGTCGCGGGCAGGTCGACGTGGGCACGCTCTCCGGGGTGCTCCAGGACCACGCCATCGCCACGGGTGGGCTGCGCTCGCTCTTCAGCGACTACGCCCTCTTCGGCGCCTTCAACGGCGGGCAGTACGTGCTGCGTGACGACTTCATCGCGAAGAACCCCGCCGCTGCCAAGGAGTTCGTCACTGGGGTCGCGAAGGCCATCGAGTGGGAGCGCACCACCCCTCGCGCGGAGGTCATCGCCCGGTTCACGAGCATCATCGAGAAGCGCGGCCGCAACGAGAAGACCGACAACCTCAAGTACTGGAAGAGCGTCGGGATCCCCAGCAAGGGCGGCGTGATCACCGACGAGGACTTCACCCGATGGGAGCCGTGGCTGGTCGACAGCGGGATCGTCACGAAGGGCGAGCTCCAGCCGAGCAAGCTCTACACCAACGAGTTCAACCAGCTCGCCCAGGACGCATCATGAGCGCCCACATCGAGCTCAAGGGGGTGACCAAGGAGTTTGCGCTGCGGCCCACCCGCGAGCAGCCGCGGGCGCGCACCCTGGTGGCGCTCGAGGACGTGTCGCTGGACGTGCCGCGCGGTGAGTTCCTGACCCTGGTCGGCCCCAGCGGGTCGGGCAAGACCACCCTGCTGGACCTCCTCGGAGGGCTCAGTCGACCGACACGTGGGAGCGTCCTCGTCGAGGGACGCGAGGTGACCGGCCCGGGGCTCGACCGCGGGATCGTCTTCCAGCAGTACGCCCTCTTCCCCTGGCGCACCACCCTGACCAACGTCACCTTCGCTCTCGAGCAGCAGGGGCTCGGCCGACGTGAGCGCATCGAGCGTGCGAGGGAGAACCTCGAGCTGGTCGGCCTGGAGGGCTTCGAGGACCGCTATCCCCACGAGCTGTCGGGAGGGATGAAGCAGCGGGTGGCGATCGCCCGCAGCCTCGCCTACCAGCCCGGCATCCTGCTCATGGACGAGCCGTTCGCAGCCCTGGACGCGCAGACCCGCGAGCAGCTGCAGGACGAGCTCGTGCGGATCTGGCGGGCCACCGGCACCACGGTCGTCTTCATCACGCACGGCATCGAGGAGGCGGTCTACCTCGGCCAGCGCGTCGCGGTGCTGAGCTCGCGTCCCGGCCGGCTCAAGGCGCTCGTCAACATCGACCTCGGCGACCGGGAGTCCACGACGGACCTACGCTCCGACCCCCGCTTCGTCCACTACCGGCACGAGGTCTGGACGCTCCTGCACGACGAGGTTCGGAGGGCCCAGGACGCCGGGCACCTCAAGATCCAGCCCGATGGCACAGAGAAGGCAGCCTGATGGGCACTGCGACCCTCGACAGCGCAGCCTCCCTTGCGGGCGCGACAAACCAGGACCACCAGCCCGGCGCCGGACCGGAGGTGGGCATCACGGGGAGGATCAGCACCCGGCATACCTGGTCGGGTGGTGCGGCGGGACGCCTCGGAGGGGTCGTACGTCGCTCGGCCGCGGTGGTGCTGTTCCTCCTGCTCTGGGAGTTCGGCACCCAGTACCTCCTCGACCCGGCGCGACGGGTGTTCCTCCCGCCGCTGCATGAGGTGCTCCTTGCGTGGTGGGGACTGGTCGAGAGCGGTCAGCTCCAGCAGCACGTGGCTGCGAGCCTGACCCGGTCGGTGACCGGGTTCAGCTTCGCCGTGGTCGCCGGCATCGGCCTGGGACTCGTGGTGGCCTGGTACGACGGCTTACGCGAGTTCCTCACTCCACTGCTAGAGGCCTTTCGCAACACGGCTGCCCTCGCGCTCCTCCCGGTCTTCGTCCTGCTGCTCGGCATCGGAGAGACGAGCAAGATCTCCATCGTCGCCTACGCGAGCTTCTTTCCCGTGCTGCTCAACACGATCGCTGGGGTGCGCACGGTCGACCCACTCCTCATCAGGGCCGCTCGATCACTGGGCCTCGGCAACCTGAAGCTGTTCCAGAAGGTCGTCCTGCCCTCGGCGGTGCCCACCATCTTCACGGGCGTCCGGATGGCCGGCACGGCATCAATCCTCGTCCTCATCGCGGCCGAGATGGTGGGCGCCAAGGCGGGCCTTGGCTATCTCATCGTCAACGCCCAGAGCAGCTTCCAGATCCCCGACATGTATGCCGGGATCCTCACGGTCTCCTTGTTCGGACTGCTGGTCAACACGGTGCTCGTCCGGCTTGAGGGGCACTTCTCACGCTGGCGCGTCGCCGCCTCGGCCCGCTGACCAACGCACAGAACCCTTGGAAGGAAACACGATCCATGTCCTCAAACCCCACGACTCCGGCTCCTGCCCCCAGAGAGCTCCATCTCAACGCGTTCATCATGTCCACCGGACACCACGAGGCGGCCTGGCGTCACCCCGACGTCGAGCCGGCCAGGGCGCTGACCCTCCAGCACTACGTCGACATCGCACGGACCGCCGAGCGCGGACGCCTCGACTCGGTGTTCTTCGCCGACAGCGTCGCCCTGCACGGCAAGGTGCGGCACAACACGCACAGCGCCTTCGAGCCGTTGACGCTGCTCGCGGCGCTCGCCGCGTCGACCAGCCACGTGGGCCTGATCGCGACGGCCTCGACGACCTACAACCACCCCTACACGTTGGCGCGGGCCTTCGCGTCGCTCGACCACCTCAGCGGTGGCCGGGCGGGGTGGAACATCGTCACCAGCGCCGGTCAGGACGAGGCGCGCAACTTCGGCCTGACCGACCGTCCCGACCACGAGGCGAGGTATGCCCGGGCCACCGAGTTCGTGCAGCTGGCCCAGGCCCTCTGGGACTCCTTCGACGACGAGGCAGTGGTCGCGGACAAGGCTGCCGGGATCTACGCCGACACCGACCTGATCACCCCGGTCGACCACCGGGGCGAGCACTACGAGGTGCGGGGCCCGCTCAACATCCGCAGGCCGGTCCAGGGCTACCCGCTGCTGGTCCAGGCGGGGTCGAGCGAGTCCGGCAAGGAGTACGCAGCCCGCTTCGCCGAGGCCGTCTTCACTGCGCAGCAGACCCTTGAGGAGGCGCAGGGCTTCTACGCCGACCTCAAGGGGCGGCTCACCGCGCACGGTCGGCGCCCCGAGGAGCTGCTGATCCTCCCGGGGATCAGCCCGGTCATCGGCCGCACGGAAGCGGAGGCCCAGGCCAAGGAGGCCGAGCTCAACGCCCTGATCAACCCGGCATACGGACTGGCGCAGCTGTCGAGCATGCTCGACCACGAGCTGACGGAGGCGGACCTCGACGGGCCGCTGCCCCCGGTCGAGGCGGGCACGGAAGGCAACCAGAGCCGCAAACAGCTCGTCCTCGACCTCTCCGCCCGGGAGGGCCTCACGGTGCGGCAGCTCATCGAGCGCCTCGCCGGTGGGCGCGGCCACCGCGTGTTCGCGGGCACCGCGACCCAGGTCGCGGACCAGATCCAGGAGTGGTTCGAGCAAGGGGCGGCGGACGGTTTCAACGTCATGCCGCCGACCCTGCCGGGCGGGCTCGACGACTTCGTCGACCTCGTGGTGCCCGAGCTGCAGCGACGCGGGCTGTTCCGCACCGAGTACACGGGCGAGACCCTGCGCGACCACTACGGACTGGCCCGCCCAGCCAACCCCAACACCCAGAACCACCCCTCGCTCCACGACACGAAGGAGAACGCCGCATGACCGCCATCGCCACCGACCGGGACGTCCGCAAGCTCACCGGGCGCATCGGCGCCGAGATCATCGGGGTCGACCCCGCTGCCGAGCTGGATGCCGAGACGGTCGAGTTCCTCAACCAGGCGCTGCTCGAGCACAAGGCGCTCGTCTTCCGGCGCGCACCGCTCACCGACGAGGAGCAGGAGCGGTTCGCCGCACGCTTCGGTGCGCTCACCACAGCCCACCCCACGGTCGCGTCCGCTCCCGGCGCCCCCCGCGTGCTGCCGGTCGACAGCGAGAAGGGCGTCGCCAACCACTGGCACACCGACGTCACCTTCGTGCAGGCACCACCGAAAGCCACGACCCTCTCGAGCAAGGTCGTGCCGCCGCACGGCGGCGAGACGCTCATCGCCAACACCGGTGCCGCCTACCGCGACCTGCCGGAGCCGCTGCGGCTGCTCGCGGACTCGCTCTGGGCGATCCACACCAACGACTACGACTACGCGCAGCCCGAGGAAGCGCTCGACGACCAGACCAGGGAGAACCGCGCCGAGTTCACGTCCATCGCCTTCCGCACCGCTCACCCGGTCGTGCGCGTCCACCCGGAGTCGGGGGAGAAGGGTCTCTACCTGGGCGGATTCGCCCAGCGGTTGGTCGGGTTGTCCGTGTCCGAGAGCCGTGACCTGATCCGGATGCTCCAGTCCTACGTGAGCCGACCTGAGAACGTCGTCAGAGTTGCTTGGGAACCCGACCAGCTGGTCATCTTCGACAACCGGATCACCCAGCACTACGCGATCGACAACTACGACCGCCTGCCGCGCCAGCTCCACCGCGTGACCGTGGCCGGTGACGTGCCGGTCGGGCTGACCGGTGAGCGCAGCCGCGTGATCGAGGGCGATGCGTCGCACTACACCGCCTGACGTCGGGTGCCTCAGGCGGCGCCATGGGCCGGCCTCAGGCGCGCGACTCCGCTGGAGAACAGCCGAAAGGCGCGAGTCCGCTGGAGAACAGCCGAAAGGCCCGCACTCTCGTGCGGGCCTTTCGTGTGGGGCGACCCCGACCGGGCTCGAACCGGCGACCTCCGCCGTGACAGGGCGGCGCGCTAACCAACTGCGCTACGGGGCCTAGATGGTGCTGGTAATGCGTATCCCCAACGGGATTCGAACCCGTGCTACCGCCGTGAAAGGGCGGGGTCCTAGGCCGCTAGACGATGGGGACCAGTTCAACGGCCCCCCGCCGTTTAGCGCCAGGCGCGGATCCGTCGAGGACTCGCGAAAGCATAAGGGCAGACTGCCCCGATAACCAAAACGGGTCCGTGGGCGCCGGGGCCCGTCCGGCTGGCCCCGGCTCGCCTCAGGGGTCGAGGGTGTGCCGCGTGGCTCGTCAGGCGCGCGCCTCACGGAGCGCGGCGCGGACCAGGTCGACGGCGGCGGACTCGCTGAGCCCGGCCCGCGCGGCCCGGATGGCGTATTCGGCGGCGCTGCGGTTGAGGGCGACGTCGAGCGGCTGCGAGCCCGCTGCGACCACCGTCCCGGCCCGTCGGCGGGTGGTCACCAGACCCTCCGCCTCGAGCTCCTTGTAGGCGCGGGCCACGGTGTTGACCGCCAGCCCGAGGTCGGCAGCCAGCGCTCGCACGGTGGGCAACCGGTCGCCCTCGGCCAGGCTGCCCCGGCCGATCAGGCCGGCGAGCTGGGCCCGCACCTGCTCGTACGGCGGCTCCGCCGCGCCCAGGTCGATGGTGACCAGCAGGTCGCTCACGCGCTCACCTCGGCGTCGTCGTGGGCGGGTGCGGCGTCCTCGCGAGGCAGGCGCGGACTGCCGGACAGGAGGGCTGCGAGGGTGAGCAGCAGGAGCACGACGCCGACCGTGATGGCCGCGAACCCGAGGTTCTGCACCCAGTCGAACGGCGGCTGGGGGGTCTGCGCGTCGTTCATGCGCAGGTTCTGGGTCACCGTGTTGATCGTCGCCCCGATGGTCAGCCAGAGCGCCGCTGCGGTGCTGAGCGAACCCACGGCGGCCGGACGCAGCACCCGCACCATCGAGGCGCCGCGGACGGCCGTGTCGAGCGCCTCGTGACCCGGGCCGAGGGCCGGCCGGGCGTCGACCCTGGCCCAGGCGAACCAGGTGGCCAGCGCGAGGAGGAGGGAGGCGCCTCCCACGGCCAGGGCGTAAGGGGCGCCGGGATAGGGGAAGCCGAAGGCCGAGACCCCGGGGGCGGTCCGTTCGAAGGAGCGGCCGTCGGGCGCGGCAGTCACCGCACCCACGACGAGCGCCGTCGCCGTCGCGGCCAGCCCCACGGCGACGAGCCGGGTGAGCCGCGCCGGGCGTGGCGTCCGTCGGCTGAGGCTCGCCGTGCGCACTGCTCCAGCGGGTCGGGGCCAGGTCAGCTCCGCGACCGCCGCGGTGAGGACGGCGACCGTGCACGCGACGGCGGGGAGGGCCGCCGGTACGGCGCCGTCCGCCAGCCCGTCGGCCAGCCAGAGCCACGCCGCTGCGGCAGCCAGTCCGGCCAGGCCGGTGGCGGCCGAGGCCACCAGCGAACGCGTCTGGGCCGCGCGCGCCGCACCACGGGACCGCAGTGTGTCGACCACCCGGAACACGCCAGCGATCACCAGACCCAGCAGGAGGGGGAGGACCATGAACCCCACGATCAGACCAGCCATCACGTTCCCCTGTCGTCGCTCCGTTTGTCTCAATGACTTAACTCATTAAGACATTGGCGACGGGATCCGTCAAGCCTGCTGTTCAGCAAGCTCAGCCGGTCAACCGGTCGCAGCAGTCCACTCCAGCAGTCGCTCGACGTCCCAGGTGGTGACGATCCGGTCGGGGTCGATCCCGAGCGCCTCGGCGCGCTCGCAGCCGTAGGCCTTCATCTCCAGCTGACCCGGCGCGTGGGCATCGGAGTCGATCGCGAAGAGGCAGCCGATCTCCATCGCGAGTCGGATGAGGTCGTCCGGGGGGTCGCGCCGTTCCGGCCGGCTGTTGATCTCCACGGCGGTGCCGTGCTCGGCGCAGGCCTCGAAGACCGCCTGCGCGTCGAAGTCTGACTGCGGTCGCGTGCCACGGGACCCCTCGACGAGCCGGCCGGTGCAGTGGCCGAGGACGTTGACGCGCGGGGTGGACACCGCCGCCACCATCCTCTTCGTCATCGGTGCCCGGTTCATCTTGAGCTTGGAGTGGACGCTGGCGGTGACCAGGTCGAGCTTGCCCAGCATGGTGTCGGTCTGGTCGAGGGCTCCGTCGTCGAGGATGTCGACCTCGATCCCCTTCAGCAGCCGGAACTGGCCGTCGAGCGAGGCGTTGATGGCCTCGACGATGGCGAGCTGCTTGGTGAGCCGCTCGGCGGTGAGCCCGTTGGCCACCCGCAGCTGGGGCGAGTGGTCGGTGAGCACCAGCCACTCGTGGCCCAGCTCGACCGCAGTCAGCACCATCTCGTCGATGGGGCTCCCGCCGTCCGACCAGTTGGAGTGCGAGTGGCAGTCGCCCTTGATGCGGGCGAGCAGCTCGCCGCCGCCCTTGGCGAGGGGCTTCGCCTTGTCCTGCAACGACTCCAGGTATGCCGGGAGCTCGCCGTCCAGCGCCTCGCTCACCACCGCGGCGGTGGACTCGCCGATGCCGGCCAGGTCCTGGAGCGTCCCCGCCTCGTGCCGGCTCCGGAGCTCGTCCTCGGGTGTATCGCGGACCGTGAACACGGCCTTGCGGAACGCCTCCACGCGGTAGCTGCCGGCCCGCTCGCGTTCGAGGAGGAAGGCGATGCGCCGCAGCGCCTCGTCGGGCTCGACGGGGGCGGTGAGGGGTTCGACGGCGGCGACCACGCGGTCGAGTGTAGGGCGGTGGGCCGACCGTCCCCGGGGCTCAGGTGTCGAACTGCGCGCGCATCATGAGGTCCCAGAGTCGGGACCCGCCGAGGGTACGGATGGCGATCAGGGCCCGGGCCGTGGGCGTCACGATGTACCTCGGCTTGGGGTGGCGGGACTCGATGGCGCGACGGATGACCTTGGCGACGGCCTCCGGGTGAGCGGAGACCAGCGAGCTGCCGTATCCACCGGCAGTGTTGCTGGCGCTGGAAGCCAGCAACGCGGCATACGGTGAATCCCCTTGTGTGCCAGCGGCATCGGAGGAAAGTGCCGTGCCCGCGAACTCCGTGCGGATGAGGCCTGGCTCGATGAGGCTGACACCGATGCCGAACCTGCGGACCTCGGTGCGCAGGGCGTCGCTCAGCGCCTCCACGGCGTACTTGGTCGAGTGGTAGTAGCCGCCCACGGGGAAGGTGAACCGACCGCCCATGGAACCGACGTTGACGATCCGGCCCTCGCCCGCCTCGCGCATGGCGGGAAGCACGAGCTGGGTCAGGCGGGCGAGACCGAAGACATTGGTCTCGAACATGGTCCGGACCTTCTCGAGGTCGGTCTCCTCGATGGTGCCGTACTCGCCGTAGCCGGCGTTGTTGACCAGCGCGCCGATCCGGCCGTGGTCGGCCTCGATCGTCTTGACGGCCACCGACATCGACTCCTCGGAGGTGACGTCGAGGGCGAGCACCTGGGCGCCGTGGGACGCGAGGTCGCGGAGGGTCTCGGGGCGCCGGGCGGTGGCGTAGACGATGTGCCCGGCCTCGAGCAGGACCTGCGCGGTGGCGCGGCCGATCCCCGACGAGCAGCCGGTGACGAGGACGGGGCCGGTGGGGGCCGGGCTCACGACTGGTCGCGGGGACCGTTGGACCGGTCGTTGCGCCGGTCGTACAGCCGCTCCACGCCTGCGTAGGCGAGCCAGCCGACGGCCAGGGCGATGACGAACGCGATCCACGAGCTGAGGTCGGGCAGGACCGCCTCGACCACCTCGCGCACGATGACGATCGCGCAGACGGCGACGATGATCGGGGCGAAGGCGGCGATGCCGGTGGGCCGGTTGCCCGGGGTGGGACTCATCTGGCCAGTCTGCCTCATCCCCGAGGGCGGATCCGCACGGCTGGGATCGGGGGCGCCGGCAGGTGCTGGACGTCACCGGCATACCCCTCCACCTCGCCGAACCGCGCGGAGTGGGCCATCCACTCGTCGCGCGCAGCGACGATGTCCTCGTGGCTGCGGCCCACGAAGTTCCACCACATGACGATCGCCTCGCCGAACGGCGGACCGCCGAGGAGCAGGGCGCGGGCCGGTGCGTCGGACGTGTTGGTGAGCAGGAGCGCGGGGGTGTCGGTGGGGAGGTAGGCCATCGCGCTGCGCGGCGTGGCCGTGCCGTTGACGGTGAGCCCTTCACTGTCGGCCAGCACTCCGTGCTCGTATGCCGCGTCGAGGCCGAGCTCGACGGTCGCGCCCGCGTCGACGGTCACCTCCGCACCGAGCAGGGGGGTGAACGTGGCGACCGGGGAGGTCTGGCCGGCCAGGCTGCCGAGGAAGACGCTGAGGGTGGCACCGTCGACCCGGGTGGGGGTCGGCTCGTGGTGCTGGAAGTCCTTGGGGGCGTTGCGATGCGCCTCCGGGAGGGCGACCCAGAGCTGGGCGCCGTGCAGGACCGTGGTGCCCGGCGTCGACACCTCGGAGTGGGCGATGCCGAGACCGCCGGTCATGAGGTTCACGGCGCCGGGGCGCACCAGGGCGTGTGAGCCCAGGCTGTCGCGGTGCTCTATCTCGCCGGTGAAGAGCCAGCTCACGGTCTGGAGCCCGCAGTGCGGGTGGGGTGGGACGTCCATGCCACCCGAGGCGCCCACGTCGTCGGGGCCGTAGTGGTCGGCGAAGCACCAGGCGCCGATGAGGGAGCGCTGACGCTGGGGGATGGTGCGCCGCACGGTCATCGCGCGGGGGCCGCCGAGGGGCACCTCGCGGGGCTCGAGGATCTCCACGCCGCCGGTGGGTGGCGTCGTGGGGCAGACGGTCTCTTGTGGCTGCGTCTCGACGTTGCTCACGAAACCAGTGTCGCACCGCGGGTGTGGTTGTCTGGGGGAGCATCGAGCACAACCCCACAACCCGCGGAGCACACCCCCATGAGCAGTGACGACGCGGCCCACGGCGTCAGCGAGCTGACGCTGTGGGAGCAGGTCGGTGGCACGCGGCTCCGGATCCGCCGCTTCACGCCTCGTCCGGTGGGCCGTGCGGCCGATGCCCTGAACGACCCGAACGACCCGAGTCAGTCGGGGCTGGCGGTGCTGGTCCCGGGTCTCGGGCTGCCGCGCTACCTGCTGCCCCTGGCTCGGCACCTGGCAGCGGAAGGGCTCGAGACCGTGCTGCTCGACGCCCTGGCCTGGCGCGGCCGCGGTGCGGGTAGCGGTCGCGCGGAGCGAGCGGTCCCGACCATCGCCGGCCTGTCGGAGCTCACCGCGGCCTGGCTCCGCCGTCAGGAGGCGGGCCCGGTCGTCGTCGTGGGCCACTCGACCGGCGCCCAAGTGGCTCTCGAGGCAGTCCTGAGGGTCCAGCGGACTCGACCCGGCCTGGCCCTGGTGATGGGCGGGCCGACCTTCACGCCCGATCAGCGAAGGCTGCGCTGGCTCGTCCCCGCCGCGCTCACGTCCTACCTGAAGGACCCACCCAGGGAGCTCGTGGTGCTCAAGGACGTCGCCCGGGTGCGCACCGACCTCGCCCGTATCGTGCAGTCCGCCCGTCGGCACCCGACCGACAAGAGGGTGGGCCTGCTGACGGTGCCGCTCACCGTGACGGCAGGGCTGGCGGACTCGTTCGCCCCACGCGACTGGCTGGACCTGCTGGCCAGTCGAGCCGGCGCCTCGAGCCACCGGGCGGTGCTGCCGGGCTCGCACAACAACCCGTTCACGTATCCAGAGCTGTTCGGCGCCCTGGTCGTCGAGGCGCTGGCTCGGGCTCGACGACCAGGGCGCGAGGACTTGGTTAGGTAAGCCAACCCTAATATAGTCGCCCGCGTGTCACTCGCGTTCGCTCCGCACAGCCAACCCACAGGTCCCGCCTTGGATCCCGCGTTGGATCGCGCCTGCGTCGGGTTCGTCGAGCGGCTCGAGGAGTGGGGTGACCGGGCTGCGGTGTACGCGCCGTCGGGCGACCTCACCTATCTCGAGCTGGCGGCTGCGGTGCGGGAGGCGGCTCGGCAGTACTCCGCCACCCGTCAGCTGGTGCTCATGGCGGCCGAGAACACCGCCGACTGGCTCGTCACCTACCTGGCCGCCCTGAGCCGTGGACACGTGGTGCTCCTCGTCCCCGGCGACCGGCCCGAGCACGTGGCCGGGCTGGTCGAGAGGTACCGGCCGGGGACCCTGGTGCAGCGGGCCGGCTCGACCTGGACGGTGCGAGCCCAGGACGGGGCGCCCGAGCACGACCTGCACCCCGACCTGGCCCTGCTGCTCACGACCTCCGGGTCGACGGGCTCGCCCAAGCTGGTGCGGTTGTCGCACGACAACCTCGACAGCAACGCGACCTCGATCGTCCAGGCCCTGGCGCTCACCGAGCGCGACCGCGCGATGGCCACCCTGCCGGTCCACTACAGCTACGGGCTGTCCGTGGTGCACAGCCACCTCGCCTGCGGAGCCAGCCTCGTCCTGAGCGACTTCTCGGTGGTCGACCCCTGCTACTGGGAGCTCTTCCGGAGATCAGGCGCCACAGGCTTGTCGGGTGTCCCGCACACCTACGAGCTGCTCGAGCGGGTGGGGCTGGCCGAGATGGACCTGCCCGGGCTGCGCACCATCACGCAGGCGGGCGGTGCCCTCCCCCTCGCGACCGCGTCCCGGTTCCGGGCGCTCGCGGCGGAGCGCGGCTGGCGGTTCTCCACGATGTACGGGCAGACCGAGGCCACTGCGCGGATGGCGGTGCTGCCCCCGGCGCTCGCGTCGATGCGTCCCGACGCGGTCGGGGTCGCCGTGCCCGGCGGCGCGTTCCGGGTCGACCCCTTCGACGAGATGGCGGGCGACCCCCCGGCTGCTGTGGGCGTGGGTGAGCTGGTCTACACCGGCCCCAACGTGATGCTCGGCTACGCGACCTCGCCGGCCGACCTGGCCCGCGGTCGCGAGGTGCACGAGCTGCGCACCGGAGACCTGGGGACGGTCGACGCGGGGGGCGTGGTGCGGGTCGTCGGACGCCGCAGCCGCTTCGCGAAGGTGCTCGGGCTGCGGGTGGACCTGGACCACCTCGAGCGCGACCTCGGCGACGACGGCACTCCGGTGCGCTGCGTCGACCTCGACGGTCGGCTTGGCCTGGTGACACCACGTCCCGACCACGCGGAGACGCTGCTGACCGTCACGGGCCAGCGCCACGGCCTCCCCCGGACCGCGGTGGTGGTCCTCGACGGGTGCGAGCTCCCGATCCTGTCCACGGGCAAGCCCGACTACCTCGCGATGCGAAGCCAGCTCGACGCCATCGCCGACGACGTCGACACCGGCGGAGCCGATCGGTGCGCCCTCGTCGTCAACCTCTACCGACACCTCCTGGGCCGGCCGGATGCGAGCGCCCGGACCAGCTTCGTCGACCTCGGCGGTGACTCACTGTCCTACGTGGAGGTGTCGGTCCGTCTGGAGGAGGTGCTCGGAGCGCTTCCCGCGCAGTGGCAGCGGCTCACCCCGGCCGAGCTGGTGGACACCAGCGCGAGGCAGCCGACGACCGACCGGCGACCCCGGTGGCGACGGGTGGAGACCAACGTCGTCATCCGGGCTCTCGCGGTCATCCTCATCCTCGCCAACCACACGAAGCTCGCCGAGCTGCCCGGAGGGGCACACACGCTGCTCGTCATCGCGGGCTACAACCTCGCCCGCTTCCAGCTCACCGGCCGGCCGCGCCGCGAGCGGGCGGCCAGGATCCTGCAGGGCGCTGCGCGCATCTGGGCCCCGAGCGCCGTCTGGATCTCGCTCGTCGCGCTCACCGTGGGCACCTATGACTGGCGCAACGTCCTCATGCTCAACCAGGTGTTGGGCGACTGGGCCCGATGGGGCCCGCACTGGCACTTCTGGTTCATCGAGGCCCTGGTGGCGCTGCTCCTCGGGAGTGCCCTGCTCGTCCTCGTGCCGGGCTTCGACCGGCTGGAGCGCCGACACCCGTTCGCGGTGCCGATGGCCTTGGTGGGGCTCGGCCTGTTGACGAGGTATGCCGTCGTGATCCCTGACGCGGGCCCCTACCGGGGTGCGAATGCACTGGTGCTCCTCTGGCTGTTCGCCACCGGCTGGGCGGCCAGCCGGGCCAGGACCACGTGGCAGCGCCTTCTCGTCTCGGCAGTCCCCGTGCTGACGCTGCCCGGGTTCTGGCCGGCCATGTCGGGCCGCGCGGCGACGATCATCGCTGGCGTGCTGCTGCTCATCTGGGTGCCGACCCTGCCGGTGCCGGCCCGGGCCGTGGGTGCGGTGTCGGCCGTGGCGTCGGCATCGCTCTTCGTCTACCTGACGCACTTCGTCGTCTACCCGCACGTGATGCACGTGAGCTCGGGCCTGGCCGTCCTGGCCTCGCTCGCTGTGGGGCTTGCCTACTGGAAGGCCTGGGGCTGGGCCAGCACCGCGACGTGCCGGGTGGCCCGTGGGGCTGGCGCGCGCCTGCGCGGTGCCGCCCGGTGGCGTCGGCAGGCGCGACCCGAGGGCGCGGCCGAGCGTCAGCCCGGGCTCGGCACCGTCCCGGCCTGACCGTCGACGAAGGCGCGCACGGGACCGACCACGTCCACCGACACGGGCGTGCCGACAGCCCAGGCCTCCGACCCGTTGACGCGGGCCGTGACGCGCAGGCCCGGGTGGCCGTCCCGGTCGACGAGGTCGAGCGTGACCAGCGCGTCGTGGCCGAAGTAGGTCGTCGACACGACCTCGGCCTGACGACCTCCGGGCCCCTTGACCAGTCGGAGCTGCTCGGGGCGGACGAGCACGTCGACTGACCCATCGGGCGCCCGACCGTCGAGCACGAGCTCCCCGAGCGCGCAGTCGACCCGGTTGCCCCGGACGACCCCGCTGACGAACTGTGCCTCCCCGAGGAACTCCGCCGAACGGCGGTCAGCCGGCGCGGCATACACCTGCACGGGGGTCCCGACCTGGGAGAGGCGACCTTCGTGCATGATCGCCACCTGGTCTGCGAAGGACAGCGCCTCGGCCTGGTCGTGCGTGACCAGGACGACGGTGACGCCTTCGTGGTGCAGGGCCTCGGCCACCGCTTCGCGGGTGGCGGCGCGCAGGCCGGTGTCGAGGGAGGAGAAGGGCTCGTCGAGGACGACGAGCCGCGGGCGCGGGGCGAGGGCGCGGGCGATGGCCACTCGCTGCTGCTGGCCGCCCGAGAGCTGGTCGGGACGCCGGCCCATGAGCCCGGCGTCGAGCCCCAGGAGGCCGAGCAGCTCGGCGATCCGCTCGGTGTCCTTGCGTTCGGCCCGGGGGAGCCCGAAGGCCACGTTGGCCGCGATCGAGAGGTGCGGGAAGAGGTTGCCCTCCTGCGCCACGTAGCCGATCCTCCTGCGCTCGGGCGGCGTCCACGCGCCGTCGCCGGCCACGGTCTCGTCGTCGAGGACGACCGACCCGGCGGTGGGCGGCTGGAACCCGGTGACCACGCGCAACAGGGTGGTCTTGCCGCAGCCGGACGGCCCGAGGATCGCCGTCGTCGACCCCGAGGGGACGACCAGGTCGATGCCGTGCAGCACCTCGGTGGGTCCGTAGGTGGCACGCACGCCGCGCACGAGAAGCGTGGTCACAGGTCGGGCTCCTCATCGGAACGGTGGAGCAGCAGGTAGGTCACGGGCGTCGACACGAGGATCAGTGCGGCGGCATAGGGCGCAGCACCTGCGTAGTCGATGCTCTCACTGGCGCTCCAGAACGCCGTCGCGAGGGTGCGCACTCCGGTCGGCGCGAGGATCAGCGTCGCGGTCAGCTCGGTCGAGACCGCGATGAACACCATCGCGAAGCCGGCCAGCGCGCCCGGGAGCGTGAGGGGGAGCAGGACCCTGGCGAAGGTGCGGACCGGTCCGGCGCCCAGCGCGCGCGCCGCCTGGGTGAGCTCTTCCGGAGCGTGCGCCATCGACGCGCGGATGCTCACCATCGCGCGCGGGATGAAGAGGATCGCGTATGCCGCGATGAGGACGATGCTGGTCTGGTAGACCGGCCGCGCGTACCGGATCGTCAAGGTGACCAGTGCCAGGGCGACCACGACCCCGGGGAGCGACGACGCGACATACGTGGCTCGCTCGGTGAGGATGCTCAGCCAGGACCTCCGCCGGCTGATCAGCCAGGCGACCGGGAAGGCTGCCACCACGGTGAGCAAGCCCGCCACGAGCGCCAGGCCGACCGTGCTCCCGACCGTCACGAGCCAGGTCCGCCCGTCGAAGGTGGGGTCTCCGGCGGCGAGCCACCTCGCGAGGCTCACGATCGGGACGCCCAGTGCCGCCGCCGTGAGGACGCCCATGAGGGCTAGCGCCGGGGCTCGCCACCGACCCAGAGCTGCACGCACCGGGCGGCGGGCCGCGCCACGGCCGACTCGGGCCTGACGGCTCGTGCCGCGCAGGAGCTGGTCGGCCGTGAGCAGCCCCAGGCACAGTCCGATGAGGACGAGCGCGAGCAGGCTCCCGGCGCTGTCGCTGAACGCGACCTGGAACTGCTCGAGGATGGCGGTGGTGAAGGTCGGGAAGCGCAGCATCGCCAGCACCCCGAACTCGGCGAGCAGGTGCAGCGACACCAGGAGCATCCCGCCGAGGGTGGCGTGGCGCAGCTGGGGCAGGACGGCTCGCGCGAAGGCACGCCATGACCCGAGCCCGAGCGATCGCGCGGTCTCCTCCACGGTCGGGTCGAGGCTGCGCAGGGCTGCCGACACCGGGAGGAAGACGAAGGGGAAGTAGGACAGCGTCGTCACCAGCACGGCGCCGCGCAGGCCCTCGAGGTCCGGCCGGACGGTGACCCAGGCGTAGCTGTTGACGAACGCCGGGACGGCGAGGGGGCACACCATGAGCACCCGCCAGACCCGCGCGCCCGGCAGTGCGGTCCGCTCGACGAGCCAGGCCGTCGTGACGCCGAGGAGGGTCGTGGCCGTCACCGTCAGGACGACCAGGGCCGTCGTGTTGCGCAGGAGCTCCGCCACGCGGGGACGCCACAGCAGGGTGCGGGCGGCGTCCCAGCCCACGTCGACGCTCGCGGCCACGACCACCCCTAGCGGCAGCAGGCACAGCACTGCGACCGCGAGGCTCGTGACCACGACCGGGACTGGGGAGCGCGTCCCCGCGGCGGACCGGGCCACCTAGAGGATGCCCGCCTTCGTCATGAGCTCGATGACCTTGGGCCCGTTGAGCTTTGACGGGTCGAGGTCGGGAGCCTGGAGGGACGGCAGCGGCTCGAGGGCCGGGTCGGACGCGACACCGTTGCCGACGGCATACTCCTTCGCGTCGCTGGTGGCGAGCATCTTCTGGCCCTCGGGGCCGGTCACGAAGGCCAGGAACCTCTGGGCGTTGGCGGCGTGCTTGCTGGCCTTGAGGACCGCGCCACCGGACAGGCTGACGAACGCGCCCGGGTCCTGGTTGCGGAAGTAGAGGAGCTTGGTGTTCTTGCTGCCGGCCTTGGTGAGGGCCTGGTCGCGGTACCAGTAGTAGTGGTACATGATCCCGACGGGGACCTGCCCGGCGTTCACGGCCTTCATCACGGCGATGTTGTTCTGGTAGATCTTGCCGCCGTCCTTGAGGCCCTTGAGCCACGCGGCCGCCTTGGCCTCTCCCTCGGTCGCGACGATCGCGGAGACGATGGCCTGGAAGTCGGCGCCCCCTGCCGCGGCGCCCCACTTGCCACTCCACCTCGGGTCCTGCAGGTCCATGATCGACTTCGGCAGCTCGGCCTCGGTGATCTTGCTGGGGTTGTAGACGAGCACCGTGGAACGCGCAGCGATCCCGACCCACTGCTTGCTGCTCGGGGCATAGGCCGCACCGACCTGACCCACGGTGGCGGGGTCGACCGTCGCGAGCAGTCCGGCGTCCTGCACGGTCGTCATCGCCGGGGAGTTCTCGGTGAGGAAGACGTCGGCGGGCGACTTGGCGCCCTCCTGGACGATCTGGTTGCCCATCGACGAGTCGTTGCCGTAGCGGATCTGGACGTCGATCCCGGTGTCGTCCTTGAACTTCTTCGCCCACGCCTGGGTGAGGTTCTCGTGCTGGGCGCTGTAGATGGTGAGCTTGTCGGGGTCGAGGTTCTTGCCTGCTTCGAGGGTGCCGTTGCCGCAGGCCGTGAGGCCCACCATGCTCACCACGCCCAGTGCAGCGAGGATGGAACGTCGAAGGGCCACGTCAGTTCTCCTGGGGTCGTCCGGCGACGCGTCCTGCGTCGACAAGGGAAGCCTTACCTAACTAGAGGTTACAGCCTCTCGGCTGACCGCCGAGACCCCCGTCTTCTCCCCGTTTCTCGCGCTTCTGGCCAACCGTGCGGCCCGGGCCTCGTTTCCTGCCCTCCGCTGCCGCACCAGTGGCCAGGAGTGCAGGGGGTATGCCGCGGAGCTCGCGTTGGCGTCGCAAAGGGGAGGCGGTCGGGCTCGGTGACTCGGCAGGATGACGGTCATGTTCGCCGACCTGTGGCCCACCTTCGGCCTGACCCTGTGCACCGCGCGACTGGTGCTCAAGCTCCCCTCTGACTCCGAGTTGGAGGCCTTGGCCCGCGTGGCAGCCGACGGCGTCCACGGCAAGGACGAACGGCCGTTCCTGACGCCGTGGACGGAAGGTAGCCCCGAGGAGCGAGCGCGCTCGGTGCTCCGGTCCCACTGGTCGTCGCTGGCCACGTGGTCGCTCGACGCCTGGCGACTTGGCCTGGGTGTCTTCCTCCCCACCGGGGAAGCGCTCGGGGTCGCCAGTCTGCGCGCCGCTGACTTCAGGGTGAACCGGGAGGTCACGACGTCGAGCTGGCTCGGTGTTCCGTGGCAGGGCCAGGGCTATGGCACCGAGGCTCGCACCGCCCTGCTGACGCTGGCTTTCGACCACCTGGGTGCCACGGACGCCACGACCGAGGTGTTCCAGGACAACCACAAGTCACAGGGTGTGTCCCGCAAGCTCGGATACCTCGCTGACGGCATCTCCCGCGATCGACGCGGTGAGGAGGTGGTGGTCTCGGATCGCCTGCGCCTGACCGCAGAGCCCTGGCACGCGAACAGCCGCAAGGGCGAGGTCCTGGTCTCCGGCGTGGACGAGGCGCTTCCGATGTTCCTCGGAGACCCAGCCAGTCTGGCCTGACCCGCTTGGGCGGTGCTCTGGCCAACTGAATTCGGCGTTCGAGAACTACGATGCGCGTCAGGTCCGCCAGCCGACGGAGACCAGGAAAGTTCTTCAACGCGATGTCCAACGCTGGCGGAAAGACCCGAGCAGTTCGGCACGCGGTCCCTGTCGCAGCTTGCGCAATGGCCAGGACCGCGGCCCGGGTGTCGTGCCACCCCTGGTCCCGGGCCGCGGCGTCTGTGCTGACCCACGGCCCGAGAGAGGCCACGAGGGGGGCTGGCAGCCTCAACCCCGGGCCGTGGTGTCCGCTCTGATACCCGCCGGCTGCTGGGCCAAACACTCGGCGACCCGGGGGGTTGCCACTGGCCCAAGCGCGAGCTGCACGCCGTCGTGGCGGGCCAGCTGCCAAGGCACCGGCGGCGCAGGGGGTTTCCGGCGCAGGGGGTTGGCCGGGAGGGCAGGACACCTAGCGCCGCGGCGGGATCTCTCCCCGCCGACCCATCCTGGTCGGGCTAGGGGTAGGCGCCAGAGGGCGCCAAGCATGGGTCAGCTTGCCTCGGCCTCGTCGCCGACTGCCAGGGCGGTCTGCATGAGCGCGAGGTGGGTGATCCGGCGTTGGTGCGGGTCTGCGTTGTTGCGACCGCGCACCAGCCGCCGACGCAGCTCGTTGATCAGTTCCTGGTTCGTCACGAAGCGAAGGACGAACGTGGGCTCGCCCTCTTGGTTCTTCGGAAGCCCGCATGCCACGGCCGCGGCGACGACCAGTTCTCGATAGGGCACTCCGAGCCCCTTCGAAAGGGATGCAAGCGTCCTCTCGTCTGGCATGCAGGGCAGCTGATCCGGGCCGATCAGGGTCGCGACGACCTCTGCGCTCATGCCGCTCTCAAGCGTGAAGTGGGCTACCGACCAACCCTTTTCGCGCAGCCGTTCCTCGATGACGGTGCCGAGCTCATTTGCCATGTCGCCCCCTGCGTGGATTCGTGCCGAATGATCCTTGTTTCGATCAAAGCATGTTGACTTGACCTGAGTTCGGTAAACGTAAGAACAAGTTGTTAAAGGTTTGGTAAAGCCGTTTGCCTCCCGTTGAGTCTCCTCAACCGGATTGGCGTGCCGACGTCGAACACGCCGGAGAGACCCTGGATCAGCCGGAACAGGGGTCAGCCATCAACCGGAACACCGCGAAGCATCAACCGAAGCCCAAACGTCAAGCATCAGGCGAAGTCGTACACAGACGTGTGTGGGCCTGAAGTCCCTCGGTTGATGGGTGACAGTTCTACTCCGGTTGATCGGTGACACTCTCGAGATGCGGGAGATGAGTGTGGCTGAGCAGCGGTATCAGGCGGTGTTGGCGGTGATCGGTGAGGGCGCGACCGTCACCGAAGTGGCGGCCCGGTTCGGGGTTGCACGCAAGACCCTTCATGAGTGGCTGTCGCGGTACGAGGGTGGCGGGCTGGAGAACCTGGGTGACCGGTCTCATCGGCCACGGTCGTGT
>NZ_JBFULM010000010.1:0-62239 GCF_054049895.1 Pedococcus sp. P5_B7
GCGCACACCACCCGGCGGGCGTGGTCGATCCGGGTCGACATGGTCCGCGGCGACACGTGCAGCAGCGCCGCGAGCGACCCCGCCGCGACCGCATGACCGGACAGCCGCTGACGCCGGCCACCGGACGCAACCGCGTCGGCCGCGTCGAGCTCGCTGCGCTCGTCGCACCGCCTCGCGACGGTCTCCATCGCCGACCGCTGCCGCGCCACCGCCGCGCTAACCACCCGCTGCGACGCCAGCACCAGCGCCTCGGCCGCCTCAACGGGCAGCTCGGCGATCTCGTCGTCGGTGAGGGTGAACAGCGCACCAGCAAGGACCGCCGGCTCGGTCACCTGCACGCCCTGCACGCTCTCGAACATGTATCCCATCGTAGAGACCACCACCGACAGCCGAAGGTCACCCATGGGGAAAACGGTTGGGACGAAAGGCGATTGCGAGCCACGTCGCCAAGCACTTCAGGGACAACAGCCGCACCCTCCAGACCCCGCCACCAGACCGGCCGGGCTCCCCGCGAGCGGCCGCCAGGACCACGGGCTACCCCGAATCTCCCCGATCGCGCGCCGGCCGCTGGACGCGGCACCTACCCTTGCCGCGTGCCCAGCGTCCAGGTCTCCGAGTCGACCTTCCGCCTCGTCCCGCTCCCGCGGGTCTGCGTCAAGACCGGGATCCCGACCGCCGACGTACTGACCATCAAGGGCAGCGCGGCACCCGGCTGGTCCTGGGTCATGATCGTCTTCGGGTTCTTGCCGTGGTTGTTCGCCAGTCTGGCCAGCTCGAAGAGCTACGAGATCCAGGTCCCCATGCAGGCCGCCGTGTGGCGTCGCCATCGCCGCGTGCGTCGAGCGGCTTTCGTCCTCTTCGTGGTCGGAGTGACCCTCGCCATCATCGCCACGACCCAGGGCCGCCAGAACTCCGCGTTCCTGCTCTTCCCAGCGTTCGTGGGGTTGGCCGTCTACGCCGGCAACGAGTGGTTCAACACCATCGGGGTCCACCTCTCGAGGGATGGCGGCCTCCTGCTCACCCGCGTCCACCCGGAGTTCGAGCGGGCCCTGCTCGACTTGACTGCGCGGGAGCCGCGCGGGAGCCGCGGGGCAGACCACGCCCCAGGGACCTGACGACCCCTCAGCCCTTGAGCACCGACATGGCGGCGTTGTGGCCCGGGATGCCGCTCACCCCTCCGCCGCGGCGGGCGCCGGCTCCGGCGATGCGAATCGTCGGGTACACCGTCTCCACACCCCAGCTGCCGACCTCGGACTCGCTCTCGGCCCACGGCCACTGCAGCGAGCGGTGGAAGATGTTGCCGCCCGGGAGGCCCAGCTCCGCCTCGAGCTCGACGGGGGTGCGCGCCTCCAGGCAGTACGCCCCCTCGGGGTCGCGCAGGAGCACGTCCTGGATCGGCTCGGCGAGCACCGAGTTGAGCGACCCGAGCGTCCGGGCGAGCGCGAGGTCCTTCGCCGCGTCGTGCTCCTCCCTGGTGCCGCGGAACAGCCGAGCCGGCAGGTGCAGGCCGAACAAGGTGAGCGTCTGCGCGTCGGTGGCCGCCAGCTCCGGGCCGAGGATCGACCGGTCCGAGAGGCTGTGGCAGTAGATCTCGCACGGCGGCAGCTGGGGCACCCGCCCGGCGTCAGCGGCGGCATACGCCTCGTCGAGCTGCGTCCAGCCCTCGTTGATGTGGAACGTGCCGGCGAAGGCGGCGGCAGGGTCGACCGACTCGTCACGCAACCGCGGGAGTCGCGAGAGCAGCATGTTGACCTTGAGCTGGGCGCCCTCGGACGCTTCCTCGGTGGGCACCGGGTCGGCCCCTGCGGCGCCGAGCAGCGAGTTCAGGACGGCGGGCGCGCAGGCCGCGTGGATAGTGGCCGCTCGCGCCGAGCCGCCCTCGAAGTGCACCTCCCCGTCCGGGTCGACCGCCAGCACCCGGGTGGAGGTGCGAAGCTCGGCACCGGCGGCGACCGCCGCCCGGGCGAGCCCGTCGGTGACCGAGCCCATGCCGCCAACCGGCACGTCCCAGTCACCCGTCCCGCCACCGATGAGGTGGTAGAGGAAGCAGACGTTCTGCCGCAGGTCCGTGCCACCCATCCGCGCAAAGGTGCCGATGAGGGCGTCCGTCGCGACGATGCCGCGCACCGTGTCGTCCGAGAACTCGGCCTCGAGCACCTCGGCCAGCGGGCGGCGCACCAGCGCGTCCCACAGGTCGTCGTCGCCGACGAGCCCGGCCACGTCCGCTTCGGTGCGCAGGGGCTCGAGCACGGTCGGGAAGACCCGCTCGGCCAGGTGCTGGACCCGCCCGTAGAACCGCTGCCAGGCGGCATACTCCCGCGGGCTGCCGGTGAGCTGCGCGAAGCCGGCCGCGGTCGCCCCGGGGTCCCCGTGGTCGACGAGCAGCCCGCGGGCGGGCTGCGACGGGACGGGAGTGAACGACGAGAACCGTCGCCGGATCAGCCGTACGTCGAGGTCGAGGTCGGTGATGACCTGCCGTGGCAGTAGTGAGACGAGGTACGAGTAGCGGGACAGCCGCGCGTCCACGCCTGGGAACGCCTGCGCCGACACGGCGGCACCACCGACGTGGTCGGCCGCCTCCAGCACGAGCACGCGCCGGCCTGCACGGGCGAGGTATGCCGCGGCCGTGAGCCCGTTGTGCCCCCCACCGATGACGACGTCGTCGTAGTCCACCGGGCGAGCCTACGGGCCGCCCGGGGTGGCCTCGACGCCACCCTCCCCCGGGCTGCGAGCGCTGGCCGCGAGCACATGACATCTGTCATGCCGGGCGCGGGGGACGACCCCGTCCGCCCCACACGACCAAGCCAGCGGAGGTCGTGATGTCACGAATGGATAACAAACCGGTTGTGGGGTGATCACATTTCGGACAGGCAGGTCTTCACTGTGAAAGTCCAGGTCACCCGCGTTCTTGTGGAGCGTCGCGGCCGGGCGCCAGGAGGAGTTCCCACCGATAGAAGGCAGGGTCCACGTGACACACACGGTCCACTCAGGAAGGCGCAGGGCATACAGCCTGGTCGCCATTGGCAGCATGGTGCTCGCCGGCTTCGTCGCCAGCACCGGCTCTGCCGCAGCCGTTCCACCCACGGACAAGGCTGGCGGAAAGATCAAGCACGGCAGCGACAACCTCCGCCCGCCGTTGGCGATCAAGCAGGACGCCCTGCGACAGACCGCTCTCCAGCGCAAGCTCAAGGGCGACAAGGCGATGCAGGGCTCGGTCGCCAAGCTCGGCAAGGGTCAGTACGTGGACCTCGCGAACGAGGGCACGGACAAGATCTTCGTCGTCATCACCGAGTTCGGTGACCAGCAGTACCCGAACCCGATCTTCCAGGGCCCGCCGCCTGACGGCAGTACCACGGACGTGACCGGACCGCTGCACAACCAGATCCCGGCGCCGGACCGCAGCGTCGACAACTCCACGCTCTGGCAGCAGAACTACGACCGCGCCCACTACGAGGACATGTACTTCAACCGGATGAAGAAGTACTACGAGACGCAGTCCTCGGGGCGCTACTCCGTCGACGGTGCTGTCACCGAGTGGGTGAAGGTCCCGTTCAACGAGGCCCTCTACGGACGTGACTACTGCGGCGACATCGTCTGCAACACCAGCAAGGCGCTGGTGCGCGACGCGCTCGCCGTGTGGGTCAAGGCCCAGCTGGACAGTGGCCAGACGATGGCCCAGATCCAGGACTACCTGAAGACCTTCGACCACCAGGACCGCTACGACATCGACGGTGACGGCAACTTCGCCGAGCCCGACGGCGTCATCGACCACTTCCAGATCGTCCACGCCGGTGGCGACCAGGCTGCCGGTGACCCGAACCAGGGCTCGGACGCCATCTGGAGCCACCGGTCCGGTGCCAACATCCAGGCTGGCGGCCCGCTCGGCGTCGGCGTCAACGTCGGCTCCAACGGCGGCATCGTGTCCAGCTCGCTGGTCCCCAACAACCCGACGGGCGTGTGGGTCTACGACTACACGGTCCAGCCCGAGAACGGTGGCCTCGGCGTGTTCGCGCACGAGTTCGGCCACGACCTCGGCCTGCCCGACCTCTACGACACCTCGGGCAACACCGGTGGGGCGGAGAACAACACCGCGTTCTGGAGCCTGATGTCCTCCGGCGCCAACATCGGCGACGGCAGCCCTGACGGCATCGGCGACGCCCCGACGGACCTCGGCAACTGGGAGAAGTTCCAGCTCGGCTGGCTCAGCGCCCAGGGCACCAGTGGCCCGTTCTACGAGGTGGCCCATGCCGGTGCGAAGTCGACCCACAAGCTTGGCCCGAACACCCCGGCCACCAAGTCGCCGCAAGCGGTCTTCGTGCTGCTGCCCGACAAGAAGCGCGTCGATGACGTGGGTGTGCCCGCGTCCGGGACGCAGTTCTTCTACAGCGGACAGGGCAACGACTTCACGCACACCATGACCAAGACGACCGGGATCACTGCCGGGTCGCTCACGGCCAAGGTCCGCTACAGCACCGAGCCCGACTTCGACTACGCCTTCCTCGAGGCCTCCAGCAATGGCGGCACCTCGTGGACGCCGGTGCTCACCAACCGGTCCAGCACCACGGACCCGAACAGCAACAACCCGTCGCACACCGGGATCACCGGCACGTCGACCGGGTTCGCCACGGGTGCCTACGTCGACCTGACGGCGACCCTGCCGGTAGGCACCAACGCCCTGCGGTGGCGCTACACCACCGACCCGGCGGTGATCGGTTACGGCATCGCCGTGGACGACGTCGCCATCAACGGGACCGTCGTCGGCAACGCCGAGACCGACGAGGGCTGGGTGCTCGACGGCTTCACCCGCACCACCGGAAAGGCCGAGAGCTTCCACTTCAACGCCTACGTGCTGGAGAACCGCCAGTACGACGGCTACGACGCCTCGCTCAAGACGGCCTACAACTTCGGGTTCCTCAACACCAGGCCCGACTGGGTGGAGACCTACCCGTACCAGAACGGGATGCTCATCAACTACTGGGACGAGTCGTTCGGCGACAACAACGTCGGCGAGCACCCGGGCGGCGGCCTGATCCTGCCGGTGGATGCCCACCCGCAGTTCAGCCACTGGCCGGACGCGACCCTGATGCGGCCCCGCATCCTGGCCTACGACTCGACCTTCGGGCTCGAGCGGACCGACGCGATCACGCTGCACAACAACAGCGTGGCTGGGTCGATCGCCTCCAAGCCGGCGGTGGCAACCTTCGATGACACCAAGTCCTGGTGGTCCAACTCCGACGAGCACGCCGCCACCGGCGCGCACGCCGGTCGGTACCAGCCCGGCTGGTACGGCGTGAACGTCCCCAAGACGGGCACGACCGTCAAGGTCAACGGCATCGCCAGCGGTGGTCACCTCAACATCACGGTGGCCCCGAAGTAGGTCTGCTGGCCAGCCAGCGCAACGAAGGGCCCCGTCAGCCAGCAGGCTGACGGGGCCCTTCCATGTGGCGGGTGCTAGCGCGGCGGCTGGTCGTCGACCGGTGCGCGCTCGCGCGAGGCGTCGACGCCGGCTGCGACGGGACCGTCTGCGGCCGAGTCCTCGGACCCTGGTGCCGCGGTCGCCGCACTGGTCCCCTGGTCGGCCGGCGGGGCGTCGTCGGCATCGGTGAGCTCGGGGATCTCGGGGTCGATCTCCTCGTAGCGCCGGTGCAGCTCGGAGGCGTCCGGCTCCAGGCCGATCTCCTCCAGCTCGGACGCCACGGCGGCGACCACGGCGTCGGGCCCCTGGCCGGCCGCCTTCGCCTCGCCGCGCAGCTGCGCGGCGACGACCTCGTGCCGTTGCTCCTCGGTCAGCTCGTCCTCCGAGCTGCTCTGTGCGACCTCGAAGCTATCTCCCATGAACTCCTCCTCAGTCGTGTCGCCGCACGGTCGGGCGACCTGCTTCGAGTCTGTCCCCGCGACCCGGATCGCACCACTGGAGTCCTCCACCCTGCCGGAGCTGGACGCGGCTGTCGGGGGTGGACGCGGCTGTCGGGGGTGGACGCGGCTGTCGGGAGTGCACGCGGCCAGCGCCGCTGTCGCCCAGGAACAGCGAAGCAGGGCCCCGAGATCGGTGATCCCGGGGCCCTGCCGTGTCGTGCGCGCACTGACCTCGGTCAGCGCGTCAGGTCACTTGAAGCTGACCTGGACCTGCAGCTGGTTGCCGCCGTCCTCCGACTTGTTGACCTTCATGACCGTGCCCGAGCCGGCAACCTTGACCGAGGACCAAGGGTTGGCTGCGGACCAGTACCTGTTCGGGTCGCTGTCGTCGAAGACCGGGATGGCCGGCTGCGACGGGACGTTCAGCGCGGTGCCGTTGCGGTGGAAGGTCACCGCGTCGGTGCGCTCGAGCCCGAAGGTGGCGTCCCACGGCTGACGCCGGTTGCCCAGCTTCACACCGTCGGCGAACCTCACCGGGGCCGGACGGGCGTCCACCGGCAGCGACTGGCCGCCACCCGGGTGACCCGAGGTGTTGTTGTCCGTGAACTCGCCGTCGACGTACCAGACCAGCAGGCCGTTCTGGTACGGGAACCGCTCCACCCAGTCGGGCTTGGTGTTGCCCCAGCCGAAGTTGTACGGGCCGGTCTTGAGGGTGTTGTCGTACCCGGTGTACGTGCGGTTCTCAGCCAGGTAGTAGTGGCTGACGACCTCGGACGTGGAACCGGTCATGCGGGTGAACCCGTTGGCCGTCCAGCCGTTGGTGCCGCCCTCGACGTCGTCGGTGACGGTGGTGCCGCCGACCGTGATGGCCAGGTCGTCGAGGAACGGGCCCTCGAAGTGCAGGCCGCCGTCGGTGGCGTAGCGGAAGCGGAACTGGACGCTCTTGCCGGCGTACGGCGTGAGGTCCCACGACTTCTGGGCCCACGGGGTGAGGCCGGCGTTGTCGGACGGACCGGAGATCGGCGCTGCCGCGTCCTTCCAGGTCGCGCCACCGTCGGTGCTCACCTCGGCGTACAGGTAGTCGTAGTCCTGCTCGATGTTGTACTGCAGCCAGGCCGAGACCGAGCCGGTGGTCGCGTTGGTGAGGTCCACCGTGCGGGTCAGGGTGTTGTTGAGGCTGTCGTTCGCCCCGCCCCACCACTCGTACGAGCCACCGTGGGGGGTGTTGTAGTCGGTCTTGACCGTCTTGTCCGGCAGCGTGACCGCGAGGGCCTGGTAGGTCGAGGTGCTCTTGGGCTGGTCCGCCGAACCGAGCTTGACCGTCATGTCCGTGCCGTAGGGCACGGTCTTGTAGTCGAGCCAGCCGAGCTGCAGCTTCTCGAGCGGGCCCATGTAGCCCGGGGTGGTGCCGATCGAGTCGGTGCCGTGGTTGAGCCACGAGCCACCGGACATCAGCGTCCAGAAGCCGGTGCCGTTGTCGCCACCCGCGGTGTCGTAGTAGTCCGGCAGACCGAGGTCGTGGCCGAACTCGTGGGTGAAGACACCGAGGCCACCGTTCTCGGGCTCGGTGGTGTAGTCACCGATCCAGATGCCGGAGTTGCCGAGCGGCACGCCGCCGAGCTTCGCACCCTCCGGGCCGGTCTTGCCGGCGTCGGTGGAGTACGCGTACCAACGGTGCGACCAGATGGCGTTGGTGCCCTGTGCACCACCGCCGGCCTCCTCGCCCTCACCGGCGTGGATGGCCTGGAAGTGGTCGATGTAGCCGTCCGGCTCGTTGAAGTTGCCGTCCTGGTCCGCGTCGTAGCGGTCGACCTTGTCGAACTGCTTCAGGTAGGTCGTGATCTCGGCGTCGCTCTTGCCGGCGGCCTTCTGGGCGTTGTACCAGGCCGTCGCGGTGTCCTTGACGTAGTTCCAGTAACCGTCGGCGTTGTTGCTCTTGCCGTAGCGAGCCTCGTTGAAGGGCACCGTGACCCAGTCGGAGACGTCACCCTTGGCCACGAAGCGACCGTTCGACTGCTTCAGGTAGAAGTCCTTGAACGACTCACCCTCGCCGAACATCATGTCCTGGTAGTGGGCGCGGTTGAAGTCCGCGGTCCAGTACGTCGAGTTGTCGTCGGTGGCGTTGCCGTCCCAGACGCGGTCGGGCGCGGGGATCTGGTTGTGCACCGGGCCGGGCGTCGCGTCGAAGCCGGTCTTGGTCTGGGTGCCGAAGTCGGTGAGGACGGTGAAGATGTCCTCCTCGCGCTCGACCGGGTAGGACACGAACCGGTCCGTCGCGGCCTTGCTCCCCTTCGGAGCCTTGGCGTTGCCCGCGAGCTTGATGACGCGCTGGCCGCCGCGCATCTCGGTGGTGGCCTCGCCCTTGACGAGCTTGTCGACGGCCTCCTTGCGGAGCGCGCGTGCGGCGTCGCCCAGGGGGTTCGGCAGGTCGTGCTCCCGGTTGGCAGCCTTGGGCTCCGAGTCCTTGGACGCAGGGGTCGCCTGCGCGGGAGCGGAAACCAGACTCAGGGTGACGGCCGCGATGGCCGCACCCGAGAGAGCGCTCAGATGACGTCTCTTCACAAATCCTCCAGTTGAAATTGGCGGTCCTTGTTCGGACACGCAAGGGCGACCCAAACACGGTTGCGCTACCAGACCAATGGTTCGGTGGTTAAGAACTTGGTAAAGAAACCTTTGCACGGCGGAGAAGGGCGTACGTGGGAGCACGAACCCCGAAAGATCCGCGGTTCACCGCGCCCGTGCCCGACAACGCCGCAACTGTTCCCCTCGCCCGAAATAACCGATCTTCCGGAGCCAGCGCCCGGAGGGCCGGGAGGACGGAGGTGGCTCTCACGGTCGGCACCCACGGTCGACTCCCACGGGGTCCGGCCCGTCGATAGGGTCCTTGCATGAGCGAGCAGCCCCCGAGTTCCGCGCCGGTCCCCGGCTCCACCGCCGCCGCAGCCGGGGAGGTGGCCGCGCCCTATGGCACCGGCGCCCAGGCCGCGCCGCAGCGCCGCGTGCGCATCCCCCACCTCCGGGCGATGAAGGAAAAGGGCGAGAAGTGGGCCATGCTCACGGCCTACGACATGTACTCCGCGGAGATCTTCGACGAGGCCGGGATCCCCGTGCTGCTCGTCGGCGACTCGGCCGGCAACAACGTCTACGGCTTCGAGACCACCGTGCCGGTCACGGTCGACCACCTCGTGCCGCTGGTGCGCGCGGTGACGTCGGCGGCCAAGCACGCGATGGTCGTGGCCGACCTGCCGTTCGGGTCCTACCAGGCCAGTCCGCAGCAGGCGCTGGCCACGGCCACCCGCTTCATGAAGGAGGGCCTGGCCCACGCGGTCAAGCTCGAGGGCGGGAAGCCGATGGTGCCCGAGGTCGAGCTCCTCGTCCGGGCCGGCATCCCGGTGATGGGCCACATCGGCTTCACGCCGCAGAGCGAGCACGTCCTCGGCGGCTACCGCGTCCAGGGCCGTGGCGACTCCGGCGACCGCCTCGTCGAGGACGCCGTCGCGCTGGAGAAGGCCGGTTGCTTCGCCATCGTCATGGAGATGGTCCCGGCTCCACTGGCCGCGCGGGTGACCGAGGTGCTGTCCATCCCGACCATCGGCATCGGTGCGGGACCCGACTGCGACGCGCAGGTCCTCGTGTGGCAGGACATGGCCGGACTGCGCGGCGGCAAGGCGCCGCGGTTCGTCAAGAAGTACGCCGACCTCCGTGGCGAGCTCGCCAGGGCAGCCGCCGCGTATGCCGCGGACGTCGCCTCCGGCGCGTTCCCCGCCGGGGAGAACTCCTTCCTCGAGTGAGCCGAAACTCCCGCATCGGTAGGACGCGACTCGGGGATCTCACCCGCTAGCGTCCCCCCGGTGGGTCCCGACCGGGCCCGCCCCACACCGAGGAGGACACCCGTGCCCCAGCGACTTCGCACCACTGCGCTCGTCACCGTCACCGCCGCCTGCACCGCCCTGGCGCTGGCTGCCGCCACCCCGGCAGCGGCCACCAAGCCCGGGAGCGGCAGCGCGACGGGCACCGGGAAGGTGTTCATGGTGAACCCCGTCCAGTCGTCCGGCGACCAGACGCTGACCGACCAGAAGGACTCCGACGCCGCGGTGCCGGCCAGCGCCTACGCCACCGTCCCCCTGCGCAACCTCGACGGTTCCGGTTACCTGCGCGGCAAGTGGGCCAACGTCGAGTCCTCCACGGGCACACCGGCATTCAGCACGACGAACACCTTCAACTACACCCGGCACCAGGACCAGTTCGAGCAGGTGATGGGTTACTTCTGGGTCAACCAGGCACAGGAGTACCTGCAGTCGCTCGGCTTCGGGTCGGCCCTCCCGGGCATCGTCAAGCAGCCCTTCGAGGTCAAGATCGACCAGTACGGCGGCGACAACTCCTACCAGACCTCCAAGCCCTACCGGATCCGTCTGGGCAAGGGTGGCGTCGACGACGCGGAGGACGCCGAGGTGATCGTGCACGAGTATGGCCACGCCGTGCACGAGTCCCAGGTCCCCGGCTTCGGCAGCACCCTGGATGCCGGCTCGATCGGTGAGTCGTTCGGCGACTACCTCGCGGTGTCGGTCGGGCTGGCCGCCGCAGGTCAGTACGGCTGGCCGGTGCGCGCCGAGCAGGCCTGCCCGATGGACTGGGACGCGACGTCCTACACCGATGCGCCGCACTGCATCAGGCGCTTCGACACCGGGATGACCGTGAAGACCCGGGAGGGCGAGGTCCACGCCGACGGCCAGATCTGGAGCCAGGCGCTCTGGGAGATCCGACTCGGGTACGTCGCGATGGGCAAGACGACCCGCAACTGGGACACCACGCTCATCGACGCGCAGTTCCGCTTCGCGCCGGACACGTCGTTCTCGGCTGCGGCCAAGACGACCTATGACACCGCCCTGGCCCGTGACGGCGCGACCGCCGCGGCGTTGGTCAAGGCGCGGTTCGCAGCGCGCGGCATCAGCTTCTAGTCCCCCGCTGCGGCGGTGCACCGCACCGCCGCAGCGCCATGACGGCACAGCCCAGCGCCACGTCGGGCGGCTCCCCGGGCAGCCCGACCGGACAACGCACGGCCGGCCACGCGGCATACGGTGGGGCCATGACCCTGCGCATCGGTTACAAGGCCTCCGCTGAACAGTTCGCGCCCCGAGAGCTGCTCGACTTCGGGGTGCTCGCCGAGCAGGTCGGGCTCGACAGCGTGCTCGTCTCCGACCACTTCCAGCCGTGGCGCCACGACGGAGGGCACGCCCCCTTCTCGCTCGCCTGGCTCGCGGCGCTCGGCGAGCGCACCGAGCGGGTGCAGGTCGGCACCTCGGTCATGACACCGACGTTCCGGTACAACCCGGCGGTGGTGGCCCAGGCCTTCGGCACCCTCGGCGCGCTGTACCCCGGTCGCGTCATGCTCGGCATCGGCACCGGGGAGGCGCTCAACGAGGTCGTCGTCGGGTCGGTGGACGAGTGGCCCGAGTTCAAGGAGCGGTTCGCGCGGCTGCGCGAGGCGGTCACGCTGATGCGCACGCTCTGGACCGAGGAGCGGGTCACCTTCGACGGCGACTACTACCGCGTCGTGGACGCCACGGTCTACGACCGTCCCGACCAGCCGGTGCCCCTCTACGTGGCCGCGGGCGGCCCCCTCGTGGCGCGGTATGCCGGTCGGTCCGGTGACGGGTTCATCTGCACCTCGGGCAAGGGCGAGGAGCTCTACCGCGACAAGCTGCTCCCCGCGGTGGACGAGGGGCTGGCCAAGTCCGACCGCACCCGCGACGACCTCGACCGGATGATCGAGATCAAGCTGTCCTGGGACCCGGACCGCGAGCAGGCCGTGACGAACTGCCGCTTCTGGGCGCCGTTGTCGCTCACCGCCGAGCAGAAGCACGGCACCAGTGACCCGGTCGAGCTGGGGCGGCTCGGTGACGCGCTGTCGGACGAGCAGATCGCCTCACGATGGATCGTCTCCGACGACCCGGACGAGGTCGTCGCCGCCGTGCAGCCTTACGTCGACTGGGGTTTCAACCACCTGGTCTTCCACGGGCCGGGGCACGACCAGGCCCGCTTCCTCACCACGTTCGCCGACCGGGTCCTGCCCGGGCTGCGCGAGCTGGGCTGACCGGGTTCCCCTGCACCCCAACCGAATCTAGGCTGGATGGCATGACCGAGATGGGGCCCCGCACCCGGTGGTCCGAGGTGTCCGGCGGCCCGGGCGCCGCGACCGCGTACCAGCGCCGGTTCGACGACCTGGCCGCCCAGGGCATGGACATCCACGGCGAGGCGGCCTTCGTCGCCTCGGTCCTGTCGCCGCCCGCCCGGGTGCTCGACGCCGGGTGCGGCACCGGTCGGGTCGCCACGCAGCTCACCGCCCTCGGCTACCACTGCGTCGGGGTCGACGCCGATGCCGCCATGATCGAGGTGGCCGCGCAACGCGACCCCGCGACGACGTGGGTGCGCCAGGACCTCAGCCGGTTGCAGCTGCGGTCGCAGGCGTTCGAGCTCGCCGTGCTCGCCGGCAACGTCATCCCGCTGCTGGCCCCCGGCACCCTGCTCGCCGCCGTGCTGCGGCTGGCCGCCCACCTCCAGCCCGGCGGCCTGCTCGTGGCCGGCTTCGGGCTCGATGGCGCCCACCTGCCCCAGGGCTGCCCGGTGACCCCCCTGGACGACTACGACCGGGCCTGCGAGGTCGCCGGACTGACCCTCGTGCGGCGGCACGGCACGTGGGACCGCGAGTCGTGGCGGCCCGACTCCGGCTACGCCGTGTCCGTCCACCGCCTCGGCGGCTGACGGGCTGGAGGGGGCAGTAGTTCCCAGCAGCTCAGTCCGCCCACGCGGAGCGTGGGACCCGGGAGCGGCTCAGTCCTCGCCTTCCTCCCACGCCTTGTCCTCGGCGTCCCACTTCTCGGTGCGCTCGCGTGCGGTCTGCAGCGCGTTGGACGCCTCTTCCTGCGAGTCGTAGGGACCCATCAGGTCGTCCCCCTGGCTCTTGTTGTCGTCGCTCTCGACCTGACCGCTGCTGACGTTGTACCAAAAGGCCATGGGGGTGCCCTCCAACTCGACGGATCTGCGTACGTCCCTAGACTCCACCGTATGCCGTTGACGTACGCAAGCGTGGCACCGGGCGTGGTCTCCCCACGCCGTCCGGTGCCCGCCTCGATCGTGCGGCCCGAGTACGTCGACCGGCCCGCGCCGGCACGGGACACCGGGTCGGAGGTCAAGGACCCGGAGACCATCGACCGGATGCGGGTGGCCGGGCGGATCGCCGCCCAGGCCATGGCGGCAGCCGCCGCGGTCATCGCGCCGGGAGTCACGACGGACGAGATCGACCGGGTCGGCCACGAGTTCCTGCTCGACCACGGCGCCTACCCCTCGACCCTGGGGTACAAGGCCTTCCCGAAGTCGCTGTGCACCTCCGTGAACGAGGTCGTCTGCCACGGCATCCCCGACGACCGTCGCCTGGAGGACGGCGACATCGTCAACATCGACATCACCGCCTTCATCGACGGGGTGCACGGCGACACCGACGCCACCTACCTCTGCGGCGACGTCGACGAGGAGTCGCGGCTGCTGGTCGAGCGCACCCGCGAGGCGATGATGCGCGGCATCAAGGCCGCCATCCCCGGCCGCGAGATCAACGTGATCGGGCGGGTGATCCAGAGCTACGCGCGGCGCTTCGGCTACGGCGTGGTGCGGGACTTCACCGGGCACGGGATCGGGCGCAGCTTCCACAGCGGCCTGGTCATCCCCCACTACGACGCGGCGCCCTCCTACAGCACCGTGATCGAGCCGGGCATGACGTTCACCATCGAGCCGATGCTCAACCTCGGCACCCCCGAGTGGGAGATGTGGGACGACGGGTGGACGGTCGTGACAGCAGACCGCCGTCGTTCGGCACAGTTCGAGCACACCATCCTCATCACCGAGACCGGCAACGAGATCCTCACGCTGGCATAGCACGGCAACACCGCACGGAAGGCGGACCGATGGCGAAGGAAGCCAAGCAGGCCAAGCACGGACTCCCGTTGGGGATCGACGTGGGTGGCAGCGGCATCAAGGGTGCGCCCGTCGACCTGGCGAAGGGCTCCTTCGCGTCGAAGCGGATGAGGATCGACACCCCCACGCCCTCGACCCCCGAGGCCGTCGCTGCGGTGATCGACCAGATCGTCGACCACTTCGACGACGTCCGAGGCGACTCCCCCATCGGCGTGACCATCCCCGGGGTGGTGACCCACGGCATGGTCCGGTCCGCCGCCAACATCGACAAGTCCTGGCTCGACTTCGACGCCGAGCCGATGCTCGAGAAGGTCCTGGGCCACGACATCGTCCTGGTCAACGACGCCGACGCCGCAGGGGTCGCCGAGCTGCACTACGGCGCTGCCAAGGGCCAGAAGGGCCTGGTCGTCATGACGACGCTGGGCACCGGCATCGGCACGGCGCTGATCTACGACGGCGTGCTCATCCCCAACTCCGAGCTCGGGCACCTCGAGATCGACGGCTTCGACGCCGAGTCGCGCGCGGCCTCCTCCATCAAGGACAAGGAAGACCTCTCGTACCCCGTGTGGGCCGAGCGCCTGCAGCGCTACTACAGCCACCTCGAGGCCCTGTTGTGGCCCGACCTCATCGTGGTCGGTGGCGGAGTGTCCAAGGACGCCGAGCAGTTCCTGCCGCTCCTCAAGCTCAAGACGCCCATCGTGCCGGCGACGCTGGAGAACAAGGCGGGGATCATCGGCGCTGCCCACCTCGCCGCCCACAAGTAGGCCAGCCCGCTCGAGGGACCCGGCGGCCGCCGCCGGGTCCTCAGCGCATCGCGACGAGGTCCTGCAGGAGCAGCGCCTGGCGACGACGGAACAGGTCGGCGCCCAGCCGGGTCCCGACCGCCAGCGCCACCCCGCCCAGCAATGGGCCGAGCACGAGCGCGGCCCAGGCCGCCCACTCCACGCCGAGGTATGCCGCGACCGCCAGTCCCAGCGCCGGGAGCGACAGCGTCCACACCGCAACGCCGCAGACGGCCTGGACGCCGAGCGTCACCCCGGCCGACCCCGGACGGCTGGTGAACGGGTTCTCGCCCGGTGCCGGCACGGCATACTGCTTCACCGCGCTGGTGACGCAGGCCACCGCGAAACCGTTGAGCGCCAAGGCGCAGGCAGTGCCGAAGATCGCCGGCAGCATGCGCCACGGCGCGCCGAACACGGGTCCCAGCAGGCAGTAGACGGGGATGCAGACCACGGCCATCAGTCCTGAGGGGAAGAGCCGGCCCAGCCGGTCGCTGACCCCGTCGACCCCCGAGGCGACGTGCAGCCAGAACGCCGTGGAGTCGTAGCCGACGTCGTTGTGCTGTCCCCAGCCGATGAGGTAGGCCGACGCCAGAGGCATCCCGAGGAGGGCCGCCTGGGACCCGGAGCCGAGGCCCGGGATGAGCAGCCCGGCCGGCAGCAGGATGGTCATGATGGCCGGGACGTTGAAGCGGGGGTCGCGGACCCAGTAGGTGCCGGCCCGTGCCGCGATCGCGCCCATCGGGGTCGCCGGGAGCCTCCCGAAGAGCCCCAGTCCCGCCGAGACCTTGCCGCCGTCCGCGGAGGCCGACCGCGGGTTGCGCAGGACGGAGATGAGGAGCCGTTCCCAGACCACGAGGAGGACCAGGACGAGTGCAGCAGCCAGGGCGAGGTGCGTGAGCCCCGTGCTCCACTCCCCCAGGGTGAAGTCGCCGGCCGCCGCCCAGGCCCAGCCCAAGGGGGTCCAGGCCAGCACGTGGGCCGCGCTGTCCAGGGTGGAGCGGTCGATGCCCCCGTCGGAGAGCCCGCCGATCAGCGGGCCGGCCACGATGAACAGCAACAGGCCCCCGACCCCCGCCACATCGCGGCCGCGACGGGTGGCGAGGACGGCCGCGGCTGCTGCGGTGACGATCCTGCTGAGGAGGACACAGGTCAGCAGGCCGAGCAACCCACCGACGAGCGCGGCCACGGTGGCGGACACCGAGCGCGAACCCGCCACCACGGTCCCGAGCACCAACAGGATCGTGGCGACCCCCGGCAGCCCGACCAGGGCCGTGAGGACCAGGCCGACCGCCAGCGTCCGCTCTCGGACGGCGAAGGTCGCGAACCTGGTGGGGTCGAGGGTCGGGTCGACCCCGAAGAGGATGATCGGCAGCAGTGACCAGCCGGCCACGAGCACCGACCCCGTCACCACGACGACCGACCCGGGGAGCTCGAGGTCGCCCTGCGCGCGCAGCGCCACCAGACCGGCGAGGGCGAGCACCACGAACCCACCGCCGTAGATCACGCCGATCACCATTCCCACGACCGCCGCGACGCTGCGCCGCAGGCCGTTGCGCAGCAGGTGGAGCTTCAGTCGGACGAGGTGCGCAACCACGCCAGCCCCTCCACGGTCGTGCTGCCGCCGACGAGGTCGAGGAACCGGTCCTCCAGGCTCGCGCCGGCTCGGACCTCCTCCAGGGCGCCCGAGGCACGCACGACGCCGGCGGCGATGATCGCCACGTCGGTGCAGATCCGCTCGACGAGGTCCATCACGTGGCTCGAAAGGACCACGGTCCCGCCGTTGGCCGCGAAGTCCTCGAGGATGCCCCGGATGGTCCGGGCGGACACCGGGTCGACGGCCTCGAACGGCTCGTCGAGGACCAGCAGGCGGGGGGCGTGGATGAGGGCGCAGGCGAGGGTGATCTTCTTGGTCATGCCCGCGGAGTAGTCGATGACGAGCTTGTCCTTGGCGTCGGTCAGCCCCAGGGCCGCGAGGAGCTCGGCGGTGCGCTCCGCGACGAGCTGGCGGTCCATGCCGCGCAACAGGCCGGCATACGTCACCAGCTGCTGGCCGTTGAGGCGGTCGAACAGGCGCAAGCCGTCGGGGAGGATGCCGATCTGGGACTTGGCGGCGACCGGGTCGTCCCAGACGTCGACGCCGAGCACGTGGGCCGTGCCGGAGTCCGGGCGCAGCAGCCCGGTCGCCATCGAGAGCGTCGTGGTCTTGCCCGCTCCGTTGGGGCCCACGAGGCCGTAGAACGAGCCCCTGGGCACATCGAGGTCGAGGTGGTCGACGGCGGTGGTCTGGCCGAAGCGCTTGGTCAGCCCGCGCAGGCCCAGGGCGACCTCGGGCACTCGCGTGGTCACGGGCGTGGCCCCTGCGGCTGGCTCGGTGGTGGTCTGCGGGTCCGACATGGGACGACGCTAACCCGTCACCGCTGTCGCGCGACGAGCATTGCCTTCTTCGGCACGTTCTTCTCGACCGTGTAGCGCCGCGGCTTGTCCGCGTCGCGCTCGGCGTAACCCATCTTCTCCAGGCGCATGAGCACCACAGGACAGAGCGCGCAGCGGGGCTTGTCCTTGCAGCACTTCTTCTTCGCCTTGGCGACCTTGGCTCCCTTGGGGGCCTTGGAGTTCTTGGGCACGGAAGGAGAGTAGGTGAGGCTAACCTAAGAACAAAATCCGACTCGCCCCGTGGACGGACGACTGGGCCTGGTCAGCCGGCGGCGAACTCCTGCGGCTCTCCCCCGGCGAGGTCGTGGATCCGCGTCTCCTTCGACCCGAGGTTGCCCGCCTGGGTGAGGTAGAGGGTGCGGCCTGCTGCGTTGAGCAGCCCGTCGTGCACCGGGATCGCGTGCGGGGCGGCCAGCCGGCGCAGGAAGGCCGTCATCTCGCGGCTGCGCGCCCACGGGGCGTTGAGGGGAAAGGCCAGCACGTCGACCCCCTCGGGCTCGGCGTCGAGGGAGTCACCGGGGTGGAAGAAGGTGGGCTCGCCGTCGGCGCTGATCCGCATCCCGGTGTTGTGGATCCGGGGGATCTCTTCGTGGATGAGGGCGTGCAGCTCCCCCACGCCCGTCACGGTCACCGACCCGACCGTGGCGGTGTCGCCCGCAGCGAACGCCGTCACGTCGATGCCCTTGTCCCGCAGGATCGCCGCGGTGTCGGGGTCGGTGACGACCTGCGCACCCGGGTTCGCCTTCAGCAGGTCGGGCAGCCGCTCCTGGTCGAGGTGGTCCGGGTGCTGGTGCGTGACGAGCACCGCGTCGAGGTCGCGCAGCTCCTGGGCCGCCGGCGACCAGGCGCCGGGGTCGAGCAGGAGGCGGGTGTCCGCGACCTCGAGCAGCAGGCTGGCATGACCGAGGTGGGTGATTCGCATGGACCCACGGTATGCCGGGTGGCCGGCCCGGCCCACTCGGCGGACCCGCGCACGGGCCCTTCACAGCCTTCCGACGTGACCTCGCGCCGACTCCAAAACGGCAGCCAGGTCGACTCCGTAGGCCGAGCGTCCGGTCGCAGCGAATGCCGTCAGCCGCTCCGCGGCACGGTCGAAGAGCCGGTCGGCTCCCACCTGGTTGCCGCGGGCCGCATGGGTCATGGCGACGCAGACCTGGGCGAGCCCCTGCCACAGGTCGCGTTCCTCGACCGGTCCGGCCTTCCACCGCGCCTCCAGCACCTCGTGGGCGGAAAACGGTCGTCCTGCTCCCACGAGCTCCCGAGCTGCCGCGAGAGTCTCCTCGGGGGGCAGCGGCTCCTCCGAGACCGGCTCGACACCTTCAGCGCCATAGGGCAGCGGTCGGCCCAGGGCGTCACGCGGCCTGGCCTGGCGGGCGCGGCCGGTGGTGTCCCTGTCACGATCAGAGTCAGTCATGCGACCAGTCTCCCAAGGAGCGGCGTCGGGTGCCCAGTGCACGGCCCGAGCAGCGCGACTCATCCGTTCGCCCGTCGACGTCGAGCCGTCGGCGCGCTTGAGTGGTTCCGTGTCGAATGCCTCTCCCGTCACGACGGCACGGGAGGTCGAGCGGACCTACCTGATGCTGCTCCTCGGCAACACCCTTGCCCAGGCGCTGATCTGGGGCATCAACACGATCTTCCTGCTCGACGCCGGCCTGTCGAACCTCGAGGCCTTTGCGGCGAACGCCTTCTTCACCGCGGGCATGGTGATCTTCGAGGTGCCCACCGGGGTGGTGGCCGACACGATCGGTCGCCGCGCGTCGTACCTGCTCGGCACGATCACGCTCAGCGCGGCCACCCTGGCCTACGTGGCGCTCTGGCACTGGCACTCGCCGTTCTGGCTGTGGGCCCTGGCGTCCATCGGGCTCGGACTGGGCTTCACCTTCTTCTCGGGCGCGGTCGAGGCATGGCTCATCGACGCCCTGGCCGCGGTCAACTTCACCGGCACCGTCGAGTCGGTGTTCGGCCGCGGTCAGGTCGTGGGCGGGGCCGCGATGCTGGTCGGCTCGCTCGGCGGCGGCGTCATCGCCCAGCACACGTCGGTCGGGGTGCCCTTCGTGCTGCGCGCGGCGATCCTCGCGGTGATGTTCCTCTTCGCGTCGGTCGTGATGCACGACATCGGCTTCACACCCGACCCGCGCGGCCGCCCGCTCGCCGAGATGCGGCACATCGTGGCGACCTCGGTGGACCTCGGGTGGCGGGTGCCCGCCGTCAAGTGGTTGATGGTCGAGTCGCTGTTCACCGGTGGTGTCGCCATCTACGCGTTCTACGCCCTGCAGCCTTACCTCTTGGAGCTCTACGGCGACCCGCACGCCTACCAGATCGCCGGCCTCGCAGCGGCGATCGTGGCCGGGGCCCAGATCCTCGGGGGCCTGCTCGGTCCCCGGCTGCGCCACTTCGTCCACCGCCGGACGAGCGCCCTGGTCGCGATCTCGGTCCTGGGGACCCTTTCCCTCGCGCTGATGGGGCTCCTGCAGAGCTTCTGGGTCGTCATCACCCTGGTGAGCGTGTGGGGTCTGCTCTTCGCGGCGGCGATGCCGATCCGCCAGACCTACCTCAACGGCCTGATCCCCTCCAAGCAGCGCGCCACGATCCTGTCGTTCGACTCGCTCATGGGCTCCAGCGGTGGGGTCTGGGGCCAGCCGGTCCTCGGCAAGTCTGCTGACGTGTGGGGCTACGGACCGTCGTACCTGGTCGGCGCTGCGATCTCTGCACTGGCGGTGCCCGCACTCCTGCTCTCACGGCGCCAGAACGCCCCTGCCGACCGGGTCACGTCCAGCCCCACCACGCCCGGTGTCGCCCCCACCGCCCCCGCCTGACCACGACCGCGGCAGTGCCCGGGCCGAGGTGGGGTGGATGAGTCGGTCGATACGCCGGGTTCTGTCACCGCTGGTCGTTGCCGGCCAGCGGGAGACGGTCATCCATCTAGGACAGCCGTTGCCGACTGCCTCTAGCGCCCTACCCGTGCACTCGGGCGGGCCGCCCTCGAACGTGCACTGTCTGAGCTTGCTCCAGGTGGGGTTTACCTAGCCGGACCAGTCACCTGGCCCGCTGGTGGTCTCTTACACCACCGTTTCACCCTTACCGCGGTGCCTGTCCGGCCGGAGCCGGGTGGTCCACCGTGGCGGTCTGTTCTCTGTGGCACTGTCCCGCGGGTCACCCCGGGTGGCCGTTAGCCACCACCTTGCCCTTCGGAGCCCGGACGTTCCTCGGCGGTGATTGCTCACCGACGCGACCGCCTGACCGACTCATCCGTCGCCAAGGATAGGGCAGGTATGCCGCGCGGCCCGCCACGCGGCATACCCCGCCTCGCGTCCTCCCCTGTTGGAAGCGAAACGCCCGGCAATCCGGAAGTAGTTGCTCGCACTCGGGAAGCGACGGCCAAGGCCTCGGCGACCTGACCCAGGAACGCTGCAGTTTCGAGGCGCAGCCCCACCAGGTCGATCGCGAGGGTGATCTCACCACCGATCTGCAGCGCGTTGCGCCTGAGGTTGTCCACCGTGACGGCGAGCCCTTGCCGATGCTGGGCGCCGTCGATCTCGGCGACGACACCGTGCTCCTCCCAGGCGACGTCGAGGTAGATCCGTCCCCTGGGTCCATGCCGGACCACCTGCCGGGTCGGCGCTGGAATCCCCCACGCCCGGCACATGCGAGCGAAGTCGAGCTCGCCCAGGGCCTGCGCCCCATCGGCCACGTCGCGGACCAGAGTCGTGATGAAAGCCCGACGCGTTCTGCCGTGGCAGCGCGACGATGTCGCCAGCAGGGCGGACCCCGTGACCAGGCGCTGCTGGGCAGCCAGGCACACGATGAGTGCAGCCTGTCTGTCAGAGACCGCCCAGTGCGCTCCGCGAATGGCGGCGATCGGCGGGCGAACCCGAGGGATGCCGGCGCCCAGCAGGTCGCCCTCGTCGCGGGCACAGACCACGTGCACTCGCACTCCGGAGACGGGGGGAGGGCGATGCGTGGCGGGTACTGACACGTGGATGACGTCCGTCTGGTACCCCGTCAGCCCGGCGGCCTGGAGGGCCGAGACGCCGTCGAGCGCGGCGCCTGCGCCAACCTCCCAGATGGCGCGCCACCGATGGGCCACCACTGACAGCACGCCGTTGTGGAGCGCGACCGTGTGCCGTCCGTGCGAGCGCCAGCGGCCCGCTGCAACCTCGCGGCTGGTCGCCTGGCGCGTGATGCCAAGCGCGAGAAGGCCGCTACGGGTCATGACCCCGTCGTGTCGATCTGCGGCAGCGACGGCCCGCCGACGAAGTTCGGTTCGCGTTTGTGCAGCCATCGCTCCAGCATTCGCACCTCGGCCCTCCCCGCCCATAGGTCGGCCCGGCGATGGTGCACAGCGGCTTCCGTGGATGGGACCGGTGGACAGGGCGACGATTCGGTGCCGTTCCTTCCGGATATCCGGAAGGAACGCTTCCAACAGGGCGAGAGGGGCGAGCTGGGTCAGTGCATGATCTCGAAGTGCACGGTGCCGGTCGCGACGGTGGCCTCGGTGAGCCGGACCTTGACGGTGGTGCCGAGCTCGGCCTGCCCGGCGGCGTTGGCGAGCACGGCGGGGTCCTGGATCTGCACGACGGCCCCGCCCTTCTCGCGCTGGTCGACGACCACCGCGTCGAACACCTCGCCGACCCGGTCCTCGAGGGCCGCGGCCTCCACTGCGTCGGCGCAGGCGCGCTCCACCCCGCTGGCCACCTTGTCCGAGGCGGCCATCACCTCGGGCAGCGACGGCAGCGCCGCACGCGCCCAGGCAGGCACCTCCGCGCCCGAGCTGACCGCCTCGCAGATGGCGAGCCCGAACCGGTCGACGAGCCGGCGCAACGGCGCGGTGACGTGGGCGTAGGGGGAGGCGACCGCCGCGTGCTCGGTCTGCTCGGGGAGCTCCCCGTCGAACGGCGTGTAGCCGGCTCCACGGAAGAGCGACGTCGCCTCGTGGATGAGCGCGAGGTGCTTGGGGTTGGTGCGGTCGAGGGTGCGCAGGAACTCGCCGTAGGGCGTGCCCTTCTGCCACTCGACCCCGAGCGCGCGGCTCGCGTGGCGGAACCGGCCGACGGCGTTCTGGTCGGGGGCCGGCATGGTGCGCAGGATGCCGACCTTGGCCTTCATCATCATCTCGGCCGCGGCCATGCCGGTCATCAGCGAGATCTGCGCGTTCCAGTCCTCGACCTCCAGCGGTGGCCGGAAGTAGAGCCGGTAGTGGCCCTGGTCGTCCTCGTTGACCTCCTGCTCGGGCATCGGCAGGCTCGCGCCACCCCGGCGACGCTCGAACTCGATCCGCTTCAGCCCGACCTCCTTGAGCAGCAGGAGCCGCTCGTCGGCCGAGCCGTCGTCGATGGCCTTCTGCACTCCTTCGTAGTCCAGCCGGTCGGTGCTGCGCACCATCGCGCGGTAGACCACGACGTCGGTGCCCTCGCCGTCGGGCTTCAGGGTCATGTCCCAGACGAACGCCGGGCGGGTCTGCCCGGCGAGGAGGCTGGCGGCGTCCTCACTGAGCACCGGCGGATGGAGCGGGGTGCGCTGGTCGGGGGCGTAGATGGTCTGGCCGCGGCGACGGGTCTCGGCGTCGACGGCTCCCCCGGCGCGGACGAAGGCGGGCACGTCGGCGATGGCGTAGCGGACGCGGTAGCCGTCACCGGCACGCTCGATGTGCAGGGCCTGGTCGAGGTCCATCGACCCCGCCGGGTCGATGGTGAGGAACGGCAGGGCGGTCTCGTCGCGCTCGGGCAGCTCGGGGGCGTCCGCGGCAGCCTTCGCCTCGGACTCCACCTCGGGCGGGAACGCCTCGGGGACCTTGAGCTCGGCACGGATGGCGTCGAACCTCGCGACCAACGCTGCGGACTGCTCGACGGTCTGCTCGCGGGTGGGTTCCTGGACGTGGATGCTGCGCTTGGGCATGACCCCAACCTAACCAGCACCCACCGCCCGGAGCCGTCGGCGAACCGCCGGACCGCTGGTCCTAGGCTGTCCGTGTGCTCATCCTGCTGCCTCCGTCGGAGTCGAAGACCGGGCGCACCCGGGGCCGGTCGGTGGTCCCCGAGCACCTGTCCTTCCCCGAGCTCGCGCCGACCCGCCAAGCCGTCGCCGACGCGGTCGCCAAGGTGAGTGCGCACCCCGACGCGGCAGCCACGCTGGGCGTCAGCGCCAACCTCACCGCCGAGATCGCCCGCAACCTCGTGCTGCACACCGCGCCGGCCCTGCCCGCCTCCCGCGTCTACTCCGGGGTGCTCTACGACGCGCTCGGCTACGCCGACCTCGACCCCGCTGCGAAACGCCGGGCCAACCGCTGGATCGTCGTCGTCTCGGCCCTCTACGGTGCCGTCCGACCCACCGACACGATCGCGCCCTACCGCCTCTCGATGGCCGTGAACCTCCCCGGCGTCGGACCGCTCGCGAGCGCCTGGAAGCCCGAGCTCACCGGCGTCCTTCCCCAGGTCGCCGGCCGTGGCGTCGTGGTCGACTGCCGCTCCAGCACGTATGCCGCGGCGTGGACGCCCACGCGCGACCTCGCCGACCGCTGGGTGCAGGTCCGGGTCCCGGGCGCCACCCACATGGCCAAGCACACGAGGGGCCTCGTCGCCCGCGAGCTGTGCCGCGTGGGACGCGACGTCCGGCGGGTGCCCGACCTCGCCACGGTGCTCGAGGAGTCGTTCGACGTCGAGCTCACGCCGCCGGGCAAGGCTGGGCGGCCCTGGGTCATCGACACCACTGCACGCGCGTGACGCAGGCGCCGCGGTCGCTGCGGTCGTCCCGGTCGACGCGGTGAACGCCGCCGAGCTGGGCGATGTCCTGCTGCGGGTGCTCCCGGTCCTCATCTTCTTCGTGGCGATCACCGTGCTGGCCGAGATCGCCGACGCCGCAGGGGTTTTCGACGTCGCGGGTCATTGGGCGTCCCGGGCCGGACGGCACCGTACGCCGGTGTTGTGGCTGCTGTTCGTCCTCGTCGCGGTGGCGTGCACCGTCGTCCTCAGCCTCGACACGACGGCGGTACTGCTCACCCCGGTCGGGCTGGCGATCGCCGCCCAGCTCGGCATCTCCCCCGTGCCGTTCGCCCTGACCACCCTGTGGATCGCCAACACGGCCAGCCTTATGCTGCCGGTATCCAACCTCACCAATCTCCTTGCCCTGCATCACTTCGAGCTGCTTGGTGTGGGGCACACGGGGTACGTCCGGCTGGCCGTGCTGCCCGCCGTTGCTGCGGTGGTCGGCACGGTGCTGGTCCTCTACGTCCTGCACCGGCGCGAGCTCGCAGGGCGCTACCTGCCCGACGCCCCGCCCGACCCGCACGACCAGGTCCTCCTGCGGGTCTCGGCCGCGGTGTGCGTGGCCGTCGGTCCGCTCTTCGCGGTGGGGCTGCCCCCGGCCTGGGTCTCGGGGGTGGCCGCCGTCGTCCTGGTCGTCGCAGCCTGGTCGCGCGACCGCGACCTCGTGCGCCACCTCACCGTGCCGTGGAAGATGGCGCTGGCGGTGGCCGCGCTCTTCGTCGTGATCGACGCCGCGCTCCAGCTGGGCCTCGAGCCCGCCCTCGCGTCGCTGGCCGGCGACGGCACCTCGGCCGCGGACCTGGCGCAGGTGGCCGGTGCGGGAGCGGTCGCGGCCAACGCCGTGAACAACCTGCCCGCCTACATCGCCCTCGAGGCCGTGACCTCGGACGCCCCCCAACGACTGATGGCGCTGCTCATCGGGGTCAACGTCGCACCGTTGGTGACGCCGTGGGCCTCGCTGGCCACCCTGCTCTGGGCGCAGCGGTGCCGCGCGCGCGGCATACAGATCTCGATGTGGTCGCTCGCCGTCCAAGGGCTCCTGTGCGCTGTCGTGGCGGGCGGTCTGGCGCTGGGCGCCCTCGTCGTCAGCGCTTAGTCGGCCTTGGCTCGCCCGGTCGCGCGCGCGGTCAGTCGTCGAGGAGCCTGGCCAACGCCTGCTCGCGGCGACGGGCCACGACCCGCTCGTCACTGACGATCGCCGGCACCGGCGCGAGCATCACCACGAGGAGACACCAGGGCACCCCGACCCCGGAGGCGGCGAGGACGACCGCGAGCGTGAGCAGCACCAGGGCGGCGAGCCCGTTGCGCAGGGCCGCCTGGTCCAACCCGACGAGCAGGGCGTAGAGGGCGGCGAGACAGAGGCCGAACACCGCCACCGGCACCGCCGTGGCGAGGACGACCCCGACCGGGCCGAGCGTCGACTCGCCCTCGAGGTAGTAGGCGGCGACGTGCAGCCCGGCGCCTGTGGCGGCGATCGCCATGAAGACGGCGATGTGGCCGTAGCCCCAGCGGAAGCCGAGCCGGCGCCTGCGGTGCAGCACGTCAGCCGACGGGAGAGTGAAGTACAGCCACCACATGGTGAAGGCCAGACCGGTGCCGGCCAGACCCAGCACGACGACGTCGACGCTCAACCCGTGTTGTTCCTCCACGAGCACCGACAGCGCGGCGATGGTGCCGAGCAGGCACTCGCCGAGCGCGATGATGGCCAGCAGGCCGTGCCGCTCGGCGACGTGGTGCGCGTGCCAGGGCGTGCCACCGCGTCGACGCTCGGCGAACAGCGGCCCGCCGAGCTCCACGACGTAGAGCGGGAGCATCAGGACGAAGGTCTGCCAGGGTGTGGTGTGCACGGCGATGAGCACCACCCAGCCGACCTGTGCCAGGGCGATGGCCTTCGCGTAGGCCAGGCAGGCGGACCGACGGGCCGGGTCCTGCTTGGCGGCCCGCAGCCACTGGAAGACCATCGCGAGCCGCATGATCACGTAGCCGGCGACCATCAGGCCGTTGTCGAGGTGCTCGCCGTGCTCGAGCGAGGCGAACAGCGGCGGGATGCCGATGGCGAGGACGAGCACCCCGACCATCTGCACCATCGTGGTGACGCGGAACAGCCAGTCGTCGGTGTCGTAGGCCGAGGCGAACCAGGTGAAGTTGATCCACGCCCAGACGATCGCGAACATGCTGAAGACGAAGCCGACCAGCCCGCTGGAGAGGTGGTCGGCCGCGACGGCATGGGAGAACTGCGCGGAGGCCGCGCTGAAGGCGAGGACGAAGCTCAGGTCGAAGAACAGCTCGAGCGGCGTCGCGGTGCGGTGCGACTCGTCCTCGCTCCGACCGGTCATCCTGCTGAGCCGGTGCGTCGTGGCCATGCGGGCAGCCTAGGGGTGCGGCTCAGCCGAGCCCGCGGACGAGGTCCTCGATCACGTCCAGCGGATCCTCGAGGCCGACCGAGATCCGGACCGTACCGTCGGTGATGCCGACCGCAGCGCGCGCCTCGGGCGTGAGCCTGCGGTGGGTCGTGGTGGCCGGATGGGTCACCATCGACTTGGCGTCACCGAGGTTGTTGCTGATGTCGACGACGCGGAGCCCGTTCATGAGGGCGAACGCCTCGTCCTTGCCGCCGTCGATCTCGAACGTCACCACCGTGCCCCCACCCAGCATCTGGCGCCGGGCGAGGTCGTGCTGTGGGTGGGACGGCAGCCACGGGTAGAGCACCGTCGTGACGCGCGGGTGCGCCTCGAGGGCCTCCGCGACGGCCAGCGCGTTCGCGGCCTGCTTCTCGACCCGCAGCGAAAGGGTCTCCAGCCCCTTGACCAGGACCCACGCGTTGAACGGCGACATCGACGGACCGGTGTGCCGCATCAGGTTCTTGACCGGGCCGTTGACGAACTCCGCCGTGCCCAGCACCGCGCCACCCAGGGTGCGGCCCTGGCCGTCGATGTGCTTGGTCGCGGAGTACACGACGATGTCGGCGCCGTGGTCGAGCGGCTTGGAGAAGACCGGCGTGCCGAAGACGTTGTCGACGACCACCTGGGCGCCGGCCGCATGCGCGAGGTCGGACACCGCGCGCATGTCGACGAGCTCCTGCATCGGGTTGCTCGGCGTCTCGAAGAACACCGCCTGGGTCGGCACCGACAGCGCCTCGCGCCACTGGTCGAGGTCGGGCCCGTCGACGAACACCGTCTCCACGCCCCACCGCGGCAGGATCTCGTCGAGGATGACGAAGCAGGAACCGAACAGCCCGCGCGAGGAGACGACCCGGTCGCCCTGGCCCAGCAACGCGGCCAGCGCGACGAACACCGCCGACATCCCCGACGCCGTGGCGAAGCAGGCCTCGGCACCCTCCAGCTGGCGCAGCCGCTCCTCGAACATGGTGACCGTGGGGTTGCCGTAGCGGCTGTAGATGAAGTGGTCGACCTCGTCCTTGAACGCCGCCTCGGCCTGCTCGGCACTCTCGTAGACGAAGCCCGAGGTGAGGTAGAGAGCCTCGGCGGTCTCGTCGAAGTTGCTGCGCGCCAGTCCGCCTCGCACGGCGACCGTGTCGGGGCGGAACGTGGGGCCCTCCCCCGAGTCCGGGGTCAGCTCGCTCATCCCTGGCGCCACGGCAGTCCGGCGTTCTTCCACCCCGAGACGGCCCGGTGGTGGTGCTCGTCGTGCGGTCCCTCGAAGCCCTCTAGGACGTTGTAGGCCGGACCGAGCCCCGCTCGCGTCGCGGCCTTGGCGGCGGCAGCAGACCGCACGCCGGACCGGCAGATGAAGTAGATGGGGGCTCCGTCCGGCAGGCCCACGTCCTGGAGCTGCTCGACGAAGTCGCCGTTGACGGCTCCGTCGGGATAGCGCTGCCACTCGACACAGACCACGCGCTTGCCGAGCGCGCTCAGGTCGGGCAGCCCGACGTAGCTCCACTCGGCCCTCGTCCGCACGTCGACGAGGACCGCGTCGTCGTCGGCTGCCAGCGCGGCATACGCGTCGTCGGGGGTGACGTCTCCGGCATAGGTGCTCGACGCAGCGTTGGTGGCCCCGGCGTTGGTTGACTCCGCGCTCATGTCGCCCAGCGTAGGACTCTCGCCACATGGCGAGACGAGCGGCCCACGTCGTGGACGTCTCGCACGGGCATCGCGCGTATCGGCAGCCAGGCCCTGCGGCGCTTGTCCATGCAAAAGGCGAGTTAGCGCCGGTCGCAGGTCGCTCACTCGCCTTTTGTATGGATCAGCGCCGGGTGGTGACCACCGGTGCCGGCAATGGCAGGCGTGAGACGCGAGGCTACGTGCGGTTGGTGAAGGCGACCGAGACGTTGCCGTCCGGCCAGACCTCGAGCGCCGTCAGCGACCCGGGTGCCGCGGCAAGCCGCCAGACCTTGTCGTGCGGGATGCCCAGCACGTGCGCGAGCACGCACATGATCGGCTTGCGGTGGCACACGACGACGGTGGTGCCCCCTGCGGCGACGATGCGGTCGAACGCCGCCACCACCCGCGCGGCGAGCTGGTCGTGCGACTCCCCGCCCGGACGCGCGTAGGCCGGGTCGACCCGGAGCGCCGTGAGCGCGTCGGCCTGGTCGCGGACCAGGTCGGGGATGCTGGCGCCGTCCCAGTCGCCGAAGTCCTGCTCGTCCCAGTCGGGGTCGACCGCGGGCGTCACCCCGATGGCCTCCGCCACCGCCGCGCCGGTCTCCATGGCCCTCGCCAGTGACGAGGTGACCACGCGCGCCGGGGCGCCACCCAGCAGGTGGGCGGTCGCCCGGCCGGCGGCGGCGGCTTGCGCCTGCCCGGCGGTGTTGAGCGAGGGGTCGGAGCCCCCACGTCCGTCGAGGCGGGAGGCGACCGTGAAGTCGGTGACGCCGTGGCGCACGAGCACGATGCGGGTCGGCGTGCCCTCCCCCGGGCCGGGTGGGGCCGGGCTGGGCGCCGGGTCGATCACCTCGTCGACCACCTCGGCCACGGTCGCGTCATCAGCCGAGTCGCCCTCGCCGACGAGCATCCGGTCGATGGTCTTGCCGTCCATGCCGTCGTTGGACAACGCGTCGGCGTCCTTGTTCCGCTCACGCGGGATCCAGGTGAACGTGACCGATCCGCCGGCAGCGCTGATCTGCGCGGCCAGGTCGCGGGCCTCCAGCGCGAGCTGGCGCATGTCGGGGTGCTTGATCTTCCAGCGCCCGGCCATCTGCTCGACGACCAGCTTGGAGTCCATCCGCACCTCGACGTCGGCGCTCGCGTCGATCCGCAGCACCGCCCCGAGCCCGGCGATCAGGCCGGAGTACTCCGCGACGTTGTTGGACTCCTTGCCCAGCGGGGCAGCGCCCTCCCAGAGCACCCGGCCACTGGCACCGTCGCGCACCAGCGCGCCATAGCCCGCGACGCCAGGGTTGCCCCGGGAACCACCGTCCGCCTCGACGACGAGCGTGCGTCCAGTCATGCCGACACGGGTCAGAGGCCGGACTCGGCGGTGCGCACGAGGATCCGACGGCACTCCTCGCACCGGAGCAGCTCGTCCGCGGCAGCCGCCTTGATGCGGTTCATGTCAACGTTGTTGAGCTCGAGCTGGCAGCCACCGCACCGGCGCTGGCGCAGCGGCGCGGCACCGAGGCCACCGCTCTGCGCGCGGATCTTCTCGTAGAGGGCGACCAGGTCGTCGCCTACGCCGGCCACGATGTCGGCCCGCGGGGCGGCGACCTTGACGGCCTCGGCCTCGAGGTCGGCGAGCGCGGCGTCCCGGGCCTCCTGGGCGGCGGTCAGCTGCTCGGTGAGCGTGGCGCGCTCGGCGTCCAGCTGGGTGACCGCCGACTCGGCGTCCTCAGCGCGCTCCATGACCTCGAGCTCGACGTCCTCCAGCTCGGACTGTCGCCGGAGCAGGGAGGTGAGCTCGTGCTGGATCGCCTGGAGGTCCTTGGCGGAGCCGGCGCCGGCGTCGAGCCGGGCCTGGTCGCGCGCCGCGCGGTCGCGCACCAGCTGCACGTCGGCCTCGGCCTTGGCGACCTCGCGCTGGATGTCGCCCAGCTCCGTCCTGGCGCGCACCAGCAGGGAGTCGAGGCCCTCGGCCTTGGTCTCGAGGTCGGCCAGCCGGGCGTGCTCGGGCAGGCTCTTGCGGGCGTGCTCGATCTGGTCGAGACGGGTGTCTATCGCCTGCAGGTCGAGCAGTCGCCACTGACGGGACGGGTCGGCTTTCAGGACGTACCTCCAGGGCCAGCGGGCGGTTCGGCTCCGACCACGAAGTCCCACGGGTCGGTGCGCAGTGTTGAGATGTGGGTCTCCACCTTAGAGGTGCCGTCGCCGGTCGCCGCAATCGCCGTCCGCACCCGCTCCGCGGCACCGGCCAGCCACAGCGACTCGGTCGCCCAGTGCCCGGCGTCGACGATGTAGGGCGGGCCACCCCGGGCCTCCTCGCGCGCCTCGAGCACGGGGTGGTGACGCAGGTCGGCGGTGACGTAGACGTCGGCCCGACTGGCCCGGACGTGGTCGAACAGGTCGTCACCGGCACCCCCCATCACGGCGATGCGCTCGACGCGGGCGTCGGGTGGCCCGGCGACCCGGAGCCCACCCGGGGAGGGCGGCAGGGCGGCATACAGGGAGGCGGTGAACTCGGCCAGCGTGACGGGTGGGTTGAGCCGGCCCACCCGGCCCAGCGCCTGTCCCTCGACGACGGCGAGCGGCTCGACGTCGGTGAGGCCGCAGCCCTGGGCCAGCGCGTCGTTGACACCGGGCTGCGCGACGTCGGCGTTGGTGTGCGCCACGTAGAGCGCGAGGTCGTTGACCACCAACGCCGTGACCGTCGCGCCCTTGGCGCCGGTCGTGGCCACGCTGTGTATGCCGCGCAGCAGCAAGGGGTGGTGCGTCACCAGGAGGTCGGCCCCCAGGGCCCGCGCCTCCTCCACCACGGCGAGCGTCGGGTCGACGGCGAAGTGGATCCTGCGGACCGGCTGGCTGAGGTCACCGGCCACCAGCCCGACCTGGTCCCAGGACTGGGCGGTCGACGGTGGGTAGAGGTGGTCGAGCACCCGGACGACCTCGGCGAGGGTGGTGTGCATGTGGGCCCGGCCGGGCTCGAACCGACGACATCCACGGTGTAAACGTGGCGCTCTACCAACTGAGCTACAGGCCCCGTGTCGTCACGCCGCGGGAACGCCGCGATCGGACAGCGGCGTCATTCTGTCAGGTCACCGCGCGACGTGTGGTCAGCCGCGCAGCTCCGCCAGGGCGGCGTGGTAGCCGCTGAAGTCGCGGGGCTCGCCGATCTCGTTGACCAGGGACCAGCGCACGATCCCCTCGGTGTCGATGAGGAAGGTGCCGCGCAGCGCGGCGCCGGCCTGCTCGTTGAAGATGCCGTACTGCTGGGCGACCGCCCCGTGCGGCCAGTAGTCGGACAGGAGGGGGAAGAAGTACCCCTCCTTGTCGGCCCACGCACGCTGGCTGAACATGTGGTCACAGGAGGCGGCGAGCACCTGCACGTCGTCGCCGACGAACCCACCGAGGTCGTCGCGGATCTCACAGAGCTCACCCGTGCAGATGCCCGAGAAGGCGAACGGGTAGAACACCAGCACGACGTTCTTGGTGCCCCGGAAGTCGGCCAGCGAAAACGCCTGGCCGTTCTGGTCCCTGAGGGTGAAGTCCGGAGCCGGCGTGCCCACTGCGATCGGTGACGTCATGGTCGGCAGTCTGCCAGCGGGGTCAACGCCGTCCCGTCTTGGGTGCGACCAGCTTGGTCGCGGTCCAGTCGTCGCAGGCGTTGACGGTGCCCGAGGTGTGCAGGCCCGCCGTCGTGGCGGCCTCCTCGATGTCGCTCGCCTCGACGTGCCCGCGGCGGCCGGCCTTGAGCGTCAGCACGACGACCGAGCCCCCGTCGCCGAGGTTGGTCAGTGCGTCGACGACCGCGTCGACGAGGTCGCCGTCGTCCTTGCGCCACCAGATCAGCGACGAGTCGGCGACGTCCTGGTAGTCATCGTCCTCGAGGTCGGTGCCGGTGTGGTCCTCGATGGCGAAGCGGAAGTCGTCGTCGACGTCAGAGTCGTAGCCGAACTCCTGGATCACCTGTCCGGCGGTGAAGCCAAGTCGGCCCACCGATGTCTGCAGCGCAGATTGCGCTGGCGTGGTCACACCCTTCTCCATCCCCTCGAGTCGGTCAGTTGCAGGTAAGTCCATCGGGTTGGGCCGGGTTTTTCAACCGAGTCGCCGGAATACGCACAGTTTCCCACCGCGTGGACAGCCACGCCGGCGGGGTTAGGGTCGGAACCATGGCTGACCAGCAGCGTTCCGACGGGCACCCCGAGACCAGCACCGAGGCCCTGAGCGTCGTGGACCCGACCGGTGCGGTTGACGCCCACGAGCCCAAGCAGTGGGCCGCCGGGCTGCCGGCCGTGGCCAACTCCTTCCGCCACGGCATCGAGCAGATGGGGCTGCCGCGGACCGCGCGGGTCTTCGGCCGGCTCAACCAGGACCACGGGTTCGACTGCCCGTCGTGCGCGTGGCCCGACCCGGAGGCCGGTCACCGCCACGTCGCCGAGTTCTGCGAGTCCGGCGCGAAGGCGGTCGCGTGGGAGGCGACCAAGCGGCGGGTCGACCGCGACTTCTTCGCCAAGCACTCGGTGGCCGACCTCGACGCGCAGAGCGAGTGGTGGCTCGGGCAGCAGGGGCGGCTCACCGAGCCCATGCACCTGCGACCAGGCGGCTCCCACTACGAGCCGGTGTCCTGGGACGAGGCCAACTCGATCATGGCCCGCCACCTGCGAGCCCTCCCGTCCCCCGACGACGCGGTCTTCTACACCTCCGGGCGCACGAGCAACGAAGCGGCGTTCCTCTACCAGCTGATGGTCCGGGCCTACGGCACCAACAACCTGCCCGACTGCTCCAACATGTGCCACGAGTCCTCCGGGACCGCGATGAGCGAGCAGATCGGCATCGGCAAGGGCGCCGTCACGCTCGAGTCGCTGGAGCAGGCCGAGCTGATCGTCATCGCCGGGCAGAACCCCGGCACGAACGCCCCACGCATGCTGACGCACCTCGAGCGGGCGAAGGAGAACGGCGCCGTCATCGTGGCGGTCAACCCACTGCCCGAAGCCGGGCTGATCCGGTTCAAGAACCCCCAGTCCCCGCGCGGCCTGGTCGGCGCGGGCACGGCGCTCGCCGACGACCACCTGCAGATCCGGCTCGGGGGTGACCACGCGCTGTTCCGGGCCGTGGGTCACCTGCTGGTCGCGGCCGAGCTGGCTGCCCCCGGCACCGTCGTCGACCGCGCGTTCGTCGAGGCGCACACCGCAGGCTACGACGCCTACGTCGACGCCGTGCGCGAGATCGACTGGGACGCAACGGAGCTCGCGACCGGGCTCCAGCGCTCTGAGATCGCGGCGCTGGCCCAGCGCTTCACCGAGTCGAGGGCCACCGTCGTCTGCTGGGCCATGGGCCTGACCCAGCACGTGCACGCCGTCATGACGATCCAGGAGATCGTGAACGTCCTGCTGCTCCAAGGCAACATCGGCAAGGACGGAGCGGGACCGTGCCCGGTCCGCGGCCACTCGAACGTGCAGGGCGACCGCACGATGGGGATCTGGGAGCAGATGCCCCAGTCGTTCCTCGACGCGCTCGGCGCCGAGTTCGGCTTCACCCCTCCGACCGCGCACGGCGTCGACGCGACGGCCACCGTCCAGCGACTGCGCGACAAGTCGGTGCGCGTGTTCGTCGGCATGGGCGGCAACTTCGCGATGGCCACGCCCGACACTCCCGTGGTCCACGAGGGCCTGCGCGCGTGTGACCTGACGGTGCACGTGTCCACCAAGCTCAACCGCTCGCACACCGTGACCGGCACGGAGGCACTGATCCTGCCCTGCCTGGGCCGCACCGACCGCGACTCCACGCCGAAGGGCGACCAGGGCGTCACCGTGGAGGACTCCCAGGGGCAGGTGCACCTCTCACGAGGGCGGCTCGACCCGCCCTCGGAGCACTGCCGGTCCGAGGTCGCGATCGTGGCCGGCCTCGCCCACCGGATCGTGCCCGGGGTCGGGACGATCGACTGGCGGGCGCTCGGCGAGGACAACGACCTCGTCCGCGACCGCATCTCCCGCGTCGTCCCGAACTTCACCGACTACAACGACCGGGTCCGCGAACCGGGCGGGTTCCTGCTCCCCCACAAGCCGCGCGACCTGCGTGAGTTCGACACCCCGAGCGGCAAGGCGGAGTTCCTCGCCGGGACCGTGCCCCAGCTCGAGGTGCCCGAGGACCGCCTGCTGCTGCAGACGATCCGCAGCCACGACCAGTTCAACACCACCATCTACGGCCACGCCGACCGCTACCGCGGCATCTCCGGCAACCGCCGGGTCGTCCTGGTGAACCCCGACGACCTCCACCGGCTCGGGTTCCATGCCGGTCAGGTGGTCGACGTGGTGAGCGAGTTCGAGGGCGTCGACCGGCGGGCCGAGGGCTTCACCCTCGTCGCCTACCCCACCGCCGCCGACTGTGCTGCGGCCTACTACCCCGAGACCAACGTGCTCATGTCGGCCGACCACGTCGCACTGCGCTCGAACACCCCGGTGGCCAAGGCGCTGGTCGTCCGCTTCGAGGCTCGCCAGCCCTAGACCCGCTGCCGGGCGCGGCTGGAGCGCAGCACCTGCTCGTTGAGCAGCCGGACCGCGTCGGGTTCGTCGAGGTGGGCGACGGTCGGTGACACCGGACCGACCGTGGAGACGATGCGGACGGTGGCCACGCCCCTGCGGCGCTGCACCGGCCCCTGCTCCACCTTCAGCGACTGGATCCGGGCGTGGGGCACGAACTGCGCCGCGCGGTACCACGCGCCCCGGCGCGTCAGCAGCCCGTCGGGCAGCACGGCATACCCCTGACGGCTCCAGCTGAGCGGGTCGAGGCGGCGGGCCCGAGCGGTCGAGGTGACGAAACCCTCCGCCGTTCCCTGCCCTTCCAGCGCGGCCAGGGCCGCGTCACGGGGTATGCCGGGGTGCACGAGGGTGAGCACGCGCAGGGCCTCCTCGCGGTTGCCCACCGGCATGAGGACGGTTTGCGTCTCGGCGTCACCGGTGCCTGCGCCGGCGACGTTGACCTGGATGCGCCACCAGCCGGTGAGCCGCCACGGCAGCGACTGGCTGACCTCGACCGCCTGGATGCGGTGCACCGGCACCGTCGTGGTGCGCAGGTCGGTGAGGCCGTGCCGGATGCGCAGGCGGTCGCCCTGGTGGACCAGCTCGAAGTTGCACTCCTGGGTGAGCCGCTTGAGGTGGGCGCTGCCGATCGCGAGGGTCATCGGGCCGAGCCAGGCCACCATCTCGGGCACCCCCAGCGCGACCGAGAGCACCAGCGCGGGCACCGCGACCACGATGGCCAGGCCGGGACCGCTGTAGAGGACCGACTGCAGGATCCGAGCGTTGGGGATGGCCAGCACCCGGTCGCCAGCCGGGGCGGGCGCCGGCAGGTCGGCGTAGTCGGCCTCGGTGAGGCCCGACGCGTCGACGCCGACCCGGCCCGCGACGCCGTCGGCTGCCGAGGCCCACGAGCCGGTGGCCTCGTCGCTGCGGCCGGCCAGCGCCATCAGCTGCTCGCGCACCTGCTGGGCCTGCGCGTCGGTGAGGAAGGAGAGCTTGAGGTGGGAGTCCTTTCCACCCGCGGACTGGACCACGACCTCCGACAGCCCGGTCAGGCGCGCGAGCAGCGGACGCCCGAGGTCGACGGCCTGGATGCGGTCGAACCGCACCTGCCGGTGCTGGCGGAAGAGCACTCCGGTGCGCAGCTCGATCAGCGTCTCGGCGACCCGGAAGCGCGAGAAGCGCCACGACACCCACGCCCCCGCGATGATGGCGAGCAGGACCACGACGACCCCGATGGCTGCGAGGCCCAGGTGGCCCTGGGTGGGGTCGTCGCGATCGGCACCGAACAGCGAGTCCGCCTGCTGCGACACGATGTAGGCCAGCACCGCCAGGAAGGCGATCCCACCCCTGAGCAGGGGCGAGAGCGGGTGCAGGTGCCGCCACTCCCCCGAGTCGTCGCCGGGGCGAGCAGCTCCCGGCTCCTCGGTGGTCACAGACCGGCCCGCTGCGACTCGCCTCGGGCGGCCAGCCGCTCGCGCAGCGCCTCCGCCTCGGCCGTCGGCAGCCCCGGGATCTGGCCGCCGCTCTGGGGCGACGCGGTGTGCAGCTCGACCGTCGCCATGTCGAACCGGCGCTCCAGCGGCCCGGACTGCACGTCGACGAACTGCAGCCGGCCGTACGGGACGCTGACGAGGGTGCGGAACATCCGGCCGCGGCGCACCACCAGCTCCTCGGCCCCCTCGGCCCAGGTGATCGCCGGGACCTGTCGACGGATCAGCCAGGTGCCGAAGGCGAGCGCGGCCGCGACGACGAGCGCTCCGATCCAGAAGCCCTTCCACACGAACGCCGCGAGCCCGAGCAGCGCCAGCAGGAGCGGCACCAGGAACACGGAGAGGACGAGCAGCCGCGCCGTGGCGAGCTTGGGTGACACCGGCCGCCACGGCATACCGGCGTCGCCGAAGAGGCGCACCTCGGTCGGGGACGGGGGCTGGTCGTGCGGGGCGTCGCTCACCCCTCCAACTTATCCGGCGACCCCTCGCGCCCGGCATCCACCGCGCGGCATACATTGCAGGCGTGGGACGGGTGACGAGGCGGACGCCAGCGGTCAGGGTCGAGGTGACCCCGGACGGTGTGCGCACCACCGCGCGCCCGGACACGCTCGCCGTCGAGGAGCCGTTGGAGATCCGGGTGGGTGGCAGGTCCGTCACCGTGACGATGCGTACCCCTGGCGACGACTTCGACCTGGCGCTGGGCAACCTGCTCACCGAAGGGGTGCTGCGCCGGGGCGACGACGTGGCCCAGCTGATGCACTGCCTCGACGAGGACGAGTCCGGCTCCCCGACGTACAACGTCGTCGACGTCACGCTCGCCCCCGGGGTCGTGCCCGACCTCGATCGGAGCGCCCGCACCGGCTACCAGACCAGCGCCTGCGGCGTGTGTGGCAAGACCAGCATCGACGCCATCACCGCCACGAGCCCGTATGCCGTGGCCGACGATCCCGTCGTGCTCTCACCGGTGGTGGTCGCCGGGCTGCCCGACGCGATGCGGGCCAGCCAGAGGGTCTTCGACAAGACCGGGGGGCTGCACGCCGCCGGGATCTACACCCCCGACGGGGAGGCCCTGGTCGTGCGTGAGGACGTCGGCCGCCACAACGCCGTCGACAAGGTGATCGGCTGGGCCGCCCGCCAGGCGCGACTGCCACTCACGGGACACGTGCTGGTGGTCAGCGGCCGAGCCAGCTTCGAGCTGGTGCAGAAGGCGGTGATGGCGGGCCTGCCCGCCCTCGTCGCGGTGTCCGCGCCGTCGTCCCTGGCGGCAGAGCTCGCGGAGCAGAGCGGGCTGACGCTGGTCGGCTTCGCCCGGGCGCCGCGGCTGACCGTCTACGCCGGCGCCCACCGGCTCGGGCTCTAGCCCTGGAAGGGCCTCTGGCTCCGGCTCTGGCCGGGTCGGGGATCAGGCCCCCCTGTCCTCCGCGTCTTCGGGGAAGACGTCGACGACGACGACCTCGACACCCGCCGCCTCGAAGGGGCGGATCTGCTGCGGTGTCGCGCTGTCGTCGGTCACCAGGGTCCAGCGGGCCGGCATGACAGCCCAGGCGTGGAACGGCGCCTCCCCGAGCTTGGCGCCGTGGGCCAGGACGTAGACGTGGTCGGCCCGGCTCATCATGAGCTCCTTGAGCCGGGTCTGCTCCAGGTCCTTCTCGCAGATGCCGCGATCGGCGCGCACGCCGTCGGCACCGATGAAGGCCCGGTCGAAGGACATCCGCTCGAGGGCCGCCTCGGTGACCGGCCCGACGAAGCTCTGGCTCACGGTGCGCAGCCGTCCGCCGAGGAGGATCACCTCGATGTCCTCCGCGTCGGTGAGGGCCTCGAGCGAGGTGAGGCCGATGGTCGCCACCGAGAGCCCGCGGAAGTGCTTGAGCTCGGCCGCGAGTGCGGCGTTGGTCGACCCACCGTCGAGCACGACGTTCTCGCCAGGGATGACCTGGGCCGCGGCCCAGGCGGCGATGGCCTGCTTGGCCTCGTGCGCCTCGCCCAGGCGCTGTCGCAGGGACGCCTCGGGGTGTGGCTCGAGGCTGAGCGCCCCACCGTAGGTGCGGGCCAGCTTGCCCTGGGCGGTGAGCAGGGCCAGGTCACGACGGATGGTCGAGGCGGTCACCCCGAGCCTGGCCGAGAGCTCCTCGACGCTGGTCAGCCCGTGGGACGCCGCGAGCCGAGCGATCTCGTTGCGGCGGTGCTCAGACCGTGACCGTGCCATCAGTGGCGCACCCTATCCGAGATCATCTGGTCACCGAGCCGGTTCCGGGGTGGTGGTCGCGGTGGGTGCGGTGGGGGTCGGCGCCATCTCGGCCGCCAGCCGCAGGGCCTCGACCATCGACCGGTGGTCGGCGATCCCCTTGCCCGCGATGTCGAACGCGGTGCCGTGGTCGACCGAGGTGCGGATCACCGGAAGTCCGACGGTGATGTTGACGCCCGCCTCGAGGCCGAGGATCTTCACCGGCCCGTGGCCCTGGTCGTGGTACATCGCGACGACCAGGTCGTAGTCGCCACGCCCGGCGAGGAAGAACAGGGTGTCCGCCGGCAGCGGGCCCACGACGTCGATGCCGTCGGCCTGCGCGGCGAGGACACCGGGGGCGATCTTGTCCTCTTCCTCACCGCGTCCGAACAGGCCACCCTCGCCGGCGTGGGGGTTGATCCCGCACACGCCGATCTTCGGCTCGCTCACCCCGGCGTCGACGAGGGCGCCGTAGCCGCGGCGGATCGTGCGCTCGACCAGGCCGGGCTCGATGCGGTCGACGGCGTCGACCAGACCGATGTGGGTGGTGACGTGGATGACCCGCACCCGCGGTGTCGCCAGCATCATCGACACCTCGGTGGTGCCGGTCAGCTTGGCCAACAGCTCGGTGTGGCCCGGGAAGATGTGCCCTCCCGCGTGGAGCGCCTCCTTGTTGAGGGGCGCGGTGCAGATGGCCTGCACCTGGTGCGCCATCGCCAGCTCGGACGCGACCCGCACGTAGTGGTAGGCCGCGTCGCCGGCGACCGCGGACAGCTCACCGAAGGGCAGGTCCTCGGGGATCAGCCCCAGGTCGATGACGTTGATCCGACCGGGGACGAACTCGCACTCGGAGACGTCGGCGACCGTGACGATGTCGGGCTCGAGCCCGACGAGCTCGGCCGCTCGACGCAGCCTGGCGGCGTCGCCGACCACCACGCAGTTCGAACGACCCGCGCACTCGGGGTCGAGCAGGGCGCGCACGATCACCTCGGGGCCGATGCCGGCGGCATCCCCCATCGTGACGGCAATGCTGGGCAGGACGGTCATCGTGGCTCCTAGGTCAGGTGTGCGTTCGAGATCAGTGGGGATCAGTGGTGGACGGGTCGGTCTGGTGGGCGGTGGCGAACGGTGCCAGTGCGTCGTGCAGCGACGAGGCGAAGGCCCCGTGACTGCCGGGCCTGGTGATCACGACCAGCCCGTCGGGGGCGTGTGACGTCACGGCTGCGGCGTGGGTCGAGTCGGGCGTGAGCGTGCTCACGCCCAGGGAGTCGAGGACGGCCCGGGCGGTCTCTCCCCCGGTCGCGAACAGGACGGTGGCCCGGCCGGTCGCAGGTGCGGCGGCTGCGGCCAGGGCCGCACTGAGGCGCCGGGCCGAGCGTCGGTCGACGGAGACCGACTGGTCGAGGGCAAGCACCAGCCCGTTCGCCGCCCACGCCTCGCCGACCCGGTGAGCCGCCCCCTGCGGTGACTCGAGGAGCTGGTGGGGGTCGAGCGTCAGGACGGGGAGCCCGAGCTCGGCCAGCCGAGCCACCTGCTCCGTGATCCCCGGCGCGGCGGACCCGACGACGGCGACCACCACGTGGTCACCGGAGCTGGTGGTCGGGGGGTTGCGGACCGGGTCCGGCGGGAGCTGCCTGGCGGCTGCGGCGACGAGCGCGGCCGAGCCCACGAGCAAAGGACTCCTGAGCACGGTCGCGGCGGCCACGACCGCATCGAGGTCGGCGTCGGTCTCCGCGTCGCAGACCGCTGCCGTGCCCTGCGTCTCGGCCGCCGTCAGGGCGGCCCGGAGCAGGGCAGCGTCGCGGACGACCCCGAGCGGGACGATGACGTGGTCGAGGCCGGTCAGCACGTCACCGACCGTCGCGGGAGCCGGGCCGTCCTCCGCGCCCCAGAGGTTCGTGGCGGCCAGCGGGGTGCCCTCCACCAGCGGCACCCCGTCGACGACGGTGCGTCGCGCCGACGGCAGTGCGGTGGCGATGACGGCCGTGCCGTCGAGCATGGCGGCGAGCGCGGCCACCTCGGAGCCGAGGTTGCCGCGCAGGAGTGAGTCGACCTTCTTGACCACGCGCGTGGTGCGCGACGCGCCCACGAGCTGCGCGGCATACCGGGCCACTGCCTCGCCCGCGTCACCCGGTGACGCATGACGGGTGTCGGAGTCGAGGACGACCACCCGGGGGCCCGCGTCGCCGAGGTCGGGGACCTCGAAACGGTCAGACGCAAGAAGCACCGCGATGCGCGTTGTGCGCAGGAGGAATGTCGCCGCAGACTCGGCCGCACCTGAGAGATCATCCGCGACGACCAGTCGTTCGAGCACGGTGACCTCCTCTGGAACATCGCGCAATCTCCATATACAGCAACATCATTGATGCCGTATGCCGGTGCTTCAACCTCGTCTGCACGCATGCCTTCCGACTCGCTGGCTGAGATTTCCGACGCGAATGACGCTACAGGTATTGCGCACAACGCGCAACTGTGTCAATGTTTGGAACGCGAAACACGGCGCCCATCGTCAGGGCCGCTCAGAAACTTCAAGGAGGAAGTTCGATGACCCACAACATCCCCATGGGTGGCACGAGCGGTGCAGAGGTGGTCGCCGAGGGCGGCGTATCCCGCCGCTCGATCCTGCAGCTCGCCGCGTTCCTCGGTGCCGGCACCCTGCTCGGCCCGACCCTGGCCGCCTGCGCCGGACCGCAGACCACCGGTGGTGGCGGGTCCGCGACCGGTGGCACCGGCGGCAAGCTGAGCATCACCCTCAACCGCAACCTCGTGAGCCTGGACAACAAGCTCAACCAGTACGACGCCGCGGTGACCGTCCAGCGGGCCGTGCGCCAGGCGCTGACCCGGATCGGGCTCGACCTCAAGCCCGAGCTGGTGCTGGCGAAGTCCTTCACCCAGACCTCCCCCACCGTGTGGACCGTGGCCCTGCGCGACGACATCCACTACTCCGACAAGTCGCCGGTCACCGTCGCCGACGTCGAGACCGCGATCAAGCTCTACTTCCAGGTCAAGGCCGGCTACGTCGCCTCGCAGTTCCCCGAGCAGCCCAGCTTCACCAAGGTCGACGACAAGAGCTTCACGCTCACCACCAAGAAGCCGGTCGTCACCCTCGACTCGCTGATGTCCAACATCCTCATCACGCCGGCTGCGGCCAACAAGGCCGAAGAGCTGCGCGAGGGCATCGGCTCGGGACCGTTCACGGTGGCGGCTGCGGACTCGGGCACCGGCACGTACCGCTTGGTGCGCAACGAGAACTACTGGGGCGAGAAGGCCCTGCTCGACGAGGTCAACGTCAGCTACCAGGAGGAGGAGGGTGCGCGAGTCATCGCCCTCACCTCGGGCCAGACCGACGTCATCGACACGATCACCCCCGAGTCGGCCGAGAGCCTCAAGACGAACAAGGACATCGAGGTCCTCCAGACCAAGGGCACCCGCCTGATCCACCTCTTCTACAACTTCCGCAAGCCCGCCGGGCACCCGCTGAGCAAGCCGGCGGTGCGCGAGGCCCTGTCCCACGCGATCGACCACGACGCCCTGATCAGCTCGCTGATGGCTGGGCAGGTGACCTCCGCCGAGGGTGTCGTCCCGTCCACGCTGGCGGGCTTCGCGGCGACCGGCACCTACACCTTCGACGTCGCCAAGGCGAAGTCCATGCTGGCCGCCGAGGGAGTCTCCGGGCTCAAGCTCCGCGCCATCTGGGAGGACTCCGAGTTCGCGGGCGCTGCCCGGGTCATGGAGGCGATCGTCGGGATGCTGGCCGACGTGGGCGTCAAGCTGGAGCTCAAGCAGATCCCCAAGGGCGGCGACATCAACGCCTGGCGTCGTGGCGAGGCCGGTGACTGGGACATCCTGGGCAACGGCTACGGCAACCAGACCGGTCTGGCCATCACCAACCTCCAGGGCCAGTACGGCGGCACCGCCGAGAAGGAGAAGACCCGCGACACCTACCACGGGTTCGTCTTCCCCGAGGTGACCACGCTGCTCGACCAGGCCTCGCAGAACCCCGACGTGGCAGCCCGCGACGCGCAGCTCAAGCAAGCCCAGGAGAAGATCTGGGCGCTCTGGCCGGCGATGTGGGCCTGGACCCCGAACAACCTGCTCGCGCGCCGCAAGCGCGTCACCACGTTGGACCTGTCGCCCGGCAACTTCTACGACCTGTCCACCGTCAAGGTCTCCGGCTGACCGATGGGCCGCTACGTCCTCAAGAGGGTCGCCCAGACGATCCTGACCGCCTGGTTCACGGTGACGGTGGTGTTCGTGCTGCTGCGCCTCGCCCCCGGCGACCCCGCCGTCAGCTACGCGCCGCCGAACCCGAGCTCGGAACAGCTGGATGCGATCCGGGCCGAGTTCGGGCTCGACCAGCCACTGCTGAGCCAGTACTGGACGTTCATGGCCCACCTGCTCCAAGGCGACGTCGGGCAGTCGTTCCAGTTCCGGCAGTCAGCGATGACTGTCGTGCTGGATCGGCTGCCCTACACGATCACCCTCGCCGTGGCGGCGATCGTCATCACCGCCCTGCTGGCGATCCCGCTCGGGGTGTGGATGGCCCGACGGGCCAACACGGCCGGAGAGCTCGGGGCCAACATCGCGACCATCGCGGGTCAGTCGATGCCCGACTTCTGGATCGGGTTCGTCCTGCTCATCCTGTTCGCGGTGAACCTGCAGTGGTTCCCCTCGTCGGGCTTCACGTCGGTCACCTCGCTGGTGCTGCCCACGCTCACCATCGTCGTGCTCCAGGTGGCCCTCATCTCCCGCCTCGTCAGGCGTGAGATGTCGGCCAACCTGGGCGCGCCGTACGTGACCATCGCCCGGTCCCGCGGGGTGTCCGAGCGCCGGCTGACCTGGCGATACGCGTTCTCCAACTCGGCGATCCCCGTGGTCACCGCCCTCGGCACCCGGTTCGCGGCCATGCTCAACGGCGTGGTCATCGTGGAGGTCGTCTTCCGGTGGCCCGGTGTCGGTGAGCTCGTCGTCGACGCCCTCGAGCGTCGCGACCTGCCCGTCATCCAGGCCACCGTGCTCGTGACCGTCCTCCTGGCGCTGTTCGTGCAGCTCGCCGTCGACCTGATCTACCCGCTGCTCGATCCGCGGGTCCGACTCGGAGAGGGTGCCCGCTGATGGCCCTGGACCAGAAACCCGTCCCCACCGCGGTCACGCCCCGGCAGCTGCGCCGCTCCTCTGCGGCCCGCCAGGCCCGGCACAGCACGATCAAGATCTGGCTGGGTGCGTTCTGCGCGTCGATCGTCGTGATCCCGGTCGCGCTGGCCCGCGTCCTGCCCCTTCCCGACCCGGTCCGAGGTGTCCTGCGTGACAGCTCGCTTCCGCCGTTCTCCGAGGGGCACCTCCTCGGGACCGACCCCAACGGGCGCGACCTGTTGTCGCGGATCCTGTTCGGCGGCCAGACCAGCCTCGTCATCGGCCTCCTGGCCATCGTGATCTCCGGGCTCGTCGGGATCGTCCTCGGAGCCGTCGCCGGCTACTACGGCGGCTGGGTCGACACCATCATCTCCCGGGCCCTCGAAGCCCAGATGTCCCTACCCCTGCTCCTGATGCTGCTGCTCGTCGTGGCGCTCTTCGGTCCATCGGTGCCGGTCATCACGCTGGTCATCGCCCTGGCCCAGTGGCCCGAACCAGCGCGCCTCACCCGAGCCCTCGTGCTCGTCGAACGCGAGAAGCCCTACGTCGCCGCGGCCCAGGTGCTGGGCCTGCGCAGGCCCAGCGTCATCGGCCGCCACATCATCCCGAACATCCTCCCGCAGGTGCTCGTCGTGGTCTTCCTCCTGCTGGCCCAGGCCGTCCTGCTCGAGAGTGCCCTGAGCTTCCTCGGCGCCGGGGTGCAACGTCCGTACCCGACGTGGGGCGGGATCATCTCGGACGGCCGCGAGCTCTTCGTGACGGGCAAGTGGTGGCTCGTCACCATTCCCGGTGTGGCCATTGCCCTGCTCGTCATCGGGGTGAACCTGCTCGGCGACGGGCTGCGCGACCGCACCCGTCGGACCAAGGCCGGTGACGCGTGATGTCCGTCCTCACCGTCAACGACCTCGTGGTCGAGCTGATGACCCCCCGAGGTGTGATCCGTGCCGTCGACGGCGTGAGCTTCGACATCGCCGCCGGAGAGACCGTCACCATCATCGGCGAGTCGGGCTCCGGCAAGTCGACCACCGCCATGGCGCTGCTGCGACTGCTTCCCGACGACCTCGCGGTCATCTCCGGATCGGCCCAGATCGACGGCCAGGACGTCGTGGGCACCCGCAAGCACATCGGCACCCTGCGCGGGCGCTCCGTCGCCCTGATCCCCCAGGACCCGATGACCGCCCTCAACCCGATCGCGACGGTCGGGAAACAGATGGTCGAGGCGATCCGGCACGCCCACCCGTCGCTGTCGAAGGCGCAGGCCAACGAGCGAGCCCTCGACCTGCTCCGCCAGGTGCACCTCAGCGCACCCGAGCGGCGGGTCAAGTCCTACCCGCACGAGCTCTCCGGAGGCATGCTCCAGCGGGTGCTCATCGCGATGGCGCTGTCGACCGAGCCACGGCTCATCGTCGCCGACGAGCCGACTTCCGCCCTCGACGTCACGGTCCAGGCCGGCATCCTCGACCTGCTCCTGGAGATGCAGGAGCGCACCGGTGTCGCCATCCTCCTCATCACCCACGACCTTGGCGTCGCCCGGCTGATGAGTGACCGGATCCACGTCATGCACCGCGGGCTGTTCGTCGAGGACGGACCCGTGGAGCAGGTCGTCGACCAGCCCGCGCACGACTACACGCGAGCGCTGCTCGCCGCGATCCCCGAGCTGGGCGAGTGGGACGATCCCGAGGACCCGGGGCACCCAGAGCTGATCGACCCGGTGCCCGCCCCGGGGGCCGAGCAGGCCGACGCACCGATCGCACCCGAGCAGGCCGGCATACCCGCCACCGACGGAGGCTCCCGACCATGACCACGACCACGCCCACGGGTCAGCACGACCTGACCCCGCCCGCCACGGGCACCCCGCTGCTCGACGTCAGGGACCTCGTCGTCGAGTACCGCCGCGGCGGCGAGACCTTCCGGGCCGTCGACCAGGTGTCCTTCTCGGTCCCCCGAGGCGGGTGCCTGGCCGTCGTCGGCGAGTCCGGCTGTGGCAAGTCCACCATCGCCAAGGCCCTGGTCCGGCTGGTCAAGCCGACGGCCGGCTCGATGGTCTTCGACGGCACTGATCTCGCCACCGTGTCCGAGCGCGCCCTGCGGCCGATGCGCCACCGGATCCAGATGGTCTTCCAGGACCCCTACGGCTCGCTCGACCCGCACCTCACCGCGCAGCAGATCGTGGCCGAGCCGATGCAGGTCCGCGGCGAGCGCTCTGCGACGGTGCGCAGACAGCGGGCCGCGCAGCTGCTCGACCAGGTCGGGCTGCCCACCTCCGCCCTGCAGCGCAAGCCGCACGAGTTCTCCGGCGGCCAGCGCCAGCGGATCGGCATCGCGCGCGCCCTCGCCTCCGAGCCCGACCTGCTTGTCCTCGACGAGGCGACCAGTGCCCTCGACGTGTCGGTGCAGGCGCAGGTGCTCGACATCCTCGCCCGGCTGCGCCAGGAGACCGGGCTGACCTACCTGTTCATCTCGCACAACCTCGGGGTCGTGCGGGCCATCTCTGAGGAGGTGCTGGTGCTCCGAGCCGGGACGGTCGTCGAGCGGGGCGAGACCGAGCAGGTGCTCGCCCACCCCACCGACCCCTACACCCGCCGGCTGCGCCGCTCCGCACTCGAACCGGCGCGGATGGTCGGGCGCAAGCCGCGCGAAGTCGTGCGCGGGGTGGCCGCCGCCCGCATCGCCGAGAGCGCTGCGAGCGCATGAGCCAGAACGAGCTCCCGGGTGGTGCCGGGCCGGACACCCCGCTCCCCCGGCTGGTCCTGGGCACGATGACCTTCGGTGACACCGCTGACGCGGCCACCTCGCGGGCCATGGTCGACACGGCTCTCGACGCCGGGATCTCGTGGCTCGACACGGCCAACGGGTATGCCGGCACCCGCACCGAGACGATCCTGGGCGAGGTCCTCGCCGGTCGCCGTGACCGGGTCTCGCTGGCCACGAAGGCGGGCATCTACCCGGGTGACGCCGGGGGCGAACCGCTGTTGTCCCGCAAGGGGATTCGCTCCTCCCTCGAGGCGAGCCTGCGCCGCCTCGACACCGACCACGTCGACTTGTTCTACCTCCACCAGCCCGACCGCTCGGTCAGTGTCGAGGAGACCGCCGAAGCCCTGGCGGACATCGTCTCGGCCGGGTTGGCCAAGGCCGTCGGGGTGTCCAACTTCGCTGCCTGGCAGATCGCCGACCTCGCCGCGGCCTGTGACCGGGTGGGTGCGCCGCGACCGGTCGTCGCGCAGCAGCTCTACAACCTCGTCGCGCGACGCGTGGAGGACGAGTACGCCGAGTTCGCCACGACCCACGGGCTGGCCACGATCGTCTACAACCCGCTGGGCGGTGGCCTCCTGACCGGGCGGCACAGCTTCGACGACGCCCCGGGTGAGGGTCGCTTCGGCTCCTCCGCGCTCTCGAGCATGTACCGCGAGCGCTACTGGAACCGCAGTCTGTTCGAGGCGGTCGACGCCCTCTCCACCATCGCGGCCGACGCCGGCCTGGGGCTGCCCGAGCTGGCCCTGCGCTGGCTGCTGTCRCGCCCGCTGGTCAACGCCGTCCTCCTCGGCGGGTCCAAGCCGGACCAGCTGCGGGCCAACATCGCCGCGGCCGCACGCGGTCCCCTGTCCCCCGACGTCATCGCCGCGTGCGACGAGGTCGGCGCCACCCTGGCCGGTCCGATGCCGGCCTACAACCGATAGGAGCCTCGGTGAGTTCCGAGCAGCAGCCCACCCCGACCGCACAGGACTTCACCCGGAGGTTGAGTGGGCGCCAGCGCGCCGTCGGCTACTGGGTCGTGCTCGACGCACCCGTGGCCACCGAGCGGATCGCGCGGCTCGGCTACGACTACGTCTGCCTCGACGCGCAGCACGGGCTGCTCGGCTACAGCGGGCTCCTCGCCGGCCTGATGGCGGTCGACGCAGGTCGCACGTCGGTCGGGCTCGTCCGCGTCGGGGCCAACGACCCGTTCCACATCGGGCAGGCCCTCGATGCCGGGGCTGCAGGCGTCATCGTCCCGTTGGTCAACACCGCGGACGACGCCCGCCGCGCCGTGGCCGCCGCGACCTACCCGCCCACCGGGGTCCGGTCCTACGGCCCGATGCGGTCCGGACTGCGGGTCGGGCCCGTCCCGGCGGAGGCCGATGCCTCGGTCTCGTGCCTGGCCATGATCGAGACGCCCGAGGGCCTGGCCAACGTCGAGGAGATCTGTGCCGTCCCCGGCCTCACCGGCATCTACGTCGGGCCCTCCGACCTGTGCCTGGCCGTCGGTGGCGCATTCCCCGGCGACCCTGCCGTCGCTGACGAGTTCGAGGCGGCGCTGGTACGCATCAGCAAGGCGGCGGAGGCGGCCGGCGTGGCCGCCGGGATCCACACTCCTGCAGGGGCCGACGCCGCGCGACGGCTCGGCCAGGGCTTCACCTTCGCGACGGTCTCGTCCGACCTGGTCCACCTCGAGCGCGCGGCTGCCGAGCACCTGGCGGCGGCCGCTGGGGCGCCGTGACCGCCCCCGCCGCCCTGGACACCGACGGCATCCTGCGTCCTCGGACCGGAGCCGACGGTGTCGAGGGCGTCGAGGGCGTCGAGGGCGTCGAGGGCGTCGAGGGCGTCGAGGAGGCCTTCCTGCCCGCCCCGACGGTGCAGTCCCACGCGGCCAACCTGTCGGTGCTCGGCGACGGCAGCCTCGGCTGTGTGTGGTTCGGCGGGACGCAGGAGGGCGTGGCCGACATCGACGTGTGGTTCTCGCGCCTGGTGCCCGGGACCGACCGGTGGACCGCACCGGTCCGGCTGTCCGACGACCCGACTCGCTCCGAGCAGAACCCCGTCCTCTTCCCCGCCCCGGACGGCCAGCTCTGGCTGTTCCACACGGCACAGCATGCGGGCGACCAGGACACCTCCTTCGTGCGGGCGCGGACCTCACCGGACCACGGCGCGACGTGGGGCCCGGCCCGCACCCTGCTCGAGAGCGAACGGGGCGGGGTCTTCGTCCGCCAGCCCCCTGTCGTGCTGCCCTCGGGCGCATGGGTGCTGCCCACCTTCACCTGCGTACGCGTGCCCGGCGAGAAGTGGGTCGGCGACCGCGACACCAGCAGTGTGTGGGTCTCGACCGACGAGGGCCGCACCTGGACCGAGCGCGAGGTGCCGGACTCGACGGGCTGCGTCCACATGAGCATCGTGCCCAGGGCCGACGGTGGGTATGCCGCGTACTACCGGAGCCGGTGGGCGGACCACGTCTACCGCAGCGTGTCCGACGACGGACTCGACTGGTCCGCCCCTCAGCCCACCGGGCTGCCCAACAACAACTCGTCGATCCAGGCAGCGCCGTTGTCCGGCCACCGAACGGCGTTGGTGCTCAACGAGAGCAGCCGACTCGACGCCGTCGCGCGTCGGGTGTCCCTGTATGACGAGATCGACGACGACGGCATCAGCGACACCGCTCCAGCTGAGCCCGAGACGGTGACGCAGGAAGAGCTCGCCGCAGTCCGGGGCGCGTTCTGGGGCGCTCCCCGTGCGCCGCTGACCCTCGCCGTCTCGGATGACGACGGGGGGACCTGGCCGGTGCGGTGGGTCCTCGAGGACGGCGACGGCTACTGCCTGAGCAACAACTCCCGCGACGGCGTGAACCGCGAGCTGAGCTACCCCTCGGTCTGCCAGGACGCGACCGGCACGGTGCACGTGGCCTTCACGTACCACCGTCGCGCCATCCGCCACGTGCGAATCTCGCCGGCCGCCCTCGACGCACGGACCGCGACCGCCGAGTCGCCCTCCGCATGAGCCGGACCGCCGTCGTCACGGGCGTGAGCTCCGGGATCGGCAGGGCCATCGCCCGACGTCTCCTCGACGACGGGTGGCAGGTGGTGGGTCTGTCGCGGCGGCAGCCGAAGCCGGAGGAGCTCCCAGGGCTCGACTGGCGCGCGGTCGACCTCGCCGACACCACTGTCTCGTCCGGCGTCGTCGCAGCCGTGGCCGACCTCGGCACTGTCGATGCCCTCGTCCACGCCGCCGGTTTCCAGGAGTCGGGCCCGTTGACCGACCTCGACCCTGCTGCCGGCGACCGCATGCACGCGGTCCACGTCGGCGCCGCCGTGCGGCTCGCCTCGTCCCTCGAGGCCCGCCTGGTCGACGGCGGCCGAATCCTGCTCATCGGCAGCCGCACCGCCGAAGGCGCCTGGGGCAAGAGCCAGTACGCAGCAACCAAGGCCGCCCTCCGGGCGCTGGGCCGGTCGTGGGCGATGGAGCTGGCCCACCGGGAGATCACCGTCAACGTCCTCGAGCCCGGTCCCACGGAGACGGCGATGACCGCCGACCCTCGTCGCGCGGCGACACCGGCACGCACTCCTCCCCTGGGTCGGCTGGTCCGGGCGGAGGAGGTCGCGGCCTACGCCTCGTTCCTCCTCGAAGGCACCGGCGCGATGGTCACCGGACAGCACGTGGTGATCTGCGCCGGCGCCTCCCTCTGAGCCGCCCCGTCCCGCCCCACCCGGCGGGCCCGGCAGAGATATATGTCGCACACGCTCCGGATACTGGCCAGTAGGGCGGTCCGGTTGTGACCTGCGACTCTTCCGGGTGGAAGATGGACGCGGAGGTCGCAGGCAACCCCGCGGCCCCTCGTCAACACTGGCGCGAGAAAGGACTCACGACCGTGGCCGCACGCGAGGAAGCCGGACCGATTCTCAACGGCATCCCCAGCCAGCTCCCGGACATCGACCCCGAGGAGACCAAGGAGTGGCTCGACTCCCTCGACGGGGTCATCGAGGAGGGCGGTCGGCAGCGGGCGCGCTACGTGATGCTCAAGCTCCTGGAGCGGGCACGGGAGATGCAGGTCGGGGTGCCGTCGCTGACGGCGACCGACTACATCAACACGATCTCGCCCGAGCAGGAGCCGTGGTTCCCCGGTGACGAGGAGGTCGAGCGCCGCTACCGCGCCTACCTGCGGTGGAACGCCGCGGTCATGGTGCACCGCGCGCAGCGTCCCGGCATCGGGGTCGGTGGCCACATCTCCACCTACGCCTCGGCCGCGACCCTCTACGAGGTGGGCTTCAACCACTTCTGGCGCGGCCAGGACCACCCGGGCGGCGGCGACCAGGTCTTCTTCCAGGGCCACGCCTCCCCCGGCATGTACGCCCGGGCCTTCCTCGAGGGTCGCCTCTCCGAGGACCAGCTCGACGGCTTCCGCCAGGAGAAGAGCCACATCGTCGCGGGCCAGCCGCTCGCCCTGCCGTCCTACCCGCACCCGCGGCTGATGCCGGACTTCTGGCAGTTCCCCACGGTGTCGATGGGCATCGGCCCGATGAACGCCATCTACCAGGCGCAGTTCAACAAGTACCTCCACAACCGTGGCGTCAAGGACACCAGCCAGCAGCACGTCTGGGCCTTCCTCGGCGACGGCGAGATGGACGAGCCCGAGTCGCGCGGCCTGCTGCAGCTCGCCGCGGGTGAGGAGCTCGACAACCTGACCTTCGTCGTCAACTGCAACCTGCAGCGGCTCGACGGCCCGGTCCGGGGCAACGGCAAGATCGTCCAGGAGCTCGAGGCCTTCTTCCGCGGGGCCGGCTGGAACGTCATCAAGGTGGTCTGGGGCCGCGGCTGGGACCCGCTGCTCGCCCAGGACCGTGACGGTGCCCTGGTGCACCTCATGAACACCACGAGCGACGGCGACTACCAGACCTTCCGCGCCAACGACGGCAAGTACGTCCGCGACTTCTTCTTCGGCCGCGACCCGCGCACCCGCGAGATGGTCAAGGACTGGTCCGACGAGGACATCTGGTGGAAGCTCAAGCGCGGTGGCCACGACTACCGCAAGGTCTTCGCCGCCTACCAGGCCGCGATGAACCACACCGGCCAGCCGACGGTCATCCTCGCGAAGACGATCAAGGGCTACGGCCTCGGCAGCCACTTCGCCGGCCGCAACGCGACCCACCAGATGAAGAAGCTGACCCTCGACGACCTCAAGGGCCTGCGCGACAGCCTGAAGCTGCCGATCTCCGACGAGGTGCTCGAGCGCGACCCCTACGCCCCGCCCTACTTCCACCCCGGACCCGACGACCCGAGCATCCAGTACCTGCGCGAGCGGCGCGAGAAGCTCGGCGGACCGATCCCGGTGCGGCGGGTCCAGCACGAGCCGCTCAAGCTGCCCGACCACTCGGCCTACGACATCGTCAAGAAGGGCACCGGCAAGCAGCAGGTCGCCACGACGATGGCCTTCGTGCGACTGCTCAAGGAGCTGATGCGCGACAAGGAGTTCGGCAAGCGCGTGGTGCCGATCATCCCTGACGAGGCCCGCACGTTCGGCATGGACTCGTTCTTCCCGACGATCAAGATCTACAACCCGCACGGCCAGAAGTACACCTCGGTCGACGCCGAGCTGATGCTGGCCTACAAGGAGGCGAAGGACGGCCAGATCCTGCACCTCGGCATCAACGAGGCGGGGTCGCTGGCGGCGTTCACGGCCGCCGGCACGTCGTACGCGACGCACGGCCAGCCGATGGTCCCGATCTACGTCTTCTACTCGATGTTCGGGTTCCAGCGCACCGGCGACTCGATCTGGGCGGCCGCCGACCAGATGGCGCGCGGCTTCCTCATCGGGGCCACTGCAGGTCGCACGACCCTCACCGGTGAGGGGCTGCAGCACGCCGACGGCCACTCACCGCTGCTGGCGGCGACCAACCCCGCGGTGGTGTCGTACGACCCGGCCTTCGCGTTCGAGATCGGCCACATCATGGAGGACGGGCTGCGCCGGATGTACGGCGACGACCCCGAGAACGTCATCTACTACATGACCGTCTACAACGAGCCGATGAGCCAGCCGCAGGAGCCGGAGAACGTCGACCGCGAGGGCATCCTGCGTGGCATGCACCTCTTCGCTCCGGGCATCCCGGACGGCCTCCCGGACGATGCCCCCCGCGTGCAGCTGCTCGCCTCGGGTGTCGGTGTGCCGTGGGCGATGGAGGCCCAGGACCTCCTGCGCAACGACTGGGGCGTCGTGGCTGACGTGTGGTCGGTGACGTCGTGGAGCGAGCTGCGCCGCGACGGCATGGCCTGCGACGAGCAGCGTTTCCTCCACCCGGACGGCGAGGCCCGCACTCCCTACGTGACCGAGCGGCTGCGTCACACGCGCGGTCCGGTCATCGCGGTGTCGGACTACATGCGCCAGGTGCAGGACCAGATCCAGCCGTGGGTGCCGGGAGACTTCGCCTCGCTCGGCGCCGACGGGTTCGGGTTCTCCGACACCCGCCCGGCCGCGCGCCGCTTCTTCCACATCGACGGCCCCTCGGTCGCGGTGCGCGCCCTGCAGATGCTGGTCCAGCGTGGCGAGATCGAGGGCGGGGTGGCCCGTGAGGCGGCCTCGCGCTACCGCCTGCTGGACGTCACCGCCGGCACGTCCGGCAACGCGGGCGGCGAGAGCTGACCGCAGCCTGGCCCTGCTGATCCGACGAAACCCCTTGCACGACAAGGTATGCCGCCCGCTCACCTGAGCGGGCGGCATACCTTGTCTTGGGGTGGGGTGAGCCCGTGGGGCAGGATGAACCGGTGACCTCCCAAGCCAGCACGACCCGCCCTGTCCGCGTCGCCGTCACCGGCTCCACCGGCAAGCTCGGCCGCACGGTCGTCGCCCACCTCGTCGAGCAGGGCTACGACGTCCTCGCGCTCGACCGGGTCCGGCCGGCCAGCTCCACGACCTCGTTCGTCGCCGTCGACCTCACCGACTACGGCCAGGTGCTCGAGGCGCTGTCAGGGGGTGTCGACGAGCACTCGACGCCGGTGGACGCGGTGGTCCACCTGGCCGCGATCCCCGCGTCCGGCCTGACCACGAACGCGGCGACCTTCGCCAACAACTCGGCCGCGACCTACAACGTCTTCGCCGCCGCCCGTGCCCTGAAGGTGCGTCGGGTGGTGTGGGCGTCGAGCGAGACAGTCCTGGGCCTGCCCTTCGACACTCCCCCGCCCTATGTGCCCGTCGACGAGGAGTACGACCCGCGACCGGAGTCGACCTACTCGCTGAACAAGGCGCTCGAGGAGGCGATGGCCCGGCACTTCTGCCGCTGGGACCCCGAGCTGGTCATGGTCGGCCTGCGCTTCTCGAACGTCATGGATCCCGAGGACTACGCGGCCTTCCCGTCGTTCGACGCCGACCCCTCGCTGCGCAGGTGGAACCTGTGGGGCTACATCGACGGCCGTGACGGAGCGCAGGCGGTGCGGCTGGGCCTCGAGCGGACCGAGCCCGGGTGCGAGGTCTTCGTCATCGCCAACGCCGACACCGTCATGAGCCGCTCGAGCGCGGACCTGGTGGCCGAGGTGTTCCCGGGGGTCGAGGTGCGCAAGGAGCTCGGCGAGCACGAGACCCTGCTCGGCATCGACAAGGCCCGACGACTGCTGGGCTACCAGCCGGCCCACTCCTGGCGCGACCATGTTGGTTGAGTTCACGAGCCCAGGAACTCCTTGCGAGCCGTGACGCAGATGTCCGGCTGGTCGCAGAAGACGCCGTCGACACCGGTGCGCAGGTAGGCCACGACCTCGTCGATGGCCCGTCCGAAGTCGGCGGGGTTCGTGCCGACCCGGTAGTCGACCGGGAGGAAGGTGTTCTCGGCCCGGAACGTGTAGGGAGTGACCTTCAGCCCGGCCGCGTGTGCGTCGGCCACGAGGCCGGTGGGGCTCCCCAGCGTCCCGTCGGCGCGCCTCGGGATGACGAGGGCCTTGTCCGGGCCGATGCCGTCGACCCACCGGGACAGCGAGGTCAGGCCGGCCGGGGCCAGCAGGTCGCGGTACGTGCGCGGGTCGTCCGCGACGACGAGGTCGTACGGCGCCCCGCTGGCGCTGGCGAGGAAGACGGACTTGGCCCGGTAGCCGTGCTGCTCGCGGAGGGCGACCAGGTTGCCGAGCTCGAAGCTCTGCACCCAGAGGGGGGCCGACGAGCGGTTGAGGTGGTGCCGGGAGACGGCGTCCACCAGGGCGCGCTCGGGGTTGAGCCCCGCCGCGTGGAAGTACGTCGAGTGCTTGATCTCCGGGATGATGCCGATCTCGCGGCCGTACTCCCGGGACAACCGCTCGCGCACCCGCAGGACCTCCTCGAAGGTCGGCACCTCGTACCGGCCGTCGTACAGGGTGTTCTCCTGGCGGACGGCGGGGAGCCGCTCGACGGCGCGCAGGGTCCTCAGCTCGGCGAGGGTGAAGTCCTCGGTGAACCATCCCGTGGTGCTGACCCCGTCGAGCACCTTGGTGGTCTTGCGCGAGGCGAACTCCGGGTGGGCGGCCACGTCCGTGGTCCCGGAGATCTCCGGCTCGTGGCGGTCGACGAGCACCCCGTCACGGGTCATCACGAGGTCAGGCTCGATGTAGTCGGCCCCCATCGCGACGGCGAGCTCGTAGGCGGCGATGGTGTGCTCGGGCCGGTAGCCCGAGGCGCCCCGGTGGGCCAGGACGAGCGGGGTGGTCGTGGCACGGCGCTGGTCGGCGGCGGGCTGGGCCACTGCGGGGTGGTCGGAGACCGCGGAGGAGGTGGGCGCACCCTGGGCGGTGCTGACCGCCACGGCGGTGGAGCCCACCAGGAGGAGTCCGGTGACGGCAAGGACGGGAAGGAGTCTGGTCATGCCGGCGACGCTAGGAAGCGCCGCCCGGCGGGGGGCGACCGCTCGGTGACGCGGGGGTGAAAGGGTGCCGAACTCTGCCCAGCGACACGGGGTGGGTTGTCGGCGGCATACAAATAGACTCGGGGTATGCCGCCCGCTCGCGTGACCACCTCGGCCGCCACCCTGCAGCGCGTCGAGCGGTCTGCCGGTGAGCTCTCGTCCGCGGCGACGCGGCGGATGGAGTCGGCGCACGACTGGTACCGAGTGCTGTCGGCCGAGGACCGTTCGTGGGTCGGGCTCGTGGCCCAGGCCGGCATCGCGGCCTTCATCGCCTGGCTGCGCCAAGGGGGCGACCAGACCCCGGTCACGGCCGACGTCTTCGGCACCGCGCCGCGCGAGCTGACCCGGTCGATCACGCTGCGCCAGACCCTCGACCTGGTGCGCTCGGTCGTCGACGTCGTGGAGCAGGACGCCACCGCCCTCGCCGAGCCCGGGGAGGAGCAGGCCCTGCGCGAGTCGGTCCTGCGCTACTCCCGTGAGATCGCCTTCGCTGCTGCCGAGGTCTACGCGCATGCCGCGGAGGCCCGCGGCGCGTGGGACGCGCGCCTCGAGGGACTGGTCGTCGACGCCGTGCTGCGCGGTGAGGCCGACGACTCCATGCAGTCCCGGGCCGCCGCCCTCGGGTGGGGCTCCACGACACGGGTCGCGGTGATCGCGGGCAGCACCCCACCGGGCGGGTCGGAGGGGGTCGTCGACGGCCTGCGGCGTGCGGCCGAGCGGGTAGGGGTGGACACCCTGGCCGCGGTGCAGGGGCGCCGGCTGGTCGTCATCTTCGGCAACGTCGACGACCCGATGGCGGCCGCCCGGGCGGTCGCAGACCACTTCGGCGACGGCCCCCTCGTGGTCGGGCCGACCGTGCCCCACCTGTTCGCTGCCGGGCGCTCGGCACGGGCGGCACTGGCCGGCCAGTCGTGCGCGCACGCCTGGCCCGGAGCACCGCGGCCGGTCACCGCCGACGACCTCCTGGCCGAGCGGGTCCTGGTCGGCGACGCGCCGGCCCGTGCCCTCATGCTCGACCGCATCTGGCATCCCCTCTCGTCCAGCAGCGGCGCCCTCCTGGAGACGGCCTCGGCCTATCTCGAGTCCGGCGGCGGCCTCGAGGGCACCGCCCGTGTCCTGTTCGTGCACCCGAACACGGTGCGCTACCGCCTGGGCAAGATCGCCGAGCTCACCGGCTACCAGCTGACCGACCCGCACGACGCCCACACCGTGCGCATCGCCCTCGCCCTGGGACGGCTCAGCCGCCCGGTCACCCAGCGGACCGTCCCCCAGCGGTGACCGGCCCGCAGCCCGCTGAGACCCTGCTCACACCGCACCGCGTCGAAGGCGCACTTCCCTGCTGCTTTTGTAGACATCCTCCAAAAGACCTTGTCGATGTTCGTGCCAAACGGTCACGCGGGCGGCCCGGTCCGACCGCAAGGGTGGAGGCGTGCTAGCAATCGTCTGCCCCGGACAGGGCTCCCAGACCCCCGGCTTCCTCGCGCCCTGGCTCGAGCTGCCGGGCTTCCGTGCGCGGCTCGAGTCGCTCTCCGACGTGGCCGGCCTCGACCTGGTCGCGCACGGCACGACGTCGGACGCCGAGACGATCAAGGACACCGCCGTCGCCCAGCCGCTGATCGTGGCGGCCGGCCTGGCCGCCGCCGCGGTGGTCCTGCCCGGTGGAGCTGGAGGCACGGTCGGCGTCACCGCCGGGCACTCGGTCGGCGAGATCACCGCCGCCGCCTTCGCAGGGGTGCTGTCCGACCACGACGCGATGGTCTTCGTCCGTGAGCGCGGCGCGGGGATGGCCGCTGCCAGCGCGATCACCCCGACGGGCATGAGCGCGGTCCTGGGTGGCGACCCCGCCGAGGTGGCCGAGGCGCTGGCCCGGTACGGGCTCACCGCCGCGAACGCCAACGGCGCGGGCCAGACCGTCGCCGCCGGCACGCTCGAGCAGCTCGCGGCGTTCGCCGCCGACCCGCCGGCCAAGACCAGGGTCATCCCGCTCCAGGTCGCCGGCGCGTTCCACACCACCCACATGTCCCCCGCCGTCGAGGCCCTCGAGCGGCTGTCCGCGGACTTCGACGTCAGCGACCCGGGCGTCACGCTGCTGTCCAACGCCGACGGCCAGCCCGTCGCCGACGGCGCCGACGCCCTGGCGCGCCTGGTCGCGCAGGTGAGCAGCCCGGTCCGCTGGGACCTGTGCATGCAGAGCATGGTCGACCTCGGTGTCACCGCGCTGGTCGAGCTGGCCCCGGCCGGCACCCTCGTCGGGCTCGCCAAGCGGGCGATGCCCGGAGTTGCCACACTGGCAGTCAAGACGCCCGACGACCTCGAGGCGGCGCAGCAGCTGGTTCGCGACCACGGCGGAGACCCCGCCGACGCAGGATCCCTCCCGACCGACGCGCAAGAGGCCTGACATGAGCACACCAGCCCCCAAGGGCACCGGCTCCATCACCCCGTCCGACGGGGCGACCTACGCCCGCATCATGGGCGTCGGTGGCTACCGACCCGAGCGCGTGGTGATGAACTCTGAGATCATCGAGGCGATCGACTCCTCCGACGAGTGGATCCAGGAGCGTTCGGGCATCAAGAGCCGTCGCTTCGCAGCCAAGGACGAGTCCGTCGTCGACATGTCCGTCGAGGCCACCCGTGAGGCCCTGACCGCCTCGGGCCTCGAGGCCTCCGACGTCGACGCCGTGGTGGTGGCCACGGTCACGCACCCCTACCAGACGCCTGCTGCCGCACCGATCCTCGCCGACCGGCTGGGCATCCGTGGCGCGGCCTTCGATATCTCCGCCGCCTGTGCCGGCTACTGCCACGCGATCAGCCTGGCCAGCGACATGGTGCGCGGCGGCAGCGCCCGCCACGTGCTCGTGGTCGGCGTCGAGAAGCTGTCCGACTTCACCGACCCGACCGACAGAGGCTCGGCGTTCATCTTCGGCGACGGCGCGGGCGCCGCGCTCGTCGGCCCGTCCGACACCCCGGCCATCGGCCCCACCGTCTGGGGCTCCGACGGCTCGCAGTGGAAGACCATCTCGCAGCGCGACTCGTGGATCGAGGTGCGGGACGGTGACCTCGGCTGGCCGGCGATCGGCATGGCCGGTCAGTCCGTCTTCCGCTGGGCGGTCTGGGGCATGGCCCCGGTGGCCCAGAAGGCGCTCGACGCCGCCGGCGTGCGCGCCGAGGACCTCGACGCGTTCATCCCGCACCAGGCGAACATGCGGATCATCGACGCCATGATCAAGCAGCTCAAGCTGCCCTCCGACATCGCGGTCGCCCGCGACATCGCCGAGACCGCGAACACCTCTGCGGCCTCGATCCCCCTCGCGACCGAGCGGATGCTGCGCGAGGGTGAGGTGCCGCACGGTGGGCTGGCCCTGCAGATCGGGTTCGGCGCAGGCCTGGTCTACGCGGCCCAGGTCGTCGTCCTCCCCTGAAGACTCCCGTCGGCCCGCGGGTGAACCGGGCCACCGCAGTGACCACACCACGTGACGACCCACTGTCACACCAACAGAAGGAGCTGAGCCGGATGGCGCAGAGCGAGCAGGAGATCCTCGAGGGTCTGGCCGAGATCGTCAACGAGGAGACCGGTCTGGACACCGAGTCGGTGCAGTCCGAGAAGTCCTTCACCGACGACCTCGACATCGACTCGCTGTCGATGATGACCATCGTCGTCAACGCCGAGGAGAAGTTCGGCGTGCGGATCCCCGACGACGAGGTCAAGAACCTCAAGACCGTCGGCGACGCCGTGACCTTCATCGCCAAGAACCAGGGCTGAGCCCAGCAGTACCCCTGCGCGGGTGGCGGCCACGCGGCATACCACTGCCGTTCAGTGACACCGTCGCACCAGCCGCCACCCCGCACCGGCGACCAGCCGCACCGCACGACCCGACGAAGGAGCAGACCCAGCCATGACCGCCGAACGACGCGTCGTCGTCACAGGCCTCGGAGCCACCACCCCTGTGGGCGGCACCGTCCCCGAGACGTGGGACGCCATCCTGGCCGGACGGTCGGGCGCCAAGACGATGGACTTCGACTGGGTGGAGAAGTACGAGCTCCCGGTCAAGTTCGCCGCCACGATCCACACCCAGCCGACCGACGTGCTGACCAAGGTGGAGGTGCGCCGGCTCGACCCGAGCGCGCAGTACGCCTTGATCGCCGCGCGCGAGGCCTGGGCCGACGCCGGGGCCCCCGAGGTCGAGCCGGAGCGCCTGGCTGCCTGCATCGGCACCGGGATCGGCGGCGTCTGGACGCTGCTCGACCAGTGGGACAACCTGCGCGAGAAGGGCCCGCGTCGGGTCTTCCCGCTCGCCGTCCCCATGCTCATGCCCAACGCCTCCTCCGCCGCCGTGTCGCTGGAGATCGGCGCCCGCGCCGGCGCCCACACCCCGGTCTCCGCCTGCGCCTCCGGGCTCGAGGCGATGGGCTACGCCTACGAGATGATCCGCAACGGCCGAGCCGACATCGCGGTCGCGGGCGGCACGGAGGGTGCCGTGCACGCGCTGCCGATCGCCGGCTTCGCCGCCATGCAGGCGCTCTCGACGCGCAACGACGACCCCGAGCGCGCCTCGCGCCCCTACGACACCGGCCGCGACGGGTTCGTCCTCGGTGAGGGCGCCGCGGTGATCGTGCTCGAGGAGTACGAAGCAGCCAAGGCGCGTGGCGCCACCATCTACGCCGAGATCGGTGGCGTGGGCATGTCCTCTGACTCCCACCACATCGCGGCGCCAGAGCCTGAGGGCGCGGGCGCGTCCCGGGCGATGGTCGAGGCGGTCCAGCGAGCTGGCCTGACGCCCAAGGACATCGTGCACGTGAACGCCCACGCGACCTCGACCCCCGTCGGCGACGTGGCCGAGTCGAACGCCATCCGGCGCGCCTTCGGCGACGACACCGACGGTATGCCGGTCAGCGCCACGAAGTCGATGACCGGTCACCTCCTCGGGGCCGCCGGGGCGCTGGAGGGCGTCCTCACGATCCTGGCGCTGCACCACCGGATCGCCCCCGCCACGATCAACCTCGACGACTTCGATCCCGCGATCAAGCTCGACGTGGTGCACGGCGAAGCCCGCAAGCTGCCCGCTGGCGACATCGCCGCCCTGAACAACTCGTTCGGATTCGGTGGTCACAACGTGGCGGTGGTCTTCACCTCGGTGTGACCTCAGCCGTTCGGCCAACACCTGGAGCGCCCACCCCGAACCTCGGGGTGGGCGCTCTATCGTGTCCCGACGGTCGCTGCAGGGGCGCCCCGGGGAGGTCACAGATGGTGGGGAAGTCGGGGGGAACCCTCGGGGGTCGCGAGCGCATCGTGATCGTCGACGAGCACCTGGCGGGGCGACTGAAGCGAGCGGGCCGCCGGCACGTCCTGCGACGTTCGCAGACCTGGACCACGTCCGTGCTGACTGCAGCCGTGCTCCTGCTCTGCGTCTCGGTCCCGGACCTGCTGGAAGGACAGTCCGGTGCCCTGTCGTCGACGCTCTTGGCAGCACCCGGGGTCTACCTGGTGGTGACAGCCATGACGCTCGGCTTCACCGTCTTCAGCCTCGGCAAGCACTTCGACCGGGAGTTCGTGCCTGGGCGGATCATCGGTCTCACGGTCGGGAGCCAGACGATCCGCTTCCGCGACCATGACTCGTGCACGGAGCTGGCCTACTCGTGCGTGAGGGGCGTCATCATGCTCCGGGACGTCGTGGTGGTGGACTTCGGCGCACGCTTCTGGGCACTGCCGATCGAGCTCTTCGACGGCGTGGCGCTCGAGGTGCTGCGCGCTCGCGCCGGCCGCCAGGCCCTGGGCAACGAGCTCTGGCCCGAGCTGCAGGCGTAGCGGCGGCAGGCGCCTGACGTCAGGTGGCGGTCAGCGGGCGGTGGTCAGCGCGGCGGCGGCGGAAGCGTGATGCTGATCACCGGGCCGCCGGTCGGCCTCGTGGTCGGCGAGCCGGTGCCTTGGTGGGTCGTGGTGCCGGTCGAGGTGCCGGTCGAGGTGGTTGCCGCGGGGGTCGAGGCGGAGGTCGACGTGGAGCTCGAGGAGCCGCCGCCGGTCGCCGACGGGGTCGTGGAGGCCGACGTCGAGACCGGTGCGGGCGTCCTCGGTGAGCTCGACCGGGAGGTGGTGGTCGTCGACCGCGCATCCTCTGCGGCACTGGTGGTCGTTGCGTCGGTCTGCTGAGCGCTCAGCGATGCGCCGGGGGCGGCCGGGTCCTCGGCACTGTCGGCCGGCGCCTTGCCGGGCAGCACGAACGCGAACGACACCATCGCCGTCAGCCCGCCGATCCACAGGAGCACCAGGCTCGGCAGGGGCTTCCACGAGGCCTCCCGCCCGACGGCCTCCCGGTGGGCGAGGAACTCGCGGGCGTAGGCCACCAAGGTCGCGACGGCGGCCGCCGAGAACAGCCAGAGCACCCAGGTCGCGATGGTGGCGCCACGAGGCAGGTCGGCGGCGAGGATCAGCCAGGCGTACCAGAGCAGCGTCCCCACACAGGCTGCGGCCAGCACCCCCAGGATGAGCTTGGGGCGGGTCACACGTTCCTCCAGAGTCGATCGGACAGCCCGAAAGGCTACCGAAGACCCCGCCGAACCCCCCAATGGTGCAGGTCACGCGGCTGCTCGAGAGCGCTCAGCCCACCTTGTGGAGCCAGCGCACGGGGGCTCCGTCGCCGGCATACCGGAACGGCTCGAGCTCGGCGTCCCAGTCGGTGCCGAGCAGCTCGTCGAGCATCTCGGCCATCGCCTCCGGCGACCCCTGCGAGAGCCGCAACACGTCCCGCAGCCGGTCCTCGTTGATCACCGCGTCACCGGCCGCCGACGTCCAGGTGTGGTGGATCCCGAGGGCGGGCGTGTGCGACCAGCGCGAGCCGTCGGCGCCGGCGCTCGGCTCCTCGGTCACCTCGTAGCGCAGGTTGTCCCACCCGCGCAGCGTCGAGGCGAGCTTGGCGCCGGTGCCCTGCACTCCTGCCCACGGGAACTCCGCGCGGACGAGTGCGGCACCGGCCGGCTGTGGGGTCCAGTCGATGGCCACCCGGCCGTCGAGGGCGGACTCGAGGGCCCAGGTGATGTGGGGGCACAGCGCTTTGGGGGTGGAGTGAATGAAAACCACCCCGCGGGTCATGACACGCGGCATCGCGACAGACATTCCGGGCCTCCTTGGTGTGCGAGGGACGTCTTCCCCACGAACCTCGTCACCTGCTGGCTCGGCGTGTTGCCGCGTTGTTCAGTTGGCTGTGCGGGTCCCATTGTGCACCACGAACCACATCCGCACCAGCACCACCACGAACCCCGTTCTCACCAGTACGGACCTGCCCTCTCCGCGGCATTCGGCGACGATAGGCTCACCGCGCCCAGCCGGTGCAAGCCGAGCTGGTGCCGGGGCAGTAGCTCAGTCGGTCAGAGCAGCGGACTCATAATCCGTCGGTCGTCGGTTCAAGCCCGACCTGCCCCACCAGTGCC
>NZ_JBFULM010000011.1:0-101680 GCF_054049895.1 Pedococcus sp. P5_B7
AGCTTGCCGAGCTCGGCGACCTCCTTGACCAGGTCGTAGGGCGCCTGGAGCTCCTTGGCCGCGACGAACAGCTCGTCCTCGGGAAGGTTCTGGAGCTTGCGGATCTGCTGGCGGATCTGGCGCATGTGCGTGGTGGCGTTGGAGACGTCGCCGGTGCCGGCCTCACCCTTGGAGCGGATCATCGCCGCGCCCTCGGTGATGCGGCGCAGGGCCTCACCCAGGTTGGTCGCGCCACAGACGAAGGGCACCGTGAAGTTCCACTTGTCAATGTGGTTGGCGTAGTCGGCCGGGGTCAGCACCTCGGACTCGTCGATGTAGTCGACGCCGAGGGACTGGAGCACCTGGGCCTCGACGAAGTGACCGATGCGGGCCTTGGCCATGACGGGGATCGAGACGGCCTCGATGATGCCGTCGATCATGTCGGGGTCGGACATCCGCGAGACGCCACCCTGGGCGCGGATGTCGGCCGGGACCCGCTCGAGGGCCATCACGGCGACGGCTCCGGCGTCCTCGGCGATCTTGGCCTGCTCGACGTTGACGACGTCCATGATGACGCCGCCCTTGAGCATCTCGGCCATGCCGCGCTTCACGCGCGAGGTGCCGGTGGTGGGCTGGCTGGGGGTCGTGTCCGCGGACATGGGTCACTCCAAGAATGTGCAGGGCGCAGCGCAGGGGACGCGCTTCAGCCCCGAGTTTAGTGGGTCCGGCGGAGACCCCCGACCCCGGCTCGGCCCCTGACTTCTGGCCACCCATCCCGCACCACACCCCCGAAACGCAGCCGCGGAGCCGCACCCGTGGCCAGAAGTGCCCGGGACCCCCGACTTCTGGCCACCCATCCCGCACCACACCCCCGAAACGCAGCCGCGGAGCCGCACCCGTGGCCAGAAGTGCAGGGTATGCCGCGTGGCAGGGCGGCGGGCGGGGCGTCAGTCGCGGACGGCCGGCGGGAGCTCGTCGTCGAACTCGACGGTGCGGGGCAGGTCGGCGTGCCCGGCGAGGCGGAACAGCCGGACCACCGGCTTGCGGCGGACCCGACGCACGTCGGTCACCGCATCGTTGAGGAACCGTCGCGCGAGCTGGACCCGCACCCCTGCTGCCTCGACCCGCTGGAGGGCGCTGGCTCCGAGGGCGTCGGTGCCTTCCGCCCGCAGGTCGGCCACCACGTCGGCGGTCAGGGCTGCCTGGAGCGTCTCGGTGAGGTCGCTCTCGAGCACCTCCCGCGCGCCGAAGCTCTGGCCGTCGAGCAGGTCGTCCTCGAGCGCCCGCTCGTTGTGCGCCTCCAAGGACTCCGACGCCGCCCCCGCCAGCATCAGGGCGCTGGCCGGGTCGACGGCGCCCGAGTTGGCCAGCTCGAGGGTGGCCTCGGCCCGGCGCACCAGCTGGGCGTCCAGCGCCGACAGCGCACCCTCGGCCCTGGTGTGGAGCCGGTCCAGCCTGGCCGCGCTGTAGGAGAGGTACCAGGCGACGCCGAGCAGCACCGCCACCACGACGACACCCCAGGTCAGTGAGTCCATCAGTCCTCGCCTCCTCGTCGCCCGCGGAGCAGCCGGGTCCACCGTGTGTCGACCGCAGCGTCCGACCGCTGATCCTCGGTCCCGTGGGTGACCGTGTCGTACACCGCCATGACGTCCTCGGCCACGACCGACCAGTCGAAGACCCAGGCCCGCCGGTGCCCGGTCTCCCCCAGGCGCTCGCGTTCGGCGCGGTCACCGAGGAGCCGCACGAGGTGGCGCGCGAGGTCGGCGCTGTCCTCGTTGGCGAAGGTGCAGCCGGCCTGCCCACCGTCGAGGACGCGGACGAAGGCAGGCAGGTTGCTCGCCACCACGGGCGCACCGGCGCTCATCGCCTCGACCAGCACGATGCCGAAGCTCTCGCCGCCAGTGTGGGGCGCGACGTAGAGGTCGACCGACGACAGCAGCGCCGCCTTGTCCTCGTCGCTGACCATGCCCAGGAAGTCGGTGGCGGCCGCGACGGCCGGGTCGAGGCGCTCGCGGGCGGCGTCGACGTCGCCCGGGCCGGCGACCAGGACCCTGGCGCCGGGGTGCTTCGCCAGCACCGCGGGCATGGCGGCGGCCAGCACCGGAAGCCCCTTGCGGGGCTCGTCGATCCGGCCCAGGAAGGCGATCGTCGGAGCAGCCTCCGTGCCGGTCCAGCGTTCGGCCGGCACCGCGTCGGCGAAGCGGGCGACGTTGACCCCGTTGGGGATCACGACGGCGTCGCCACCCAGGTGGGTCGTGACGGTGCGCCGGGCGTCCTCGGAGACAGCGATCCGTCCGTTGATCTTCTCCAGGCTGGGGCGCAGCAGCGGGTAGGCGGCCTGCATGGCCCTCGACCGCAGGTTGGAGGTGTGGAAGGTCGCCACGACAGGGCCCTCGGCGGACCAGAGCGCCAACAGGGAGATGCTGGGCGTGACCGGCTCGTGGATGTGGAGGACGTCGAAGTCGCCGGCCTCCAGCCAGCGTCCGACCCGGGCCGCAGTCAGGGGGCCGAAGTTCAGCCTGGCCACCGAGCCGTTGTAGCGCACCGGGACGGCCCGCCCGACCGACTCGACGTAGTCGGGCAGCGGGGTGTCCTCGTCGGCGGGAGCGAGCACCGAGGCGTGATGACCTTGCCCGAGGAGGTGCTCGGCGAGGTCACGGACGTGGAACTGGACCCCACCCGGCACGTCGAAGGAGTAGGGGCAGACGATGCCGATCCTCATGGCCACGTCCCGGTCGCGCGGTCGGGCCGCGGGGACGCGTCGGTGCGTGGGGCGAGGTCGTCGAGGAACACCCGCTGCAGCATGTGCCAGTCAGCCGTGTGCTCGACGATGGCGGCGCCGAGCGCATCGGCGCACTGCTGGGTCATGGCGACCGCCTTGGCGCGGGTCGCGCCCGTGGTCGGCACCTCGACCCGGTCGTGGAAGGTGATCACCGTGCGGTGCTTCCAGCTGGGGCGGTCGAGGCGCTCGTAGTGGATCGACACGGGGTGCAGGGCCGCCCCGGTCGCCAACGACAGGGCTGCGGGACCAGCGGCCATCTTCGAGCGGTGACCGCAGAGGTCCACCTCGACCCCGCGGTCGGTGAGGTCGCGGTCGGCGAGCAGGGGCATCAGCACCGGCTTGGTGAGGTGACCCCGGAGCTGGGCGAAGACGTCGCCACCGCCGGTCAGCGGCAGGATCGTCATGCCGAGTGACTCCCGGAAGGCGAGGAACTCGGCATACACCTCCTCGGGCTCGAGGCGCTCTGCGACGGTCACGACGGGTGCGATGTCGGTCGTGCCCCACGCGCCCGCAAGGTCCCAGTTGCCGAGGTGACCGAGGAAGCAGACGACGGGACGCCCGGCCGCGAGCTCGGCGCGCACCGGCCCGTCGCCCTCGACCCGCACCGAGGCAGCCACGTCGGCCGCGCTGCGGTCGGGCAGGCGGAAGGCCTCGCAGTAGTAGCGCAGGTAGGACCGCATGCCCTCGCGCACCAGTGCGTCCAGGTCCTGGGAGGACAGCTCGGGACGCACTCTCGCGTAGTTGCTCCGCAGCCGTTGCACGCCCTTGCCGCCACGCGCGGTGGTGAGGTCGGCGATCTGCTCGAACACCGTGTGTGCCGTGCGCTCGGGGAGGCGTCGGACGGTGCCCCACCCGAGGCGGTAGCCGTTGACGGCGAAGAAGTCGCCGAGGCCGGTCATGGCACCAGGCCGTTCAGGCGATCGGGCCCAGCGCCTGCTGGCGCACGAGCAGCATTCGCTGGAAGACGGTGACGAGGCTGGCGACGGCGAGCAGGGCGAGCACGATGGTGAGGACGACCTCGGGCAGCCCCAGTCCGACCAGCCCGGTGATCACCAGGACGGCGACGAGGCGGTCGGCGCGCTCGGCGATCCCGACGTTGGCGGTGAAGCCGAGCCCCTCCGCGCGGGCCTTCGCGTAGGAGACGACGCTGCCGAGGATGAGGCAGGCCAGCGCGAGCCCCGCCATGAGGAAGTCGTCACCCCTACCGGCGTACCAGAGCACGAGCCCGCCGAAGATGGCCGAGTCGCCCACGCGGTCGAGCGTCGAGTCGAGGTAGGCGCCCCACTTGCCGGACCGGCCGGACATCCGTGCCATGACCCCGTCCACGGTGTCGGAGAAGACGAAGAGGGTGATGACGATGGTGCCCCAGAAGAACTCGTGGCGCGGGTAGAACGCCAGCGCGCCGACGCACACCCCGAGGGTGCCGACGATGGTCACCACGTCGGGGCTGATGCCCAGCTTGAGGAGCAGTCGGGCGACTGGGGTGAAGATCTTCGTGAAGAGGGCGCGTGCGTACTTGTTGAGCATGGTGGGGTCAGCCTACTGAGGCTGAGCCCGTCTTCCCGGCCACCGGCGCGTCCGGGCGCTGTGCAGGCGCACACGCCGGCGTGCCGCCCGGAAGGGCATAGCGGTGGTCGGCGACCCACGTGTAGACCCGGCCGGCCAGCCAGCTCACCCCCGGCAGGGTGACCAGGTGACCGAGCGGCCGCCAGAGCGGGGCGCCGTGCTGGAGCCCCTCCGCGATGGCGAGGTGGGCCGCGGCGACGGACCCGTCGGGGCGCACGAACTGGGCGGCCTCGATGCAGTCGGCCTCGGTCAGGCCGAAGCGCGCGAGGTCGACCTGCTGCCAGGGCTTGATGTCGTAGCGGTCGCGGCGGTCGACCCACCGCGTGGCGAACCGCGCGCTGGTCGTGCAGAACCCGCAGTCACCGTCGAAGATGAGCAGTCCCCGCTCCATGTCCATGGTTCCAGTCTGTCACCCGCATGGGAGCATGACCGCGTGAGGGGGACGTCCAGGGCGTTGGGTCCGTATGCCGTGCTGTGGCGGCTCGCCGTGACCGCGGCCGTCGTGACGACCGTCTGCCTCGGCACGTGGGTGGGCAACGACGACTGGTGGCCGTTCGCGCCCATGTCGCAGTACGCCTTCTCGGTGCGCAACGACGGAGTCATCAACTCGCTGACGATGGACGCCCTGACGGTGGACGGCGAGGTCGTGCGGGTGCCGCTGTCGAAGGAGATGATCGGCATCGAGCGCGCCGAGATCGAGGGCCAGGCCCCGCGGATCATCGCCCACCCCGAGCTGCTCCAGGACCTCGCGGTGCTGCACTCGCGCCGCCTCCCGGACCAGCCCGCCTACGCCGTGGTCTACCTGCGCAACACCTCCACCCAGATCGGGACCGGCGCCACGACCATCTACACGCTCGCGACGTGGCAGGTCCGGGACCCGTTGCACCCCAAGCCCTCCGGGCTGCCAGGGGGTGCCCGGTGACCGCCGTGAACCGCGTCGAACGCTTCTTCGCCCCGGAGATCTCCCTCGCGCGGGTGGCCTGGTTGCGGGTCTTCGTCCACGCCTTCGTGTGGCTCGACGTGCTGTGGATCGTCACCGACCCCATCCCGCACGGTGACGTGCCCCCGAGCCTCTACCGCGGGCTCGAGGTGCGGTCGCTGCTCCACCTGCCGGCCCCCTCCCACGACTACGTGCGCGTGCTGCTGGCCGTGGTGCTGGTCAGCTCTGCCGTCGCGGTCACGGGACGCCTGCCACGGTTGGCGGGGTGGGTCTGCGCCGTCGGCATGCTCGACTGGGTGAGCAACGCCTTCGCGTACTCCAAGGTCGACCACGACCACTTCGCCCTCGTGGTGGCCCTTTTCGTCCTGCCGACCGTCGGCCGGGCTCGCCTCGCCGACGTCGAGGTGCGGTCGCAGGCCGCCGGCTGGGCGATCCGCATGGTGCAGATCGGCGCGGTCTCGATCTACTTCCTGTCGGCCAGCGCCAAGATGCGGTTCGGCGGCTGGGGCTGGGCGAACGGCGCGACGCTCATCTGGGCGCTCACGAGGCGTCCCAACGGCATCGGGCCCTGGGTCGGGTCGCACCCCGCACTGACCCATGCGCTGCAGTGGGTCGTGTTGGTGGCCGAGTTCACCTCGCCGATCCTGTTGTGGCTCAAGGGAAGAGCGCTGTATGCCGCGTTGCTCTTCTGGGCGGGGTTTCACCTCAGCACCTACGTGATGCTGAAGATCCACTTCCTGCCGCTCGTCGTGTGCCTGCTCAGCTTCCTGCCGCTGGAGCGGCTTCCCCACCCGGCCACGCTGCGACGAGCCGCGACCGGACGTCTTCGAGGAGCATCGGCAACGCCTTCGTCTGGCCGATGACCGGGAGGAAGTTCGCGTCACCGCCCCAGCGGGGGACGATGTGCTGGTGCAGGTGGGCCTGCACCCCGGCGCCGGCAACGGCACCCTGGTTCATCCCGATGTTGTAGCCGTGCGGCCCGGAGGCCGCGTCGATCGCGGCGATGGCCTGCTTGGTCAGCCGGGTGAACTCGCTGGTCTCCTCGTCGGTCAGGTCGACGTAGAGCGAGGCGTGACGGTAGGGGCAGACCAGCACGTGGCCGGGGTTGTAGGGGAAGAGGTTCATCACGACGTAGCAGGTGGTGCCGCGGTGCACGATGAGACCAGTCTGGTCGTCCTTGCCCGGCGCAGCGCAGAACGGGCAGCCGTCGCCCGCGTCCTCGCTGGGGCGCTCCCCCGTCACGTAGGCCATCCGGTGCGGGGTCCACAGCCGCTCGAAGCCGTCCTTGGCCCCGGCGAACTCCGTGTCGGGCTGCATGGCATCCGTCATGGCGTGATCCTATGAGGCGTGCCCGCGACCGCATCCGAGCCCACCATCCGTCGCGCCGTGACCGACGACGCCGTCGAGCTGGCCGAGCTGTTCTGGCGGGTGCGGGAGCAGTCGGTGCCGGCGATCCCCATGATCGCCCACCCGCGCGAGACCGTGCTGCCGTTCGTGCGCGACGTCCTGCTGGCCGCCTTCGAGGTCCACGTCGCCGTCCTCGACGGTCGGATGGTCGGCTTCCTCGCCCTCATGGCCCCCGACCAGCTCAGCCATCTCTACCTCGACCAGCCCCACACGGGACACGGCCTGGGGAGCCGATTCGTCGACCTCGCCAAGGACCGCTTCCCCGACGGCCTGCGGCTGTGGGCCTTCCAGGACAACCGCGACGCGCTGCGCTTCTACCGGCGGCACGGCTTCCGCGCGGTCGAGTGGACCGACGGCGACAACGAGGAGGGCGCGCCCGACGTGCTCATGACCTGGTCACCCACGGCGACCGCCCCCGACTACACCTGACGGCGTGAGGTGACGGCCTCGAGGACCTCGGCGATCGCGTCCTCGATCGGCACGCCGTTCTTCTGTTCGCCGTTGCGGTAGCGGAAGGACACGGCGTTCTTCGCCCGGTCCTCCTCGCCGGCGATGAGGACGAACGGCACCTTCGCCTTCGAGGCGTTGCGGATCTTCTTCGGGAAGCGGTCGTCGCTCTCGTCGAGCTCGACCCGGATCCCCTTGGCCTTCATCTGCGCGAGCACGTCCCACAGGTAGTCGTTGAACTCGTCGGCGACCGGGATCCCCAGCACCTGCACAGGGGACAGCCACACCGGGAACGCCCCCGCGTAGTGCTCGACGAGCACTCCGATGAAGCGCTCGATCGAGCCGAACTTGGCCGAGTGGATCATCACCGGCTGCTGGCGGGTGCCGTCCGACGCCTGGTACTCGAGACCGAACCGCTCGGGCTGGTTGAAGTCGTACTGGATGGTCGACATCTGCCAGGTGCGGCCGATGGCGTCCCGCGCCTGCACCGAGATCTTGGGGCCGTAATAGGCCGCGCCACCCGGGTCGGGCACGAGCTCGAGCCCGGACTCGGCGGCCACCTGCTCGAGCACCGAGGTCGCGACCTCCCACTGCTCGTCGGACCCGATGAACTTGTCCTTCTTGTCGCCCTCGGTGTCGCGGGTCGACAGCTCGAGGTAGAAGTCGTCGAGCCCGAAGTCACGGAACAGGCCGAGGCAGAAGTCGAGCAGGTGCTTGACCTCACCCGGTGCCTGCTCGGCGGTGACGTAGGAGTGCGAGTCGTCCTGGGTCATGCCGCGCACGCGGGTCAGGCCGTGGACCACGCCGGACTTCTCGAACCGGTAGACCGAGCCGAACTCGAACAACCGCAGCGGCAGCTCGCGGTAGGACCGACCGCGCGAGCGGAAGATCAGGTTGTGCATCGGGCAGTTCATCGCCTTGAGGCGGTACTCGGTGCCCTCGAACTCCATCGGCGGGAACATGGTGTCGGCGTAGTACGGCAGGTGGCCCGAGGTGTGGAACAGCCCGTCCTTGCTGATGTGGGGGGTCCCGACGTACTCGAAGCCCTCCTCGATGTGGCGGCGGCGGACGTAGTCCTCCATCTCGCGCTTGATGATCCCGCCCTTGGGGTGGAACACCGCCAGGCCCGACCCGAGCTCGTCGGGGAAGCTGAAGAGGTCGAGCTCGGCGCCGAGCTTGCGGTGGTCGCGCTTCTCGGCCTCGGCGAGCCGGTCGAGGTAGGCCTTGAGCTCGTCCTTGGTCGGCCACGCGGTGCCGTAGACGCGCTGGAGCTGCGGGTTCTTCTCGCTGCCGCGCCAGTAGGCGCCACCGCTGCGCATCAGCTTGAACGCGTTGCCGAGCACCTTGGTGGACGGCACGTGCGGGCCGCGGCACAGGTCACCCCAGGCCCGTGACCCGTCGCGCTTGAGGTTGTCGTAGATGGTGAGCTGGGCGCCACCGACCTCGACGTCGGCGCCCTCGGCGGCATCGCCGGCCGCGCCGCCCTTGAGGCCGATCAGCTCGATCTTGTAGGGCTCGTCGGCGAGCTCGACGGCCGCGTCCTGGTCGCTGACCTCGCGACGGGCGAAGGTCTGGCCCTCGTTGACGATGCGCTGCATGACCTTCTCGAGCGCCTTGAGGTCCTCGGGGGTGAAGGGCTCGGCGACGTCGAAGTCGTAGTAGAAGCCGTCGCGCACCGGCGGCCCGATGCCGAGCCTCGCCTTCGGGTTGACCTCCTGCACGGCCTGGGCCAGCACGTGGGCAGCGCTGTGCCGCAGCACGTCGAGGCCGTCCTGCTCCTGGGCGGTGACCGGCTCGACGGCGTCGCCGTCGGAGAGCACGTGGGCCAGGTCGCGGAGCTCACCGTTGACGCGCGCCACGAGGACGGCGCGGTCACCCTCGAACAGGTCGGCGGCAGTCGTCTGCTCCGGCACCGATCGCTCGTCTCCAGCGACGTTGACGGTGATCTGGGCAGACATGGTGGTGGCTTCTCCTGCTGGTCGTGGTGATGGGGCTGTCGGTATGCCGCGCGCGGAGGCCCGCAGGCGGCATACCGATGCTATCGGCCGCCTCGCAACCCTCGCGCGCGAGTTACGCGCGGCGGTCAGCTGCCGCCGCTGACCACCACGGTCGAGGCGACGATGGACGCCGTGATGGCGGTCTGCACGTCCTGGACGGCTTTGCGCACGGCTTCTGCACCCCAGTCGCCGTCGGCGACCGCCTTGCCGCGGGCCCGCACCTCGCGCTTGGGCTGGTCGGGGAACAGCTTGGGCAGCAGGTCGACCGAGTGCAGCAGCGCCACCAGGGCACCGGTCCGCTCGTCGGGCTCGACCCCACCCACCACCGTGGCCCGCACCCGGGCCAGCACCTCGCGCTCGACAGTCGGGTCGGCCAACGGCCACGACGTCGTCGGGAACAGCCCCAGCACCCTGCCCCGCTCGCGTCTCAGCACCCCTTGGGCCACGAGGTCGGACAGCACCGCGTCCTTGAGGGTCCCGGCCCGGTCCTTCCACGCGTTCACGCCGCCGATCCGGCCGACTGCGTCCTTCGGCTTGCGGTCGTGGGACAGGCGCGCCACCTCGGCCAGCAGCGGGTCGGAGACGTGGCGGTTCGTACGGACCAGCCGGCCGGCCTTGTGCTCGGGGTCGCCGGCTTCGGTCAGGCGCAAGGCGCCGTCGAGCGCCAGGTCGACGATCGCCGAACCAGCGACTGCGGCCTTGAGCCTGGTGCTGTCGATCCGGGGCCTCCCGTCCTCGTCACCCAGGGCGAGGAGCAGGAACTCCGCGGTGAGTGGGCGTCGCGTCATGTCGTCACTGTAGGCAGCGCACGCGCGCTCGACAGTGCCCTGGGGCACACAACGTGGTGGTAGACAGGCCCCATGATCGTCGTCATCGCCGGAGGCCACGGCCAGATCGCCCTGCACCTCGAACGGTTCCTGGCCGATGCCGGTCACGAACCCGTGGGGCTGGTGCGCAACCCCGACCACCTCGCCGACCTCGCCAAGCAGGGCGCTCGCGGTGTCGTGGTCGACCTCGAGGAGGCCACTGTCGACCAGCTGGCCGCTGCCGTCGCAGGTGCGGACGCGGTGGTCTTCGCCGCCGGGGCCGGCCCGGGCAGCGGCGCGGGCCGCAAGGAGACCGTGGACCGGGCGGCCGCCGCCCTGCTGGCCGACGCCGCCGAGCAGGCCGGGGTGACCCGCTACCTCATGGTGTCGGCGATGGGCACGGAGGGCGCCGACCCCGACAGCGACGACGTGTTCCAGGTGTACCTGCGGGCCAAGGGCGCAGCTGACGACGACCTCCGCGGCCGCGCTGGGCTCGAGTGGACGGTGCTGCGCCCCGGACGGCTCACGGACGACGAGCGCACGGGTCGGGTTGCCCTCGGCGAGCGCCTCGACCGAGGATCGGTCACCCGTCGCGACGTCGCGGCGGTGCTGGCCGAGCTGCTCGTCACCGGGGTGGGCGCAGGCCGCACCGTCGACCTCGTGTCGGGCAAGGTGCCGGTCGCCCAGGCTGTGGCGGCCCTGGGCTCGTGACCGTGCGGACACCCGACCCTGCCCCGGCGTGGTCCGTGCAGCAGGTGGGCTTCACCGACCCACGCGTGCAGGCCCTCGTCACCGAGGTGCAGGACTACTACGTCCAGATCTACGGCGGACCCGACGACTCCCCCGTCGACCCGACCGAGTTCGACGAGCCGCGGGGGCGGTTCGTGCTGGGACTCGTCGGCTCCTCGCCGGTGGCGATGGGTGGCTGGCGGTTGCGGCCCGAGCTCGATGCCGCGATCGGCGGCCGGTGTGCCGAGGTGAAGCGGATGTTCGTCTCCCCCATGCTGCGTCGTCAGGGGCTGGCGCGACGGCTCCTGGCCGCCCTCGAGGACTCTGCCCGGCAGGCTGGTGTGGAGGTGCTGGCGCTCGAGACCGGCACCATGCAGCCCGAGGCGATCGCGCTCTACGAGGCGCAGGGCTACCAGCCCACGATCCGGTTCGGGCACTACGCCGACTCCGACCTGTCCCGCTACTTCGCCAAGCGCCTCGACGGCCGCTGACGCCACGCCGCATCCCGGGTCAGCGACCGACGATGCGCCTCGGGGGTTTGCGGATCGGTCCACTGTCCGTGGGCATGACCGCGGTCCGCGTGTGCATAGCCAGCTCTCGGATCAGGCGCCGCGCGTCGAGCAGCATGGCGCCGTAGGCGGGCCAGGCCCGCGCGTCCTCGAGCTCGGTGGTGCGGACCACCGTCTCGAGCTCGGTGATGACCTCCTCGGCGGAGCGCAGGTAGTCGCGAACCACCGCCTCCTCATCCTGGCCCTCCAGACCGAAGTGGCTCAGGGCGCCGGCGATCTGGTCCAGCGCGTCGGCATAGCTCTCGAGGAAGCGCTGGGTGGGTGTCGGCTGGCCCGCGTCGTCGTCGGTGGCGTCGACCAGGGTCCGGGCGATCCCGCTCACCTGCCACTGTCCCCGTCTGATCGCCTCGACCGTCTCCGCGTAGCCGGCCCAGTCGACCTCCATCCGACGCACGTCGTCGCGGGGGTTGAACCGGGTGCTCTCCTTGCCGGTCTCGATCGCCGTGTGGATGGTGGGGGCCGACCGCAGGAGGTCGGTGCTGGTGTCGTACCAGGCGCGCGCCATGTCACCGTCCCAGCCCTCGCGCATCCCCGCGGCGATGTCGTTGAGCAGCAGGCACACCTGTCGGGTCAACGCGCGGATCTGGTCGCGCGGCTGCTGGATGTGGAGGGGCGCCACCACGACCGCGTTGGTGAGCACACCGATCACACCGCCCGCCAGCGTCTCCACGATGGTGAGGTAGGTGAACTCCATGTCGGTGCCACCGACCGTGATGAGGGACAGCAGCACCATGGTGGGCACCTGGATGCCGTGGTCGCCCAGCCGGCGCCACCGACCGACGAGCAGGGCGAGCGCCATGACGGGCAGCATGCTCCACCAGTGCACGCCGAGGGTGGACCCGACCAGCCAGGCCGCGCTCATGCCGACCATGACCGCCACCAGTCGCTGGGCGCTGGCGAAGAGGGAGCGCACCATCGTGCGATCCACCACGAGCAGGGCTGCCATCGGTGCGTAGAAGGGGGCCGGGCTGTGCAGGACCCGCACGGCGAACTGCCAGGCCAGGACGGTGGCCAGGGCCGCCTTGCCCATCAGGAGGGCGGCGTCGCGCTCCGGCCCGGCATGGCGCACCACCTCACCGACGGCGCGGACCGCCCTGCGCGCCGAGTCGCGCAGCGCACCGAGCCGTGACGGCGGCTGCGGCCCGTCGGGTGAGCGCTCCATGGTGGAGACCCTAAAGGCACCCGGCCCGGACTCAGTGCGCCGCCCGGTCGAACACGAGCGTCAGGTGCGTGGTCGTCGGCTCCTTGGCAGACCGTAGGCCCGCCACCGTGCCCGGTCCGGTGTCGTCCACGACCAGCTCGACGGTGCTGGGCAGCAGGACGGGCTTGGCGAACCACACGTGCGACCCACTCGGCTCCGCGGTGCTCCGGCCGAGGGCGGCCAGCGTGCGGGCGGCCGTCCACATCCCGTGGGCGATCGCACGCGGGAAGCCCATCGCCTTGGCGGTGAGGGCATACAGGTGGATCGGGTTCACGTCGCCGGCCACGGCGGCATACGCCCGGCCCTGTCCCTCGGGGACGCGGACGATGCCCGCGGGCGGGCCGTCGGGCAGCGGGGGCGCCTGCCTGCCGCGCTCGGCGTCGTGGTGCCCGGGGCCGCGCCGGAGGTAGGTGCTGCGACCATCCCAGACGCGTTCGCCGTCGACGTCCACCTCGGTGACCAGGTCGACCAGCTGCCCCTTCGGATGCGCGCGCAGGTCCTCCGCGTGGACCGTCAGGTCGAGCCTGTCGTCGGCGCTGAGCCGGCGGTGCACGGTGATCTGGTTCTCCAGGTGGACCAGCCCCGGCAAGGGCAGCGGGAACGACCGGTCGGCCATCAACGCCACCTGCAGGGGGAACCCCAGCACATGGGGGTAGGTGTGTGGCAGCACGTCGCTGCCGCCGAACCCGCAGACCCGTTCGTAGCGGAGCAGGTGGTCACGGTCGACGACGACGCCCTCGCGGCGTAGCGCCGTGTCCGGGAGGTCGCCGCTGCGGCCCCGCTGGGTCAGCGCCGCCCTCGCGAACAGCGGTGCCAGCGAAGGTAACTCGCTCAGCGTGCGGACTGCCATCTCATGCCCCCAGCAGGCTCTGGCCACAGACCCGCACGACGTTGCCGCTCACGCCGGCGTTGGCGTCCTGGCTGAACCAGGCGATCGTCTCGGCGACGTCCACCGGCAGGCCGCCCTGGTTGAGGGAGTTGAGCAGGCGACCGACCTCGCGGGTCGCGAACGGGACCTTGGCGGTCATCTCGGTCTCGATGAACCCCGGCGCCACCGCGTTGACCGTGATGCCCCGAGCCCGCAGGCCCTCGTCTGCCGACAACGCGTCGACCAGCCCGATCACCCCGGCCTTGGACGCTCCGTAGTTGGTCTGCCCGCGGTTGCCCGCGATCCCGGCGATCGACGACACGAGGACCACGTGCCCACCGTCGCGGACCCCTCCCTCGGCGAGGAGCACCTCGTTCATCCGCAGGATCGAACCGAGGTTGACGTCGAGCACCGACGACCAGCGGGCCTCGTCCATGTTGGCGAGCAGCTTGTCCCGGGTGATGCCGGCGTTGTGCACGACGATGTCGAGCCCGCCGTGCCGCGCGATGGCGTGCTCGAGGATCCGTGGCCCCGCGTCTGCGGCGGTGACGTCGAGCTGGAGCGCCGTGCCTCCGACGCGATTGGCGGTGCGGGCCAAGGAGTCGCCGGCCGCAGGGATGTCGACACAGACGACGGTGGCACCGTCGCGGGCGAGCACGTCGGCGATCGAGGCACCGATCCCCCGGGCGGCGCCGGTGACGACCGCCACCTTGCCGGCCAACGGCGTGGCCCAGTTCGCGGGCTCCGTGGGCGTGCCCGGTCCCACGCGCACGACCTGCCCGTCGACGTATGCCGCGCGGCCCGACAGCAGGAAACGCACCGCCGCGTCGGCGTTGGCCTCCGCGCCGTCACCGACGAGGACGAGGTTTGCGGTGGCTCCGGCCCGCAGCTCCTTGCCGATGGACCGGGTGATGCCCTCGAGGGCGCGTCTCGTCGCCGCCTGCGCGAAACCATTGGCACTGCTGGGCTCTCGGCCCACCACGATGACCCGACCGCTCGGACGCAGACCCTTGAGGGCCGGCGCCACGAGGGCTCGGAGTGCGTCGAGGTCGCTGGGCTCAGCCGCCTCGGTGAGGTCGGCGACGACGCCCGCGACCCGGTCACCGTCGGACAGCCCGTCGACCGCGTCGACGCCCTCACGCTCCAGCAGAGTGCGCACGCGGGCTGCCACCGGTGCCGTGCCGAGCCCGCCGACGAGGACTGCGCCGTCGACGAGCGGCTCGCCCACGGCATACCGGCGCAACCTGGCGGGACGGGGCAGCCCCAGCTGGGTCGCCAGCTTCATGCCGACCGGGCTGTTGACGATGCCCGCGTAGGTGCCCGCCATCAGGCGGCCTCGAGGATCGCCATGACACCCTGGCCACCGGCGGCGCAGATCGAGATCAGGCCACGCGCGCCAGATCCCTTCTCGTGCAACATCTTCGCGAGGGAGGCGACGATGCGGCCCCCCGTCGCGGCGAACGGGTGGCCGGCCGCGAGCGACGACCCGTTGACGTTGAGCCGGTCGCGGTCAAGCGCTCCGATCGGCGCGTCGAGGCCCAGCCGGTCGCGGCAGAACTCCTCGCTCTCCCACGCGGCCAGCGTGGTGAGCACGGTGGCGGCGAAGGCCTCGTGAATCTCGACGAGGTCGAAGTCCTGCAGCTTCATCCCCTGGCGGGCCAGCAGGTGAGGCAGGGCATAGGCCGGAGCCATGAGCAGGCCCTCGTGGCCGGTCACGTAGTCGACAGCGGCGGTCTGGGCGTCGACGAGGTGCGCGAGCACGGGCAGCCCGCGCTCCTTCGCCCACTCGTCCGACCCGAGCAGCACCGCGGAGGCCCCGTCGGTGAGCGGCGTCGAGTTGCCCGCCGTCATGGTCGCCCCCTCGCTCATGCCGTCAGTCAGGTTCAGCCCGAACACCGGCTTCAGGGTCGCGAGATTCTCGACCGTGGAGTCGGCGCGCAGGTTCTGGTCGCGCGTCTGCCCGAGGAACGGCGTCATGAGGTCGTCGAAGAAGCCGCGCTGGTAGGCGGCAGCGAGGTGCTGGTGGGAGCTGGCCGCGATCTCGTCCTGGGCTTCCCGGCTGATGCCCCACTGCTTGGCGGTCTGGGCCATGTGCTCGCCCATGGACAGGCCCGTCCGAGGCTCGACGTTGCGCGGGATCTCTGGCACCAGCTGGCTGGGGCGCAGTCCCGTGAGCGCCTTCGCGCGCTGCCCCGGCGTCTTCGCGCGGTTGAGCGTGAGGAGCGTCTCGCGCAGGCCCTCGTTGACGGCGATCGGGGCGTCGGAGGCGCTGTCGGCGCCCCCGGCGATGCCGGACTCGATCTGCCCGAGCGCGATCTTGTTGCCCACGAGGATGGCCGCCTCCAGACCGGTGCCGCAGGCCTGCTGCACGTCGTAGGCAGGGGTGCGGGCTGACAGGCTCGAGCCCAGCACCGACTCGCGGGTCAGGTTGAAGTCGCGCGCGTGCTTGAGCACAGCACCGGCGGCGACCTCCCCCACCTGCTCCCCCGCCAGACCGTGCCGAGCCACGAGGCCTTCGATGGCCGCCGTCAGCATGTCCTGGTTGGAGGCCTTCGTGTAGGCGGCGTTCTGCCGCGCGAAGGGGATCCGGTTGCCGCCGATGACGGCGGCCCGGCGGGGTTGGCCGAAGGTCCGGGACGACGCTGTGCGGGCTGGCGCTGAGGTGGCCACGAGGTGCTCCTGGGGTGGGTCGGACTGTGGGACAGGTAACTGATACGGACAGTAGCAGGTACACCTAGTACCTGCTACTGTCCAACCTTGTGACCACGACCACGCAGCCGGTGATCCCGGCTCCCGACGGCCGCAGCACCCGGTGGGACCAGCACCGGGCGGCTCGCCGCCGCGAGCTGGTCGACGCGACCCTGCGGGCGATCCGCCAGCACGGAGCGGGCGTGGGGATGGACGACATCGCCGCCGTGGCCGGCACCTCGAAGACCGTCATCTACCGTCACTTCACCGACCGGCAGGGCCTGTATGCCGCTGTGTCGGCGAGCGTGGACGCCCTGATCCTGCACAACCTCGGGCAGGCGACCGGCGCGGCGGGTGACGACCTCACGAGCGGGGACTCGACCCCGAGGGGGCTGATCGCCGGGGCCATCGACGCCTACCTCACGCTCGTGGAGAAGGACCCGGAGGTCTACCGGTTCGTCGTGACCGCCCCCCTGCTGGACCAGCCGTCCGGGGATCCTGCGGCGCCGGTGACGGGACACATTGCGGCGCAGATGTCGCTGGTCCTCACCGAGGCGCTGGCTCGCGCGGGTCGTGACACCGCACCAGCGACGGTGTGGGGAGCCGGGCTCGTGGGGATGGTGCGGGCGGCCGCCGACCAGTGGCTCGGCGACACCGACGCGATCAGCCGAGCCGAGCTGACCGAGCACCTCACCGACCTCGCCTGGGGCGGGCTCTCGGCAGCCTGGCCCGACGAGACCCCCTGACCTGAGAAGCCCAGAGCAGCACTGACCTGAGAAGCACAGACCCAGGAGACCTCCATGACCACCCTCGCCACCGCCCTCCAGAAGACCCTCGACGGTCGCTGGGCCGCGATCCGCGACGAGGCCAGGACTGACCTCGACCCCGAGCGGTTCGCCCCTCCGACCGAGCCGCTCGACCTGGAGTCCTACCGGGCCCGGATCGCCGACCAGGTGCAGGCGCTGGCGGCCACCGGCCACGCCAAGCGCGGCTTCCCCAAGGCCATGGGCGGCAACGGTGACCTCGGCGGTTCGGTGACCGCCTTCGAGCTGCTCGGCCACGCCGACCTGTCGCTCATGGTCAAGGCCGGGGTGCACTGGGGGCTGTTCGGAGGGGCCGTGGCGAACCTCGGCACCGAACGCCACCACACGGCATACCTCCCGTCGATCATCGACGCGACGCTGCCGGGCTGCTTCGCGATGACGGAGACCGGGCACGGCTCCGACGTCCAGTCGCTCGGCACCACCGCCACCTACGACCCGGCCACCGACGAGCTCGTCGTCCACACCCCCGACCTGCGCGCCCGCAAGGACTACATCGGCGGCGCCGCGCGCGACGGGCGGATGGCGGCAGTCTTCGCCCAGCTGGTCACCGGGGGCGAGAGCCACGGCGTCCACTGCGTCCTCGTGCCGATCCGCGACGAGTCCGGCGCCACGATGCCTGGCGTGACGATCGGCGACTGCGGCGCCAAGGCCGGGCTGCCCGGCGTGGACAACGGCCGCCTGTCGTTCGACCACGTGCGCGTGCCGCGGACCAACCTGCTCAACCGCTACGGCGACATCGACGAGCACGGCACCTACACGTCGCCCATCGAGAACCAGACCCGCCGGTTCTTCACCATGCTGGGCACCCTGGTGCGCGGTCGGATCAGCGTGGCCGGTGGGGCCGGCGCGGCCACCCGCACCGCCCTCACCCTCGCCGTGACGTACGCCGGTCACCGCCGTCAGTTCGCGCCCCCCGGCGGCACCGACGAGGTGATCCTGCTCGACTATCGGGCCCACCAGCGCAAGCTGCTGCCCGCCCTCGCCAAGTCCTACGCGCTGCAGTTCGCCCAGAACGAGCTGGTCGGGCTCATGCACGACGTGCAGTCGGCCGGCGAGGCGGCCCCGGAGCACGACCAGCGCGAGCTCGAGGCACGGGCGGCCGGCACCAAGGCCGTCGCGACGGCCCACGCGACCGCGACGATCCAGATGTGTCGCGAGGCGTGCGGTGGGGCCGGCTACCTCGCGGTCAACCGGCTGCCCGCCCTCAAGGCCGACACCGATGTCTTCACCACCTTCGAGGGCGACAACACCGTGCTGCTGCAGCTGGTCGCCAAGGGCCTGCTCACCGACTACCGCGACGCCTTCGGCGACCTCGACACGTTGGGCATCGTGCGGTTCGGAGCCAGGCAGTTCGCGGGTGCCGTCATCGAGCGCACCTCCGCGCGGGGACTCATCCAGCGCCTCATCGACTCCGCACCCGGTCGGGACAGCGAGAAGGGCCCGACCGACCGCGGCTGGCAGCTCGACCTCTTCGAGGACCGCGAGAAGCACCTGCTCGAGACCCTGGCCCTGCGACTGCGCAAGGCCGGCAAGCCCGGCGCCGACCCCTTCGACGTCTTCAACGACGCCCAGGACCACGTCATCGAGGCGGCGCGAGCGCACGTCGACCGCACCATCCTCGAGTCGTTCGTCGCGGCCATCGACCGGTGTGACGACCCCTCAGCCGCGCAGACGCTCGCGCGGGTGTGCGACCTCTATGCGCTGAGCAGCATCGAGGCCGACAAGGGCTGGTTCCTCGAGCACGACCGGATCACCCCGGCGCGCAGCAAGCAGGTCACGGCCGCGGTCAACGACCTGTGCGCGGCGTTGCGGCCACACGCCCAGGAGCTGGTCGACGCGTTCGGGATCCCGAAGGCGTGGCTCGGCACCGAGCTGCTCGCCCCACTCGACTGAGGCAGGTATGCCGCGTCGTCAGCCGCGCAGCAGGGTGCAGAAGAAGGCGACCTCGTCGTCGTCGTTGCCGCGCTCCCAGCCCAGGCCGGCGTAGAAGCGCTCGGCCCGGGCGAGGTCAGACACACCGAGGGTGACGAGCGAGAGTCGTTGCTCCACTAGCCGTTCCACCACGGTCGCAGGGGCAGGTCGGCCTGGCCCCGGTCGTCGAGCTTGACGGCCAGCACCTGGTGGAGCTGCACGATGTTGCGCTCGAAGCCCACCCGCGAGCCGGCCATGTAGAGGCCCCAGACGCGGGCCGTCGCCTCGCCCACCTCGTCGACGCAGGCGTCCCAGTTGTCGCGCAGGTTGGCGCACCAGCCGGCCAGGGTGCGGGCGTAGTGCTCGCGCAGGTTCTCCTCGTGACGGACCTCGAGACCGGCGTCCTGGGCGGCCGCGATGATCGTGCCCGAGCCGGTCAGCTCGCCGTCGGGGAACACGTAGCGGTCGATGAACGCCCCGGTGGAGGTGCGCTTGTTGTCAGGACGGGTGATGCAGTGGTTGAGCAGCATCCCGCCGGTGCGCAGGTGGTCCTTGACGAACCCGAAGTAGGCCGCGTAGTTGCGCACCCCGATGTGCTCGGTCAGCCCGATCGAGGAGATGGCGTCGAAGCCCGTCTCGCGGATGTCGCGGTAGTCGCTGTGGCGCACCTCGGCCAGGTCCTGCAGGCCCTCGCGGCGGATCGCCTCCTGCGCCCAGCTCGCCTGCTCGGCCGACAGGGTGGCCCCGATCACGTGGACGCCCCGCCGGGCGGCATACCGGACCATCCCGCCCCAGCCGCACCCGATGTCGAGCAGCCGGTCGCCCTCCTTGAGCCGGAGCTTGTCGAAGACGAGCCGGTACTTGTTCTCCTGCGCCTCCTCGAGGGTGGCGTCGGCGTGGGGGTAGCACGCGCAGGTGTAGGTCATCGACGGACCGAGGACGTACTCGTAGAACGTGTTGGACACGTCGTAGTGGTGGTGGATCGCCTCGGCGTCGCGGGTCCTGCTGTGCCGCAGGCCCTCCGCGACCCGGCGCCACCGCGGCAGGGCCTCCTGAGGAGGCGGCGGCGGGGGCTTGAGCAGCTCGACACCGAGCGAGCGGGCAATGGCAGCGGCGGTCTTGGGTGGCGGCATCCGGAAGTGCAGGTCGCCCATCGCGTCGAGGAGCTCGTAGGGGTCGCCGGGGTGGACCCCGGTGAGGTCGAGGTCTCCGGCGATGTAGGCGCGCGCCATGCCCAGGTCGCCCGGTGCGGTGGCGAGGTAGCTCGCCCCCCGCGGTGACTTGAGGTCGAGACCGTAGGTGGCGTCCTCAGGGCCGGTCGCCGAACCGTCGAACGCGGTGAACCGCAAGGGCAGGCCGTCGGCCGTGACGGCGTCGAGGATCTCGGCCATCGACAGCTTTTCGGGGCCCGGAGTGCTGTGCTGGGGGTCGGTCCGGTTGGTCCTGAGAATCGTCACTTGCGTTGCACCGCCTTGGAGTAGAGGTCAAGCAGTCGGGACTTCGGGTCGTATCGGCGCTTGAGGTCGGCGTAGGTGTCGCCGCCGTAGAGGCGCCAGAACTGGGCTTCGTCGTAGTAGGCGTCGGAGTAGAGCGACTTGTGCCCGGCGAGGGCGGTGACCTGCTCCTCGATGAGCCGGTTGGCCGCACCCTCGGGCTCGGCCGGGTCGCGGGGCACGCTGGACCAGAAGCCGACGTTGACGTAGGTCTCGCCCGGCTTCAGGGGGTAGAGCGGCCACCGGTCCTTGCTGCGCACGGGGCAGAGCCAGATCGGCTCGATGGGGATCTCACGCAGGAACCAGTGGACGAACTCGGCGGTCCGCCCCAGCGGCACCTCGATGTCCTGCACCACGCGCTCCCGCGGCGGGCGGCCCTTGCGCGCCTCCAGCCGGTCGGCGACGTCGAACCGGTGGTCGAGCGCGATGAGCTTCCAGTAGAACGAGCTCCGGCGGTAGCGACGCGGCCAGAGCCGTCGCACGCGAGGGCTCTGGGCGCCGAACGCCCGACTGCACCAGAACCAGTCGGTGTCCCAGCGCCAGAGGTAGTCGTGGATCGTGAGCCGGTCGACCTTGGGCAGCGGCGAGTCGTGCTGGATCGAGCGGTAGTAGACCTGCTGGCCGGTGTAGTCGCTCACCGGTCCGGGCTGGGCGGTCTGCCTGCCGAGGGTGAGGTAGGACTCGGTCGCGGAGAAGACCACCCCGTCGAGGTAGTCCACCCGCTCCCCCTCGTGCTCCCCCGTGTCGCAGATCCGAGCCATGACGGCGACGAGGGACTCGACGTCGTGGAACCGGACGTGGCGCAGGGCGACGAAGGGGTCGACGGGCTCGAGCGCGATCCGGAGCCGGGTGGCGTAGCCGAGCGTGCCGTAGGAGTTGGGGAACCCGTGGAAGAGGTCGGCGTGCTCCCCCTCCGGCCGGGCCGTGACGATCTCGCCGGCTCCGGTGAGGATGTCCATCTCCAGCACCGACTCGTGGGGCAGACCGCTGCGGAACGACGTCGACTCGATGCCGAGTCCGGTGACGGCACCTCCCAGCGTGATGGTCTTGAGCTGGGGCACCACGAGCGGCGCGAGGCCGTGCGGCAGGGTCGCCTCGACGAGGTGCTCGTAGGTGCACATGCCCTGCACGTCGGCAGTGCGGGCCTCGGTGTCGACCGCGATCACCTGGTCGAGCAGGGCGACGTCGAGACCGGGCGCGTCGGTGCGCGCGCGAGCCCGGAAGAGGTTGGAGGTCTTCTTGGCGAGCCGCACCGGCGCATCGAGCGGGATCGCCGCGTAGCTCGCAGCAAGACGACCCACGGCGACGTCGTGGCGCGCACGAGCGTCCGTGGGAGCCTTCACGATCCGCCCAGTCCCAGCGGAGACGAAGTCCGGCACACTCCGACCTTATGCCGCCGTGCCGACAGTCGTCACGTGGGTTGCCGACAACCGGTCGCCGGGGGACCTTCAGCCTTCATCGACAACGCCGTCGGGAACGACTGCGGTCACCTCGTCCCCCACGCGCACGATGCCCGGGTGACGCACCGCCGCATACACCCCTGGGCAGTCGCGGGCGGTGCCGGTGACGTCGAGCTCGACACCCCCGGTGACGAGCACCCCGCCGATGGCGGCGGCCAGCTCGGTGGACGTCAGGGACACCACGAGGTTGGCCCGGGTGTCGGGCGCGACGTCGGCGGCAGCCACGACGTGGACCGCCGCCTTCTTGCGCCGGTCGCCGGCCAGGCCCGCGGCGTCGACGGCGGCCTCCGCCAGGTCACGGCCGGGCTCGCCGCTCACCGGGTAGACGTGCAGCTCGGTCACCTCGGCCACGGTCAGACGCCTTCCGGGGCGGAGGCGAGGGCTTCCTCGATCACGCGGACGAGTCGGGCGGCCGAGTCGCGGGTCAGCTCGACGGCCACGCGGGCACCGGGTCCGCGGGTGGGGTCGGCGAGGTCGATGTTGAGGGTGTGCTCGGCCATCGCGTGGACCGGGTGGTCGTAGTAGACCGTCGCGTCGGTGACGTGGAACCACTGGCCGCCGGGGCCCTTGGCGCTGCCGTCGACCTGTTCGGCGACCGTGGCGTAGGTGCACATGTCAGCTCTCCCGTCCGTCGAGGTGGGTCGCGAAGAACGCGGCGACTCGCTCCCAGCCATCGTTCGCCGCCGTCACCCGGTAGCTCGGGCGGTCGGTGGCGAAGAAGCCGTGTCCGGCCGCGTCGTAGGAGTGGAACTCGTGGGGCTTCTCGAGCGCACCCAGCCGTCGGTCGAGGTCGGCCACGTGGTCGGGGCTGGGTGTCTTGTCCTCGATCCCGAACAGGCCGAGCAGGGGTGCGCCCAGGGACGGGAGCTGGTCGACGAGGTTGGTGACCTTGAGCGGGTAGCCCTGCGGCGGCTCCCCCGTGACGAACGCCCCGTAGCAGTCCGCGACCGCGTCGAGGTCGAGGTGGCACGCGGCGAGGACGGCCTGCCGGCCGCCGGAGCAGTGGCCGATCACGCCGACCGAGCCGTTGCTGGTCGGCAGCGCGCGCAGGTATGCCGCGGCAGCACCAACGTCGTCGACGAGCCGGTCGTCGGGCACGCCGCCCTGGGCTCGAGCGGTGGCCGCGGCGTCGGACGGCTCGGCTCCCGGTGCCTCACGGCTGTAGAGGTTGGGGCAGATCGCGTCGTAGCCGAGCTCGGCGAACCGGCGCACCATCTCCTTGGTGGCGCGGTCGTAGCCCGGCATGTGGTGGATGACCACGACGCCGCCGCGGGTGTGCTCGCCGTCGGGACGGGCGAGGTACGCCTCGACCTCCGCGCCGTCGGAGGCGGTGAGGAAGACAGTGGTCGCGCTGAGGGAGTCGCTCACGCCTCGGATGCTATGCCCGCGGCGCTACCCGCCTCAGATGCTGGTGGCGCCGTTGTTGAAGATGGTCGAGAGGTTGGTACCCAGCAAGGCGACAGCAACGATGATGACGAGTGCGATGAGGGCGACCATCAGGCCGTACTCGACGGCGGTGGCGCCGCGGTCGGTCATGAGGGCCCGGAGCTTGGTGATGTGCTTGGACATGAGGCTCTTCCATCCTGACGTGGTGGTGGCTGATGGATGGAGAGTGACAGAACCCACGACGGGAACCCTCGTCCCGGTGAGGGAGGTCGTCCGGGCGCTTTCGCGCACTCGCGGCCCGTTGCCCCTGTTGGCAGGTGGAGCCCTCTGTTGGCCGGTAGAGCCCTGCGGTGGATGCCGCTGCGCTGGTCCGGCCAGCGCCCGTGGCCCTGGAGGGCCGGGCGACCGGCCGGACGGTCAGGATAGACCGCCATCCCACGGGGGTCGTCCACCACCCGAGCGGATACAAAAGGTCGAGGCCGAACGCAAACGGCGTAGGTCGCTTGGGCGATGTGGCGGCTCCGGCCGTGGGCCTACCTTGGCGGGCCTTGGACCACGCGGATGCAGCCGGCAGCCGAGGGTCCTTGGCCAAGGAGCGCGGACATGGTCATTCGAGCTGGACGCGGTCGCACCCTCTTGGTGGGGCTCGCGAGCGCCACTGCCCTGCTGGTCCCGATCAGCATGGCCTCCGCCGGTGGCAGCCCCGCCGGCGACAACGGAACGATCAAGATCGACGGCATGCCGTTCGACGAGGCCCCGGACAACTAGCCACACGTCGGCTGCGTGTTCCAGGTCGACTTCTACGGCTTCGACAAGGGAAACCTCAACGCCACGGTCACCTTCGAGGCCCAGCCCCCCACCGGGCGCGACGTCCTGCTCGAGAAGGACAAGATCTTCATCGGCGAGGACGACGCCGGCGGCGGCACCGACGTCGACGCCCAGGAGACCTACAACCTCTCCCCTTACCTCCTGTCCTACATGGCCCACCCGCAGCAGGGCTTCCACGTCAAGCTCACGGTGAAGGCACCCGGCTCGATCGGCGCCGACACCAAGTACAAGACGTTCTGGGTCCAGACCTGCCAGATCTCCTGAGCCCTCTCCAACCCGCCGTTAGAGAGCCGGGAAGCGAAACAGCCCCTCGCCTGCATGGTTCGCAGGTGAGGGGCTGTCTGGCTGGTGGACGTGAAGGGACTCGAACCCATGGCCTCTCGCGTGTGAAGCGAACGCTCTAACCAACTGAGCTACACGTCCAGCGCCCTCGTCACACCAGGTGACGTTCGGGCCTGCCGAAGAATAGCCGGATGTGGCGCACGAGGTGAAATCGGCCCGCGCCCGGTGGCTGACCCGGCTCAGAGCCCCGGCAGGTCCTTGATCCGGTCCTCGATGGCGTCGGGGAAGAAGCCGGGAACGCCTGACAGCAGGAACAGCCCGTAGAAGATCGCCAGCACCAGCGCCAGCGTCACGAGGCCGACCACACCCTTGAACCACAGTGGCTTCGGGGCCAGCCATTCGCCCCACGCCCGCACCTTGTCCTCGGCGAAGTCGAAGAGCCGCCGGGCCCACGCGAACTCCGAGGCCCAGATCCGCAGACCGACGAAGACGATCACCCAGCCAGGCCCCGGAAGCGGGATGAGCGCCAGCCCGCCGCCCACGATGGCCAGTCCGACGAGCGCCACAACCACGCGGTAGACGCGGCGGCTGTGCGGGTTCGCGCGCAGCCGCCGGCGCCAGGCCCAGTCCTCCTCGACGTGTTCCTGTGGGTCGTCGTCCACGTCAGGCACGGCGACGCCCGGACGCTCGCTCACGGGTCCATCCGCTCGACGCACAGCCGCGCGAACACCGATGCAGCGCGCGCCGTGACCGGTCCCGGCTCCAGGGCGCGGTCGTCGACGCCGTGGATGGCCAGCACGTCCTTGGTGCTGCTGGTGATGAAGACCTCGTCGGCCTCGCGCAGGACGTCCAGGGGCAGGGCCTCCTCGCGCACCTCGAGCCCGTCCTCGCGGCACCACTCGATGGTCACCTCACGCGTGATCCCGGCCAGGCAGCCCGAGTCGAGCGGCGGGGTGAGGATCGCCCCACCCACGACCACGAAGATGTTGGACCCGGTGCACTCGCACAGCTCGCCACGCGTGTTGGCGAACACTGCCTCGATGGCCCCGCGCTCCTTGGCGTACGCGAGCGCGACGACGTTCTCGGCATACGAGGTGGTCTTCAGGCCCGCCACGGCGGACCGCTCGTTGCGCGTCCAGGGGACGACGGCGACCGAGGCGCTCTGCGGCGGGCGGGGCTGGGCGCCCGCGGTGACGATGTAGGTGAGCGGGCTGTCGTCGCGGTCGGACCCGAGGGGGCCGGCCCCGCCGGTCACCGAGTAGCGCAGCCGGCCGAACTCGATCTGCTCGCCCGCGCCGAGGACGGCCTTGGCGCCCTCGGCGATGTAGTCGTGGTCGGCGGCCGGGAGTCCGAGCCCGGCCAGGGTGCGGTCGAGCCGACGCGCGTGCCGGGTCGCGGCGAACACCTGGCCGCGGTCGATCTTGGCCGTCTCGAACGCGCCGTCGCCCACCGTCACCCCGTGGTCGAGTGCCGTGATCGATGGTTCGTCGACCGCGGTCAGCCGACCGTTGACCCACACCCGTGGCTCGTTGCTCATGCCTCCACCTTCCCAGACGCCAGCCCCACGAGACGTCGGGATTTCACCTGAGTCTCCACCCATTCCTGCTCGGGGTCGGACCCCCACGTGATCCCCGCGCCGGTGCCGAACCGCAGCCACCGCTGCCCGTCGCCGTCCCTCTGCGCCCAGAACGAGCGGATGCCGACGGCGAGCTCCGCCGTCCCGCGGTCGGCGTCGACCCAGCCGATCGCGCCGCAGTACGGACCGCGGGCGGTCGGCTCGAGGTCGACGATGGCCTGCAGGGCGGTGTGCTTGGGCGCGCCGGAGACCGAGCCCGGGGGGAAGGTCGCCGGCAGCACCTCGCCCCAGCCGACGCCGGGGCGGAGCCGGCCCGAGACGGCGGACACGAGGTGCACCAGCCCGGGGTGCTCCTCGGGGCGACACAGGTGGTCCACTTGCACGGTCCCCTCGCGGCAGACGTGTGACAGGTCGTTGCGCACGAGGTCGACGATCATGACGTTCTCCGCGTAGTCCTTGGGCAGCATCGCGTCGAGGCTCGTGGCTGTCCCCTTGATGGGGCGCGACTCGAGGCGGTCGCCGTCCCGCAGGAGGAACGCCTCAGGGCTGGCGCACACGACGTCGAGTCCCGCGGACGGCACCACCACCCGTCCAGCGTGCGGTGCCGGGTTGCCCCGCTCGAGCAGGCTGGCCAGCCCGTCGAGGTCGGCCTCCTCGGGCAGCTCGTGCGAGAGCACGCGACAGAGGTTCACCTGGTAGACGGTGCCCGCCGCGATCCGATCGCGGATCTCGCCCACTCCCGCGAGGTATGCCGCGTGGTCCAGGCTCGTGCGCCACTCGCCCTCCAGCGGCGTCCAGGGCGTCGGCGGTCCGGTGGGCGCCAGCCGGTCCACCTCCGCGAAGCGGACGGCCGTGACCTCCCCCTCGAACTCGGCGACGACGGCCCAGAAGCCACTCTCGAGGGAGTCGAGGTCGTGGCGGACCTCGACGGGTCGGGTGGCCAGGACCGAGCCGAACCTCGCGTGCCCCGTCGCCGCCTCCACGAGGGCGATCCTAGGCCGACCTAGACTTCCCGATCATGCGCCCTCTCGCCGCCACCGCGGTCGCCGCCCGCTCGGCCCCGAGACCGACCCCGACGCTGGCCTCGGCGCTGGTGCTGGCGATCGTGGTGGCCCTCTCGGGCTGCCAGGGGGCCACCCCGGCCCCGGCCGCCGGCACCACCGCTGCCACGGGCACGACAGCCTCGTCGCCCTCCAGGACGACCGGCGCAGCCCCGAGCGCGTCGACCACCACGACTCCCCCCTCCGACCCCGACACCCTGACGATGGCGTTCGCCGGCGACGTGCACTTCGAGGACTACCTGGCGCCGCTGGCCCGTGACCCGCACGGGCTGGACGAGCTGCGGTCGTCACTGGGCGCAGCCGACCTGGCGATGGTGAACCTCGAGACCGCCCTCACCGAGCGCGGCACCAAGATCGGCAAGGAGTTCCACTTCCGGGCGCCGGCCTCGGCCCTCGAGACGATCAAGGGCGCCGGGATCGATGCGGTCAGCATGGCCAACAACCACGGGGTCGACTACGGGCCGGTGGGGCTGAAGGACACCTTGGCGGCGAAGCAGGCCAGCCCCGTGCCGATCGTCGGCATCGGCAAGGACGAGGACGAGGCGTTCGCGCCGGCGATCCTGTCGGCCAAGGGCCTGAAGGTGGCGGTGTTCGGGGCATCGGAAGTCTTCGAGATGACCCTGGCCCGCTACTCGGCAGGTCCGGGCAAGGGCGGCATCGCCAGCGCTACGCCGGTCACCCGGCTCCGCGGTGCGGTCAGCCGGGCCGCCGCCCGGTACGACGTCGTGGTCGTCTTCCTGCACTGGGGGCTGGACTACCAGAAGTGCCCGGACCGGCTCTCGGTGCAGACCGCCGAGGCCCTCGAGCAGGCGGGCGCGGACATCATCGTCGGCGGCCACTCGCACCGCGTCAACGGAGCCGGGTGGCTCGGACGGTCCTACGTCGACTACGGCTTCGGCAACTTCGTCTGGTGGCGCAGCCACGAGCCCGACTCACGGTCCGGCGTGCTGACCCTGTCGATCGACGTGAACGCGGCGCGCGGCACCAAGCGCACGAAGACCAGTGCCGTCCGTGAGGCGGTCTGGACGCCCATGCTCATCGGGGTCGACGGCATACCCCGGCCGCCGGCAGCTGCCGACAGCGCACGGCTCCTGGCGCTCTGGAAGCAAGCCGGTCAGTGCGCGAACCTGGCCACCGCTCCAGAGTGACCCTCGACCGCCGCGCTCAGCGCCCGAGGACCAGGTAGCAGAACTGCAGCACACCTCGGTAGGTGCGGACGTAGGCGTCGAGCTGGGCGTCGAGCCGGCTCCGCACCTCCGGAGCGCGGGCGTCGTCGCCGTGGCGGATCAGCCACTCCTGCCTGGCCGCTCGCCACGTCGACTCGAAGTCGTCCCACTCGCGCTGGTCGGCGGTCGACAGGTGGAGCACCCTCCACCCACTGGCGTGGACGTGCTCGAGGAGATCGGTCAGGGACACGACCTCCTCGAACATCTCGGCCGCGGCGGAGGTGGGCGGGGCGGTCCAGCAGGCGTCGCCGTAGAGGAGTCGTCCACCGGGCGGGGTGAGCTCGGCCAGACGGGCGAGCGCAGGACCGGTGCCGCCGAGCACGTGGCTCGACCCGATGCACAGCAGCCGGTCGGCGGGCTCGTCCCACGAGGCAGCCTCGGCCTCGACGAACCTGACCCGCGACTCGAGCCCGCGGGCTGCGGCCAGCCCACGGCCCCGCTCCAAGCCGTCGGCGTCGGTGTCGACCCCGACGCCGGTGGCGCCGGCCGGCTCCACCGCCCGCAGCAGCAGCTCGCCCCACCCGCAGCCCAGGTCGGTCACCCGGTCGTCCTCCCCCACCGCCAGGCGCTCCAGCAACAGGGCCGCGTGGTCCGCCGCGAGCGGCGTGTTCCAGCGCATCCGGTCGTAGCGGGTGCGGGCGGGGTCGGGGACCGGGGTCGGGGCTGCCATGGGCCACACTCTGCCGCACGGGAATGCGCACGGTGGTCGCACCGTTACGATAGTTGAAATTCAAACTACCTAGCCAGGAGCGCGAGCGAGATGCAGTTCGGAATCTTCACGGTCGGCGACGTCACCACCGACCCCACCACCGGGACGACGGTCAGCGAGAACGAGCGCATCAAGCACACCGTGGAGCTGGCCCGCCTCGCCGAGCAGGTCGGGCTCGACGTGTTCGCCACCGGCGAGCACCACAACCCGCCGTTCGCCGCCCCGGCCAACCCGACCGTGCTCCTCGCGCACCTCGCCGCCGTCACCGAGCGCCTCGTGCTCTCGACCTCCACGACGCTGATCACCACCAACGACCCGGTGCGGCTGGCGGAGGACTACGCCTACCTGCAGCACCTCGCGGACGGTCGGATCGACCTCATGATGGGACGCGGCAACACCGGCCCGGTCTACCCGTGGTTCGGCAAGGACATCCGCGACGGCATCCCGCTCGCGGTCGAGAACTACGCCTTGCTGCGTCGGCTCTGGACCGAGGAGAACGTCACGTGGGAGGGCAAGTACCGCGGCCCGCTCCAGTCCTTCACGTCCACGCCGCGCCCCCTCGACGGCATCGCGCCGTTCGTCTGGCACGGGTCGATCCGCAGCCCCGAGATCGCCGAGCAGGCGGCCTACTACGGCGACGGCTTCTTCCACAACAACATCTTCTGGCCGATGAGCCACACCAAGCAGATGGTCGCGCTCTACCGGCGCCGGTTCGCCCACTACGGCCACGGGAGCGCCGACCAGGCGATCGTCGGCCTCGGCGGTCAGGTGTTCATGCGGGCCAACAGCCAGGACGCGGTGCGCGAGTTCCGCCCCTACTTCGACAACGCACCGGTCTACGGACACGGGCCCTCGCTCGAGGACTTCACCCGCGAGACTCCCCTGACCGTGGGTTCGCCCCAGCAGGTCGTGGAGCGGTACGCCGGCATGGCCGACGCCGTGGGCGACTACCAGCGCCAGCTGTTCCTCGTCGACCACGCCGGACTCCCCCACCGGACCGCGATGGAGCAGGTCGAGCTCCTGGGCACCCAGGTCGTGCCGGAGCTGCGCAAGATCGCCGCGGCCCGCAAGCCGGCCCACGTGCCGGACGCGCCCACCCACGCCAGCCGGCTCGCCACCGCCACCACGAAGCACGAGGACCTGGAGGTCACCCGATGAGCTCCCGTCGAGTCGTGGTGGTGCAGGCCGGTCTCGGACAGCCGAGCAGCAGTCGGCTGCTCGCAGACCGCCTGGCGACCGCCACCCGCGACGCGCTCCTGGAGCGCGGCGACGAGGCCGAGGTCGTCACGGTCGACCTGCGCGAGCACGCACACGCGATGGCGGATGCCCTCCTCACCGGCTTCGCCACGGGTGAGCTCAGGTCCGCGCTCGACGCCGTGCGCGACGCGGACGCCGTCATCGCCGTCACGCCGGTCTTCCAGGCGTCCTACAGCGGGCTGTTCAAGACCTTCGTCGACGTCCTCGACGACGGTGCCCTGCGTGGCACGCCGGTCCTCATGGCGGCCACCGCCGGGACGGCCCGCCACTCACTGGTGCTGGAGCACGCGATGCGCCCGATGTTCGCCTACCTCAAGGCGATCACCGTCCCCACCGCCGTGTTCGCGGCGTCGGAGGACTGGGGCACCGGCGGCACCGTCGACACCGGCCTCTCGGGTCGCATCGACGTGGCGGCCGGGGAGCTCGCCGACCTCCTCACCGGGCGCCCGCCCCGGACCGACCGGGTCGACGAGTTCGCCGACCCCGTGCCGTTCGAGCAGCTGCTCGGCCACTGAACCCCGCGGCCGAGGACCCCGGCGTCGCCCGGGTTTCGCGTGGGTTTCGCGTGGGTTTGGCGCGCCCTAGATTGGTCGGATGAACGCACTGGACCGCTTCTCCCTGGCCGGCCGCGTCGCTGTCGTCACCGGCGGCACCCGAGGGCTGGGAGCCGGCTTCGCGCGCGCCCTCGGTGACGCAGGGGCGGCCATCGTCCTCGTGGGGCGCGACGCCGAGGCGGCCGAAGACGTGCTGGGATCGTTGCGCGACAACGGCATCCGGGCCGACTTCGTCGCTGCTGACGTCACAGTCGCCGAGGACGTCCACCGGGTGCTCGACACAGCGCTGTCCCTCCACGGCCGGGTCGACGTGCTGGTCAACAACGCGGGCGCGTGCGTCCACGCCCCGGCCCTCGACGTGACCCCCGAGGACTGGCGGGCTGTCATGGCCGTCAACCTGGACGCGGTGTGGACCTGCTCGCAGACCTTCGGTCGGCACTTCGTCGACCAGGGCGGAGGGTCCATCGTCAACATCGGGTCGATGTCCGGCTTCATCGTCAACCGCCCCCAGTGGCAGCCTGCCTACAACGCGTCGAAGGCTGCGGTGCACCACCTGACTCGAAGCCTGGCCGCGGAGTGGGCCCCGCACGGCGTGCGCGTCAACGCCCTCGCCCCTGGCTACATCAAGACCGACATGTCGCCCGTCGACGACCCGAAGTTCCGCCAGCACTGGATCGACGACGCCCCCATGCAGCGCTACGGCACGGTCGAGGAGCTGGCCCCGGCAGTCATCTTCCTCGCCAGCGATGCCTCCTCGTTCGTCACCGGGTCGGTGCTGGTCGCCGACGGTGGCTACACCGCGTTCTGAGGCTGGACACGGCAGAACCCCCGCCGCAGGGGGGCGAGGGCTCTGGTCCGGGGGTCCGTGTGCGCTAGGCGATGGCCGGCTTCGGGACGGTGTGCCGTGCGGCGATGCCGACCTCTTCCTCGACCGGCACCCGGCGAAGGTGCATGAAGCCGAGCAGTGCGAGGACGAGCATCGCTGCTGCGCCGAGGAAGCTGGCCCACGCGGCATACATCGCGATCTTGCCCATGGTGCCGAAGGCGTAGGCGTTGAGAAGCAGTCCACGCAGGGTCTCACCCTTGAAGGCGAGGTCGACCATGGCCTTGGCCTTGGGGTCGTCGGGGTTCGCCCGGGCGGCGGCGCTCAGCTCCGAGTAGGTCTTCCCACCGGTCGACTCGTCGAGGTGGACCTTGATGTAGTGGTCGGCCCACGCCTTGGCCTGCGCACCCGTGGTGAGCTGCTGCCCGGCGTACTGCTCGAGGTAGGGCTTGACCAACGGGTCGTTCAGCTGCTCGCTGCCCTTGGCAGGGAAGGTGATGTGCTGGGCCGAGAGCTGGGACTGGACCTCGTTGTCCACGAACGTGCTGGCCCAGGTCATCAGTCCCCCGACCACGAGCAGGACCGCTGCGACGATCAGGCCGCCGGTCGTGAGCAGGGCATCCAGGGTGCGTCGTCGCATGGTGGTGGTTCCTCCTTCGGGCGCCTAGCACCCGGGTTGTATTCCGTTCTGACACTTCAACTCTGGCGGTGCCAGAGGCGGGCGATCAGGGCCGAAGGTCCTGTGTTCGATATCCGCCCTTGACGACGAACCGACGACCGGACAGCGAGTCGGGGTGGATGCGCATGATGCGGGGCTTGGGGGCGTCGTGCCACGGGTGCACCGGCAGCCGCATCGCCTCGAGCGCGTCGTCGAGCTGGTAGACCTCGTGGGCGACCCCACGGATCACGACGCTCCACGCCTCGGCCCGCTCGACGTCGTAGCCGTCGACCTCGAAGGCGACGAAGGTGCCGTCCGCGGACGTGAACAGGGTGCCCGAGCCGGTCCGGAACACCACCGTCCCGTGGTCGACCGCGTAGTTGACCGGGAAGATGTCGGGACGCCGGTCGTGCACGACGGCAAGGCGTCCGACGACCCCTTCCCGCAGGGCTCCCCAGCACTGCGCGACCGTGAGCTCCTGCATCGGCGCCCGGTCGGGACCGGCGCGGCCGGCCCGGTCGTGGGAGTCCTGGGCCTGGGGGTTCTTCTGCGTGTCCATGGGACGACGATCCCCCTGGTGCTGCTCAGTGTTCAGGGTCCAAGGTCCCTGTCCTCGTGCGGCCTCCGGTCGGACGCTGTGAGGGAGCCCCATCACCGTGCGGGCCCACAGCAGAGGAGGAAGACATGTCGTCCACCATGACCGGTCCCGTTGTCGTCGGGGTCGACGGGCAGCCACCGTCCGACCGCGCGCTCGACTGGGCGATCGCCGAGGCGCAGCGGGTCAAGGCGCCCCTCCACCTCGTCAACGCGCGCACGATGCCCCTGCGTGGCCCGAGCGTCGAGTCGGGCTTCGCGGTCCACACGACCGAGTCCGACGAGATCCTGGGAGCCGCGACCGAGCGGGTCCGCGCGCTCGCGCCCAGCCTGACCGTGACCACCGCAGCCGCCTACCGCAACGCCGCCGCCCTGCTCCTCGAGGAGTCGCGCGGCGCCACCTGCCTGGTCGTCGGCGCACAGGGCAGGAGCGCACTGGGGAGTGTCTTCCTGGGGTCGACCTCGCTCGACGTCGCCGCCCACGCCCCCTGCCCCGTCGTGGTCGTGCGCGAGCTCCCCGACCGTCCCGGCGTGGTCGTCGGGTCGGACGGGTCGGAGGTGTCCGAGGCCGCGATCGCCGCGGGGTTCGAACAGGCCGACCGGCTCGGCCTGCCGCTGACCGTGGTCCACGCGTGGTACCTCGACTCGGCGGGCGCGGGCCTGGCGGCGCTCGAGACCGCCGACCTGCGCCAGGAGGTCGCCGAGGAGGAGTCGGCGGTCGCCTCGGAGGCGGTGGCGGGCTGGTCCGAGAAGTACCCCGACGTGACCGTGCGGCAGCGCACCCTGCGGGCCCACCCGGTGCAGGCGCTGGTGGACCTCTCGCGCGGAGCCGAGCTGGTCGTCGTCGGGAGCCGGGGACGCGGCGGCTTCGCCGGCCTGCTCCTCGGATCGGTCAGCCAGGGTGTGCTCCACCACGCCCACTGCCCGGTGATGGTGGTCCGGTCGGACGGGGGTGCGTGATGGCTGACATCGTGCGCCCGACCGACCACACCGGCCTGGTGGTGCTCGACCTCGACGACTGCCTCGCGAAGCTGCTCGAGGTGCCGGTGGGCCGGCTTGCCTTCCAGCTCGACGGCGAGCTGTCGATCCTGCCCGTCGTCCACACGCTCGACGGCATCGACGTCTGCTTCCGGACCACGGGTGACTCGAAGATCCAGGCTGCGGTCGACCGCGACCCCGTCGCGTTCGAGGTGGACCAGTTCGACGGGTCCGCGCGGACCGGCTGGAGCGTGCTCGTCCAGGGCACGGCCATGGTCGTCGACGACGAGGCTGACATCCGCAGGCTCGACCACGCGGCGCGGGCATCGTGGGTCCCACCCCACGAGGGACCGAGCACCTGGGTGCGGGTCCGCACCCAGAGCATCACCGGTCGGGCGTTGGTCTGACTCCCTGCCCGGCGACGTAGACCGCCGCCTGGGTGCGCCGCTCCATCCCGAGCTTGGCCAGTACCGACGTGACGTAGTTCTTGACGGTCTTCTCCGCCAGCGAGAGGGACTCACCGATCTGCCGGTTGGTCAGGCCCTGGGCGATGCAGTCCAGGATGCGACGCTCCTGCGGCGTCAGGCTGGCAAGCCTCGGGTCGGTCGGCTGCTCATGGCCCCAGGCCTTCCTCAGCCGCTCCACCACGTCAGGGGCGAGGAGCGACTCCCCCGCGGCAACCCGACGGATGGACGTCACCAGGTCGGCCCCACGGACATCCTTGAGCACGTAGCCGGCGGCGCCGGCGGCCACCGCGGCAGTCAGCGCCTGTTCGTCGTCGTAGGACGTCAGGATGATCGCGCGGATGTCCGGGTCCACGGACCTGACGTCGCGGCACACGTCGATCCCGGACCCGTCCGGGAGCCGTGCGTCGAGGACCATGACGTCGGGTCGCAGGGCCGGGATCCGACGAGCAGCCTCCTGGGCCGAGCCGGACTCGCCCACCACCTCGAGGTCGTCCTCCACCTCGAGCAGCTCACGCAAGCCGCGACGAACCACCTCGTGGTCGTCCAGCAGGAACACCGTGATGCTCATGGGCGATCACTCCCTCTCCGGTGCGAGCCTACCCAGCCGCGCCACGGCATACCCGGCAACGCGGGCAACGACGCGCAGTGACGACGCGCGTGCGCCACCGAGGTTCACACCGAACCGCGACGCACGACCACGACGGGGCTGGCCGAACGACGCATCACGCCGTGGCTGACCGAGCCGAGCATCAGCCCGGCGAAGCCGCCATGGCCCCGGCTGCCGACCACGACGAGGCCGGCGTCCCGAGCGGCGTCGACCAGGACGTCCTCGGCCCGTCCCGGCTCGGCGACCCCCGTGACGTGGACAGCGGGTTCGCGCTCCCTGGCCTGGCGGACCGCCTCGTCGACGGCGGCTCTGGCGGCCAACGCCCACGGCTGCTCCGACGCAGTCGTGAGCAGGGCTTCCTGGAACGTGTCGGGGTACGGGGAGAGCGACGGCGACGGGTAGGCACCCACGATCCGCAGTGGCGCCTGCCAGACGCGGGCGAAGGCCAGGGCAAGCGAGACGGCGGCGAGCGCTCCTCGTGACCCGTCGACTCCCACCACCACCGGCAAGGAGGGACCGGGGTGGCGGTTCGCCCCCTCACGCACGACGACGACGGGACATCTCGCGTGCGCGGCCACGGCGAAGGAGACCGATCCCAGGACGGCCGTCTGCAACGCACTGCGTCGGCTGCGGCCGACGACCACGAGCCCGGTCTCGCTCGACCGCGCGACGAGCTCCCCGGCCGGCCCACCGACGACGGCCACCGCGCCGACTGCGAGCTCGCGGTCGCAGGACCTGGCGAGGTGCACACCCCGCGCGGCCATGGCCCGGCTGACGCTCCCGAGGTCCGGAGCGGGCGCGATGGCGCCGATGCCGATGGGGGTCTGGACAGGAGGGTCCGTGGCACTCAGGACGGTGAGCCCAGATCCCAGCCGGGCGGCCTCCACGGCCGCCCACTGGACCGCTGCGACCGAGGCGGCACCGTCGTCGAACCCGACGACGACCGGTGCCCCCACCAGGTCGGACGAGGGCAGCCGGTGACCGGCAGGCGACTCGGTGTGGGGTCGCGACGTCATGTCCTGACCATGCCAACCGCGACCCGGGGCGGACAGGGCCGAAAGTCCTGCGACGCGTGGGGGGCTAGTCGGTGGGCGGTGCCAACGGCACCTGCCAGTCGAGCACCGTGCCGCCGGCAGTCGCCGCCGCGAGCTCGAAGCGACCACCTCGACTGCTCGCGCGCCGCGCGAGGTTGTCGAGTCCGGACCGGGTGGCGTCGGCCGCCGCGCCGACGCCGTCGTCGAGGACCCGGACCAGGACCGTGTCGGACACCTGGATGAGGACCTCGACCTGACTGGCCCGGGCGTGCCGCGCCACGTTGCTGAGCCCCTCCCGCACCACCGCCAACAGGTCTGCCGCGATCTGCTCGGGAACGTCCGCGACGTTGCCACGCATCGTCAGGGACGGCGCGAACCCCAGACCCACGACAGCGCCCTCGCAGATGGTGGTGACCTCGGAGGCCAGGCTGCGGGCGTCCGGCGCACGGTTGAGCGCGAAGATCGTGTGTCGGATGTCCTTGATGACCGCGTCCACCTCGTCCACCGCGGTCTCGATGCGTTCGCGCGCAGTCGGCTCGCTGGTGAGGCGGCTCGCGGACTGCAACGACATGCCGGTGGCGAACAAGCGCTGGATGACGTGGTCGTGCATGTCCCTGGCGATCCGGTCGCGGTCCTCGAGGAGGTCGATGCGCGCCTTTTCGCGCTGCGCACTGGCGGCGGTGAGACCCACGGCCAGTCGCTGGGCGAAGTCGAGCAGGGGCGCGGAGGTGCCACCCAGCTCAGCCGGCAGTCCGCGTACCACCAGGACGCCCAGAGCCTGGTGGGTCCCCACCGAGAGCGGGACCACGACGTGGTCCGCCGCCGGATCGGGCTCAGCCGGCGCCGCTGCCAGCACGGCCCGCGTCTCCGCGTCCTCGAGCACGTCGCCGACGTCGGCCGCCTCCGGCCCCGCCGAGGCCACGACGACCAGGTCGCGACCCGAGGGCTGGGCGATGAAGGCACCCTCAGCACCCGTGAGGGCGAGCACGCGCCGGACAGCATCGGAGAGCACCTCGGCCTCCGATTCCCCGGCGAGCAGCGCCGACACGAGGTCTCGGGTCGCCTCGCCCCAGTGCTGCTGGGTGACACTGCGGTGGTAGAGCCGGGCGTTGTCGATCGCCACCCCGGCCGCTGCCGCCAGCGCGGTGAGGATCGTCTCGTCGTCCGCGCTGAAGCGTTCGGCGTTGCGCTTGTCGGTGAGGTAGAGGTTGCCGAAGACCTGCTGGCGGATCCGCACCGGTGCCCCGAGGAAGCTCGTCATCTCCGGGTGGTTGGGAGGGAAGCCGTAGGAGTCGGGGTGGTCGCTGATCCGGTCGACGCGCTGGGGGTGGGGACTGGTGATGATCATGCCGAGCAGACCCCGCCCGTGCGGCAGCGGACCGATGGCCGCTCGGTCCTCCTCCGAGATCCCGTGCGTGACGAACTCGATGAGCTCCTCGCCGTTGGGGCCCAGCACGCCCAGGGCGCCATAGGTCGCGTCGACCAGCTGACAGGCCGACTCGACGATGCGCCGCAACACGGCCGCCAGCTCCAGGTCCGACGTCACGACCACCACGGCGTCGAGGAGGGCCTCGAGCCGCGCCTGCGCCGTCCGTGCACTGCCGGCGCGGGACCTGAGCTCCTCGAGAAGGTCGTCGAGGTCGAGCCCGGAGAGTCGGGCGATGCTGCCTGGCCCTGGGTCCGCCGGTCCCACCTGGTCTGCCACGGGGCCCATCGTAGGTCGTGAGGGGTCGCGGGATGCGGACCGAACCGGGTTCGTCAGCCCACCGGGTCCGCCTCGACCTCGACCACCACGTCCCGCACCCCCGGCCCGGTCGCCACCATGGCGGCCGCGATCCGCGCATCCCCACCGGGCCGCACCCCGGTGACCGTGACCACCCCACGGGATACGGAGGCATGCCAGGAGGACCGGTCCACCTCCGCGAAGTCCCGGACCACTCGCAGCCAGATGTCGGCGTCGCGACTGGCCAGTGCCCTGATGACGTCGCTGCGGCTCACCATCCCGGCGAGCTCTCCGTTGCCGCCGACGACGGGCAGGCTCTTCCACCCGGTGTCCGCGAGGGTGCGCGCCACATCCGCCACGTCGCTCGACTCATGGGCGACCACGGGGTCGGCAGTCATGACCTCGCGGACCGTGGCGGGCCACGGTTGGACCGGGCCGTCGTCGACCGGCCGGAGGTGGGCTCGGGGGTCCGCCGCGACATGGAGCCGCAGGACGTCCGCCTCACTGAGTATGCCGACGACCCTCCCGTTCGCGTCGATCACCGGCAGCGCGGAGATGTGGTGCTCCGCCAGGACACGCACCGCCGCGTCGAGGGCCGAGACGTCCCTGACCGAGACGACCTCACGGGTCACCAGCTCACGGACCAGCATCGTTCGCTCCTCTCACCGACGAGAGGTGCATCGTGATCGGCACCCCTTCGTCCCTCGAGCCTGGGTCCACGACGCCCGCCACGACAGGGTCCTTCGTCCCTGCCCGTTGCGGATGTCGGTGCAGCGCCTAGATTGGGGATGACCGTCCCGCCGCTCGAAGGAGAACTCATGGCCACCACCCGCACCGCCGTCGCCCACTGGGAGGGCTCCCTCTTCGAGGGCGCCGGCAAGGTCAACCTCGAGTCATCCGGGGTCGGGACGTTTGACGTGTCATGGCCCGCGCGAAGCGAGGAGCCGAACGGGAAGACGAGCCCAGAGGAGCTGATCGCTGCAGCGCACTCGAGCTGCTTCAACATGGCCCTGTCCCTGGTCCTCGACAAGGCCGGCAACCCCCCGACCTCGCTGGACACCACCGCCAGGGTGACCTTCCAGCCGGGCACCGGCATCACCGGAAGCGCCCTCTCCGTCGTCGGCAACGTCCCCGGTATCACCGCCGAGCAGTTCGAGGAGGCGGCCCAGGACGCCAAGGCCAACTGCCCGGTCAGCCAGGCGCTCAAGATCCCGATCACGCTGGAGACGAGCTTCACCGGCTGAGGCCGGGGGCTCGGTCGAGTCAGGAGCGCAGAGCCGTGATGGACGCCTGGTGGGTGTCCGACGCCGGGCTCGAGGAGCACGACGTCAGGCAGGTCGACGACCTCCTCCGCCGCGACGACGGCTTCGTCTGGGTGGACGTGCCCGACTTCGACGACGCGGCCGAGGCCCTCCTGCGCGACCACTTCCACGCCCATCCGATGGTCGTGAAGGCTTGTCGCGAAAGGAACTTCGTGCCGTCCGTGCACGGCTACGAGCACCACACCTTCGTCATCGTGCACACCCCGCTGGCCGGCGAGGGCGGCCACGTCCACATGCTCGAGCTCGACCAGCTCGTGGGCCGCCGTTACCTCGTGACCGTGCACGGGCCGCGCAACCCGGCGGTCGCGCTCTCCGATGCGACGGAGGAGACCCGCACCGTCCAGGAACGGATGCGGGCGGGGCGGTTCCGGCCCAAGACCCCGAGCGAGCTCTCCTACGCGATCGGGTCGGCGGTGGCGCGGCGGCAGAGCGCGGCGGTCAAGGACGTCGCGAGCCGGCTTCCGGCCCTCGAGATGCGGGTCATGGGCTCGGACTTCCACCAGCCCGAGGAGCTGCTCGAGGAGCTCTTCCTCCTCCGGCACGAGCTGCTCATCTCACGCACCCAGGCCGGCCAGGCGCACGAGATCTACGGGCGACTGGCCTCGCTCGAGCGGTTCGCCAGCGAGGAGTCGCAGCGCCACGCACGCGACCTGTCGGAACAGTTCGACCGGGTGCGCAGCCTCGCCGACGGCGAGAGCCAGTTCCTCTTCGGCGTCATCGAGCTCTACCAGACCAGGGTCACCACGAAGATGACCGTGGCGATGGAGCGGCTGGCCGTCATCGCGGCGATCACCCTGCCGGTCACCGCGATCGCGTCGATCTACGGCATGAACGTCATCGTCAACGGCAGCACCCACTGGGTGCAGCTCATCATCGTGCTCGTCGTGATGGCCTCGATCAGCCTGTGGCTGCTGCGCTGGGCGCGGCGCCAGGGCTGGTGGTGAGCCAGCCCCGGCGCCCACTCATGCAAAAGGCGAGTTAGCGCCAGTCCACGTCCTGCAGCTCCATGAACGCCAACGGGTTCTTGGAGCCGTACTCCGGCTCGAGCCCCAGCTGCTCCAGCCGGCGGTCGGCCACCGACTCGAGGTAGGTGCGCATGTCGGTCGTCGAGAGCCCCGCCACTCCCCCGCCCAACAGGTCCTGCGCGAACTGGGCCTCGGCGTCGACGGCGTCACGCATCATCGCCCGCACCTGGTCGGCGAGCTCGTCGTCGAAGAGGTCCGGCTCCTCACGGCGCACGGTCTCGACCACGTCGAACGCGAAGGCCATGTGCATCGACTCGTCGCGGAACACCCAGTTGGTGCCGCTCGCGAGACCGTTGAGCAGGCCGCGCGAGCGGAGGAAGTAGACGTAGGCGAACGCGCCGTAGAAGAACAGCCCCTCGATGCAGGCCGCAAAGCAGATCACGTTGAGCAGGAACGCCCGGCGGTGCTCCTTGGTCTCCAGCGAGTCGAGGTCGAACACCGAGTCGATCCACCGGAAGCAGAAGTCGGCCTTGTCCTTGATCGACGGGATGTTGTCGACCGCCGCGAAGGCCTCGTGCCGCTCCTTCTCGTCGGGCACGTAGGTGTCGAGCAGGGTCAGGTAGAACTGCACGTGCACGGCCTCCTCGAACAGCTGACGGCTCAGGTAGAGCCGGCCCTCCGGAGAGTTGATGTGCTGGTAGAGGTTGAGCACCAGGTTGTTGGCGACGATGGTGTCGCCGGTGGCGAAGAACGCCACGAGCCGCCCCACCAGGTGTCGCTCGGCCGCCGTGAGTCGCTGCAGGTCCTTGAGGTCGGAGTGCAGGTCGACCTCCTCGACGGTCCAGGTGTTCTTGATGGCGTCGCGATAGCGCTCGTAGAACTGCGGGTAGCGCATCGGCCGCAGGGTGAGGTTCATCCCCGGGTCGAGCAGCATCTTCTCGGTCGTGCTGGTGACAGTCATTCGCAAGCCTCACAGGTCTCGGGGTTCTCGAGGGAGCAGGCGATCGCTGCCTCGTCGGTCAGGATGGTGGGAACCAGCGCGGTCGCTGGGGTGGCCCTCACACTGGTGGTGGTGGCCTGCTGGATGCGGGTCGCCGGGCGCGACCTCAGGTAGTAGGTCGTCTTGAGCCCGGCCTTCCACGCGTAGAGGTACATCGAGCTGAGCTTCCCGATCGTCGGCGACGCGAGGAACAGGTTGAGCGACTGGCTCTGGTCGATGTAGGGCTGGCGGGCCGCGGCGAGCTCGATGAGCGACTTCTGGGGCAGCTCCCACGCGGTGCGGAAGAGCACCCGCACGTCCTCGGGGATCTCGGCGATGCCCTGCACCGAGCCGTCGCTGCGCTTGATCGCCTCGCGCACCTCGGGGGTCCACAGCGCCCGCGCCTTCAGCTCGCGGACCAGCGCCGTGTTGACCTGGAGGAACTCTCCCGACAGCGTCTCGCGCTTGAACAGGTTGGACACCTGCGGCTCGATGCACTCGTAGGCGCCCGCGATCGACGCGATGGTGGCCGTCGGCGCGATGGCGATGAGCAGTGAGTTGCGAAGTCCGTTCTCCTTGATGGCCTTCCGCACCAGCTCCCAGCGCTCCGTCTGGGTCGGGGTGACGTCCCAGAGGTCGGGCTGCAGGTCACCGCGCGCCGCGCGCGTCTGCTCGTATGCCGGGTGGGCGCCATGGTCGGCGGCCAGCTGGCTGGAGCGCTCCAGGGCCGAGAGGTAGACCTCCTCGGCGATTCGCGTGGACAGCTCCTTCGCCTCGGGCGAGTCGAACGGCAGCCGCAGCGCGAACATCACGTCCTGCAGCCCCATCACGCCCAGCCCCACCGGGCGCCAGCGCGGGTTCGACGCCGCGGACTCCTCGCTCGGGTAGTAGTTGATGTCGATCACGCGGTCGAGGTAGGTGACCGCGGTACGGACCGTCGCGCGCAGCTTCTCCCAGTCGACGGCGTCGCGACCTGGGGTGAGGTGCTGGGCGAGGTTCACCGAGCCGAGGTTGCAGACGGCAGTCTCGTCGTTGCTGGAGACCTCGATGATCTCGGTACACAGGTTCGACAGGTGCACGACCGGGGCTCCCGGTCGCTGGTCGTCGCTGGTCTGGTTGCAGGTGCGGTTGCTGGCGTCCTTGAAGGTCATCCAGCCGTTGCCCGTCTGGGCCAGGGTCCGCATCATCTTGCCGTAGAGCTCCCGCGCGCTGACCTGGCGCACGAAGCGCCCGTCGCGCTCCGCCGCGGCATACGCCTCCTCGAAGGCCGGCCCCCAGAGGTCTGGCAGCTCGGGCACCTCGTTCGGGTCGATCAGGCTCCACTGCTCGTCGGCCTCGACACGACGCATGAACTCGTCGGGCACCCAGTTGGCGAGGTTGAGGTTGTGGGTGCGCCGGGCGTCCTCGCCGGTGTTGTCGCGCAGCTCGAGGAACTCCTCGATGTCGGGGTGCCACGGCTCGAGGTAGACGCACGCGGCACCCTTGCGACGACCGCCCTGGTTGACCGCCGACACCGACGAGTCGAGGGTGCGCAACCAGGGGACGATGCCGTTGGAGTGGCCGTTCGTGCCGCGGATGAGCGCCCCGCGTGACCGCACCCGCGACCACGAGATGCCAATGCCACCAGCGAACTTCGAGAGCTTCGCGACCTGCGCGTAGCGGTCGTAGATCGACTCGAGCTCGTCCTGCGGGGAGTCGACGAGGTAGCACGACGACATCTGGGTGTGGCGGGTGCCGGAGTTGAAGAGGGTCGGCGAGCTGGGCAGGTAGGCCAGCGACGCCATCAGCCGGTAGAACCCGATGGCCTCCTGGGGCGTGTGCGACAGCCCGCAGGCGACGCGCAGCATGAAGTACTGCGGCGTCTCCAGGACCATCCGGGTGTCGGGGTGGCGCAGCAGGTAGCGGTCGTAGACGGTGCGCAGCCCGAAGTACTCGAACCGGCGGTCGTTGGTCACGTCCACCGCGTGGTCGAGCTTGCGGGCGTTCGCCTCGACGAAGGCAGCGGTCTCGTCACCGATGAGCCCCTCGAGGTGGCCGAGCCGCACGGCCTGGCTGAACGACGCGATCTGCTGACCGCGCACCTCCTTGTCGATGTAGTTCGACAGGAGGCGGGCGGCCAGCCGCGAATACTCGGGCTCTGCGGCCGTCATCTCCGCAGCGGTCTGGATCGACAGCCGGTCGAGCTCGGCGGTCGTGGCCCCGTCGTAGAGGCCGCTGATGGTGCGGGTGGCGATGGCCATCGGGTCGACCTCGGTGAGGTCGTCGCACCAGCGCTCCACCGCCCGGACGATCTTCATGACGTCGACGGGTTCGCTGTCGCCGTTGCGCTTGCGCACGGCCATGCTGGCGCGGCGGGGCGCCTGGGACTCGGTGGCCAGGGGTCCGGCCTGTCGTCCCGTCGCCGGGTCCTCGATGACCTCGGTGGTCGTGTCGGTCACTGCTCTCTCCTCGCGAGCGATTCGGTGCCGCGGGTCGAGGAGGGGACGACGACACAGCCACCGCCTCCGGGAACCGGGGTGCAAGTCGACTGTGCATGTCGTGTGACCCGCCCTCGAGGCCACGACTCACCGCACACGGCGTGTGCGGTCGCTGGCAGGTCTTCGGACTCGCGGACCTTCGCCTCGGCGACCGTGGTGAGCCCTGGCGAGCTCGGTCGTCGACGCGGTTCCTACTGGCCGTCGCTTCCCACCCGCGTGGTGCGAGCAGTGCTTGATGACGGCGGTCGTTTCCGCTTACCGCTGCGGGGCAGTCCCGGATTCGCACCGAGTTCCCTCTTGCCCCGGAGACCGATTGCGCGGCCTCCGGACCAGCAAGAGACACCATATGCGGGTGGTGGTGCGAATCCTTGGCACCACATGTTGGGTCCGCGTGTCGCGTCCCTAGGATTGCCGCCATGCCCCGCGCCACCCCTCCCCTCCTCGGGGGCGCAGCGCTCGGGCTGGTGCTCGGGCTGGTGCTCACGGCGGTGCTCGCAGGCTGCTCCACCACGCCCGGCGGCGACGGCGCCACGACCGCGGGCGGCGCGGCATACCCCCGGTTGACGCCGACCTGCGCGCGGGCGACCTCGACCGGGAAACCGCCCGTGGTGACGGTCGCGCAGCTCAACCGGATCGTCGCGGGCCTGGACCTCCCGCTCTGGCAGGCCGGTGACATCGGAGCCAGCGCACGCCTGCCCGACGACCGGATCGTCTGGGTGTTCGGCGACACCGTGCGCGGCGACGGCATCAGCCCCCGCATCGTCGCCAACTCCATGCTCGTCACCAGCGGCCTGTGCACGTCACAGGTCGAGGCGACCGGACAGGGACCGGTGATCCCGGACCGCTCCGACGGGGTCGTGCACTGGCCGATGTCCGTCGTGTCCCTGTCGCGGCCCGACGGCGACGTCCTCGTCGTCGTCTCCGCCCGCATCCGTCGGGGCGCGGCGGGCGGCCTCGACTTCACCTACCTCGGGAGCAGCGCCACCCTCTTCGACGTCACCCCCGGGGGTGCGCCCACCCTGCGGCAGCAGCTCGACATCACCCCTGACAGCACCGCCGCCGACCAGGTCAACTGGGGGTCGGCCATGACGGTCCGGGGTGGCTGGCTCTACGTCTACGGCACCCGCCTGCCCAGCAAGGACTCCTTCGGACGTGCCCTGTATGCCGCCCGCGCACCTCTGGCCGACGCGCGCGACCGCGCGACGTGGCAGTTCTGGGACGGGACGACCTGGGTGGGCGAACAGGCACGGGCGGCGGTCGTCCTGCCCGCCCGCGGAGGTGTCTCACAGACCTTGTCGGTGGACGTGCTCGACGGCCGGTTCGTCATCGTCTCCAAGCGAGACGGCGACCTGGGCAACGCCGTCTACGCCTGGTCGTCCGACTCCCCCGTCGGCCCGTGGGCCGCCCAGCGGGGCGCGCGGGCGGACTTCCAGGACCCCTCCGGGCAGCTCAAGTACGCGCCGCTGGCCCACCCCGGCATCGCCTTGGCCGATGGCAAGCTCCTGATCTCGATCTCGCGCAACACCACCGACTTCAGCCGGTTGCTCACCGACCCGTCGCTGGGGCGTCCGGTCTTCGCGGAGATCGACCGGCCCTGACCTGCGGCCGGCCCTTGCCGTCGCGACGGCCGCGGACGACGATGGCGGTCGTGGATGCGCCCGCGTTCCGGATCTGGCCACCGGTGGCCCTGGGGCTGCCGCTCGCTGCGGGGCTCTTCCTCAGCGCGGCCACGGACGACCCCGTCTCGATCACCGGCTCGGCCGTCCGGTGGGTCGGTTGGGCGCTGGTCGTCGCGTTCGTGCTCTGGAACGGGTGGACACTGGCCCACATGGCGACGCACCGCACTGCGGTCCTGCCCGGCGGCGCCACCGTCCTGGTGCTCCAGTCGGGGCCGTTCCGGCTGAGCCGGAACCCGCTCTACCTGGGGCTCATCGCGTTCGACGTCGGGTGGGCGCTCCTCGCGCACTCGTTCTGGGCGTTGGTGTTCGTGCCGTTCGGCGTCGCCGCACTCTGGTGGGGGGCGATCCGCCCGGAGGAGCGTTACCTGGCGGGCAAGTTCGGCGCGGAGTACGACGCCTACCGGTCCCACGTGCGGCGATGGGTCTGAGCCCATGACGAGCATGATGGAGCGCCTCACGGAGGCCCAGAACGCCCACGACGCCGACCGCTTCGCGTCGCTCTTCGCCGAGGACTACGTCAGCATCACGCCGGCGCACCCCGGCCGCGCGTTCCGGGGGCGGGCCCAGGTGCTGGCCAACTGGACCTCCGTCTTCGAGGGGGTCCCCGACTTCCACGCCGAGCTGCTGGCCTCCAGCGGCGATGGCGAGACCGAGTGGGCGGAGGTCGACTGGCGCGGGCACCACCTCGACGGCTCCGGCTTCGCCATGCGGGGAGTCGTCGTCGTGGCCGTCCGCGACGGCCTGATCGCCGAGGGCCACCTCTACGTCGAGCCGGTGGACGTCGACGGCGACGACATCGAGGCCGCGGTCGAGGAGCTCTACCGACCGCCTAGGACGTGACCCGCACCGGCAGCTCACGGCCCAGGAGGGCCGCGAGGCGGGTGCCCTCCTCCTCGAGGGCCGCATCGGGTCGCGTCGTCCCGTCGAGCCAGCTGACCGTGAGCTCGTCGCCCCGTCGCGCCCAGGTCCCACACACGACCCCTCCGCGGGTGACGGGGTTGGCCTTGCGGGTCATCAGGTCGCGGCGCGCTGGCGGTGTCACGTGCTCGTCCTTGGTCCCCGGGCCGAGGACCCACTGGTCGTGGCCGGGCAGGAACCGCACGGCGTCGGTGGGCCGGGCCGCCTCCAGCGCGTCGACGTCCTCGCGCAGGACGTGCGCCACCGTGCCGTCGACGTCGACCGGCACGAGCCGGTCGCCGAGGCCGTCCAGCCAGCCGGTCAGCCGTCTGCGTCCGGCACTCAGGCCGCTGCCGAGCCAGTACTGCACGTGCTCGACCGTCGCCGGACCATAGGTGCGCAGGTAGGCCGTGATGGCCGCCGGGCCCGCGACCTCGAGGTCCGGGATGCCTGCCCACCGTGCGTTCGTGTCCAGGCGCTGGAAGGTGGCTCGTCCGTCGCGCGGTGGGCCGAAGCCCATGTCGCCCTGCCAGGTGAGCGGCTTGATGAGGGTGCCGGCACCCTCGTCGAAGACCGGTTTGAGATGCCGGTATGCCGCCTGGCTGGTCACGGTGTCGCCCAGCTCGGCGAGGGTCAGCGGCCCGTCACCCAGCGCCTCACGCACGGCCGCCCTGAAGTCGGGCCACGCCTCGGGCGCGAGGCGGTAGTAGTCCACCCAGCTGGGCAGCTCCCACTGCCGGCCCGCCGTTCGCAGCGCCAGGTACGCGCCGCCGTCGTCGGGCGACAGGTAGTGGACGGCACCGCGGAAGGCGAAGACCTTGATGACCGTCCCCGCTGCCAGGGCCTGCGCCAGCTCACCGGGCCGGGAGGTCGTCCGGCGGGTCCGCACCGCGAGCTCGGCGAGCGACTCGTCCATCGACGGCACGGCGCCGAGCCGACGGACGACCCCGGCGACGGACTCCGATCCCACGGGGTCGAGCAGGTGTCGCTCCAGCCGCCAGGCCAGCGCCTGCGCCCAGGACACCGAGACCTCGGTCGACGTGCTCATGACCGGAGCCTCGCACGAGTTCCGGACGGAAGGCTCCCTGATGCCCTGATGCCCCGGGGCGGGTCGCGAGCAGATGGGCCACGATGAGTTCGGCAGCCGTCGTCGGTCTGTATCCGTGCCTGACCGCATCCGACCACCACCTCGACCGGGAGAAGGACATGACAGCCACCTACACGTTCGACGTCTTCAGCAGCCTGGACGGCTTCGGTGCCGCCAGCGGCGACTGGACCGGCTACTGGGGCAAGCAGGGTCCGGAGCTGCTCGGCCACCGGCTCGACCTCTACACCGAGGACCAGCACATGGTGTTCGGCGCCACCACCTTTCGCGCGTTCACGGAGATGCTGTCGGCCAGCACCGAGGACTCCGACGTGCGTGACCCGTGGGTCACCCGCATGGTGAACCTCCCCGCGACGGTGGTGTCGTCCACCCTCGAGGGGCCACTGGACTGGCCGGACGCCACGATCGCGAGGGGCGATGCGCTCGACGTGGTCGCCCGCCTCAAGGAGGAGTCGACGGTGCCCCTGCGCTCGCACGGAAGCCTCGCGATGAACCGGGCCCTCCTGGCGGCGGGCCTCGTCGACCTCGTGCAGGTGACACTGTTTCCGGTCATCACCGGCCAGACCGGTCTGGGCCCGATCTTCGGGGGTGCGGCCGACTTCGACCTGGAGCTCGTCGAGCACCGGACCCTCGACCACGACATCCAGGAGCTCGTCTACCGTCCGACGCTGCATGGCTGACCACGAGTCCGCAGACCCCCGCGCGGCGGCCGACCGCCTGCGCCGGGAGCGCGACGAGGTGCAGAGCCGCCTGGCCAGCATGACGACCGATCTCGAAGCCCTCTTTGCCGCATCGGCCGACTCCAACGCCGACGACGAGCACGACCCCGAGGGCCAGACCATCGCCTACGAACGATCCCAGCTCTCGTCCCTCATCCAGGCGGCCCGCGAGCACCTGTCCGGCATCGAGGCGGCCATGGTGCGCCTCCACGACGGGAGCTACGGTCTCTGCGAGGTGTGCGGAGAGCCCATACCCGCCGCGCGGCTCGAGGCCAGGCCAACCGCACGCACCTGCATCGCCCACGTCCAGTCCATCAGCTGAGGAGAGCACGGATGTCCATCACCCGCGTCCACAACCTGTCGATCTCGCTCGACGGTTTCGCCACCGGCGAACCACAGTCCCTCGAGGCGCCCTTCGGCCACGCCGGTCAACGGCTGCACGAGTGGATGTTCGCGACCCGGTTCGGGGACGCGGAGGGGGGTTCGCTCGGGGCCGACAACGCCTTCGCCGAGCGGCACACTCCCGGCATCGGTGCGGAGATCATGGGCGCCAACAAGTTCGGGCCGCCCGGCTGGCACGACGACCCGGAGTGGAAGGGCTGGTGGGGACCCAACCCGCCGTTCCACACGCCCACGTTCGTGCTGACCCACCACGCGAAACCCCCGATGGAGATGGAGGGTGGCACGACGTTCCACTTCCTCGACGCGAGCCCGGCCGAGGCGCTGGACAAGGCTCGCGCGGCGGCCGGAGACCAGGACATCCGGATCGGCGGCGGCGCGACCGTGGTCCGCGACTTCGTCCTCGCCGGGCTGGTCGACCACCTGCACCTCGTGCAGGTGCCGATCCTGCTCGGCCGCGGTGTGCGCATCTGGGACGATCTGGAGGGCATCGAGGACTCCTACGACGTCGAGGCGGTCTCCACCCCCGGCGGCGTGACCCACCTGACCTTCACCCGCAAGGCCACCACCTGACGAGCGGGGTATGCCGCGTGGTCCAGCCACGCGGCATACCGCACCGTCAGCGGGCCGGTTCGATGCGCTGGATGTTCGTCCACCCGGTCCACCCGAGCTGCTCGAGCCGGGCCAACATGCGACGCGCGCCGGGGACGGACGAGAGGAAGACCCCGTCGAGCAGGTCCGCGAGGTCCTCGGGCAGCTTCTCCTCGTCCCACGCGTCGTCGGGCACCTGCTCGAACTGCTCGGCCAGCCGCTCGGCCGCCTGGTCGAGACGCGGGTCGTCGGCTGACCACTGGGAGATCTCGGCCAGGTCGCGGTAGAGGTCGCGCACGGCGGGGTCGTCGAGCTGCCGCTCCTTCGTCTCCATGTAGAACGCCATCCGCTCGGGGATCTGCGCGGCCACGAGGATCCACGCGTCGCGCTCGGCCTCGACCATCTCCTCGGGGACGCCGACGCCCCGGAGGCGCTCGAGGTAGGCCACCGCCTCGGGCGGCAGGGCGAGGCTCTCGCCGGCCGCGAGCTGGGCGATCCGCTCGCGATGGCGCTGGCGTTGGCGGATCTCCGAGCGCAGCCGGCGGTCGATCTCGTCGACCGCCGCCGCGAACTCGTCGTCACCGGCGACCAGCAGCTCCTGCACCCTGGCCAGCGGCACCCCGGCGTCGGCGAGCGTACGGATCCGCACGAGCTCGACGACGGCGGCCGCGTCATAGCGCCGATACCCCGACGCGTCGCGCGCGGGCTCGGGCAGCAACCCCTTGGCGTGGTAGTGCCGGACGGCGCGCACGGTCACGCCGGCGTACGACGCGAGCTGGCTGATCGTGAGCATGGCACCCATCCTCGCGCGTCACGCGACCTTGGTGCGGTAGGTGCGCATGGCCAGCGCGTAGGCCACGAGGAGCAACCCGAGGCACCAGGCCAGGGCCAGCCACCCGTCGTCACCGAGGGGCTGCTCGGCGTAGAGCGCGCGGATGGTGTTGACGATCGAGGTGACCGGCTGGTGCTCCGCGAACCAGCGCACGGGTCCGGGCATCCCGGCCGTGGGCACGAAGGCCGAGCTGATGAACGGCAGGAAGATCAGCGGGTAGGAGAAGCCGCTCACGCCGTCCACCGACTTCGCCGTGAGGCCGGGGATCACGGCGAGCCAGGTCAGGGCGAGCGTGAACAGGACCAGGATCCCGAGGACGGCCAGCCAGGCGAGCACCCCTGCACCGGAACGGAATCCCATCACCAGGGCGACCAGGACGACGAGCACGAGCGACGTCAGGTTGGCGACGACCGAGGTCAGCACGTGGCTCCACAGCAGCGCCGACCGGGTGATCGGCATGGACTGGAAGCGCTCGAAGATGCCGCCCGAGACGTCGGTGAACAGCCGGAACGCCGTGTAGGCGATGCCCGACGCGACCGTGATGAGCAGGATGCCCGGGAGCAGGTAGTTGACGTAGCTGGCGCCGCCGACGTCGATCGCGCTGCCGAAGACGTAGACGAACAGCAGCAGCATGGCGATCGGGGTGACCGCCGTGGTGATGATGGTGTCGGGGCTGCGCAGGATGTGCCGGAGCGAGCGCTTCAGCAGGACGGTGGTGTCGTGGATGAGGTCGGTGGTCATCGGGCGTCCTTTGCAAGGTGGGCGGTGGCGGCGTCGTGGCCGACGATGGCGAGGAAGATGTCCTCGAGCGAGGGCTGCTTCTCGACGTACTCGACCTGGGCCGGCGGGAAGAGCTGCTTGAGCTCACCCAGGGTGCCGTCGACGATGATCCGGCCCTCGTGCAGGATCGCGATCCGGTCGGCCAGCTGCTCGGCCTCGTCGAGGTACTGCGTCGTGAGGAGCACCGTGGTGCCCTGTCGGGCGAGCTCCCGGATTGTGGCCCAGACCTCGAGCCGCGACTGCGGGTCCAGCCCGGTGGTCGGCTCGTCGAGGAAGAGCACCGCCGGGTTGCCGATCAGGCTCATCGCGATGTCCAGGCGGCGGCGCATGCCACCGGAGTAGGTGCCCGCTCGGCGTCCACCCGCCTCAGTCAGGTCGAACCGTGCGAGCAGGTCGTCGGCGATCGCGCCGGCTTCACGCAGGCGGCGCAGCTGGGCGACGAGCACGAGGTTCTCGCGTCCGGTGAGGACCTCGTCGACGGCCGCGAACTGCCCCGTGAGGCTGATCGACTGGCGCACCAGCTGCGGGGAGGTGGCGACGTCGTGTCCGTTGACGACAGCCGTGCCGTCGTCGGCCTTCACCAGCGTGGACAGGATCCGCACGACGGTGGTCTTGCCGGCTCCGTTCGAGCCGAGCAGGGCGTGGACGGCACCCTCGGGGACGGTCAGGTCGACGCCCTTGAGCACCTCGTGGTCGGCGTAGGACTTGGTGAGCCCGACGATCTCGATGATGGGTGATGGTGTGGTCATGACGCAAGGGTGCAACCCTGACCCTGCGTCAAGGTCAAGCCCGGGGTCGGGAGCGTGCGAGGAGGCCGCTCAGCCGACGATGCGGTCGAGCGTGAGCGGCAGGTCGGTGACCCGTCGACCGGTGGCGTGCCGCACGGCGTTGGCCACCGCGGCGCCGACCCCGACGATGCCCACCTCACCGGCTCCGAGGATGCCCAGCGGCATCTGCGGGTCGGGGTCGTCGAGGGTGTGGACGTCGAGGTGGGGCACGTCGGCCTGCACCGGCACGTGGTACTCGGCCAGGCTGGGGTTCATGATCCGCGCGCTGCGGGTGTCGATCAGGGTCTCCTCCCCCATCGCGAGACCCAGACCCATGACGATGCCGCCGCGCAGCTGGCTGTGGGTCGTCTTGGGGTTCACCACCCGGCCGACGTCAAAGACGCTGGTCCACCGGGTGACCCGGAGCTCACCGGTGTCGGCGTCGACCCTGACCTCGCAGAAGTGCGCGCCGGTGGCCGCCTTCATCCACCGCCTGCTGTCGACCACCAGCTTGGACAGGAACCGCACCTGTCCCCACGCGGCCCGCGGTCCGCTGTCGGCCCCGACCTCGACCGTCAGCGACCCCTCGCCCGCGCGGGTCAGGACCTCCCCGGGGTCTGAACCATCCGGCATACCCGCACGGTCGGCCAGCGCGTCGAGGCGCTTGCGCATCGCGCGGCAGGCGCGCTCGATCGAAGAGGCCAGGCTCGCGGTCTGTCCGGAGCCACCTGCGCCGGGACCCATCGGCAGGTCGGAGTCTCCGTAGACGGCCGTCACGCGCTCGAGGGGCACGTCGAGGCAGTCGGCGACCATCTGGCCGACCACCGTCGCCGTGCCCATCCCCATCTCGTGGAACGCGCAGGACAGGGTGACGCCACCGGTCGCGTCGACGGTCAGCTGGACGTTCGCGACGAACTCCCAGGATGGGTGGATGGCTGCGGCGACACCCCACCCGACGAGGTCCTTGCCGTCCCGCGTGCCGGGGGCGGGGCGGTCGGCCCAGCCGAACAGGTCGCGTCCGCGTTCGAGCGTCTGCGCGAGCCGGCGGTGCGAGTAGCGCGTGCCGTGCACCGGGCTGCGCTCCCCCGGCTGGTTGCGCAGCCGCAGGTCCACCGGGTCCACGCCGAGCTCGACGGCCAGCTCGTCCACGGCGGACTCCACGGCGAAGCTGCCCTGGGCCTCCCCCGGCGCGCGCATCGCGGTGTTGGGCATGAGGTCGAGCTCGACGATCCGCTGCTCGGCCAGGATCGTGGCCGCGTCGTAGAGGTCGAGGCTGCAGGCCACGATCTGGTCGGCCTCGCCACCCACCCGGCCCTTGCGGGACGTGACCTCGTGGATCAGGGCCTCCATGTGGCCCGCGGCCGAGGCGCCGATCGCCACCCGCTGTCGGGTCGGGGTGCGGCCCCCGACCGTGCGGTAGACGCCTTCGCGGGTGAGGGCCAGCCGCACCGGCCGCTGGGCGACCTTGGCCGCCATGCACGCGATGAGCGTCGCCGCCCACACCTTCGACTTGCCGCCGAAGCCACCGCCGACGAACTTCGCCACGACGTGCACGTCACCGGACGGGATCCCGAACCGCTTGGCCAGGTACTTCTGGGTCCAGTCGATGTTCTGGCAGCCTTCGTAGACGGTGAGGCGGTCACCGTCCCACTCGGCCGTCGTCGCGTGGGGCTCGAGGGCGTTGTGGTTGTGCTGCGGGGTGGTGAAGGCCAGGTCCACCTTCACCGGCGTCCTCCCGTATGCCGCCCGCGCGTCACCGCGCTTGCCTCCCGTCGGCGGCATGACGGGCATCGAGCGGACCGGCGTGGAGCTGCCGAGCTCGGCGTCGAAGTCGCCGGTCGGCGTGACCTCGAGGTACTCGACCCGGACCAGCGAGGCGGCGTACTGGGCCGCCTCGAGGGTCTCGGCCACGACGGCCGCGACGGGCTGTCCGTCGACGTGCACCTCGTCGGTGTTGAGGAACGGGATCGTGCTGCCGGCAGCCATCGTCGACAGGTCCATCGGGTTCATCCGGGCGGGTGGTGGCGTGAGCCGCGGGGCATTGTGGTGGGTCAGGACGAGCACCACCCCCGGGTGCGCCTCGGCGACCGTCGTGTCCATCGAGGTGATGCGGCCCCGGGCGATCGGCGCGTGGACCAGGACGGCATGGGTGATCCCGGGGATCGGGTACTCGGCCGAGAAGCGTGCCGTGCCAGTTGCTTTCGCCAGCCCGTCGACGCGGTCGACCGCTCGACCGATGGCGGGGCCGGGCGCACCGGGAGGTGCCGCAGCAGGGGGTGCGGTCGTCGTGGTGGTGCGCTCCGGCGCGATGGTCATGCCGCACCACCTTCGTCACGCAGCCGGCGCAGCGTCGCCGTGATGGTGCGGACGGCCAGCCCGATCTTGAACTCCGTGTCGGGCCCTCCCACCGCGTGCGCCAGCTCGGCCCGGGCTGCGCGCTCGAACTCCGCATCGGTGGCGGGCCGACCGGTCAGCTCCTGTTCGAGCGTGGTGGCTCGCCAGGGTCGATGGGCGACGCCACCCATCGCGACCCGCACCTGGGCGACCGAGCCGTCGCGGACGTCCAGGGCGGCAGCGACCGACACGAGGGCGAAGGCGTAGGAGGCACGGTCCCGCACCTTGCGGTAGCGCGACCGGACGGCCAGCGGCTCCGCGGGCAGGATCACGGCAGTGACGAGCTCGTCCGTGGCCAGCGTCGTCTCGATGTCGGGGGTCTCGCCCGGCAGTCGGTGGAAGTCACCGACGGCGATCGTCCGGGTGCCGGTGCGACTCACCACCTCGACCTCGGCGTCGACCAGGACCAGCGCCACCGCCAGGTCCGAAGGATGCACCGCCACGCAGTGCTCGCTGGCCCCGAGGATGGCACCCATCCGGTTGTGGCCCGAGGCGGCGTCGCAGCCAGCGCCCCTCTCCCGCTTGTTGCACGCGGCAGCCTGGTCGTAGAAGTAGAGGCACCGCGTGCGCTGCAGCAGGTTGCCCCCCACCGTCGCCATGTTGCGGATCTGGCCCGAGGCGCCCATGACGACTGCCTGGGCCACGACCGGGTAGCGCTCGCGCACCAAGGGGTGCGCGGCCAGGTCGGTGTTGCGCACGCCGGCTCCGATGCGCAGTCCACCGTCGGCGGTCTCGGTGATCTCCCCCAGCGGCAACCGGGTCACGTCGACGAGGACGTCCGGCGCCTCGATGCCCTCGCGCATCAGGTCGACCAGGTTGGTCCCCCCGCCGAGGAACTTCGCGCCGGGCAGGTCGACGATGGCCGCCAGGGCCTCGTCGACACTGGCGGGCACGGCATACGAGACCGGCCTCATCGGTGACCACCCACGGCGTCGGCGTAGGCGGTGATGGCGTCCACGATGCCGTTGTAGGCCCCACACCGGCACAGGTTGCCGCTCATCCGTTCGCGCACCTCGAGCTCACTCGAGTCGGGTTGCGCTGCAACGTGTTCGGCGACTGCGCTGGGCACTCCGTCATCGAGCTCGCGCAGCATCCCCAGGGCCGAGCAGATCTGGCCCGAGGTGCAGTAGCCGCACTGGAACCCGTCGGCCCCGATGAAGGCCCGCTGGAGGTCGTGCGGCTGCTCCGGGGTGCCGACGCCCTCGATCGTGGTCACCTCGCGACCCTCCAGCTGCGCCACCAGCGTGAGGCACCCCAGCACGCGCCGCCCGTCGACGAGGACCGTGCAGACGCCGCACGCCCCCTGGTTGCAGCCCTTCTTGGTGCCGGTCAGGTCGAGTCGCTCGCGCAGCAGGTCGAGGAGGCTCACCCCGGCCTCCACGGCCACCTCGGTCGGCGCGCCGTTGAGCGTGAAACGGACTTCGGGGGTGGTGCTGGACCGCACGGTCACGGCGTCTCCCTTCCTCAGTCCGGAGACTAGTCCAGCGCCGGAAAGTGTCGCGAGGTCTGCGACGGCGTCCTCAGCGCCGCCACCAGGCGAGGTCGAACCGCAGCGGGAGCGGCCCGTCGATGATGCCGAGGCGACGAGCGACCCACAGTCCTGCCCGCCAGAGGAGCCACACCCCGAAGAGGGCCAGGGGGATCGTCGTCCAGACCACCAACCGCGCCCTCCAGACCGCGGCCGAGTTCCAGTAGGGCGAGCCCGCGAAGGCGTCCTGCCGCCACGACATCTGGCCTGCGAAACCAGCCGTGCTCCCGACCAGGGGCGGCCCGGCCACCGGGCCGGTGTGGCCGCTGACGGTCACCAACGGGGTGCCCCCACGCCACGTGATGCCGTCGACGGAGTAGCGCGAGTGCAACAGCACGATGCGCGCCGGGGTGGGCTGCCCGGAGCTCAACAGACCCGCGAGATCCCACGTCACCAGGGCGGAGTCGTCGATGCGGGAGGTGTCCGAGGCTGACATCGCGACCGTGCGGCCGTCCGGAGACACCGCAGCGACAGTGGAGGTCAGGTTGAGGGTCTCGGGATAGGTGAGCTGTCCCCGGGCGCGCCAGGAGTCGTCCCCGATAGACCACGTCTGGATCTCCATCGCCGCCTCCGACTGCGAGCCGTAGGCCACCATGAGGGTGCGGTCGTCGAGCCAGCCACCCATCACCATGCTGCCCCGGGTCACCTGCTCCAGGGCCGACGCGCCCGGGATCGTGAGCTGGGTGCCGTCCGGGGTCGAGACGACGACGTCGCTGGACGGCTCGTAGGCCCGCGCGTAGTGGGCCGAGTCCGGCGCCCAGGCCGCCCAGAGCTGGGTGTCGTCAGGTGCGCCCGGCTGGACCACGCTCGCACTGGTGCCCTTCACGAGGTCGTAGACGCGCCGACCGTCGACGAGCCAGCGCCCGTTCGGTGACAACGCGGCATACGAGCGCTGGTTCCACGACCCCGGCAGCTTCCACGCCGTCCCCTTGGAGTCGATCGTGTACACCGTGCTGCCGTCGAGGACCGCCACGGTCATGGCCCGGTGGGCGGTGAGGGCGTCGGCGGCGAAGTAGGGGTGCGCGAGCACCGACGGGTAGGTGTCGGGTGCGACGGTCTGGGCCGGCTGCGGGGTGGTCGGCGGCGCGGGCTGGGAGAGGCTCGGCCAGCTGACGAAGGCCACGAGGGCGAGCGCCAGCAGCGCGGCCGCGCCACCTCCGAGCCGCGTGCGGGCCCGACGCCGCGCACCCTGTGCCCACAGCGCCTCGACGGGTGGTCCCGCGGACGGCCGGACGTCCTTGACCAGGCCGTCCAGCGCCGACCCGAGTGGTGAGCTGGTCATCGACGGACCTCCGTCCTGCCAAAGGTGGGTGCGAGCTCCGGGGCGAGGGCCCGGAGGCGCGCGAGGGCGTGCCTCGTCTGGGACTTGACCGTGTTGACCGAGCAGCCGAGCGCCTCGGCGGCCTCCACCTCGGTGCGGTCCTCGTAGAACCGGAGCACGAGGACGGCCCGCTGCTTGGGGGTGAGCCGGGCGAGCGCGTCGGCCAGGGTGAGTCGCGCGTCGGCGTCGACCTCGTGGTCTCGGCTCCGGGAGCCGAGCCGTTCGGTCACCTCGACCGGGTCGGGCTGGTGCCGGCGCCACCTCCAGGCGTCGACCGAGCGGGTGTAGAGGATGCGGCGGACGTAGGCCTCCGGTGAGCCCGCTGACGAGACGACTGACCACCGTTGGGCCGCGCGCGCCAGCGTCTCCTGGACGAGGTCCTCGGCTGCGTGCGCGTCGCCGGTCAGCAGGGTCGCGGTGCGCAGCAGTGGCACCCAGCGGGCTCGGGCGAACGCCTCGAAGTCCTCACGCGGCTCCACGCCCGCCCCCCTCCCTGTCGCCCACACTCCACTCCACACCCTCTAGGACGGACGATGTGGGAGGTCCGGGTGGAACCCCCGGGCGAGTTTCCCCGCGGGGCGTCACACCGGATGTCCCCCACCTCGCCGTGCCTGCTGCGCAAGAATGACCCATGCCCACCTGCCCGGATGATCGCCCTCCCCTGCCGCCAGCGGCGGGGCAGGCGGTCGGGCGCGGGTCGGGTGGAGTGCGGTGACCCGCCTCCTGACGGTCCTGCGCCGGTGGGACGTCGCCGCGGCCATCGTGCTGCTCGGCGTCTTCGTCCTCGGCGCAACGGCCGTCAGGTTCGCCCCACCCGGGTCGTCGGTGGCCGTCTGGTGGCCGGCTGCGGGGCTGGCGGTCGCATTCCTGCTCGCCACCGGACCCAATCGCCGACGAGCCGCCATCGTGCTCGTCGGGATGGTGGTGACCAGTGGCCTGGCGAACCTCTACGGCGGGAGGCCCCCGCTCGCGGCGACCTGTTTCGGGTTCGCCAACACCGCGGAGGCCGCGGTGGTCTGGTGGGCCATGACGCGCGGCAGCCACCGCCCGCGACTGGCCTCCCTGGAGGACCTCGGCCGGCTCCTGCTCGCCACGCTCGCGGGAGCCGTCGTCTTCGGGGTGCTGGCCGGCCTCACCGTCACCTACACCCTCGACCGCACGTTCTTCCCGACCGCCTACGCCGTGACCGCCTCCCACGCGGCCGCTGTGCTCACCCTCGCGCCGTTGGGGGTCGCCGTCTCCACGAAGGCCACGATCCCGTGGCGCCTGGAGGACGCCCTCCAAGGCATCGTCCTGCTCGCGGTCACCCTGTGGGTCTTCGCCTCGACCAACGGACTCCCCCTGGCATTCCTCCCCCTGCCCGTCCTCGTCTGGGGCGCGACGCGGTTGGACCTACGAGCCCTCGCGACCCAGCTGGCCGTGCTCGGGGTGATCGTCGTCCTGCTCACCAGTTCGGGCTATGGGCCGTTCGCCGTTGCCGGGAAGTCCGGTGCGGTGGCCCCTGAGACGGTCGGGGCGCTGACCCAGGCCTTCCTCGTGACCGCGGCGGTGACGGGTCTGGCGCTGGCCGTGGCCTCGACCCAGCGCCGCGACGCCTTGGCCGACCTGTTCAGCGAGGCGACCTTCACGCAGACGGTCCTCAACTCGGCAGCGGCCACCGCGATCATCGGCACCGACGGCTCAGGCACCATCACCCTCTTCAACCGCGGTGCCAGCAACCTGCTGGGCTACCAGTCCGAGGACGTCGTCGGCTCGCTCAACTGGGTGGAGCTGCACGAGCCGGCGGAGGTGGCGGCCCGGGCGGCGGAGCTCGGCCTGGCACCGGGCCCGCAGGTGCTGGTCCACGGGCTCGACCAGGCCGGCCGCACCGAGACGCGCGACTGGACCTGGGTGACCCGTGACCAGAAACGGATCGTGGTCGACCTCACGATCAGCCCCATCGTCGACCAGGATGGCTCGGTGATCGGCTACATCGGCGTCGCCGAGGACGTCACCGAGCGCCGGGTCGCCTCGGAAGCGGTCCAGCTGGCGCTGCAACGCGAGCGAAACGCTGTCGAGGAGCTCACCGCCCTCGACCAGACCAAGACCGACTTCCTCTCCTCGGTCAGCCACGAGTTCCGAACCCCGCTGGCCAGTGTGCTCGGCTACACGGAGATGCTCGAGGACGGGGCGGTCGGCGAGATGACGACCAAGCAGCTCGACCTGGTGTCCCGGATCGACCGCAACGGGCGACGGCTGTTGGGCCTGATCGAGGACCTGCTGCTCAACTCACGGATCGAGTCCGGCCAGCTCAACCTGGCCCGTCGACCCTGCGACCTCGCAGCCATCGTCGACCATGCCTGGGAGGCCACCGGCCCCCTCACCCAGCGGCGCTCACTCCACCTCCGCCACGAGATCGTGACCCGACCGGTCACCGTGGACGGCGACGACACCGCCATCGAGCGGGTCGTCCTGAACCTGTTGTCCAACGCGGTGAAGTTCACGCCCGACGGCGGCATCGTGACGCTGACCCTCGACACGGTGCGGGACGCCAGGGGCGTCGGCAAGGCTCGACTGGTGGTGAGCGACAGCGGCTACGGGATCTCCGAGGAGGACCAGCGACAGGTCTTCCGCCGCTTCTTCAGGTCGACCGACGCGACCGAGCGCGCGGTGCAGGGCACCGGTCTCGGGCTGTCCATCGTGCAGGCGATCGTCGAGGGGCACGAGGGCTCGATCGAGGTGGAGTCCCTGCTGGGGCAGGGCTCCACCTTCACCGTGCTCTTCCCGCTCGCCCCGGCCTTCGCCCCGAGCGCACCGCTGCGCTGACCACAGGCAGCCGGGTATGCCGATGAGTCGCCGCCCGCGCGCCGGTCTACCTCCCATGGACACCTACCAGCGGGACCCGGGCGTCGACGCCTACCTCGACCCGCTGCCGCACTGGCAGCGCGAGCTGTGCCAGCGCTTGCGCGACCTCGTCCACGCCGCGGATCCCGGGGTGCGCGAGGTCGTCAAGCGCCGGGTGCAGCCCTACTTCGTGTTGGACGGCAACGTGTGTGCGCTGCTGGCCACGAAGGACCACGTCAACCTGTTTGTCTACGACGGCGCGATCGTGCCCGACCCACACGGTCTCGTGACCGGCGGGCACGACAACACGACAGCCCGGACGATCGCGTTCTGGGAGGGCGACCCCGTCGACGAGCCGGCACTCCTGGAGTTCCTGCGCCAGATCGTGGCCAACAACCGGGCCGGCGGCTGGCGCCGGATCAAGGACGGCTGAGCCTGCTCAGGTCAGTGAGCTGAGGTCCGGCGGCACGTCCACGGCGTGCTGTTGGAGCGCCTGGAGAGGAACGACCCGCAGGACCGCCTCGTTGGTGGCCGCGAGCACGACGTGCGCTGCGGCCCCGTCGCGGTGGGCGCGGGCCCAGTTCAGCGCGGTGACGCACCAGCGGTCGCCCGGCACGAGGCCGGGGAAGCCGTACTCCGGCATCGGGGTCGAGAGGTCGTTGCCGATGCCGCGCTGGTGCTCGAGGAACTCGCTCGTGACCACGGCACAGATCGTGTGGCTGCCCAGGTCCTCCGGGCCGGAGGTGCAGCAGCCGTCGCGGTAGAAGCCGGTCAGCGGGCTCGTGCCGCACTCCTCCAGCTCGCCACCCAGGACGTTGCGCTCCGCCACGATGTCTCCTCCGGCCTCGTCGAGGGCTGCCTCAGGGCAGTCTGCCCTAGCGCGACTCTTCGCGCAGACGCGGCTCCGTGCGCAGCTCGGGGTGGATCCCGCGCTTGTCGCGGTAGAACTCGCGGACCTTGTCCATGTCGGCCACGACGTCAGCCGTGGCGGTGATGGTCGGACCGAATCCGGCTGTGCGAGTAGGCCCGTCGATGAAGGCCAGGGCGATCGGGAGCTTGGCGGTCCGCGCGATGCGCCAGAAGCCGGACTTCCAGTACTCGCCCTTCTTGCGGGTGCCCTCCGCCGCGAGGATCAGCAGGAAGGGCTCACCGCTGCGCGCCTCCCGCACGAGCTCGCGCACCACGGCACCGGGGTTGTCCCGGTCGAGTGGGAGGCCACCGAGCCGTGGCAGCAGCCAACGCAGCGGACCCTTGAACAGCTCCTTCTTGATCAGCACCCGGGGCGTCACGCCACCGCGCCACATGATGAGCAGCATCATCACGAAGTCCCAGTTCGAGGTGTGCGGCGCGCCAACGAGGACGCCGGTCCGGGGCACCTCCCCGACGGCAGTCCAGCGGCTGGCCCGCAGCACGAGGCTGGCGAGTCGACTCCTCATCAGTGCCTCTCGGTGGGGCCACTGCCCTCCCGGGGCGGTGGCGCACAGTGCCGGCCGCGCAGGACGTACGGATCGGTGGGTGAAGGCTACCCGGCCCCTGATGGCGGTTCCCGGATCGGGTCCGCGGCCCTACAGTCCTGCCATGGGAGAGATGAGCATGAACAAGGCCATCCACGGCGCCTTCCGGCGCGACCTCGACCGCTTCATCGCCGCGCTCGAGACGTTCCAGCCCGGCGACCGCGCCAGGGCAGCACAGCTGGCCACGGCCTGGGCGAACTTCGACGACCAGCTCACCTATCACCACGAGGGTGAGCACGAGATCGCCTGGCCCGCTCTGCACGCGGTGGGAGTGAGCACCGAGCTGCTCGACGCCATGGACGCCGAGCACGAGACCATGGCTGCCGCGCTCGCCGAGACCCGCGTCGCCATGGCCGGCCTGCTGCGTGACCCGGGCGCCGCGCAGGCCGCGGCGGCGAAGGCCTGCTTCGAGACCCTGCGCATGGTGACCGTGAGGCACCTCGACCACGAGGAGGCCGAGCTGGAGCCGGTCTACCAGGCCAAGAAGGACACCCCCGAGATCAAGGCCATGGGGAGGGCGTTCGGGAAGACCGGCCTGGCCCGCGGCGGACGGTTCTTCTCGTGGGTCCTCGACGGCGCGTCACCCCAGGAGCGGGCAGGCGTCACTGCAAGCGTGCCGGCACCGGTCCTGTCGGTCATCGGCGGGATCTTCGGGCGTGGCTACCGCAAGGAGATCGCACCCATCTGGTCGGCGACCCCTCCGCGCCGATAGGTGCTGCGGGAAGTCCACCCTTCCTCCCTCTCCAACGTATAGCGCACAGGGAGCCTTGCGGCAAGGCCCCACTCCTGCCTCAGAATCGTCCCTCGTGACCAGGACGAATGAAGGGGGCAGCCACCGCATGCACGAGGTCGACAGCGACGTGGGGGTTCGGGGTTCCGAGGCGAACGGGTCAGGTGCGTTCGACCTGCCGGACCGCCTGTCGGCGAAGGCAGACCGAGGTCTCATCGCCCGCGACGACGAGCACTTCCGGGCCATCCAGCAGAGCCTCGACGAGACCATCGCCGAGCTGACCGAGCGCCTGGACGCCGAGCGCACGGCACCGGCGAGGGCCGGGCAGGAGGTGCTGGAACGCGACCTCGAGGTGCACCGGCTGACCGCGCGGCTGCGCGCCCTGCACCGCTTCGGCCTCGACCTGTGCCTCGGGCACATGGTGCCCGAGGACCCGGCTGCCACCGACGGAGGCGAGCCGGTCTACGTCGGCCGGCTCGGGCTCACCGACCGCACCGGCCGCCAGCTGTTGGTCGACTGGCGTTCCCCCGCGGCCGAGCCCTTCTTCGCAGCGACCCACGCGAACCCGATGGGCTTGACCTTCCGGCGCCGCTACCGCTGGTCCCGCGGCCGCGTGAACGACTACTGGGACGAGGTCTTCACCGCAGACGGCTTCACGGGTCACGCCGCGGCCCTCGACGACCAGTCGGCGTTCATCGCCAGCCTGGGCAGCAACCGCTCGGCGCGGATGCGCGATGTCCTCGGCACGATCCAGGCCGACCAGGACTCCATCATCCGGGCGAGCTCCCGCGGTGCCCTCGTGGTGGACGGTGGGCCCGGTACGGGCAAGACGGTGGTGGCACTGCACCGCGCGGCATACCTGCTCTATGCGGACCCGAGGCTGGGTCACCGCCGCGGTGGGGTGCTCTTCGTCGGCCCGCACCAGCCCTACCTGGCCTATGTCTCGGACGTGCTGCCCAGCCTGGGCGAGGAGGGCGTCCAGACCTGCACCGTGCGCGACCTCCTGCCGGAGGGCGCCACCGCGAAGGCTGAGACGGACCCCGAGGTGGCCCGCCTCAAGTCCTCCGCCGACCTCGTGCGCGCCGTCGACCAGGCCGTGCGGTTCTACGAGGAACCACCGAGCGTGGCGATGACGGTCACGACGCCCTGGGACGACGTGCGGCTCACCCCCGATGACTGGGCGACGGCGTTCGCTGCCCCAGACCCCGGGACCCCGCACAACGAGGCGCGCGAGCAGGTCTGGGAGGAGCTGGTGGCGATCATCGTCGACCAGCACGACAAGGACGTCCCCAGCCAGCTCCTGCGCCGGTCGCTCCAGCAGGACCGCGAGCTGCAGGATGCGCTCAACCGCGCGTGGCCCTTCGTCGAGGCGACCGACCTCGTCGGGGACCTCTGGTCGGTGCCGGCCTACCTGCGGATGTGCGGCCCCTGGCTGAGCCCGGAGGAGGTGAAGTCGTTGCAGCGCAACGACGCCACGGCCTGGACGGTGTCGGACCTGCCCCTGCTCGACGCCGCGCGGGCGCGGCTCGGCGATCCTGAGGCGTCTCGCCGTCGGCGCCGGCACGAGGCAGCGGTCGCGGCCGAGCGCGAGCAGATGGCCCAGGTGGTGGAGCACCTCATCGCGACCGACGACTCCGAGATGAAGGTCATGTCGATGCTCAAGGGGCAGGACCTCAAGGACCGCTGGGTCGACGAGGGTGCACTCCAGGTCGACGACCAGGACCTGCTCGCCGGGCCGTTCGCGCACATCGTCGTCGACGAGGCACAGGAGCTGACCGATGCCGAGTGGCAGATGCTGTTGGCCCGGTGCCCGTCGCGCAGCTTCACGATCGTGGGTGACCGGGCGCAGGCGCGGCATGGGTTCACCGAGTCGTGGCAGGAGCGGCTCGAGCGGGTGGGGCTGGACCGCAGCAGCCTGTCCTCGCTCAGCATCAACTACCGCACCCCGGAGGAGGTCATGGCCGAGGCCGAACCCGTGATCCGTGCCGCGCTCCCCGACGCCAACGTGCCGACGTCCATCCGCAGCAACGGGGTTCCCGTCGTCCACGGCTCGACCGCAGACCTCCGGTCGGTGCTCGACACGTGGCTCGCGGCCCACCCCGAAGGGGTCGCCTGCGTCATCGGCGACCCGAGCTTCGAGGCGAGCGGCCGGGTCCGGTCGCTCACCCCCGAGCTCGCCAAGGGCCTGGAGTTCGACCTCGTGGTGCTCGTCCGCCCCGAGGCCTTCGGCGACGGGATCGAGGGCGCGGTCGACCGCTACGTCGCGATGACCCGCGCCACCCAGCAGCTGGTGCTCCTCACCGGCTGACCACCGACGCAGCAGCGTCCCGGAACACGTACGCCGCGCCCGCCCCTCTCCGGGGCGGACGCGGCATACGCGGTCGGTCGGGTCAGCGCCTCCGGTCAGGCGGCGACGACGCCGAAGCCACCCGTCCAGGTGACCTTCTCGCCGGCGGCGAGGGTGATCTGCAGGAAGCCGATCGCCTCGAGCTCGCGCGCCCGCGAGAGGGAGCCCGCGTCGATGGCCTCGAGGCCACCGGAGGTGATGACACCGGCCAGGTCGCTCTTGGCGTCGGCGTCGTCGCCGGCGATGAGGACCGTGGTGCCGAGCGGGCCGACGTTGCCCGCGGCGAGCGTGCCGGCGAAGTTGGTGTTGAACGCCTTCAGCACGCGGGACTGCGGGAGGGCCTCGGCGATCTCAGCCGTCGCAGAGCCGTCGGACGCGACGGTGAGCGAGTCGAAGGTCTCGAAGTTCAGCGGGTTGGTGATGTCCACGACGACCTTGCCGGCCAGGCTCTCGCCGCGCTCGGCGAGGACGGTGTTGATGGCCGGGTACGGGACGGCGAGGACCACGATCTCGCCCGTGACCTGCGTCGCCGCGTCGCCCTGGCCGAGCAGCTGGACGGTGTGTCCGCCGCGGCCTGCGACGGCCGCGATGGCCTGGCCCATGCTGCCGGTGCCGATGATGGAGAGGTGTGCCATGAGGTGCTCCTGGGTTCTGGGCGACGGGTGTCGCATCCGGTTTAGTTGTTGGTTCAAGTAACACCATACACGATTTAGTTGTTCCTTCAAGTATTCGCTAGACTTGTCTCATGGAACCGAGATGGCTGGACGCGGACGAGCGCGCGGCGTGGCTGCGCCTGATCGCCGTGGTGGAGCTCCTGCCCAGTGCGCTCGACGCACAGCTGCGCCGAGACTCGCAGCTCACGCACTTCGACTACTACGTGCTCGCGATGCTCTCCGAGTCGCCTGAGCACACGCTGCGGATGACTGCCCTCGCAGCGCGCACCAATGCCACCCTCCCCCGGCTCTCCCACGTCGTGCGCAGGCTCGAGGACCGCGGGCTGGTCGAGCGGTTCCCGTGCCCCCAGGACGGCCGCGCCACCAACGCCCGCCTCACCTCGGCCGGCTGGGACGCCGTCGTGGCGGCTGCACCCGGGCACGTGGAGGCCGTCCGACGCCACGTGCTGGACCCCCTGACCTCGGCGCAGGTGACCCAGCTCCGCGAGATCTGCGACGCCCTCCTGCCGACGCTCGACGCCGACCGGGCGCTGGCCCCGCTCTACGACACGACCACCTGAGCCCGCGCGACGGGTCAGCGGCTGTCGACCTCGAGCCGCATCACCCAGCGCCACTTGGCGATCTGGCGGTCGCGCTCGAACCCGAATTCCTCGAACAGGGTCTCGGGACCTGTGTGGAAGTAGGCCCCGCGCTGGGCCGGCCTGGCCTCGACCTGCTCGGGATAGGCCTCGCCGATCCCCCCACCGGCGTCGCGGATGGCGTCGATGACCCCGGTCACCGCTGCCCGGGCCACGCCTTGACCCCGGTGTCGGCTCCCGGTGAAGATGCAGCCGATCCGCCAGTCGGGCCCGCGGGTGAGCTCCTTCTCGTAGGCCTTGGGATTCTTGATGTTCGGGAGCTCGACGGGCGGACCGAACTGGCACCACCCCACGCAGGCATCGCCGTCGTAGGCGAGCACCTGGTGGACGGTGCCCGCACGGACGTGGGCCTGCTTGGCGGCCCGGTTGCCCGCGACCGTCTTCCCCGCCCCCACCCCCTCGGGGTGGAAGCCCATGCACCAGCAGCCGCCCCAGACCCCGTTGTTCGCCTCGACGAGCGCGGCGAAGTCCGGCCAGGTCTCCTCGGTGAGCAGCCGCGTCGTGAACGAACCAGCCGTGGCGGTGGTCTCCTGTCCAGCCATGCCGGCAGCATCCCACCAGCCGCCGACAACGCCCTGCTGTCAGCGCACCACCGTCAACGGGGGGCCGGCCGGGCACCCGCGTCTGGGACGGCGACCCGGCCGACTCGAGCGGGACTAGTCTCGGGAGGTGAGGATCGAGGAGCTCGACTGGGCCGACACCCCTTGGGGAGCCATCAGCCTCCGCCGGCGGTGGGACCGCATCACCGAGCGGGACGTGCACGAGGTCAAGCTGGGTGACGACTTCCTCATGTCGAGCCAGTTCACCACCGGTGAGCAGGAGCTGTCGCGCATCGGCCTCGCCGCGGTGACCGGTGCGTCGCTCACGGTGCTGGTCGGTGGCCTCGGCCTCGGCTACACCGCGCTGGCCGCGCTCGAGGACGACCGGGTGACCGAGCTGACCGTCGTCGAAGCGCTCGAGCAGGTCATCTCGTGGCACCAGCGCGACCTCCTGCCCGACACGGCGGGGATGGCCGCCGACCCGCGCGTACGGCTGGTGCTGGATGACTTCTTCGACCTCGTGCGCACCGGCCGCGCCGACCGCACCTATGACGCCGTCCTGCTGGACATCGACCATGCACCCGACTGGCTGCTGCGCGACGACCACGGCGACCTCTACACGGTCGAGGGCTTCGCGCGGGTCGCCGCCCTGCTCACCGACCACGGCGCCTTCGCCCTCTGGTCGGACGAACCGCCCGAACCCGAGGTCGTGCGGCGGATGGGTGCGGCCTTTGACCACGCCGACGCCCACGTGGTCCCGTTCCCCAACCCGCTGACCGGTGGCGAGTCCACCAACACGGTCTACCTGGCAGTCCGACCGCGGCGCTGACGACGCCGGCGGCTAGTGGCTAGTGGCTAGCGGCTAGTGGCTCACCATCGAGCCGAGCCGGTCGCGGGCGATGTGCTCGACGAGGACTGGGACGAAGTCCCGGATCGGCCCGGTGAGCTGAGAGTGCGCGACGCGCACGGCGGCCTCGACGACCTGCGGGTCGAGGTCGGGGAACCGGTCGGACAGCCGTTCCTGCACCTCACCGAGCGCGGCGACCTCATCGTGGGTGTCCATCCGGACAGTGTGAACCTCACCCAAACGCGCGGCAAGAGGTCATCGGATGCTGGGCAGCGGCCGCCTGCGACGGCACCAGCCGCCTGTAGGCAGACCGCGCGTGGGATCCTCTCAGCAACGTCAGCCTGCGAAAGGCAGCCCACCCGATGAGTCCCCAGCCGACCGATCCGGGCACCGCCGCGTCACTGGTCGGGCCCTATCTGGCAGCACAGTTCACCGTCCTGCTGGAGGCGGACGGCAGACTCCGGGAGGGCGACGAGTCGGTCGTCCATGGCGGGAGGGTCGCGACTCGTCGCTCACGCAGCGTTGTTCGACACTCCTGCAAGCGAACACCTGGACCACGAGCTGCGCTGGTGGGCCAGCATCATGGGCCCGGTGCGCGATCTACAGGTCCTGCAGGACCGACTCGACGCGTTGGTGGCCGACCTCGACGAGGAGCTGGTGATCGGTCCGGTGCGCACCCGGATCGACGTCGAGCTCGGCCGCGACCGGCTACAGCACTGGTCGGCCGTGGTGGAGGCGCTGGCCGGTGAGCGCCATCGCGCAATGGTCGGCCACCTCGGGCGATGGCAGGTCGCGCCGCCCTGGACCGCGAAGGCCACTCGGGCCGACTCGACCCTCGACGGCATGGTCCTGGACGCTGACCGCACCGTCGCCACGCGACTGGCGCGCGCTCGACGCTCGGGCGAGGTGGAGGACATGCACCGCGCCCGCAAGGCAGCCAAGCGGGCCCGGTATGCCGCCGAGGTGGTGTCACCCGTCAGGGGAAAGGCGGCGCTGAGGACCGTGGACCGCTACCGACGGCTCCAGGACCTCCTCGGCGAGCTTCAGGACAGCACCGTGAGCGCCCAGCTCCTGCGACGTCTGGCCGACACGGCAGACAAGGCACCGGGCGAGAGCAGCTTCACCTTCGGCCTGCTCCACGAGCGCGAGCAACGACGCGCCCGCGAGACCGCGGGGGAGGCAAAGCGTCTCGCCAGGCGCCTGTTCACCTGACGGACGCCGTGCCGACTCGAACGGCTCAGCTGGATCGAGTCGGACTGGTCCCTCGCGCACCGCGGATCTTCATGCGCAACCGGGCAGCGCGAGCGGGAACGTGCGAGCAGCCCGTGCGACGTCGAAGCACGTCGTCCCCGTCCCGTCCCAGACGATGTCGGCACCCGGGAGCGGCGCCAGCTCAGGCTCGGGCGAACGACCGTTGCCCTGGGTGATGTTGCCCTTCACGACGCCGCCCGTCGGGGTCGGGTCGAGTGCGGGATCTAGCGCGGCGATCGCGGCGGGCAGGGAGATGACGCCGATCCCCGCGCTGTGGTTGCCCGACACGACGTTGCCCTCGACCCGGACGTCGTCGCCGGCAGCGTTGAGGATCCCGATCCCGCTGGGGAGCAGGCCGATGAACCCGTCGGCGAGGTTGGGCAGGTCGTTGGACGAGGCGACGTTGCGACGCAGGACGACGTCACGAGTGACCTTGACCGGCCGCCCCGGGGAGATCTGCACGAAGAAGCCGACGGAGTTGCCGGTGGCGACGTTGTCCTCGACGACGACCCGAGTCGACAGCTCCACCTCGATGCCCACCGTGTTGGTGTGCGCGACGTTGTGGTCGATCACCACATCGGTGCACTGGCCGACGTAGATCCCCGAGTCGACCGACCCGGTGACCTGGTTGTGGTCGACGCGACCGCGTGAGCACCGCACCGGGAAGGGACCGTAGAGGGGGTTGTCGACATAGGTCGTGCCGGTGAGCCGGAAGTCGTCGACCCCGCTGAGCTGAACGCCGGTGAAGTCGTAGCCACGGACCGTCAGGCCGTTGAGGGTGAACCCGTCGATGCGGGAGCCGTCCGTCGAGCGCACTCGGATGCCGATCCGCGCGCCGAGTCCGCTGCCGTCGAGGATCGCGTCGGTGGGACCGGCGATGGTGAGGCCGGGTGTTGTGACGTTGACGGTCTCGCGATAGGTCCCGCGCGGCACGAGGACCCGGTCCCCTGGGAGGGCCGAGTCGACCGCGGCCTGGATGGTCGACGTGACGACGATGTCGCGCCCGGGGGTGCTGGCCGAGGCTGACGGCGCGACTCCGGACCAGCCTCCGAGCGCGGCCAGGACGATGGCGAGGGCGGGGACCGCCCTCCGTGGCGTGTTGTTCATGACGTGACCTCTCTGGGTGGGCCCGGGGGCCGGGACGAGCTGACACTCCACGGTCAGGTCGCTCCACATCTCGGGGCGTCACGGAAACTGCTGATCTTCCGGGCGATCGCTCGGCAACGGGGCCCAGGCGGTGTCACGATCAGCTATGGCTCAACGGGTCTTGCTCGTCGACGACCATCCGGGGTTTCGCCGGATGGCCAGGCGACTGCTCGAGAGTGGTGGCTACGACGTCGTGGGCGAGGCCGGCACCGGCGCAGAGGCCCTCGCGGCGGCCAGACTGCTCAGCCCCGACCTCGTGCTCCTCGACGTGTTGCTGCCGGACACCAACGGTGTGGTCGTCGCTGGCCAGCTCGCCGACCTGGCCCCGCCACCGCGGGTGATCCTCATCTCGAGCCGGCTGCGCGCGGACCTCGCACCGCTGCTCTCCGGTGCCCGCGTCCTCGGGTTCCTCCAGAAGGACGAGCTGACGGTGCCGCACCTGAGAGACCTGGCCGGATGAGCGCGGCCGCACCCGCAGCCGGGCTGACCGGGCCCTCGCGGGTGCGACAGCTCTGGCTCCTCGCGGCTGCCGTCACCTGCCTGGCGCTGAGCCTGTGGGCCACCGTGGCGACTGCCCATCGAGCGGCCCCCAGCGCGGTGGCGCGGGAGACGGTGTTCGCGCTGAGCTGGATCGTGGTGGGGGCCGTGGCCATCTGGCTGGGTCGCTCCCGGATAGCGGTCCGGATCCTCACCCTCGCCCTCGTCCTGTCGGCCAACTTCGCCGGCAGCTTCGGGCTGCTCAGCCAGGCGCCCCACACCCGACTCATCGACACGGTCACCGTCTTCCTGGTGCCGCTCCAGGCCCCGGTGGCCGGTCATCTCCTCCTGACCTATCCGACGGGCAGGCTCGACGACCGGATCGCCCGACAGCTCGTCCGTGCCGCCTACGCACTTGGCGCGACCGAGTCCGTGCTCACCGTGATCGGTCACACCCGGCCGCTGTGCCAGGGGTGCGCCGAACCACTGCTCCACCTCGGTCTGTCGCGATCGGTGGCCAGACCCTTGGCGGCCGTGATCAGCGCGCTGTGGCTGATCCTCCTGCTGGTCTTCCTCTGGCAGGTGGTCCGGCAGTACCGCCGCGCGGGTGAGCGGCAGCGCCGGCTCCTGCGGCTGCCCTACGCGGCGATCCTCGTGGCCGCCGTGTTCTACGCCGTCCTCGTCGTCGTGGCGGGTCTGCAGGGCCGGTCCCCCTGGGGGCTGTCACCCACCACCCTGACCGCCATGCAGGTCGTGGCCCTGCTGGGTGTGCCGCTGAGCTTCCTCGTCGGGCTCCTTCGGGAACGCCTGTCCTACAAGCGGATCGGCGACTTCGTCGTGTCCTCGGCATCGTCCCCGGACACGGACCTCGAGCGAGCTCTCGGCACGGCCGTCCGGGACCCCGGGCTGCGGATCGCCTTCCCCGTGGGCGATGGGTATGTCGACCCCCGCGGAGGCGTGGTGGCGACGCCGGCACGGGGGCCCACGACAGAGGTCACCGTGGTCGGTGCTGCCGACGCGCCCCTGGCCCTCATCACCCACGACCGATCCCTGGCGGACGAGCCGGCACTCCTCACCGCGGCCGGGTCCGCGACGCGGTTGCTCCTCGAGAACGCCCGCCTCCAGGCCGAGGTCCGGTCCCAGCTGCTCGAGGTGCGCGAGTCCCGCTCCCGCATCGTCGAGGCCGCCGACGACGCCAGGGCCCGCCTCGAGCGGGACCTCCATGACGGCGCCCAGCAGAGGCTGCTGGCGATCGGACTCGCGCTGACCCTCCTCGAGACCCAGCCAGGTGATCGTGAGGTGCTCGAGAACGCCAAGGACGAGGTGACCGGCGCGCTCGCGGAGCTGCGGGCACTCGCGGCGGGGATCCACCCGGCGGTCCTCACGGACCTCGGGCTGATGCCTGCCCTCGACGCCCTGGCTGGGCGCATCGGAGCGCTGGTCACCGTCGGCGCACCGCACGGCACCCCGCGGCGCCAGCCCCCTGCGGTCGAAGCCGCCGCGTACTTCTCGACGGCGGAGGCCGTGACCAACGCGGTGAAGCACGCCAGCGCGACGCGGGTCGCGGTCACGGTGGAGCAGCGCGACGCCGTCCTCGTCGTCACGGTCGTGGACGACGGGGTCGGCGGAGCCGACCCACGAGGGCAGGGACTGACGGGCATCCGCGACCGGCTCGCCTCCGTGGACGGCACGCTCACCATCGACAGCCCACGCGGGGGCGGCACCACCCTGACGTTCGGGATCCCCTGCGCCACGCGGCATACGACCACACCTGGCAGTGGGGAGGCTCGGTGAAGGTCATCGTCGCCGACGACAGCCTCCTCGTGCGGGAGGGCATCTCCGCGTTGCTGCGGGCTCGGGGGCACGACGTCGTCGAGGCCGTCGAGGGGCCGGCGCGAGTGCCCTCCCTGGTGCGAGCCCATGGGCCGGACGTCGTCGTCGTCGACATCAAGATGCCACCGACGTTCACCGACGAAGGGCTGCGGCTCGCAGCCGAGCTGCGGCACAGCCACCCGACCGTCGCCGTCCTCGTCCTGTCCCAGTACGTCGTCGGAGGGTATGCCGCGTGGCTGCTCGAGCGTGCGCCCCACCGAGTCGGCTACCTGCTCAAGGAGACGATCCTGCGCGCCGACGTGCTCGAGGACGCGATGGTCCGGGTGGCAGCCGGTGGCACGGTCGTCGACCCTGCCGTGGCCGAGTCCCTCGTCCGCAGCTCCGCAGACAGGCTCGGACTCACGGACCGCGAGCTCGAGGTGCTGCGACTCATGGCAGAAGGGTTGTCCGACAAGGGGATCGCCGATCGGCTGACCCTCAGCATCCACACCGTGGGCACGCACGTCCGGCACCTCTTCACCAAGCTCGACCTCCCCGGGGGCGCGGCCGACAACCGCCGCGTCCAGGCCGTGGTCACCTACCTGACGGCCCACCGTGCGGCGGGCTGACGCCCTCCCCCTGCTGACCCGCTCCCCGACCGGCCGCGGCGCCCCGGTGAACCCTGCGACGGGCCCGACGCGGCATCACCGGGGTGGGGTGCGCGGACCCTTCGCGACGACCTCGTGGAACAGGTGCAGGTAGTCCTGGACCATCCGCCGGGAGTCAAAGCGCTCCACGGCGGCGTTCCGACAGGCCCCTCGATCGAGCTCGCCCACCCGCGCCACCGCGGCTACCGCCTCGTCCACGTCCGTGACGAGGAAGCCGGTGCTCGCGTGCTCCAGCAGCTCCGGCATCGAGCCGATGGACGTGGCGATGACAGGGGTTCCAGTGGCGAGGGACTCGACCACGGAGAGGCCGAAGGGCTCGGCGAAGCTGATCAGGTGCAGCAGCGCCAGGGCACCGCCGAGGAGACGGTCTCGCTCGGCGGGTCCGACTGGGCCGACATAGTGGACGTGACGTCCGTCGACGTGCGGCAGCACCTCCCTGGCGAAGTAGTCCTCGTCCTGGACGATGCCCGCGATCACGAGGTCGAGGCCCGTGCGCCGGGCGACCTCGATGGCTCTGTGGGTCCCCTTGTCGGGGTGGATCCGCCCCAGGAACAGCAGGTACGTGCCCGGCGCCGAGACGAAGGTGAAGGCGTCCGTGCCGATGCCGTGGTGGATGGTGGCTGCGTAGTCAAGGGTCGGGTCCCGGTCCGAGTCGCTGATCGCCACGTAGTGCGCGATGTCGTCATACGCGCGGTACGCCGGAACGATCCGCGGCGACGAGAATCCGTGGATCGTGGTGACGACGGGGGTCCGGACCAGCCGGCTGTAGGTCAGCGGCATGAAGTCGAAGTGGTTCGCCAGCACGTCGAACTCGCCCGCGCGTTCGAAGGCTGCCGCGTTGTGCAGCCCTTCCCAGACCTTGGCGTCCAGGCCCGGAGCCTCCTCGTAGCCGTGCGGGGCGGTCGCGTGCAGGTGGGCGCTGGTCGCCGAGTCGGCGGTCGCGAAGAGCGTCACCTCGTGACCGTGCTCGACGAAACCTTCCGTGAGGGTCGAGGCGATCTGCTCCCACGGCCCGTACCCGAGCGGCGGCAGCCGGTGGGCGATCGAGGCGATGACGCCGATCCTCATCGGTCCTCCAACAGGCTGGCGGCGGCTGGCGCGGCAGGTGTCGGGCTTCGCGGTCGGGTCTGCATCGCGGCTGGCGTGACGGGGCGTCAGGTGGCTCACCCTAGCCCCGCTGGTCCGGGTCGCGTTCCGGCCAGCGAGCAGGCGGCCCTCGACCCAGGGGTGCGGTGTTACCGTAGGGACCTCGACGCCTCGCCCTGGAGACGAGGCGCATCACGGAGATCTCCGGCCGTGACCGGCCTGCGCGTGTCCACTCCGCGACGGCCCCCAACGCATCGTGCGTGCAGATCCAGCCCTTCGGGTGGCTGTGCTCCGCGACGACAGCCGACGCGGGGTCTACAGGAAGGCACCGCGCCATGTCCGTCTCTTACGGCATTCTCAGCACCTACCCGCCGACCCAGTGCGGCCTGGCCTCCTTCAGCCGGTCCCTGGCGGACTCCCTGCGCTCACCGGACACCATCGGGGTGGTTCAGCTGGTCGACGCGGTCGGGGAGGCCTTCCCCCACGACGTGGTGCACCAGTGGGTGCGCGGGAGTGCCGGGGGTGAGGTGGCGGCTACCGCCGCGCTCAACCAGTTCGACGTCGCGATCGTCCAGCACGAGTACGGCATCTACGGAGGGCGGGACGGGCTCGACGTGCTCGACGCGGTGGCCGGGCTGCGCGTGCCCGTGGTCCTGGTCGTCCACACCGTCCTCACCGAGCCTTCGCACCGCCAGCGCCTCATCGTGCGGGAGCTGGCGTCCCGGAGCGCCGTCGTGGTCACCATGACCAAAGCCGCCCGGGAGCGGCTCGTGAAGCACTACGAGATCGACGCGGACACGATCTGCGTCGTCCCCCACGGAGCCCACCCGGGCTACCTGGCTGCGCGCTCGGTGGCCGAAGCCCCGGGCGCGGCGCCGACCACTGATGCCTCTCCGTCCCGTCGTCCGGTCGTCCTCACGTGGGGGTTGCTGGGCGATGGCAAGGGCATCGAGTGGGGCATCGAGGCGATGGCCCAGCTGCGCGACCTGCACCCCGTCTACCGCATCGTCGGACAGACCCACCCCAAGGTGCTCGAACACGATGGTGAGAGATACCGGGACCGGCTCACTGACAGGGCCCGGCGCTTCGGCGTGACGGACCTGGTGGAGTTCGACGCCCGCTACCTGGACCCGGTCTCGCTCCAGAGGCTCGTGGCCGAGGCGGACGTCGTGCTGCTGCCCTACGACTCCACGGAGCAGGTCACCTCTGGCGTCCTCGCCGAGGCCGTCACGGCCGGCAAACCCGTGGTGTCCACCGGGTTCCCGCACGCGGTCGAGGCCCTGGGCAGCGGAGCGGGACTCCTCGTCGCCCGGCAGGACCCCAGGGCCATCGCCGACGGGGTGCGGAGAGTGCTGACCGACCCCGAGCTGGCTGCCTCCATGTCGGCCGAGGCGATCCGCATCGCTCCGGAGATGCTCTGGCCCGCTGTCGCCCAGCAGTACCGCACCCTCGCGAGCCACGCCCTCGCGAACTCCGCCCTGGCAGCGGTGTGACGTCGTGACCCTCGCAGCCGCGCACCCCTCCGTCGTCGCACCGGTCTCCTTCCGTCACCTCTTCCACCTCACGGACCGCATCGGCCTGTTCGAGCACGCCGACCACACCCGTCCCCGGCGCGACCACGGCTACTGCGTGGACGACGTGGCTCGCGGGCTGGTGGTGGTTGCCCGCGAGGCGCACCCGTCCCCTGAGCTCACGCGGCTCGCCACGACATACCTGCACTTCGTGCTTGACGCCCAAGGGCCCGACGGAGGATTCCGCAACCGTCGCACCGTCCTGGGTGACTGGACTGACGAACCCAGCGTCGAGGACTGCTGGGGCCGCGCCCTCTGGGCCCTGGGCACCGCAGTGGCCCGGGCTCCCGGGCTCGCCGACTGGCAGGCCTTGGGCGCCTTCACCGCTGGCGCACAGCTGCGTTCGCCGTGGCATCGCTCCATGGCGTTCGCGGCACTCGGCGCCGCCGAAGTGCTCACCATCAGCCCGCTGCACGTCCCGGCCCGCACCCTGCTGGGGGATGCCGCCCGGCTCATTGCGGGACCGACGCCCGGAATGGGGATCGCCCCGACGATCGTGCCCGGGTGGCGCTGGCCCGAACCGCGTCTGCGCTATGCCAACGCGGTCCTGGCGGAGACGCTCATCGCAGCTGGGTCGTTGCTCGGGGTCTGGAAGTGGCTCACCGACGGACTGGGCATGCTGGCCTGGCTGCTCGAGACGGAGACGTCGGCGGGTCACCTCTCCCCGACACCGGCCCACGGGTGGGCCCTGGGCGAGCCGCGCCCCGCCTTCGACCAGCAGCCCATCGAGGTGGCCGCGCTCGCGGATGCCTGCTCCAGGGCGTTCGACGTCACCGCCGATCCCCGGTGGCAGGCTGCGGTGCAGCTGTGTGCGGACTGGTTCGACGGGGCCAATGACGCCGGCACCAGCCTGCGCGACCCGCTGAGCGGCGGGGGGTGTGACGGTCTCCACGAGTTCGGGCGCAACGAGAACCAAGGCGCTGAGTCGACCATCGCGCTGATCTCGACGATGCAACAGGCACAGCGCGTCGGCGTCGCCGGGTTGTGACCACCGACGCCCCCTGGGTCCATCGAGCCCCCCTGACCCTGCGGCCCGACCCACGCCGGGTGCTGGCCCGACTCTTCCTGCCCGGCCAAGAGCTCCTCGGCAACGGCGTGTCGAGGGCTGACGCCGTGATCGCGAGGATTCTCGCGCTGGACGATGCCCGGACGCACGAGGTCCTCGTGGAGACCCGGTTGGCGTTCGACTCGCGCCACCACGACCTGTCAGCGACGTTTCGCGAGCACTTCGCCCTGGTGGCTCATCGCATCCCCAGCGCAGACGACCTGTCGGACGAGCGTCAGCAGCTCGTGGGGGCCTACTTCACCCAGGAGTATGCGCTGGAGGCAGCCGCGCTGTTCAACCCTTCGCTCGTTCCCCACCCCGACCAGGAAGGTCTCCCGCCCGGGGAGCTGCGCTTCGTCATGAGCCTGCGGGCCGTGGGCGAGGGGCACATTTCGAGCATCGAGCTCCGCTCCGGTGTCCTCGGGGCAGCACCCCTCGAGGTGCGACTGGACGAGCCGGACCCGCATCCCACGACCGGGTGCATCACGCCCACCACGATGTCCAGCGACCGGCGTGCGGACACCGATCGCGCAGGCTCCGGGCCCGACCTGGAAGGCGAACCGTCTCCCGAAGGTGAGTCCGCGGCATACACGTTGTCCTTCGACCCCACCCGCCCGCTGTCCGCCCGGGTGGTCTTCCCCACCGTGGCGGCGGAAAGCCACGGCGTGGAGGACGCCAGGTTCGTCGCCTTCGTCGACGGCGGCACGGTGACCTACCACGCGACGTACACCGCGTACGACGGGGCGAACGTGGCGCCGCGGCTGCTCACGACGCAGGACTGGCTGACGTTCCGCAGCCGTCCGCAGCGGGGGCCTGCGGCCCGCGACAAGGGCATGGCGCTGTTCCCACGGATGGTGGGAGGACGCTACCTGGCCCTGACCCGCTGGGATCGTGAGTCCCTGGGTGTCACCAGCTCGGACGACGCGATCACGTGGGGCGCACCCACCACCCTGGTCAGTCCGGAACGCCCGTGGGAGATCGTGCAGCTCGGGCAGTGCGGCTCCCCGATCGAGACGGCCTCCGGCTGGCTCGTGCTCACGCACGGCGTCGGCCCGATGCGTACCTACGGCATCGGCGCCCTGCTGCTGGACCTCGACCACCCGACGGTCGTGCTCGGGGCGCTGGAGCGGCCCTTCCTCACCCCCGATGCCGACGAGCGCGACGGCTACGTGCCGAATGTCGTGTACTCGTGTGGAGCCCTCGTCCACCAGGACCAGCTCGTGGTGCCGTATGGCTGTAGCGACTCCACGGTGCGCTTCGCGTTCGTGGACCTCCAGGTCCTCCTCGACCGTCTGAGCTGGGCCGCGAGCTAGCTCTGGTTCTGGCTGGCTCTGGTTCTGGCTGGCTCGGGTTCTGACTGGCTCTGGCTGGTCCTGGCCCTGGCATCTGCAGCCTTGACAGGGCCAGGGACCTTTGACCCTGCCCATCCGCCGAGGACCCCGATGGACTCTGACCAGCCCGCGCCACCACCACCGGTGGCTGCCCGAAGACCCAGGATGGCCCAGACGTGAGTGCACCATTGGACGCCCCCCACCGACGGGCAGAGACGATTGCCGTGACCTCGGAGCCCTCGACGCGCGAGGCCACTCGATCCCCGTGGTTGATGCTGACCCTGGCGACCATCGGGTTTGCCGTGAACTTCTGGGCCTGGGCGCTGATCAGCCCGCTCGGACCGCTCTTCCGGACCACGGGGACCCTCGGCGCCCTGAGTGAGTCCGACGTCGCACTCCTCGTGGCCGTACCCGTCGTCGTCGGTTCCCTGGGCCGCATCGTCGTGGGTGGGCTGACCGACAGGTACGGCGGCCGGGTGATGTTTCCGATCGTCTCCATCGTGACGATCGTCCCGATCCTCTTCATCGCGTTCGTCGCCCTCGACTCCTACGCCCTGCTCCTCGTCGGTGGGTTCTTCCTCGGCGTCGCCGGCACCGCCTTCGCCGTCGGGGTGCCCTTCGTGAACGCCTGGTTCCCGCCGGAGAAGCGCGGCCTGGCGATCGGGATCTTCGGGGCCGGCATGGGCGGCACCGCCATCAGCGCCCTGACCACCGTCAAGCTCAGCACCAACCTGGGTGCCAAGTCGCCCTTCCTCATCACCGCCGTGGTCCTCGCTGCGTATGCCGCGGCGGCGTGGGTGATGCTGCGGGACGCACCCGGCCGGGTCGTCCCCTCCACCTCCTTGACGTCGCGAATCTCCGCCAACGCGCGGCTCGCGATCACGTGGCAGGCCTGCCTCCTCTACGCGGTCGCCTTCGGTGGTTACGTCGCGTTCTCGGTCTACCTCCCGGCCTACCTCAAGACCGCTCACCACCTCAGCCCGGAGAGCGCGGCCAACCGCATGGCCGGCTTCGTCCTCGTCGCCGTCGTCATGCGACCGGTCGGGGGCTGGCTCGCCGACAAGCTGGGCGCCATCCCGGTGCTTGCCACCGGCTTCGGCATCGTCGTCGTGTGTGCTGGAATCTCTGCAGGCACACCGCCGCTGCACGGCATCGGCACCATCGCCTTCCTCGCCATGGCCGCAGCGCTCGGCTCAGGAAGCGGCGCAACCTTCGCCCTCATCGCCAAGGTCACCGAGCCCTCACGAGTTGGCGGCGTGACCGGCCTCGTTGGCGCCGCCGGAGGGCTGGGCGGGTTCGTCCCACCCCTGATCATGGGTTACGTCTACGGCCGTACCGACTCCTACGCCATCGGGCTGTGGATGCTCTGCGTGACCGCGGCGCTGGCCCTGTTCCTCACCGTCACCGTCGTGCGACACACCGCCGCCCAAGGACAGGAAGCCCATTGACTCCGTCGCCCGACAAGCCCACGGCCGACATCGGGATGGACGGCACCCTCACCGAGGCCCTCGTCCGCACCCGGAGGTTCTTCACCAGAGGGACCGTGTCCGACGACCTGCGCACCATCTCGAAGGTCGGCGGGCGCGAGGCCGACGACTTCTACCGCGACCGCTGGAGCCACGACAAGGTCGTGCGCTCGACCCACGGCGTGAACTGCACCGGCTCCTGCTCGTGGAAGGTGTACGTCAAGGACGGGATCATCACGTGGGAGACCCAGCAGACCGACTACCCCTCCGTCGGCCCGGACTCCCCTGAGTACGAGCCCCGCGGCTGCCCCCGCGGTGCAGCCTTCTCCTGGTACACCTACTCCCCCACGCGCGTGCGCTACCCCTACGTGCGGGGTGTCCTGCTCCAGATGTTCCGTGAGGCGAAGGCCCAGCACGATGGAGATCCGGTCAGGGCCTGGGAGCACATCGTCGAGAATCCCTTACGGGCCAAGGCCTACAAGTCGGCCCGCGGCAAGGGCGGGCTGGTCCGGGCCACCTGGGACGAGGCCAGCGAGATCGTCGCCGCGGCGCACGTCCACACGATCAAGAAGTACGGACCCGACCGCGTCGCGGGGTTCTCCCCCATCCCCGCGATGTCCATGGTCTCCCACGCCTCCGGGGCCAGGTTCGTGAACCTCATCGGCGGCTCGATGCTGAGCTTCTACGACTGGTACGCCGACCTCCCCGTGGCTTCCCCGCAGGTCTTCGGCGACCAGACCGACGTCCCCGAGTCGGGTGACTGGTGGAACGCGGGGTACCTCATCATGTGGGGCTCCAACCTCCCCGTCACCCGCACGCCGGATGCCCACTGGATGACCGAGGCCCGCTATCGCGGCCAGAAGGTCATCGCGGTCGCGCCGGACTACGCCGACAACGTGAAGTTCGCCGACGAGTGGCTGGCCGCCAAGCCGGGTACGGACGCTGCACTCGCGATGGCGATGGGCCATGTCGTGCTGAAGGAGTTCTTCGTCGACCGACAGACGCCCTACTTCACCGAGTACGTGAAGACGTACACCGACCTCCCCCACCTGGTCCGTCTCGAGGAGGCGGCGGACGGTGAGTTCACCGCCGGAAAGTTCCTCACCGCCGCCGACCTGCCGGACCACGCCGACGTCGAGAACGCCGCCTTCAAGACCGTCCTCATCGACGCCGGCTCCGGGGAGGCTGTGGTCCCCAACGGATCCCTGGGTCACCGCTACGGCGAGGCAGGGGTGGGCAAGTGGAACCTCGACCTCGCCGACACCGACCCGGTCCTGTCTCTCCTGGACACCGCGACGGAGTCCGTCGTCGTCCGTATGCCGCGCTTCGACACCCCCGACGGCGCCGCCGCCGACCTGCCCCGAGGCGTACCCGTACGTCGCGTGGGTGGCCACCTGGTCACGACGGTCTTCGACCTCCTGCTCGCGCAGTACGGCGTCGGCCGGTCGTTCCACGGCGAGCCCCTCCCCGGGGACTGGCCGGGCGGGGGCAGCAAGGGCTATGAGGACGCGAACTCCCCCTACACCCCCGCGTGGCAGGAGGCGATCACCGGAGTGCCTGCCGCGACTGCCGCTCGCATCGGTCGCGAGTTCGCCCAGAACGCCGAGGAGTCCAAGGGTCGGTCGATGATCGTCATGGGCGCCGGCACCAACCACTGGTTCCACTCCGACACCATCTACCGTGCCTTCCTCACGCTCACCAACCTCACGGGCTGCCAGGGTGTCAACGGCGGCGGCTGGGCACACTACGTCGGCCAGGAGAAGGTCCGCCCGATCACCGGCTACACCCAGATCGCCAACGCCCTCGACTGGAACCGCCCGCCGCGCAACATGATCCAGACGGCGTACTGGTACCTGCACACCAACCAGTTCCGCTATGACCAGTTCGGCGCCGACACCCTCTCGGCGACCACGGGCAAGGGCCAGCTGGCGGGCAAGTCCACTGCCGACGTGATCGCCCAGAGCGCCCGGATGGGCTGGATGCCGTCGTACCCGACCTTCGACCGCAACCCCCTCGACCTCAGCGACGATGCTGCGGCGGCGGGAAAGTCCGTGGCCGAGTACGTCGTCGAGCAGCTCAAGTCCGGCGAGCTGGACTTCGCCGGCGAGGATCCGGACGCACCGGGCAACTACCCGAGGATCCTGTCGATCTGGCGGGCCAACCTGCTCGGCTCGTCCGGCAAGGGCAACGAGTACTTCCTGAAGCATCTTCTCGGCACCGACTCCTCGGTGCGGGCCACCGAGACACCCGAGGGTCAACGCCCCGTCGACGTCCGGTGGCGCGAGAAGGCTCCGGAGGGAAAGCTCGACCTGTTGATGACGATCGACTTCCGTCAGACCAGCACCACCATCTTCTCGGACGTCGTCCTTCCCGCCGCGACCTGGTACGAGAAGCACGACCTCAACACCACCGACATGCACCCCTTCGTGCACTCCTTCAACCCCGCCATCGCGCCACCGTGGCAGACCCGCACGGACTGGGACGCCTGGCAGACGATCGCTGAGCGGTTCAGCGAGCTGGCCGCCGCCCACCTCGGGGTGCGCAAGGACGTCGTCGCGGTGCCCCTGACTCATGACACGCCTGACGCGCTGGCCAACCCGCACGGCGTGGTCCGCGACTGGAAGAAGGGCGAGTGCGAGCCGGTGCCGGGGGTCACCATGCCCAAGCTCGTCGAGGTCGAGCGCGACTACGGAGCCGTGGCCGCGAAGATGAACGCACTTGGGCCGCTGGTCGACACCCTCGGTGCGACCACCAAGGGCGTCACCTTCGAGCTGGGCGCGCAGGTCGACTACCTCCGGGCCAAGAACGGCGCCGTGCGCGGCGGTGTGGCCGACGGTCGGCCCTCGCTGAAGAAGGACGTCAACGTCTGCGAAGCGATCCTCGCGATGTCCGGGACCACCAACGGCCACCTCGCCACCCAGGGTTTCAAGACCCTCGAGAAGCGGACCGGAGTCAAGCTGGCCGACCTGGCCGAGGAGCACGAGGGCAAGCAGATCACCTTCGCCGACACCCAGGGGCCGCCGGTGCCGGTGATCACCTCACCCGAGTGGTCGGGCTCAGAGACCGGCGGACGGCGCTACTCCCCCTTCACCATCAACGTGGAGCGCAAGAAGCCGTGGCACACCCTGACCGGGCGGATGCACTTCTACCTCGACCACGACTGGATGACCGAGCTGGGCGAAGGCCTGCCCGTCTACCGGCCGCCGCTCAACATGGCCGCGCTCTTCGCTGAGCCGGCCCTCGGCACCGTGTCCGACGGTTCGTCAGGTCAGGTCGAAGGGTTGACCGTGCGCTACCTGACTCCGCACAACAAGTGGTCGATCCACTCCGAGTACCAGGACAACCTCTTCATGCTCTCGCTGTCGCGCGGCGGCCAGAACATCTGGATGAGTGACCGGGACGCGGCCAAGGTCGGCATCTCGGACAACGACTGGATCGAGGCCGTCAACCGCAATGGCGTCGTGGTGGCCAGGGCCATCGTGTCGCACCGCATGCCGGAGGGGACCGTGTACATGTACCACGCCCAGGACCGGTTGATCGACGTACCGCTCGCCGAGACCTCGGGCAAGCGGGGCGGCATACACAACTCACTGACGCGACTGCTCGTGAAGCCTTCCCACCTGATCGGTGGGTACGCCCAGCTGACCTTCGCGTTCAACTATCTCGGCCCCACCGGCAACCAACGTGACGAGGTCACCATCATCCGCAAGCGCAGCCAGGACGTGACGTACTGATGAAGGTCATGGCTCAGATGGCGATGGTCATGAACCTCGACAAGTGCATCGGGTGCCACACCTGTTCGGTGACCTGCAAGCAGGCCTGGACCAACCGCTCGGGCACCGAGTACATCTGGTTCAACAACGTCGAGACCCGGCCGGGGCTCGGCTACCCGCGCACCTACGAGGACCAGGAGCAGTGGAAGGGCGGCTGGGAGCTCACCAAGCGCGGCCGCATGAAGCTCAAGGCGGGTGGACGCCTGAAGAACCTGATGACGATCTTCTCCAACCCCAAGCTGCCCTCGATCGGCGAGTACTACGAGCCGTGGACCTACGACTACTCCACCCTCACCGACGCGCCGGCCCAGGAGCACACGCCGGTGGCGCGGCCCAAGTCCCTGATCAGCGGCAAGAACATGAAGATCGAGTGGTCGGCCAACTGGGACGACGACCTCGGCGGCTCCACCGCCACGGCGCACCGCGATCCGATGCTCAAGAAGATCGCCGACAAGGTGAAGTTCGAGTTCGAGCAGACCTTCATGTTCTACCTGCCCCGAATCTGCGAGCACTGCCTCAACCCCTCCTGCGCAGCATCGTGCCCCAGCGGCGCGATCTACAAGCGCGAGGAGGACGGCATCGTCCTGGTCGACCAGGACAAGTGCCGCGGCTGGCGCAAGTGCGTCTCGGGCTGCCCCTACAAGAAGATCTACTTCAACCACCGCACCGGCAAGGCCGAGAAGTGCACGTTCTGCTTCCCGCGCATCGAGGTCGGCCTCCCGACCGTGTGCGCTGAGACCTGCGTGGGTCGACTGCGCTACATCGGGCTGATGCTCTATGACGCCGACAAGGTCCTCGCAGCGGCCTCGACCACCGACGACCAAGGCCTCTACGAGGCGCAGCGGGATGTCTTCCTCGACCCGTTCGACCCAGAGGTGATCCGCCAGGCGGAGCAGGCCGGCATCGCCCGTGACTGGGTCGACGCCGCCCAGCGCTCGCCGATCTACGCCTTGATCAACACGTTCAAGGTCGCGCTTCCGCTCCACCCGGAGTACCGCACCATGCCCATGGTCTGGTACATCCCGCCGCTGTCTCCCGTGGTCGACGTCGTCGCCGAGACCGGTGAGGACGCCGAGGACAAGGGCAACCTCTTCGCGGCAATCGACGCCCTGCGGATACCGATCGAGTACCTCGCCGAGCTGTTCACGGCCGGCGACGTCGCCCCCGTCGACGCCGTGCTCAAGAAGCTCGCCGCGATGCGCTGCTACATGCGCGACATCAACATGGGCCGTGACCCGGACTCCTCGATACCGGCCGCGGTCGGGATGCGCGAGGAGGAGATGTACGACATGTACCGCCTCCTCGCGATCGCGAAGTACGACGAGAGATACGTGATTCCCCCCGCACACGCCGAGCAGGCCCACTCCTTGGAGGAGCTCTCCACGGAGTGCTCGGTCTCGGAGTACGGCGGTGGGCAACAGGACCTCTTCGGCGAGGGCTCCGGCACCCCGGCACCGATCGCGGTCGAGAACTTCCAGATGCTGCAGGACCGTCAGACCTCGGACTCGCTGAGCGGTCCCAGCAACAAGAAGGGCCGGGTCAACCTGCTCAACTGGGACGGCAAGGGCTCGCCCCCAGGGATGTTCCCTCCGGCAGGCCCCGACTCATGAGCAGTCGCCGACCCGGGTCGAGCCTGCCCAGCGAGCAGCTCACCATCGTGTGGCAGTCCGTCTCGCTGCTCCTCGACTACCCCGACGAGGACCTCCTCGCCCGGGCCGACTTCCTCAGATCGGCGTCCCAAGGGCTGCCCGACGGGATCGGGAGCTCCATCCGGGCCTTCCTCGACCATCTCGAGGGCACCCCCATGCCCGAGCTCCAGGCCGACTACGTCGAGACCTTCGACACCCGTCGCCGCTGCAACCTGTTCCTGACCTACTTCGCCCACGGCGACACCCGCAAGCGTGGCATGGCCCTCCTGCGCTTCAAGCAGACCTACCTCCGCGCCGGGTTCGAGCTCGATGACGCGGAGCTGCCCGACCACCTCTGTGTCGTCCTCGAGTTCGCCGCCACCGCCGACCAGGCCCTCGGGCGCGACCTCATGCTCGACCATCGCGCGGGACTCGAGCTGCTGCGACTCTCGCTGCGCGACCTGGCCTCACCGTGGGGGAACCTGGTCGACGCGGTGACCGCCACCCTGCCGCCACTGCGGGGTGACGAGCGCGACGCCGTCCGGCGCCTGGCTGCCGAGGGCCCACCCGAGGAGGAGGTCGGCCTCGCGCCGTTCGCCAACCCGCAGTTCAGCCCCGGCGCTGCCAACCGCGCGCCGAACGGCGCGGCACACGCCATCTCGCTGCCCATGCCGTCGTTCCCGGGAGGCCGCGCATGAACGAGTTCCTCTTCGTCATCTTTCCCTACCTTTGCCTGACCATCTTCGTGGTCGGCCACCTGTGGCGGTACCGGTACGACAAGTTCGGGTGGACCACCCGCTCGTCCCAGCTCTACGAGAACCGCCTGCTGAGGATCGGCAGTCCCCTCTTCCACTTCGGGATGCTCGGGGTCGTCGGCGGCCACATCATCGGCCTGCTGGTGCCGCAGTCGTGGACGGACTGGGCCGGCGTCAGTGAGCACGCGTACCACGTGGTGGCGGTCACCGGCGGCCTCCTGGCGGGGGTCATGGCGGTGGTCGGCATGGCGATCCTCATCTACCGGCGACGGACTGTAGGTCCGGTCTTCTCCGCGACCACCCGGATGGACAAGGTGATGTACGCCTTCCTCGCCGTGGTGATCGTGTTGGGCATGTGGAACACCATCGCCGGGTCGATCCTGACGATCGGCGGCGAGTACAACTACCGCGAAGGCGTATCCGTCTGGTACCGCTCCTTCCTCGCGTTCCACCCCGATGCCGCCTTGATGGCCGCCGCACCACTGGGATTCCAGCTGCACGCACTCGTGGCCTTCGGGCTGTTTGCGCTGTGGCCCTTCACCAGGCTGGTCCACGTGTTCAGCGCGCCCGTCGGGTACCTGACCCGCCCCTACATCGTCTACCGCAGCCGCGACGACGCCCAGCTCGGCAGCCACCGGCCACGGCGTGGCTGGGACCGCATCAGCTGACCGCCCTGAGGTCGTGAACGGCGGCAGTCGGCGCCAGGTGAGACCGCGGTCGAGGTGCTCCAGCCCCTCAGCCGCTGATCATCGTCTCGCCGGGGTGGGCCTCCTGCCAGGCCACCATCGACGCGTCCCACTCGTCGCCGCCCAGAGCGATGAGCGAGGCCGGGAACAGGCCGTCCTCCTCCTTCGCGATGTGCTCGTGCAGCTCCGACACGGCGGCCCGGATCCGCTCCTGGTCGGCAGGGTCGCCCAGGTCCGCGGTGGCGAGCAAGCCCGCCAGCTCCCTGTGTTCCTGCACCAGCGGCCCGATGTGCTCCGCCGCCAGGGGGTCGCGCCCCATGACGGCGAACAGGCCGTTCTCCTCGCCTTGCCAGTGGGAGCGCAGCTCAGCCGCCATGGCACCCAACAGCACGCTGGCCCCGGCCAGCTCACCACGGTCGATGGCCCGCACCGCGTCACCCCCGAGGTTGGTCGCGCGCTCGTGCTCGGCGATGTAGTCCCTGAGCAGGGGCATCTCTCGACACCCGCAGTAGTGGCACATGGCTCCGTCTCTCTCCGGCTCGACCCGTTCCCCGACCCTAGGCCACGTCGTGTCGTGGGCCGCGCGTGGACCTTCAGGCGGCCGGAAGGCCAACGCGGAAGGTCGTGCCCCTGCCGAGCTCCGACTCCACGGTGATCGAGCCGCCGTGGCGCGCCACGATCCGGGTGACGATGCTCAGCCCCAGGCCGGTGCCGGGGACTTGCAGGGCCGCGGGGTTGGTGCCGCGGAAGAACTCGGTGAACAGCGACTGCTGGTCTTCGTCGGAGATGCCCATTCCCTCGTCGGCGCAGAGCAGGACGAGGGATTCATGGTCGCGCCGTGCGCTGAGCCGCACCGCCCCGTGGTCTGGACTGAACTTCACGGCGTTGCTCACCAGGTTGTCCAGGACCCGGCCGAGCTCCTCGGCGTTGCCGAGCACCACCGCTTCCCCCTCGACCAGGTCACTGGTCAGGCTGATCCCCCGTTGTTCGGCGGTTGGCCGGAACATGTCCATCGCGTCCTGCGTCAGGTGCGCGAGGTCCAGCCGGCTGCTGACCAGTGGCCGGTCCGGGTCGCTGACCTTCGACAAGGTGAGCAGGTCGTCAACCAGCGCCTGGAGCCGGTGGGTGTTGCGCTCGATGACGCCCAGGGACCAGCCGGCGTCTTCTTGTGGGTCGTCCTGAAGCAGCTCCACGTGTCCGACGATGGACGCGAGCGGGTTCTTGAGCTCGTGGGCCACCGTCGCGAACAAGGAGGTCTTGGCGCGGTCGCTGCGGCGCAGCTGCTCGACCAGCCGTCGTTCGAGGTCGAGCAGGCGCCCGTTGACGACGGCCCTCCCGATGTCACGGCCCATCTCCAGGGCCGCCGCTGCCTCCGCATCGCTCCAGAGTGCCTCGTCGGCCGAGCGGGCGATGACGAGGTGGCCGAGGCACTGGGTGCCTGAGCCGATCGGCGCGAGCATCAACGAGCCGCCACCGAAGGGGGCGGTGAACGTGAGCATGGTGCCGATTTCCGCCTCGCTCAACAGTCCCTGCGGCTCGCTGGCCCCGGCGCGGATCATCCCGGCCGTCCGCTCTCGCCAACAGTGCTGCGCGACGCGCCGCACCAGGTTGATGACCTCAGCGGGGGCATTCGGCGCCCCCAGGCCCGCGTGCACGACGAAGTCCTCGGCACTCGTTGAGCTCCGGTCGGAGAAGACCCTGACCCAGATCGCGGAGCCGTCCAGGCCATCCAACACCGGTCCGACGACCGCTTCGACGGCGCGAGCAGGGTCGAGAAACTCCTGGGAGATGCGGGCGACCGTGTGCACCGCGGCCGCGAGGCGGGCCCGTTCGGTGAGCGCGAGCCGTTGTTGCGCCCCGTTGATCGCGATGCCAGCCTGGTTCGCAAACACCTCCAGCAGACCCTGCTGCACCTCGTCGGGCCGCTTGCCGCTGATCGGAAGGTCCACCGAGATGATGCCGAGCCAGGTGCCGGTGACGTCGTAGAAAGGAGCCAACAGCGTGTCCAGCGGGTGCCAGGCATCCGGGTCACCGGTCGCGCCGTCCGCCCATCCCTCCGCCACCCATCCGCGTTGCGCCGTCTGCGGCAGTCGGTCCGCTGGGACGAACCGCAGCGTGCCCCACCGCTCGGCGATCTCGAACTCGGCCTCGACCAGGGCGCGCGGGGTCCGTCGCCCCATCAGCTCCTCATGGGCGCCGGGGTCACCGGCCACCGCGACGACCTCGAGCTCGTCGTCCGGTCGCAGCAGACTGATCGCAGCGACGCGGAAGCCGACGACGTCCGCTGCGCCCTCGACGATCAGGTCGAGCAGGTCCTGCAGACGCTCCTGCCCGCTCGCGCGGTTCATCAGCTCTGACAGTCCCCGCAGCGCCTGCACGCCTGCGGAGGTCAAAACCATCGCTCACCCTCACTCATTGCTATGGCCCCCGAACTCGGCAACAGGTTACCTGCAGCCGGGCCCACCACCTGCTTCGACATGCCCTGCTCCAGGTCATGCTCTCGTTTGGCCACGGCCTTGATCCGGGCAACGGCACGCCTACAACCGTGGGTACCGGGAGCTGGGCGACGCCATCAGCGACTGCGGGGCCGGGTTCCTGGCCGCTGGGCGAACCGACGAATCGCCCTACCGCCCGCGGGGTTGATGGGGGGAGGACTCCTCCGCGCCGGCAACCACGCGACTCGGTGGCTGAGGTTGGCTGTCGGCCGCGCCCTCCAGGAGCGCCCTGACGAGAGGACCGCCGGCACCATCCAGTCGGTCGAGCACCGACGGGCCATCTTCCATGAGGGGCACGAATCGTTCGAGGAATCGCCGCCACATGCCACACGCCCTTCCCACCAAGGACTGAGTACACCGATGCTACGGATAACGACGAAGGGAGGGCGGGGGTCACGCCCTGCGGCTCACCTGAACTTGGTCCAGGTGAGGAACAGGCCGACCCCCACAACCACGACGAGGGTGAGCAGCGCGAGGTCTTGCCAGATGGGGGTAGTCCGGTAGGTGCGCTTGGTGGGTTCCTGTGCGTGACGGGCTCGCTGGGCCATCCGGGCAACTCCTCGGTCGGAAAGGCTCGTCCTGGCTGGACTCGAACTGTGTCCTACCCCGTCACACGGCATCCATTCGCTCAACCGCGGATAGAACAACCGAACGGACGACCCATGACTGACACCCACGCCGAGGGCGGCCCCACACGCCGCGGGCGACAACTCCGCGGTCTCGAGCAGAGTCCGGCAGCGGATCTCCTGCCTCGTGATCCGGGCGTGGAGGAACTCGCTGAAGGCCACGTGCCTACAAAGGCGAAGGCCCCTGGTCTGCGCATCCGCAGGTCAGGGGCCGTTTCGTGCTGGTGGGCGATACTGGGTTTGAACCAGTGACCTCTTCCGTGTCAAGGAAGCGCGCTACCACTGCGCCAATCGCCCCGGGTGGTGCTTTTCGGGTTCGTACGTGTCGAGGTGGAGACGGGATTTGAACCCGTGTACGCGGCTTTGCAGGCCGCTGCCTCGCCTCTCGGCCACTCCACCGTGAAGGCGGTCAAACCCTCCGAGCGGATGACCGGGCTCGAACCGGCGACCTCAACCTTGGCAAGGTTGCGCTCTACCAACTGAGCTACATCCGCATTCACGCGCTATTGGTGTTGAACGGGGTGTTTCACCCGCTGCGCGTGCGTGCAGACATTATCCGATCATCGGCGTCGTCTCCAAATTGGGTGTCGTCGGTGTCGGTTCCAGGCGTCCGCGGCATGGGGGTCAGCGGCTTTCGCGCCTCGTCGCGCAGCGCCTTCACCGACGTCGACAGCTCCTCGTCGGCCTGCGCTGCGCCCGCAGCGGCAGCCTCGGCCGACGCCTCAGGGCCGTTGACCGGTCGGGTGGAAGCCTTGCGCCGCTTCGCCCAGCCCTTGACCCACTCGACGCCCTTGGCCCGCAGGGAGAGCCGGTCCTCGACCGGCCACATGGCGCGGATGGCCGCGTTGAGGGCCGCCCCGATGAGGACCGCGATGGCCAGGGCGTAGAGGAAGATCAGCAGGACGATCGGGGTCGACAGCGGACCGTAGATCGACGTGCCCCCACTCACGGACGCCGTCAGCGTCCCCCGGAGGATGAACGACGCCAGCACCCAGATCACGAGCGTCAGCACCGCCCCCGGCACGTCGCGCAGCCACGGCGACCGCCTGGGCGTGGAGATGTGGAACAGCGTCGCGATGCTCGCCACGGCCAGGACGCTCACGACCGGCCAGTAGAGGTAGGTGAGGAAGTGCACCTCCTCGGGCAGCAGGTCACCGAGCCACGACGGGCCGATGACGACCAGCGGGATCACGATGATGCCGACGAGCAGGGACAGGAAGTACAACGTCAGGGACAGCGCGCGGGTGCGCACGATCCCCCGCTCCCCCGACTGCCCGTACATGATCGAGATGGTGTCGACGAAGACGTTGAGGGCGCGCGACCCCGACCAGATCGACAGCAGGAAGCCCAGCGAGATGAGGTCGCCACGGCCGTTCTGCAGCACGTCGTTCGCGGTCGGCAGGATGATCTGGTCGACGACGTTTGCCACCAGGAACTCCGACGAGAAGTCCTGGATCCCCTTGATCAGGTCCTTGACGATGTCGTTGCCGAGCCACCCGCCGACATACCCCACGCCACCGAACAACCCCAGCACGAGGGGTGGCAGCGACAGCAGCATGAAGAACCCGGCTTCCGACGCCAGGCCGGTCACCCGGTAGCGCAAGCAGACCCGGATCGTCTCCACCGTGAGCCTCGCCGCGGGCATGGCGCCGGGCACGCGGAGCAGTGCGCGCCGTACCCGAGCCTTGGGAGTCACCCCGTCACGGTATCCCGGCATAGTGTGCCCCCGTGCCCACCCACGCCGTGACCAACCAGGTACCCCCGCTCCCCGACGCCAACACCGTCACCTCCCAGCCCGCCCTCGAGGAGGGCCTGCGACGCTGGGCCAGCCAGGCGGCATACGACGAGGTATGCGCCCTGGGCGCCCGCGCGGGGAGTGCCGAGGCGCGCGAATGGGCGGTGCAGGCCAACGAGAACGAGCCGGTCCTGCGCACCCACTCCCCCACCGGGGAACGCCTCGACGAGGTGGACTTCCACCCCGCGTGGCACGAGCTGATGACCGTCGCTGTCGGCGCCGGCCTCACCGCCGAGCCGTGGACCCGGCCGACGGGCAGCGGGGCGCACGTGCGCCGAGCCGCCGGCTTCATCGCCTGGTCGGAGAACGAACAGGGTCACCTCTGCCCCATCTCCATGACGTATGCCGCCGCGCCGGCTCTCGCTGCCAACCCCGCGCTCCAGCAGCGCTGGCTGCCCCAGATCGCCTCGCGCAGCTACGACTTCGGGCTGCGACCGCTCGACCGGAAGCGTGGGGCCCTCGTGGGGATGGGGATGACCGAGAAGCAGGGCGGCTCGGACGTGCGCGCCAACACCACCCGGGCGGTCGCCACAGCGGGCGGTCCGGTCGAGGGCGGCGACACCTACCGCCTGACGGGTCACAAGTGGTTCTGCTCTGCGCCGATGAGCGACGGGTTCCTCGTGCTCGCCCAGACGGAGGCCGGCATGGGCTGCTTCCTCGTGCCGCGCGCGCTCGACGACGGCACACGCAATCCCTTTGCGCTGCAACGCCTCAAGGACAAGCTGGGCAACCGCTCCAACGCCTCGTCGGAGGTCGAGCTCGACGGCACCTGGGGCGTGCGGGTCGGCGACGAGAGCCGAGGCATCCGCACGATCCTCGACATGGTGGCGGCCACCCGCCTCGACTGCATCCTCGGCTCGGCGTCCACGATGCGCGCGGCGCTGGTGCGTGCGGTCCACCACGCCCGCCACCGGTCGGCCTTCGGTGCGCTGCTCGTCGACCAGCCCCTCATGGCGAACGTCCTCGCCGACCTGGCGCTCGAGGTCGAGGCCGCGACCACGCTGGCCCTGCGCCTCGCCCACGCCGTCGACGAGGGTGACACCGCGCTCTCGCGGCTGGGCGTCGCCGTGGGCAAGTACTGGGTCTGCAAGCGCACTTCGCCCATGGTTGCCGAGGCGCTGGAGTGCTTGGGCGGCAACGGTTACGTCGAGGAGAACGGCCTGGCCCGGCTCTACCGCGAGGCCCCCCTCAACTCGATCTGGGAAGGCTCGGGCAACGTCAACGCGCTCGACGTCCTGCGTGCCATCACGCGCGAACCAGTGTCGGTCGAGGCGTTCCGCAAGGAGCTCGCGCTGGCGCACGGGCACAGCTCCGTCCTCGACGCCGCGATCGCGCGGGTCGACGACGTCGTCCGGTATGCCGCGGAGCCGGGCGCGCAAGCCGGCGCGCGGCACGTCGTGGAGCAGCTTGCGGTGACGCTGCAGGCCTCGCTGCTCGCCCGGCACGCTCCGACCGAGGTCGCGGACGCGTTCGTCGCCAGCCGTCTCGGTGGGCAGCACGGCGTGACGTTCGGCACCCTCGACGCCGGTCTGTCGGCCACCCACGCTCGGGTGATCGTCGACCGGGCGTTCAGCGCGTAGGAGCGGGTCGGGGGCGGGGCAGCGGCTGATCAGCCCTGGTCCTCGATCAGCCCTGGTCCTCGATCAGCCCTGGCCCTCGATCACGGACAACACGTTCCCCGCCGGGTCGGTGAACCAGGCGATGAGCGGGCCGCCCTTGCGGAAGATGCCCTTGGCATCGGTCTCCATCTGGGTGCCCTCGTACTTCTCGAACACGACACCACGCGAGGTCAGGTCGTCGACGGTCGCCTCGATGTCAGCGACCGGGAAGTTGAGGATCGTGAAGCCGGCCGGCACGTGGTCGGGCTTGGGGTAGGCGATGGCGTGGTGGCCGCCGCCCAGCTGGATCTGCAGGATGCCGTGGTCCTCGGTCACCTCCAGCCCGAGCTTGTCGGCGTAGAACGCGCGGGCGGCCTCGGTGTCGGGCACCGAGAAACCGCTGAAGGCCTTGGACTCGCTGAGCATCGTTGCTCCTTCCGTGGAGGTGGTCAGGGCCGACCCACGTCGGTCCCCTACGAGTACCGACCGGCAGAGCGTGCCGAACTCATCGCGACCCAGTCACGACTTGGCGAGTCGCTCCTTCTCGGCTTCGACGTCGAAGTCCGCTGGGGGCCACTGCGGGTCCATCTGGGCCAGGTGCTCGAGGACGAGGTTCTGGACGGCGAGGCGGGCGTACCACTTTCGGTCGGCCGGCACGACGAACCAGGGCGCTGCTGCGGTGGACGTCTTCTCGAAGACTGCCTGGTAGGCCGCCTGGTACTCCGGCCAGTGCAGCCGCTCGTCCACGTCGCCCGGGTTGTACTTCCAGTGCTTGTCCTCACGGTCGAGCCGTTCGGTGAGCCGCGCCTTCTGCTCGTCGGAGGAGATGTTGAGCATCACCTTGACGATGGTCGTGCCGGCGGCGGCCGCCTTGGCCTCGAAGTCGTTGATCTGCGCGTAGCGGCGAGACCAGGTCGCGCGCGGCACCAGCTCGTGGACCCGCACGATGAGGACGTCCTCGTACTGCGACCGGTCGAAGACCCCGACCTGTCCGGGAGCCGGCAGGGCGTTGCGGATCCGCCAGAGGAAGGGGTGCGCGCGCTCCTCACGCGAGGGAGCCTTGAAGGCCGTGTACTTCACGCCCTGGGGGTCCATCTGTCCCACGACGTGGCGCATGATGCCGCCCTTGCCCGAGGTGTCCATGCCCTGCACCACGAGCAGCAGGGAACGCTGCACCGACCCCTTGGACTCGGCATACAACCGTTCCTGGAACTGGCTGATCTCGCCGGCCCGGGCGGCCAGGGCCTCCTCGCCGGCCGCCTTGTCGCCGTCGAACCCCGGGGTCGAGCGCGGATCGAGGTCGGCGAGGATGAAGCCCTCGCCCACCCTCAGCGCGTCGGCGAAGCTCGAGGGTGCCGGAACACCCTTGTCCGAGGCCACCGTCGCGTCGAGCCCGGCGACCTTGGACTTCTTGTCCCCCTTGGCCTTCTTGAGGTTCTTGCCGCTGTCCTTCGCGCCCTTGTCCTTCTTGCCCTTGCTCATTCCCGCATCCTGTCAGTGCCGGTCGTGCCGCGCGAGGGATGTCGGGCGACTCAGTACTCTGGGTGGCGTGCCAGTGCGGTCAGTCGACTGATCGCTCGGTAGTACTTCTTGCGGTAGCCGCCCGCCAACATCTCGGCGGAGAAGACCTCGTTGAGCGGGAGACCGCTGGCGTACAACGGGAGGTCAGCGTCGTAGAGACGGTCGGCCAGGACGACCAGGCGCAAGGCCACGGCCTGGTCGGTGACCGGCCGCACGTGGGTCCAGCCGACAGCGGTGACCCCGTCGAGCAGTGCGCGGTAGCGGCTCGGGTGCACGTGGGCGAGGTGTCGCGTCACATCGACGAAGTGATCGAGCACGCCGCCCTCGCCGTCGACGCCCTCGCGCACCTCGTCCTCGGACGACGGCGGCGGGCTGTCCACGGTGTCGCGGTGTCGGTAGTCGGGCCCGTCCACCGTGAGCACCTCGAACCGGGCCGAGAGCGACTGGATCTCGCGTAGGAAGTCCTCCGCTGCGAACCGCCCCTGGCCCAACGCATCGGGCAGCGTGTTCGAGGTGGCGGCCAGCGAGACCCCGGCGCCGGCCAGTCGGGACAGCAGCGTGGCCATCAGCACCGTGTCGCCGGGGTCGTCGAGCTCGAACTCGTCGATGCAGACCAGCTGGTGCCCGCTCAACGCCTCGACGGTGGGCTGGAAGCCGAGGGCGCCCACGAGGTTGGTGTACTCCACGAAGGTCCCGAAGGCCTTGTCGCCCTGGGCCTCGTGCCACAGCGACGCGAGCAGGTGGGTCTTGCCCACCCCGAACCCGCCGTCGAGGTAGATCCCGCGCCCGTCGTCGGCGGCAGCCTTGCGACGCCCGAACCACCCGCCGCCTGAGCGCTGTCCCAGCCCCGCGGCATACCCCTCCAGCCGCGTGACCGCCGCGGCCTGGGAGGGCTCCACCGGATCGGGTCGGTAGGTCGTGAAGCGCTCGGCGTCGAAGCGGGGCGGCGGCACGAGCTCGCGCACCAGCCGTCCACGGTCGAGCTGCGGGAATCGGTCCACGAGCGAGCCAGGCACGAGCGCAGCCTAGTGACGGGAGTCAGGGGATAAATGCAACACTGTGGGACATGCGCCTGCTGCTCGACTCGTCCAGCACCCATGCCCCCGGCGTGAACGTCGACGCCGCCACCCTCGCGGACCTCTACGTCGCGCCGGCCCGCCGATGGCTCCGGGCCAACTTCGTGGCCAGCCTCGACGGTGCCGCCAACGGGGCCGACGACCGTTCGGGGAGCATCAACACGCCGGCCGACCACGTCGTGTTCGACCTGCTGCGCCGACTCACCGACGTCGTGGTCGTCGGCGCGGGCACCGTGCGGGCCGAGGGCTACCCGTCCCTGCGGGCCGATGACCCGAGGGCGCCCGTGCTCATGGTGGTCAGCCACCAGGGCAAGGTGCCGCCGAGCGTGGTCGACGGCCCGTTCGGCTCGGTCTACCTGATCACCCGGGAGGGCGCCGACCCCGCCGTGCTGGAAGCCTCACGGGAGGCCCTAGGCGAGGAGTTCGTCCTGACCTGCGGCCAGGACCAGGTGGACTTCCTGAAGATGCGCAACATGTTGGAGGACAAGGGTTTCCGCCAGATCCTCTGCGAGGGTGGCCCGAGCCTGCTCAACAGCATGCTGGCCGCGGGGGTGGTCGACGAGCTCGACCTCACGTGGTCGCCGATCCTCGTCGGGGGCGAGCACCCCACCATCGCGCGCGGTCCGAACCTCAACCTGCCTGCGTCGCCGACGCTCCTCCTCGAGGAGGACGGCACCATCCTCAGCCGCTGGTTCGTCAACCGCTGACAGGCGCGCTGGGTCACGAGCTGACGAACTCCGACACGGACGCCTCCCAGCGCTCGGGGTCGACGTTCCACTCCTTGGTGTGCCTGGCGCGGTCCCACCGTTCCATCGTCACGAGGTCGGGCCGCGCCCCGGCGAGGGCGAGCGACGGTCCGACCGGGACGAACTCGTCATCGACCGAGTGGATCAGCAGGACGCGGTGCTGCAGCTCGCCCGCGCGCGACACCCAGTTGGTCTTCGCCACGTCCACCGGGTCGTGCACGCCCACGAGCCGCCGCGCCGAGCGCCGCCCCATGAGCGCGCGGCTCAGCCCACCGATGGGAGCGGGTATGCCGTTGGCTCGCGCGTGGTGCGCGATCACGTCTCCCCAGTCGATGACCGGGGCGTCGAGGATCACGTGGGTGACGTGCTCGGCGAGCCATGACCGTCCGAGGGTCTGCAGCACGATGGCGCCACCCATCGACCAGCCCACCAGCACCAGCTCCCGCGCCCCTCGCTGCACCGCGAGCAGCCCCGCGTCCTGTATGTCACGCCACTCGGAGAGACCGAGGTTGTAGCGGCCGTCGGGGCCACTGCGGGCACCGAGGTCGTTGCGGTAGCTGGGGATGATGACGTTGATGCCCGCGTCGTGCAGGGGGCGCACCGCGCGCAGGCCCTCCTGACGCCGGGCGCCACGACCGTGGACGAGGATCGCCCAGCGGTCCGACTGGGCCGGCGCGGGCACGACCCAGGCCGGCATGGTGCCGAGCTCGGTGTCCACGTCGACGTACTCCGTGCGCAACCCGAGCGAACGGTCGGGAGGGCTCGCGAAGTAGTACTGGTTCCAACGGCCGAACCCGCTGGTGAGCTGCCCGAAGTCGACCCCCAGGAGCTCACGGCGCACGCGGCCGGAACCCTCATGGACCTCCAGCACCTCACCCACCCGCGCATGACCGCGGTCGCCGTCGAGCCAGAGTCCGTAGCGCCCTGGCGAGAGCGTGTCGGGGCTGACGCCCAAGGTCACCGAGTCGCCCTCGACCGCGAGGATCTGGGTGTCGTCCGGGCGCTGGCGGTCGGGCGTCAGCACCCGGCGGGCGAAGTAGGACGCCGCGCCCAGGGTGCTGAGCGCGCCCGCTGCGGCCAGCGAGCCCGCCGTGACCGCTCCGGCGATGGCTGCCTTCCGGGCGGGGGTGGACGAGGCCGCCACTACTTCTCCCCCGACCCGTGCTTCTGGGTGGCGGTCTCGCCCAGCACGTCGGCGAGGTCGAAGCTGACCGGCTCCTCGAGCTGGTCGTAGGTGCAGGACTCCGGCGTCCGGTCCGCACGCCAGCGCACGAACTGAGCCGTGTGGCGGAACCGGATGCCCTCCATGTGGTCGTACTTCACCTCGACCACCCGCTCCGGCCGCAGCGGGGTGAAGGACAGGTCCTTGCCGGCGTTCCACCGCGAGGTCGCCCCGGTGGTCGGGGTGCGGCTGCCCATCTCCTGGGCGGCCCACGCCCACGGGTGGTGGTCGAAGTCGGTGACCAGGGGCTGGAGCTCCTCGAACAGCTCCTTGCGCCGGGCCATCGGGAAGGCCCCGATGACGCCGACACTCTGCAGCGAGCCGTCGTCGGTGTGCAGACCCAGCAGTAGGGAGCCGATCGCGTCGTCGCCGCTCTTGTGGGTGCGATAGCCGGCCACGACGCAGTCGGCGGTGCGTTCGTGCTTGATCTTGAGCATCAGCCGCTTGTCCGGGACGTAGGCGATGTCGAGCGGCTTGGCGATGACGCCGTCGAGCCCGGCTCCCTCGAACTGCTCGAACCACTCCTGCGCGACCGACGGGTCGTCGGTGGCACGGGTCAGGTGGATGGGCGGCTGGACCTCCGCGAAGGCCTCCGCCAGGCGCGCGCGCCGCTCCGCGAACGGGCGCTCGGTGAGGTCCTCGTCGCCGATCGCCAGCAGGTCGAACGCGACGAAGCTCGCCGGCGTCTCCGCTGCCAGCCTCTTCACCCGGCTGGCGGCTGGGTGGATCCGTTGCTGCAGTGCGTCGAAGTCGAGTCGGTCACCGGTGTCGCCGATCAGGACGATCTCGCCGTCCACCACACACTTCTCCGGGAAGTTGGCCAGCACCGCCTCCACCACCTCGGGGAAGTAGCGCGTCATCGGCTTCTCGTTGCGGCTGCCGATCTCGACCTGGTCACCGGACCGGAAGATGATCGACCTGAAGCCATCCCACTTGGGCTCGAACAGGTAGTCACCGGTCGGGATCCCCTTGACGGGCTTAGCCAGCATCGGGGCCACCGGTGGCACCACCGGACCCCACACCGTGCGCAGGTCGGCGTCGCGCTCGGCCTTGGGCGGCATGTAGTCCTCGTCGGACTTGTCCTTGCGACGCTTGCTCGGCTGCACGCGGGGCGGCTCCCCCGGCATCTTCGGGTAGTCCGGGGGGAAGTTCAGCTCGCCGAGTCCCCGCTCCTCGATGTCCTTGTCCCACAACGCGATCGCCGCGGCCACATCCCCCACCGCGTCGTCCATCCCGGCCCAGGCATCGCCGTAGGCCGCCACGATGCCGGGGACGGTCCGCACGGTGAAGTCGCCGGGGCTGACGCCCGGCAGCGCGTCCCAGCTGACCGGCAAACTCACCGGGGCCCCGGGCAGCGGGCGCGGGCTGTAGGCGGACGCGATGGTGCGGTCACGGCACGCCTGGTTGAAGTCGACGAAGACGCGCTCGCCCCGCTCCTCCTTCCACCAGGAGGTCGTGACGAGGTCGGGCAGCCGACGCTCGAGCTCGCGCGCGATGCCGATGACCCCGTGCCGCACGTCGAGGAACTCGTGCGTGGGCGCGACGCGGACGAAGACGTGCACCCCGCGGTTGCCGGAGGTCTTCGCCCACCCCGTGAGCCCGAGCTCGGTCAACAGCTCGCGCAGGACCAGGGCCGCCTCGACCGAGTCCTTGAAGTCGCGCCCGGGTTGGGGGTCGAGGTCGATCCGCAGCTCGTCGGGGTTGTCGACGTTGCTGGTCCGCACCGGCCAGGGGTGGAAGGTCACGGTGTTCATCTGCATCGCCCACACGACGGCGGCCGGCTCGTCGACCACCACCTGGAGGTGCTTGCGACCGGAGGGGTAGGTGCACATGACCGGGTTGATGAAGTCGGGCATCCCCTTGGGCGGGTTCTTGGTCCAGAACTCCTCGCCGGTGATGCCCTCGGGGAACCGCTGGAGCGTCACCGGGCGGTTGCCCAGCGCGCCCATGAAGGGGTCCGACACCTCGACCGCGTACTGCGCGAGGTCGAGCTTGGTGATCCCGTCGTCGGGCCAGATCAGCCGGTCAGGGCTGGAGACGCGGACCAGCCGCGACCCCTCAGGACCCCCCGGGACTTCCAGCTCGGTTGCTTTGGCCGCCATGGCGCGAGCCTAGCCGGGGCGCCCGTCACCGGGCCGTCAGGATGGTCGGGACCAGAATGGACGCCGATTGCGTTGAGATGGTCGTGAAGCACCTCTTGACGAAATACCGCCGACGAAACACCGTCACCGTCCCGCGAAGGAGTCGCAGCGTGAGCATGGAGCAGACCGACCGCACGTACGCCGTGTCCAAGACCGACGAGGAGTGGCGCGCCGAGCTCAGCCCGGCCGAGTACCAGGTGCTCCGCCAAGCCGGCACCGAGCGCCCCTACGTCGGCGAGTACACCGACACCAAGACCGAGGGCGTCTACGCCTGTCGCGCCTGTGGCGCGGAGCTGTTCACCTCGGACACCAAGTTCGACAGCCACTGCGGTTGGCCGTCCTTCTACTCGCCGCTCGCCGGTGAGTCGGTGGAGTACATCGAGGACGTCACGATGGGCATGAAGCGCGTCGAGGTCCGGTGCGCCAACTGCGGCAGCCACCTCGGGCACGTCTTCGAGGGCGAGGGCTACGGCACCCCGACCGACCAGCGCTACTGCATCAACAGCATCAGCCTGACGATGCGCCCAAAGGCCTGACCTCCCCTTTATCGGGTTTAGGGGCTTTGTTGCGCTTCACCCGACGTCCGTTCTCGGGTGAAGCGCAACCTTCCCTGGGGAGGCGGCCGCCCGAATCCGCGCCGCGATCAATCCCGGGCGGTCGAGCTCCGACCAGATGACGCGCACGACCCCATGGCCCAGGCGACGCAGCTCATCCTCCCGCCGCTTCTCCGCCACCAGGGCCTGTGAACCGCCGTCGCGATACTTCACCAAGCCGTCGAACTCGACCACGACGTTCGTCCCGGCGACCAGGAAGTCGACTCGGGCGACGATCGCCCCGTGCTCATTCGTGATGCGGACCTGCGGGATCAGCTCGATGCCCAGCATCGCCAGACCGAACCGCAGTCTGGACTCACCCACGGACTCTGACCTCCCGTCGGCATGGGTAAGCACGGTGCGCACGCGGCTGGATCGTGGCCACCCTCGGACGCGATCAGCCAGCAGCTCCAGCTCCTCGGTGCCGACCATCGCTTGGCGGAGCGCGGCGTCGACGGCAACGACACCTGCGGCCGCGCCGTTCTGCAGAGTGTGCTGGATGAGCGCAATCGCCGGCGACACGGTCGCAGGATGCTCGACGTCCATCGCGGTCGTGAGGTCCTCCGGCTCGGGGCCCTCACCGCGCGTGGGCCGCAACCCTGCACCCTTTCCCTCGGCCATCACCACCTCGGCCATCACCACCTCGTCCCTCGGCACCTCTTCGATGGACTCGTCGTCGGCCGTCTGGCGCCGCAGCTCGAACACCGGTCGGATCACCGCATCCTGGGTCAGCACCTCCGCTTGTACTGGCCGCTCCAGCTGCGCCCGCGAGAGGTCGGCGCCCCACGCGGGGAGGCCCAGCGCGACAAGCGCGGTGTGACCGGCGAGCCTGCAGTCGCGATAGAGCAACGCCATGGCGCGTCCCAAGCGCAGGTGCATCGCCTCCCTGCTGAGCTCGCCCTCGGACTCGGTCCGCACGGCATACACCCCGCGGGTCACGCTCAGCAGCTCACGGTGGTGGACGAGACGACGCAACCCCCATCGGTCCAACCCGGCGGCGTGAGCCTGTGCGGTGCTGAGCAGCCCTGACTGAGCTATGGCGAGGTCGAGGAGGTGGGTGTCCATGGGCGCCACCGTCGGACGCAGCCGTCACACGGGCAATCGTCAGTCCAACGACCTGTGGACAGGACGCCGCGACCGTGAGCACCAGTGGACAGGCGGATCCCTCAGCGGCGCCGACCTTGACCGAGAACGTTGCTGTTCACCCGAGAACCCTCCTCGGGTGAAGCGCAACCAAGGCCCTAGACCCGATAAAGGGGGACCCTCGCTCAGCGCAGCGACGCCATGAGCTCGCCGACCTCGACGCGTCGGCCGGTGTGGAAGGGCAGCTCCTCGCGGACGTGCATCCGAGCCCGCGACGCCCGCAGCTCGCGCATCAGGTCGACGATGCGGTGCAGCTCGTCCGCCTCGAAGGCCAGGATCCACTCGTAGTCGTTGAGCGCGAACGACGCGATGGTGTTGGCGCGCACGTCGGGGAAGTCGCGCGCCTGCTGGCCGTGCTCGCGGAGCATGTCGCGGCGCTCGGCGTCCGGCAGTAGGTACCACTCGTAGGACCGCACGAACGGGTAGACGCAGATGAAGTCCTTCGGCGCCTCGTCGGCGAGGAACGCGGGGATGTGGCTCTTGTTGAACTCCGCCGGCCGGTGCAGCGCGGCCGCTGACCAGGTCGGCTCGAGCAGGTGGCCGAAGTCGGTGCGCAGCAGGGCGCGGTAGGCCCGCTGCACGTCCTCGATCCGCTCGGCGTGCCACCACACCATGAAGTCGGCGTCGGCGCGCAGACCCCCGATGTCGTAGACGCCACGGGTCACGACACCCTCGTCCGCCAGCGACGCGAAGAGGTCCTCGACCTCCTTGGCCATCACCTCACGGTCGTCACCCAAGGGACCGTTGACCGCGAACACCGACCACATCGCATAGCGGATCGACTCGTTGATCTCGCGGATCCGGGCGGCGTTGGGGTTGGAGGGGTGCGGCTCGCTCATGCCCCTATCCTCCCGTGCCCGCCGACCGCGCCCGCAGGTGGGTGGCCACCGCCTGCGCCGCCGCGCGACCGCTGGCGATGCACGCCGGGATCCCGACGCCACCGTATGCCGCGCCGGCCAGCTCCAGCCCCGGTGCGGTCGCGGTGTCGGCGCGGATCCTGGCGACCCGGTCGAGATGACCGACCGCGTACTGCGGCAGGGCCCCGCCCCATCGCTGGACGTGCGTGTCGACGATGCGGGGCAGCTGGTGCCCGAGGGCTTCACTGACCTCCGCCACCGCGATCGCGACCAGCTCGTCATCGGGTCGCTGGAGGTCCGTGGTCTCGCCATAGCGGCCCACCGACGCGCGCAGGAAAGACAGGTCACCCGCAGCGTCGGCGGTCCACGCCCACTTGGTCGACGAGAACGTGCTCGCCTTGATCGTGCGCCCCTCCACTGCAGGGACGAGGAACCCCGAGCCCGGAAGGGGCACGGTGTGCGGACCGTCGGCGCCCACGGCCAACGTGATGATCGCCATCGACGCGTAGTCGATCTCCCGCAACGCCCTGGACGCCTGCGGCAGGTGGGGGGCGAGCAGCCTGCTCGTCGGGGCGGCCGGAGTCGCCAGGACCACGGCGTCGGCGTGCAGCCGCTCGGGTCGGGGCTGCGGACCGACGACGACGGTCCACCCGCCCCCCGCCGCGACCGGCTCACGGTGCAGCTCGCGCACGATGGTCTCACTGCGGATCGTCACTCCTCGTCCCCGCAGGGACTCGGTCAGCACCTCGGCCAACCGCCCCACCCCGCCGGCCAGGCCGGCGAAGACGGGCGTCGGCTCAGCCGCGTCAACCGTCGCCCCGGCCGCGGCACCCGCCCCCGCGGCACCCGCCCCCGCGGCACCCGCCCCCGCGGCA
>NZ_JBFULM010000012.1:0-1911 GCF_054049895.1 Pedococcus sp. P5_B7
GCCCGGTGGCGCGGCGAGCTCGACGGCCGTCGGGGGTCGCACCGGCAGTCCGTGGCGGGTGGTGACGACCAGGCCGTCGGGGCGGGTCGGGTCGCCGGCGATGGTGTAGTCGCCTCGGCCGACCGCGTCGTGGTGGAACGGGCAGAGGCTGACCTGGTTGTCGTCGTCGGTGGCGCCGCCCTGGGCCCAGTCGTGCAGGTGGTGGATCTCCACGAACCGGGTGGCGGTGCAGCCGGGGAACCGGCAGCCGCGGTCGCGGTCCTCGATCAGCCGGCGGGACCGCTGCGGCAGGATCCGCATGGCCCGGCCGACGCTGACCGGCCGTCCCTGGGTCTCCCAGACCGGCTGGACCACGCCGTCGGAGAGGAACCGGTCGAGCAGCCGGCGGGGGATGGCCCCGCCGCCGTTGACCCAGCCGCCGTCGGTCGACAGGTGCAGGTAGACCCGGTAGTGGCTGGCCCGGCCGGTCGAGGTCACCGACGACAGCGACCGCTGGGCCAGCTCCTCGAGGGCGTCGGCGTAGGTCGGGCGGTCCGTGGCCGCGATGTGGTGGAGGGCGGGTGCGTCACCCGCACCGGTTGCCTCGCCCTCGCCGGCGGCGGACGCCGCGAGGAACAGCGCGTCCTTGGCTTCCTTGAGCGCCTGCTCGACGAGCGCCCCGACCGGTGCGGGGGCGCTGTAGCGCAGCTGGAAGCGGCCGTCGTGGTCGTAGTGCATCGACAGGTCCGGGCGCGCACACGCGCGTCGCTCCGAGTCCTCCTGCCCGGGCAGGCCGGAAGCGGGCACCTCGGGCGGGGTAGCGGCGAACGCGTGGCGGCTCAGCGCCCGGCGCAGCTGGGGCACGGTGGCGTGCTGGGCGAAGCCGGCCGCGGACTGCTGGTGGCTCGCCGGCCCGTGGTGGGCCACGACGGCGGTCTGGTCGAGCGACAGGAGTCCGTCCCGCAGGGCCTCGGACACCGCAGGCAGCTCATGACGACGCTTCGCGATCGCGACCACGTCCCGCGCGTGCGAGGGCGACAGCCCGGCCCGGACGACGAAGTAGTGCTCCGGAGACCGGAACCCGCCGTCACCCCAGTGCTCGCCCTCGATGAGCTCGACAGCGAGGTCGACCAGCTCGCCCTGCACCCGGTTGAGCCGTCCCGCGACCTCGGCCGTGCGCGTCCAGAGGTCACGCTGCGCCTCGTCTCGCTGCACGGCCGCCGGGCTGATCGACATAGCCTCATCGTACACTTGTTCGAATGCGTGGTGCCAGTCATCCACAAGGGAGAACCATTGGCACGCAATGGTTTTCGCCCGGAGTCACCCGCAGAGCAGTCCTCGGGCGGACGGGCGTCGCGCTCTCGTCAGGAGCGCGCCCCGGCGGTCTGCCGGGGCTGTGCCGTGCTCAGGGACGGCCGCCATAGGGCACGAGGTCCGAGCGGTAGATCGAGGCGTAGCGGACGTTGGCGCCGGTGTAGGGCGCCTCGATCATCTGGCCATCGCCGACGTAGAGGCCGACGTGGTGGCTGTCGGCGCCCGAGCTGCCGTAGAAGACGAGGTCGCCCGGTCGCAGGTCGCTGATCGCCACGCGGGCGGTCTCGCCCCACTGGGCGCCGGTGTAGTGCGACAGGTTCACGCCGGCCCGCTGCCACGCACGCATCGTGAGGCCGGAGCAGTCGAAGCTGTTCGGGCCGTCGCCGCCCCACTGGTAGGGCTTGCCGACCTGGGCGCGGGCGTAGGCGAGGACCGCGGACACGCCACCATTCGTCGAGGGCGGCGGGGGCGGCGGGTTGTCCGGCTGGGGCGTGGGCCGGGGATGGTTCTGCGAGGCGGCCAGCTCGGCAGCCTCGGCGGCGGCCTTCTGGCGCGCGGCCTCCTCGGCAGCACGGGCGGCGGYGGCGCGGGCGGCCCGCTTCGCGGCTGCCGTCCGGG
>NZ_JBFULM010000013.1:0-1367 GCF_054049895.1 Pedococcus sp. P5_B7
CTGAAGTCCCTCGGTTGATGGGTGACAGTTCTACTCCGGTTGATCGGTGACACTCTCGAGATGCGGGAGATGAGTGTGGCTGAGCAGCGGTATCAGGCGGTGTTGGCGGTGATCGGTGAGGGCGCGACCGTCACCGAAGTGGCGGCCCGGTTCGGGGTTGCACGCAAGACCCTTCATGAGTGGCTGTCGCGGTACGAGGGTGGCGGGCTGGAGAACCTGGGTGACCGGTCTCATCGGCCACGGTCGTGTCCGCATCAAATGGGTCCCGCGGTCGAGGCGGCCATTGCCGGGCTGCGGCAGGCACATCCCTCTTGGGGGCCGCGGCGGCTCGTCTTCGAGMTGGCCCGGAGCGGGCTGGATCCGGTGCCTAGCGAGTCGGCGGTGTACCGGGCGCTGGTCCGGTTGAACCTGATCGACGTTGCTGTCCGACGACGGCGGGACCGCAAGTGGAAGCGCTGGGAGCGCGGCGCTCCGATGGAGCTGTGGCAAATGGATGTGGTGGGCGGGTTCGTGCTCGCCGACGGTCATCGCGCGAAGGCGCTGACCGGGGTCGACGACCACTCCAGGTTCTGCATCAGCGCCCACCTGATGCTGCGAGAGAACTCCCAACGGGTGTGCGAGGGATTGGCCGCGGCGTTGCGTGCCTACGGCGTGCCCGAGCAGATCCTGACCGACAACGGCAAGGTGTTCACCGGCCGGTTCAACGCCCCACCGGTCGAGGTGTTGTTCGACCGGATCTGTCGGGAGAACGGGATCACCCACCTGCTGACCCAGCCCCGCTCACCGACAACCACCGGCAAGATCGAGCGCTTCCACCGGGCGCTGCGCACCGAGTTCCGCACCGACCGGGTGTTTCCCGACCTGGCCACCGCGCAGGCCGAGCTGGACGACTGGGTCGAGGAGTACAACACCCGGCGTCCGCACCAGGCCCTGGACATGGCCACCCCTGCGGCACGATTCCTGACCACCGCACCAGCGCCGGTGACGTCGCTGCGGACGACCTCACGGTCGGGGCGGCCGGCGGAGGACCGGATCGACGGCTACTGGGTGGCCCGCCGCGCATCGGCCGTCGGCATGGTGTGCGTGAACTGGCAGCAGGTCTGCCTCGGCGTCGCGGCCGCCGGCCGCAACATCGATGTCTGGGTCACCGGCCAGGTGCTGCAGTTCTACGACGGCGACTACCTGCTGCGCACCGAACAGCGCCGAAGCGCCGGGGAGGTCAGAGTCAAACGCGCCCAAGTCCCGGGCGGGCAACGTAGGGTCAGATCGAGTGACACCCATCAACCGAAGTAGGTGTCACCCATCAACCGAAACAGTGTTACCCAACAGCCGAAGCCCGGATGACCGGGATCAGCCGAAGTAACACA
>NZ_JBFULM010000014.1:0-1422 GCF_054049895.1 Pedococcus sp. P5_B7
TTGATCGCGGTGCCGCAGGTGACGCTGGTGACGGTCAGGTTCGCGACCGCCGGGTCGGTGAAGATGGCGTTGTTGGCCGCCGACGGTCCGTTGTTGGTCACCACCACGCTGTAGCTCACGGCCCCGTTGCTGTTCACGCCGGCCGGTCCGGTCTTGACGATGGCCAGGTCGGCCACCGGCTGGATGGTGTCGGTGTCGGTCGCGCTGTTGTTGCCCGGGGTCGGGTCGGTCACACCGGCCGGCGTGGCCACGCTGGCGATGTTGGCAATCGAGCCTGCCGCACCCGCGGTGCCGGTCACGCTGAAGGTGACGCTGCCACCGTTCGGTAACGTCGGTATGGTGATGCCGGCACCTTGCATCGCGGCGATGGTGACRCTGGCCGGCGCCGCACAGGTGGCACCACCGGTCGGTGAGCCGCAGGTGACGCCGGTGACGGTGAGGTTCGCGACCGCCGGGTCGGTGAAGATCGCGCCGTCGCTTGCGGCCGGGCCGGCGTTGCTGACGACGATGGTGTAGGTGGTGGCCGCACCGGCATTGACCGTGGCGATGCCGTCGGTCTTGGTGATCGACAGGTTGGCCTGGGCATTGATGGCGGTGTTGGCGGTGCTGTTGTTGTTACCGCCGGTGTTGTCGTTGGTGCCGGCCGGCGGCGCAATCGTCGCCACGTTGGCAATCGAGCCACTGACCCCGGCGGTGCCGGAGACGGTGAAGGTGACGCTGCCGGTGTTCGGTAACGTCGGGATCACAATGCCCGCGCCTTGCATCAACGCCACTGTCGTCGCCGCCGGCGCCGGACAGGCCGCGCCGTTGATCGCGGTGCCGCAGGTGACGGGCTACGCTGGCGATGTTGGCAATCGAGCCACTGGCACCCGCGGTGCCGGTCACGCTGAAGGTGACGCTGCCGCCGTTCGGTAACGTCGGTATGGTGATGCCGGCACCTTGCATTAGTGCCACTGTCGTCGACGCAGGTGCCGGGCACGCCGCGCCGCCTGCTGCACTACCGCAGGTCACGCCCGTCACCGTCAGATTGGCGACCGCGGGATCCGTGAAGATCGCACCATCGGATGAATTGGGACCGGCGTTGCTGACGACGATGGTATAGGTGGTGGCCGCTCCGGCATTGACACTCGCAACGCCATTCGTCTTCGTAATACCCAAGTTGGCAGGAAGAGGATTGATGGCGGTGTTGGCGGTGCTGTTGTTGTTACCGCCGGTGTTGTCGTTGGTGCCGGCCGGCGGCGCAATCGTCGCCACGTTGGCAATCGAGCCACTGACCCCGGCGGTGCCGGAGACGGTGAAGGTGACGCTGCCGGTGTTCGGTAACGTCGGGATCACAATGCCCGCGCCTTGCATCAACGCCACTGTCGTCGCCGCCGGCGCCGGACAGGCCGCGCCGTTGATCGCGGTGCCGCAGGTGACGCT